>JAJZDX010000033.1 GCA_021805865.1 Pseudomonadota bacterium
CGCATGGCCCGCACGTGCGCCCGCGCGGCGATGCGCGCCGATTCGCGCATCAGCCCGATTTCCGCACGGGACTTATGGAGCCTCAGCTCGTGCAGCACGTGATCGAGCGCCACGATCTCCTGGGGCGGGTGCCGGCCGTTTCTCGCCTGGGTGCGCAGGCCGTTCACCCACCCGACCACCCGCTGGTCGAACTCGGGATAGAAGCCCATGGCATAGAAGACCTTGGCGCGGTTTTCCATCAGCCCGGGGAGAATCTCATCCATGTCGGTGATCGGGAAGGCGTCGTGCGCGCCATGGATGCGCCGCGCGCCCGCGGGACCCGCGCGTCGCCCGTCCCACGTCTCGCGCGCCGGAGCGCGGTCGCGGACGAAGAGGATGTACTCCGCCTGCTCCCGGCCGGGCACCAGCACCGCGACCGACTCCGGCTCGCCGAACCCGGTGAGGTAGTGAAAATCACTATCCTGACGATAGGCGTACTCGACGTCGTTGTTGCGGTGCCGCACCGGCGCGGCGGGCACGATGGCAATGGCATCCCGGCCCATCAGGCGCATCAGCGCACCTCGACGGCGGGAGAACTCGTCACGGGAACTGCTGGATTTCAATGGAAGGATACTCCTGCGCAAGGCGCGGCGGACTGGCGCAGGGGCGCCAACTCCTCGAACACCACCTGCACACCCACGCGCACGAATTCCACGAGCTCCGCGTAGGCGGCTTCATTCGCCTCCTCGCCCTGCTCGGGGTCGACGGCTGCGCGGCTGATCGCCATGATGTCGGTCACGACCGCCCCGACATCTCCCGGCAGGTCGAGGACATCCTGTGTCGCACCCGCGCCGGAGCCGAGGCCGTAGAGAAATCCCTGACACCACGTGACCAGCGCCCCGGTACGCTCATCGAGCGAGCGGACATCCTCGGGAAGCAAGGGCTGGAACGTCATGTCCGGCGCCGCAAGCGCTCCCGCGGTCGACTCGTACAGTGCCTCGAGCGCGGTCATCGCAAGCGGCTGCGCCTGACCATCGGGCAGAATGTCGAGCAGCCAGTCCTCGAAGCGGTAGCCTGCCGCCACGCACAGGCACCCGGCCAGCGTCCCGTGGGCCTCGGCGGCGTCGGTCAACGAGCGCTCACCGGCCAGAACGCGCTGAATCTCCGCGTAGTTCGCCTGGATCATGCCACCCCATTATGCCCCAACCGACTGTGATTGACCCCACGGAGAGCACGGCACTATAGTCGCACCCGCATGAGCGACACGGCAAAGTCACCACTCGATAGCGAGATCTCGCGCCTCACCCGGCGTATCGATGAGCTGCTCGTCTCGATGGAACAGCTGCGAGAGGAAAATCGGGCGCTCAAGCAGCGTCATGAATCGCTCACCAGCGAGCGGGCCTCGCTCCTGCAGAAGAACGAACAAGTGCGCGCCCGCGTGGAAGCGATGATCGGCCGGCTCAAGGCTTTGGAGCACGGCGCGTGAGCCAGGACCCGGCCCGTGTCAGCGTGCGCATCCTGGACAGGGATTACGTGGTCGCCTGCCCGCATGAGGAGCGCCCGGCGCTGCTCGATGCGGCGGAATACCTGAACAGCCGCATGCGGGAGGTCCGCGACAGCGGCAAGGTCGTGGGCCTCGACCGCGTCGCCGTCATGGTCGCGCTCAATATGGCAAACGAGCTGCTGCAGCTGCGCGGCGGCGACACGCGGGCCGCGATCGAAGCGGGCGACAAGCTGCGTGCGCTGCGCGAGCGGATCGAGACCGCTCTCGGGCACAGCCAACCGCTCGAGCTGTGACTCGAGCGCTCAGGCCGCCGGCAAGACCCCTGCGCCCGTCTCACCATTGGTGTACAGTGATCCCGGCGTCACCTGCGGTGTTCGACACGCGTGCCGGGTTACCTCGGACCCTAATTGAAACACCCACGGGACTTCTGGGCTTGTGGACAGCGCTGTGCAAGTCCGCCTCGAGCGGAAAGCCTTACCTGTCGCAGTCCGTCCCACTTGTTGCTCTGGTTCGAGAGCAACGGCTCGCACCGGCACAGGCGGGTGACGCCTCCTGAGTCCAGCCTGGAGCACGCCCGCACATCGTTGCGGGCGTCCATCCGCCGGCTGCGCCGGAGCGTCTCGCCTGCCGAGCGCGCGCGCGCGGCCCGCAGCGTCGCAACAATTGCCGACCACGAATTGCGCCTGCATCGCGGCACTCGCGTGGCGCTCTACGCTTCCATGCCGGAAGAGCTCGATACCACCGAGGTAATCGGCCTGGCGCTGCGTCGCGGCTGCCGCGTGTATCTGCCGCGGATTCATGGTCATCGCCTCGCACGCGCCATGCATTTCGCTGAGAGCGGGGAGCGGCAGCGCTTCAATCGCTTCGGCATCCCCGAGCCTCACGGCGCGCAAGGCTTGAGCGCCCGATCCTTGGACATCGTGTTCGTGCCGCTGGTCGGTTTCGACCGGCATGGCGCTCGTCTCGGCATGGGAGGCGGCTATTACGATCGCGCGCTCGCATTCCGGCGCACGCGGACCGTGTGGCGGGTGCCATTGCTCGTCGGGCTTGGCTACGCGTTGCAAGAAGTGGAGCGAATCGCCCCGGCCGCGCACGATGTACCGCTAGATCTGGTGATCACCGAGCGAGGCGTGATCCACTGCACGCGCTCATGAGCGGCGGCGAGTAGACGCGCGGGCGGGGCGGTGCCTTTCAGCGAAGCATTGCTTCGCCGAGCGGATGCTCCGGGGACGCGTCGCACCGCGCCGAGCGAACGGACAGCGCAGCGATCGGCCGCGCCGCGCTTCGCAATAGGACACGAAGGGGCGAGCTACCACAGACTCTCAAGACTTGCTTGTATTTTTGTTTCGCATGTATATACTCGGCCCTCGGACTAACCCGACAACTGGAGAGCCAACATGGCGAAGGCAAAGAAGAAGGCCGCGAAGAAGAAAGCTGCGAAGAAGAAGTGAGGCCTTTCGCTCGGCGGCCGCCCAGGCGGCCGCCGAGTGAAACGAGTTTCGATGCCCTCGTGCCCGCGCAAGCGGGCACTTTCGTCTCTGAAGCCCCCGCTTTCGAGGTCTGCTCTATGACGCACATCCCCGCCTCTTTCCCGCAGACCGACGCGCAAGCCGGAAAACGTCGCGTCGCCGAGGCCGCTTTGAGCCATGTCGAGCCAGGCAGCGTGCTCGGCGTGGGCACGGGATCCACGGTCGCTTTCTTGATCGAAGCGCTCGCGGCGCGGCCCGGACTGATCCGCGCAGCCGTATCGAGCTCGAACGCCACCACCGGCGCGCTGCGCGCGGCCGGCATTACCGTACTGGACCTCAATGAGGTCGAGGACCTGCCGCTTTGCATCGACGGGGCGGACGAGGCGACTCGGGCCCATCACCTGATCAAGGGCGGCGGCGGGGCGCTCACGCGCGAAAAGATTCTCGCGGCCGCGGCGAAGCGCTTCATCTGCATCGTCGATCAGAGCAAGCTCGTCGATACGCTCGGCACGTTTCCGCTGCCGATCGAAGTGATCCCCATGGCCCGCAAGCTGGTGGCGCGCACGATCGAGGCGCAGCAGGGACGCGCGCTCTGGCGCGAGGGGGTCGTCACCGACAACGGCAATCACATCCTCGACGTGCACGGCCTGTCGATCCAGGATCCCCCGTCACTCGAGCGGCGGCTCGGGCAAATCACCGGCGTGGTGACGGTAGGACTGTTCGCGGTGCGGCCGGCGGACGTGCTGCTGGTCGGGAGCCCGACGGGAACCGAAATCATCTAGCGCGGAGCCCGGATCGTCCCCCCTGGTGCGCCTGCAGCCCTGGGGCACGCCCCTCGAGCCGGCCCCTCCCGCCCAAGGCTGTCAAAGACACCGCCTCGCCTGCGTGCCTGCGCCCCATGGTTGCGAAGCGCCTCGAGGCGGCGCGGGCCCTCAGCCGGCGCTCACCGGGGCAGAGCCCGCACGCGGGAGCCGCTCAGAGGCTCCCCCGGCTCCTCGGCCAAGTCGCGCAGTGTCAGATCGGCGCAGCGGGCGCGCCTGGCTTCCTCGATCGCGGCAAGCAGGCGATCGACCCCCGGTATCGGCACGGCACGGGGCACGAACAGTCCGCCGCGGCGATTGCGGGCAACATCCAGGATCTCCACCAGGGTGATACGTCCAAGGTCGCGCGCCGGCAACAGGTCGTCGTCCTCGCTGACCGCCAGCAACCCCGCTTGCTCCAGCGCCAGGACTATCTCGGACACCGCGATGCCGGGCAGGCTCAGCTCGGCCGCGAGCCTATTGACGCTCCAGCGCCTGTCTGCGGTGAGGTAGGCCCGGCCGACGAAATACATCACGCGCAGCGCCAGCTGCTCGACCTCGACGCAGGAGAGCCTCAGCGGCTGCAACCCGACCCGCAGATAGATCGGGTTCTGGACATAGAAGGACAGGAGCGTGCCGGCGAGCAGGATCAGCCACCCCAGGTAAGTCCACAGCAGGGCCGCCACGATCAGCGCGAAGCTCGCATAGACGATCGCCAGCCGCGTGGAATGCTCGACGAAGGCCGTGAACATCTTCCCGACCGCGGCCCACAGGATGCCGGCCACGACCGCGCCGATGAGCGCCGGCCGCCAGCGCACGCGCGTGTTCGGCAAGAGCAGATAAATCCCCGCGAAGAAAACGATCACCATGGCATAGGGGGCGAGCTTGACACCCGTCGCGGTCAGCATGTCGAGCAACGGCAAGTGGCGCATGTCGCGAAACGGCGCACTGTCGATTGCCCGGCGCGATACGCCGATGAACAGGACCAGGATCACGGGGCCGGCCACCACGAGGGTGAGGTAATGGATGACCCGGCGCGCGAGGCTGCGCGGCTGTTGCACGCGCCAGAGGAAATTGAAGCTGTCCTCCACCTTCTTGATCATGGTCACCAGGGTCCAGGCGAGCAGCGCAAGACCGACCGTACCGACCACCCCGCCGCTGATGCGGTTGACGACCCGCATCACGTGGGACGTCAACTTGGCGGCGTTCGCCGGGCCGAGCGCGCTGAAGAACTGGTAGACCACCAGCTCGACATCGCCGCTCGCTCCGAAGAGCCTGAGGATGGCGAAGCTGAATGCGGCCAGAGGGATGAGCGTCAACAGCGTCGTGTAAACGAGACCCATCGCCCGAAAATTGATCTCGCCGCGCATCAGGTCGCGCACGACCGCATAGAGGTAGCTCAGGCCGCGGATCAGCCGCGCCGACACGCCCGGCCCGCTGGAGGCGGGGCCGAAAAACCAGCCGTCGAGAAATGCCCAGATCCGTGCCCACATGGATTCGGGAGATTAAGCGCCACGCACACGTCTGTCACCCGGCTCTACTCCATGGGCGCAAGACCCTGCACACTGACCGCCGTTTCAGGCTATGCAGAGGCCCTCTTGCGGTGCGAAGCGCCTCTGCATATACGGGGCAGGCGTCCCCGCCTGCCCCATTGGTGCTGCGCGCGGCGCATGGGAAGCGAGGCCCATCGCCCGCCGTTCACCGCCACTGGCGCCGTGCGCCAGATAAAGCTCAAGGCATTCCGCGGCGAGCGCGAATCAGCTCATAGGCCTCGATGATCTGCTGGGTGCGCTGCTTGGCGTGCTCGAGCATCGATTCCGGCAGACCATTGGCCTTGAGTTTGTCGGGGTGATGTCGGCTCAGCTGCCTGCGGTACGCCTTGACGATGTCCCGATCGCTGTCCGCGGTGCTCACTCCGAGCACCTGGTATGCCTGCTCGAGGTCCGCCCCACTGTGCTCCGGCGCCTCGCGGGCGTAGCCGCCGGCGCGGATCCAAAGCGCCGCCTCGATCTGCGCCAGCTCGAAGGGTGAGAGGCCGAGCCGGGCCGCGATGCGGTTGAGCAGCGGTCTGACGGGTCCATCGAGATTGTTGCCGCCGATTGCGGCGCGTACCTGCAATTCGATGAACACGCGCTTCAGGTCCGGCCGCCCGGTGCAGGCGCGGCGCAGCTCCGAGAGCTCCGTATCCAGGTCAAATGCCGGCTGCTTGCCTTCGGTGAAGCATTGAATCGCCGCGTGCACCTGCGCGGGCGTGAGGCGCAGCTGCGCCATGACGGAGCGGGCGGCTGCGATCTCCTGCTCGGACACCCGACCGTCGGCCTTGGCGAGGTAGCCCATCACGCGAAAGGTCGCGCGAAAGAAAAGCTCGCCGAGGGCGGTGGCATTGCCGGCAGATCCTCCGGTGCCTCGCCGCTCGGCGTACGTGTCGAACTGGTGTCCGAGAATCACGCCGAGCGCCGCCCCGATCGGCCCGAATCCCAGGAGCAGACCGAGCGCTCCGCCGGCGAGCTTACCGGTATATCTCATGGCTTAAGCAGATGCTCCCGGGGTGCGGACGTGGCGCTCATGCAGTTATAGTAGCAAGCATGGACGCACAGGCCGTTTATCGCACTTCCCTGCGGGGACTCGAGAAGATCCACGAAGGCAAGGTGCGCGACATCTACGCGGCGGGGCCGGACGCGATGCTCATCGTGACCACCGACCGGCTGTCCGCCTTCGATGTCGTGCTGCCCGACCCCATACCCGGCAAGGGCCGGGTGCTCAACCAGATCTCGCAGTTCTGGTTCGAGCGCACCCGTCACCTCGTGCCGAACCACCTGACCGGGCGGGACATCGAGAGCCTCGTCCCCGACCCCGCCGAGCGGGCCATGCTGGAGGGGCGAGCGGTCATCGTTCGACGCCTCAAGGCGCTGCCGATCGAGGCGGTGGTGCGCGGCTACCTGATCGGCTCGGGCTGGAAGGATTATCAGAACACAGGCGGCGTCTGCGGCATCCCCCTGCCGGCGGGGCTCGTCCTCGCGGAGCGTCTGCCCGCTCCGATCTTCACCCCCGCGACCAAGGCCGCAGCCGGCCAACATGACGAGAACATTCCGTTCGGCCAGGTCGAGCAGCTCATCGGGACCGCCCTGGCCGCAAAGGTGCGCAACACGGCGATCGAGCTCTACCGGTTCGCGGCCGCCCACGCACTGTCGCGAGGAATCATCATCGCCGATACGAAGTTCGAGTTCGGCGTAGACCCTGACGGCACGCTTACCCTCATCGACGAAGTGCTTACGCCCGACTCCTCGCGCTTCTGGCCGGCCGACACCTACCGGCCCGGACTCAGTCCGCCGAGCTTCGATAAGCAGTTCGTGCGCGACTATCTTGAAACCCTCGACTGGAACAAGCGGGCGCCGGGCCCGCATCTGCCGCCCGAGATCATCGCGCACACCGCACAGAAATACCGAGAAGCGCTCACCCGGCTCACCCGCTAGGCACCCTGCCCAGCCCGCATGCGGGGTGGGGCGTTCGCCAGACTGTCGCACTTTCGGCGCAGGAGTGGAACCGAGTGTTCCAGCTCCGCCACCGCACGACGGAGGCGGGCCCTCGGTTTCCGCATCAGACGATTTCCCCGGCGCGGGCGGCCGCGTAAACTCCCTCGCATGGCCACCCCCTGGATCGCACCCTCCATCCTGTCCGCCGACTTCGCCCGACTGGGCGAGGAGGTCGATGCCGTCATCCGTGCCGGCGCCGACCTGGTGCACTTCGATGTCATGGACAATCACTACGTGCCGAACCTCACCATCGGGCCTCTGGTGTGCGAGGCACTGCACCGGCACGGCATCAAGGCCCCGATCGATGCGCACCTGATGGTTCGCCCGGTCGATCGCATCGTGCCGGATTTCGCCCGGGCAGGAGCGACGTACATCACCTTCCACCCAGAGGCGACCGAGCATATCGACCGCACCATCGAACTCATCCGCGAGCACGGCTGTCGTCCCGGCTTGGCTTTCAATCCCGCCACACCACTCGATTACCTCGATTACACGCTCGAGAAGCTCGACCTGGTGCTCATCATGTCGGTCAACCCCGGTTTCGGGGGCCAGCGGTTCATTTCCTCGGCGCTTGGCAAGCTCGAGCAGGTGCGCCGGCGCATTCAGGCAAGCGGGCGTGATGTGCGCCTGGAAATCGATGGCGGAGTCAAGATCGACAACATCCAGGCGATCGCGCGCGCCGGGGCGGACACCTTCGTGGCGGGCTCGGCCATCTTCGGCAGCCCCGATTACGCCGCCACCATCCGCGCCATGCGCGAGCACATCGCGCGCGGATAGCCGCGCGGATAGCCATGAACGGCGAGGCCCACTCGCGGTGAGCCTCTATTCGTTTGGGCCGGGGGGACCAGGATTACGCCTCAGCTTTCCCTGCCCGGCGCCCCTTCGGGGCCGCGGCTTCGCCGCGCTCAATTTGCTCCAGATGAATTTTGTCGAGCCTACGGTTCTCATCCTGGCCCGGTACCGAACCGCAAGGGCCCGCCGACCGGCGGGCCCTGCGCGTTTTGGCTGGGGGACTAGGATTCGAACCTAGGTAAACGGAGTCAGAGTCCGTTGTCCTACCACTAGACGATCCCCCAAATTCCGAGGCCCGCCCGGCAGGCGGCGGCCCGGCGGGTCATTGAAGCCCGAACCGCCGTCGCCCGCAAGAGGCGCGGATCAGCGCTTGGAGTACTGGGTACCGCGGCGGGCTTTGCGGCGGCCGACCTTCTTGCGCTCGACCTCTCGGGCATCGCGGGTCACGAAACCCGCATCTCGAAGCGGCTTGCGCAGGGTCTCGTCGTACTCAATCAGCGCGCGCGTGATGCCGTGGCGGATCGCACCGGCCTGCCCGGTAATGCCACCGCCGTCGACGGTCACGCTGATGTCGAATCGGGCCGCCATCTGCAGCGTCTCGAGGGGCTGGCGCACGATCATCCGACCGGTCTCGCGGCCGAAGAATTCATCGAGCGGGCGATCGTTGACGGTGATGCGGCCACTGCCGGAGCGCAGGTGCACGCGCGCCGTGGCGGTCTTGCGCCGACCGGTGCCGTAGTTCATTTGCTGGACTGCCATCTGCAATTCCTCACATCTCGAGCGGCCGCGGCTGCTGGGCCTGGTGCGGATGCTCGCCGCCGGCAAACACGTGCAGCTTTTTGAACATGCGCCGTCCGAGCGGGTTCTTCGGCAGCATGCCCTTGACGGCGAACTCGATCGCCCGCTCGGGGTGCTCGTTGAGGAGCTTCTCGAGCGCGATCGACTTGATGCCGCCAATGTGGCCGGTGTGGTGGTAGTAAATCTTGTCGCTCAGCTTGCGGCCGGTCACGTGCACCTTGCCGGCATTGAGCACCACGATGTGGTCTCCCATGTCGACGTGGGGGCTGTAGTCGGCCTTGTGCTTGCCTTTCAGGCGGTGCGCGATCTGCGTGGCGAGACGCCCGAGCGTCTTGCCGCTCGCATCGACCACGAACCAGTCGCCCCGGACGCTGCCGGATTTGGCGAATACCGTCTTCATTATGAGCCTCGAGCCAAGGGCTACGATCCAAAAGGGACCCTATCCGAAGGGCCGGCAAGTCTACTGAAGGAGCGCCCGTATTGCAAAACCGGCTGATGAAGCCCCAAGGGCCCCCGCATCCCGCCGCAGCACCTATAATAGGTCCCATGGAAGCCCCCCAGGTACTGGACCCCTGCATCGCCGTGCTCGACCGGGCGTTGCGCGCGCTCTTCGCACCCGCACGCGCCTCGCGCCCGGTACCCGGCTTGCCGCCCGAAGCTGAAGCGGGACAACAGGCGCTATCGGCCAATGACCGGCGTCGCGCGGCCGCCCTGATGCGGGTGAATCATGCCGGAGAGATCGCTGCCCAGGCTCTTTATCACGGCCAGGCCTTGGCGGCTCACACCGAGGCCACGCGCGGCATGCTGCTTCAGGCCGCCCAGGAAGAGACCGATCATCTGGCATGGTGCGAAAAGCGCCTGACCGAACTCGAGTCCCGGCCGAGTCTGCTCAACCCGCTGTGGTATGCGGGGTCGTTTGCCATTGGGGCGCTGGCGGGGATTCTCGGTGATCAGGTCAGTCTCGGCTTCGTGGTCGAGACGGAAAAGCAAGTCGAGGGCCATCTCGATTCCCACCTCGGAGCCTTACCGACCGGAGATGCCCGCAGCCGCGCCATCGTCAAGGCCATGCAAGCCGACGAAGTCGCGCACGGAGCGCATGCCAGAGCCGCTGGCGGCATCGACCTGCCCGCTCCGGTGCGAGAGTTCATGCGACGCGCCGCCCGGGTGATGACGGGTACGGCGTATTGGGTTTGACGGCCTTCGGCTCTGGTGTTTTCCGCGTCCCGTGCGGTACGCTTGTCCCCGGCGGGGGTCAAATTAAGTCATCTCCTCGCCGAGACCTTAAGACAGCTCGGGGTGCCGTCAATGGAAGAGAACGTCGTCAAGCCTCTCAGTGACATTCCGGCGATCAACCGATTCCTTAGCTATTGCCGTATCCGCACCGTCCCCTCCAAGACGGTGGTCATCCATGCCGGTGACCTTCCGGACGTTCTTTACTACATCATCAGTGGCTCGGTAGAGGTGATGATCGAGGACGAGGAAGGCAACGAGATGGTGCTCGCCTACCTGAATCGCGGCCAGTTCTTCGGCGAAATGGGACTGTTTTTCCAGGATCAGGCCACGCGCAGCGCCTGGGTGCGCACGCGCAATGCCTGCGAGCTGGCCGAGATGACCTACCCGCGGTTCCGGCAGATCGCCGCGGAAAGCCCCGGGCTGGTATTTGAGCTGGCGACCCAGCTCGCGACGCGCCTGGACCGCACCAATCGCAAGCTCGGCGATCTGGCTTTCGTCGATGTCACCGGCCGAGTGGCGCACGCGATCAATAACCTGTGCGAAGAGCCCGACGCCATGACCCACCCCGAGGGCATGCAGATCAAGGTGAGCCGCCAGGAGCTGTCCCGCCTGGTCGGGTGCTCCCGCGAGATGGCCGGACGGGTGCTGAAGGTCCTGGAAGACCAGGGGCTGCTGCGCGCCACCGGCAAGACCATCGTGGTATTCAACGCGCGCCCCAAGATGCGAACCCGGCCGGTCGTCGTGCCGGTCAAGCCGGTCGCCAGACCGACACCCGTCAGCCCGCCGCACTCCGCGGACGACGACGAGGATTGACCGAGCGGGCTCAATCTCCCGCGATCGTCATTTCTCCCACCAGCACCGAGCCGCAGCGGATCGCGCCGCGCGCATCCACGTCGTCGCCGAGAGCGGCGATGTCTCGATACATCGTGCGCAGATTGCCGGCGACCGTGACCTCGTGCACCGGAAAGGCAATCGCACCGTCCTGCACCCAGAAACCGCTGGCGCCCCGCGAGTAATCTCCGGTCACGCCGTTGACTCCCTGGCCCATGAGCTCGGTCACCAGCAGACCCGTACCCATATCCTGCAGAAGTCGCTCCCTGGTACGCAGCGCATCGACCGCACGGCCCGAAACGCCGACCATCAGGTTGTGGATGCCGCCGGCATTGCCCGTCGTCTTGAGGCCAAGGCGCCGGGCCGAATAGCTGCCGAGCACATAACCCTTGAGCACCCCGTCCTCGACCAGTTCCCGGTCATGGGTCGCCGCCCCTTCTGCGTCGAATGGCGTGCTCGCGAGTCCCTTGAGGATGTGAGGCCGCTCACTCAGCGCCAAGAACGCCGGGAATACCTGCTCGCCGGCCGCATTCAGCAGGAACGAGGCCTCGCGGTACTGGCTGGTGCCGCGGATGGCGCCGATGAAGTGCTGGAACAGACCGCGGGCCATCTCCGGAGAGAAGATCACGGGCGCGCGGCGAGTGGCGAGCTTGCGTGACCCAAGCCGGGCGGCGGCGCGTCGTGCGGCGGCGGCGCCGACCGCTTCCGGGCTCTCGAGTGCGGCCGGATCGCGCGCCGTGGTGTACCAGTAATCCCGCTGCATCTGTCCGGCCTCCTGGGCGATGAGCGAGCAGCTGATGGAATGACTGGTCCCTGAGAACCCCGCGAGGAACCCCAGCGAATTGCCGTACACACCCGTGTGGCGCTGACTGCTCACCGAAGCGCCCTCGGAGTTTGCGATGCGCGCCTCGCCCCCCATGCCCGCCTGCTCGCAGCGGCGAGCGATCGCGATCGCCCCCTCCGCGGCCAGCGCCCACGGATGGTCGAGATCCAAGTCGGGGATGTCCCGCGCCAGCGCTTCCGGCTCGACCAAGCCCGCATAAGGATCCTCAGCCGTGTAGCGCGCGATGGCGCTGGCCTTCTCGACCGTCGCGCGCACCGCCTCCCGAGTCAGGTCGGCGGTGCTGGCCGTTCCCTTGCGCTGGCCGAAGTACACTGTCACAGACAGCCCCCGATCCCTCTGGTATTCGAGGGTCTCGACCTCTCCCAGTCGAACCGTGACCGCAAGCCCCTTGGCGAGGCTTGCATCGGCCTCGGCCTGGGACGCGCCCAGGCGACGAGCCTCTTCGAGCGCGAACCCGGCAACGTCGTGAAGATGAGAAGAATCGTTCGGCTCGGCTGCCTGCTGCATCGGTTTTACTCGGTTTCGCCGGATTCACGGGCTAGAATTTTCATTTTAGCAGCCACCAGGAAACCCATGTCCCCGCAACCGTGGCGGAACCCCAGATTGATCGGCAGCCTTTCGACCGTCCGCCGGCCTGCGGCCCATCAGCCATGACCGTACCCACCTCAGGAAGCCCGCCGCCGCAGGATCCCGGCGAACCGCCGAGCAAGAGCCAGCGCAAGCGCACGGCACATGCCGCTCAGGATCTGGGCGAGGCGCTGGTCGGCCTGCGCCAGTCGGAGCTCGAGGCGCTTGACCTGCCCGAGGCTCTGCTCGTGGCCATCGGCGACGCGCGCCGAATTCGCAGCCGCGCCGCCGCCGCCCGCCAGAGGCAGTACATCGGCAAGCTGATGCGCGGGATCGACCCCGAGCCCATCCGCCGTGCGCTGGGGGCGCGCAGCGAACACGACGCCCAGGAAACTCAGCGATTCAAGCGCGCCGAGGCCTGGCGGCAGCGCCTGCTCGAGGAAGGCGAGAGCGCGCTCGATGATCTCTCGCACGTGAGGCCGGATCTCGACCGGCCGCATTGGCAGCGACTCGTGAGCGCAGCTCGGGCAGCCGCGCCCAGCGGAACGGGGAGCGCCGGACCCGCTGGCCGTGAGCTGTTCCGCGCTTTGCGCGCCCTGCTCGGATAGAATGCCGCGATGAAAAAATCGTCGGCAACGATTTTCAACGCGGTGAAGCCGCAACCTTGCAGGGGCGAGGCATTGGGTGAGCCCGGTCAGCCGCTGGTTGGTATCATCATGGGCTCCTCCTCGGACTGGGAGACCCTGCGGGCCGCCGCCGACATGCTGGACAAGCTCGCCGTCCCCTACGAAGTTCAGGTTGTCTCGGCCCACCGTACGCCGGATCTGCTGTTCGAGTACGCCTCGCAGGCCCGCGTGCGCGGCCTGGAAGTGATCATCGCGGGCGCGGGCGGAGCGGCCCACCTTCCCGGCATGACCGCCGCCAAGACCAGCCTGCCGGTGCTCGGCGTGCCGGTGCAATCGAAGACCTTGGGGGGCCTCGATTCGCTCCTGTCCATCGTGCAGATGCCCGCTGGCGTGCCTGTCGCCACTTTCGCCATCGGCACCGCGGGCGCCGCCAATGCCGCCCTGTGCGCCGCGGCGATCCTCGCCAACAAATACCCGGCCGTTTCGGACGCGCTGGAATCCTTCCGCGGGAACCAGACCGCCGGGGTGCTTGCGAACCCCGACCCGCGCGCGGTGAGCCGGGCATGACTGTCGGCATCGTGGGCGGCGGTCAGCTCGGCCGCATGCTGGCCCTGGCCGGATATCCACTCGGGATGGATTTTCTGTTTCTCGACCCCTCGCGCGATGCGCCGGCGGGCAAGGTCGCCCCCGTGGTGCACGGGGCCTTTACCGATCCGCAGCTGCTCGAATGGCTGGCCCGCGAGTGCGAGGTATTGACTTTCGATTGGGAAAACGTATCGGTGGAGGCGCTGCGCGAGCATGCATCGGCCCGGGAGGCCCGCATCTGCCCACCCCTGCCCGCCCTCGCCGCCGCCCAGGACCGCGTCTCCGAAAAGCGCCTGTTCGAGCGGCTCGGCATCCCGACCACCCGTTGGCGCGCGGTCGGCTCGCCTTCCCAGCTTGCTCGCGCGCTCGCCGAGGTCGGTCTGCCCGGGGTTCTGAAGACTCGGCGGCTGGGCTACGACGGCAAGGGTCAGCTGCGGATTCGGACCCACGAGGAGGCGCAGCGCGCCTTCGAAACCCTGGGCGATGTGCCGCTCATCTACGAGCAATGGGTCCCGTTCGAATGCGAGGTGTCCGTCATCGGCGCGCGCAGCACGCGGGGTGAGACCGTGGTCTATCCCCTGAACGGCAACGTGCACGCCGACGGCATTCTGCGGCTGACGCGCGCTCCGTTCGGACCGCCCCGCTGGCAGCGCACGGCCGCCCGCCATCTTGCCCGCTGCCTGGAGCACTTCCGCTACGTTGGGGTGCTCACCGTGGAGTTCTTCGTACACAGGGGCCGTCTGATCGCCAACGAGATCGCACCGCGGGTACATAACTCCGGACACTGGACCATCGAGGGCAGCGCCACCAGCCAGTTCGAAAACCACCTGCGCGCCATCCTCGGTCTGCCATTGGGCTCCACCCGCGCGCTCGGCCACAGCGCCATGATCAACCTGATCGGCGAGCTTCCGCCCCGCGAGCGGCTGCTCGCCTGCGAAGGGCTGCACCTGCACGACTACGGCAAGCAGCCGCGGCCGGGACGCAAGGTTGGCCACTGTACGCTGGTGGAGGATTCGTCTGCGAAGCGCGACCGGCTGGCGCGTCGGCTGCTTGCGACGCTCGCCCCCGGGGTGCGCTTCCCGCGGGCGCAGTAGCATAATCGGCCCGTCATGTACACCGAGCCGTTCCAACTCAAAGAGCTGCCGTTCCGGCTCAGTCCCGACCCGCAGTTCCTCTATCTCTCGAAGCAGCACTCGCGCGCCAAGGCGTACATGGAGTCGACGATCTGGTTCGCCGACGGCTTCGTCGTGATCACCGGCGAGATCGGCTCCGGCAAGACCACCCTGATCGAGTCGTTCCTGCGTGAGATTCCCCGGGACGTGGTCGTGGCGCAGATCAACCAGACGCAGGTCTCCGCGGTCGACTTCCTGCAATCGCTCCTGGCGCAGTTCGGCTTCTCCCCCTTCAAGATGAAGAAGGGCGAACTGCTCGGCACGCTCAACAACTTCCTCATCGAGCAGTACGCCGCCGGCCGGCGCGTGCTGCTCGTCGTCGACGAGGCGCAAAACCTCTCACAGCGGGTGCTGGAGGAAATCCGCCTGCTCTCGGGGGTAGAGACCACCAAGGAGAAAGTGCTGCGGATCATCCTGGCCGGCCAGCCCGAGCTCAACGACAAGCTCGACGCGCCGGAGCTGGTGCAGCTCAATCAGCGGGTCCGGCTGCGCTTCCATCTCTCGGCGCTGTCGCGGGCCGAGACCGCCGATTACATCCGTCATCGACTGGAGGTGGCGGGCGCCGGCGAGCGGCAGATCTTCGACGATGACACGTTCGATGAGATCTTCCGGTACACCGGCGGGGTGCCACGCCTGATCAACACCCTGTGCGACACGGCGATGATCGCCGCCTACACGGCCGATCGCGGCCGGGTCACCGCGGTGGATGTGGCCAGTGCCGTAAGCGAGCTGCAGTGGCTGGAGTTCTCGGCCCGGCCCCGCCGGCAGATCGCCTCCAGCCACGCGCCGCAAGCGTCGCACGCGGATGCAGCGCCGCCGACGCTTGCGCGGCTGCGCATCGTCGAGGCCGGCCGCACGGTGCAGGAGATCCCGCTGATGCCGGGCAGGCTCATCCTCGGCCGAACGCCGGACAACGAAGTCCAGATCGACAGCCGCTTCATCAGCCGCCACCACTGCCAGATCACCACGACAAGCCAGTCGACCGTCATCGAGGACCTCAACAGCACCAATGGCCTGTATGTCGGGGCATCGCGCGTGCATCGCCACTACCTGCGCGATGGCGATGTGGTGTTGATCGGCAAGCACGAGCTGGTGTACGTCGATGAGCGGCTCAGCCGCTCACGCAATCCGAACGACACCCTGCCGGCCATTCCCGCACTGGGGCACGAGGACGACACTCTGGCGGGCGAGGAGCTGCCGGTCGACCTGCCCTTCGGGCCGTCCCGCAGCGCCTCCTGATCCGCCTGCGCGCTCACCGCCCCCCGGGCGGGACCGGAAGCGCGCCATCCCGGCGACAGCCCCGTCGCCGCAGGACCCATGCCGCCTGCGAGGGCGGCATGGCCATGCCCGGACCGCCGCGCCCGCGCGGCCTGGCCACGGGGCAGATGGGCCTAGTGGGTCACCTGCAGAATGCTGTGGCGAATCTGCTCGCTCAGAACGATCTGAGCATCCGCCGCTACCCGCATCAGCACCTCGTCGTACTCCAACGTCCCGCCTCCGTTGCTGCGCACGGCCCCGCGGCGGCGCAGCAGATCGATGAAATTCTCGAACATGGAGCGATCGAAGAACTCCGGCGAGTTCAGGCCATAGAGCATGGCGATGCGCTGCGCGGCGAGCTGGCAACGCTCCACGAGCACGCTCTGGGTGATTGCGCCGGAGCCCGCCTCGATCAGCAGCGCGATCGCAAGGTAATATCGCTCGACTGTCTGGATCGTCGGCTGCACCAGAATGGACAGCTGCATCGCCTGCATCGTCGAGGGCGGCGGACGGCGCCACACGGCCCGCTGCGGATCCGACTCGATCAGACCGTGGCGCGAGAGCTCCGCGAGGACGCTGTCGATCACCGCCGGTACCTCCTGCTCGCTCCAGCACAGGAACAGCTCCGCGGCGATGTAGGGATAGATCCGCTGGACGAGGCGCTGAATGTCCTCGTGGCGCACCGCGGCGTTGCTGATGAACGCGCACGCGATCAGCGACGGTATCGCGAACAGATGCAGCACGTTGTTGCGGAAATACGCGGCAAGCACGGCGCTTTCGTCGCTCATGCGCAGGATGTCGCCCAAAGGATGGCTCTGGCGCAGCAGCACCTTCATCGCCTCGCCGTAGGCAATGGCCTCCCGGCCGCTCAGCTCGGTGACCGTCACCCGATCGCTGTAGGGAAGGCCGCCGAGCAGCGCGCGATACAGGTCGATCTGGCGCTCGAGATCGGGCTCGGGCAGCGCCTGACGGGGCATGGCCAGCAGGACCATCGCCAGCAGATTCGTCGGCGTCACGGCTGCGGCAGCGTTGATGTTACGCATGATGCGCCCGGCGAGGTCCTCGACGGCCGCCGCGACCCAGGGCATGCGCGCATCGTCATCGAATCGCCGGTCGCGCCACTGGCCCTGCCTGTCGAGAATCTCATCGAGCGCAATCGGCTCGCCCAGATTGACCCGCACCCTCCCGAATCGCTCCCTCAGCCTGCGCAGCGAGCGCAGCAACCCGAGCACGCTTTCCTTCTCCTTCGGCTTGCCGGAGAGCTCCCCGATGTAGGTTGACCCTTCCAGGATGCGCTCGTAGCCGAAGTACACCGGCACGAACACCACAGGACGCACCGGGTCGCGCAGGAAGCTGCGCACGGTCATCGAGAGCATGCCGGTCTTGGGTTTCAGGAGCCTGCCGGTGCGGCTGCGCCCCCCCTCGATGAAATACTCGATGGAATGCCCCCGGGCCATGATGGCCGCGAGGTACTTCATGAAGACGACCGTATACAGCGCATTGCCCCGGAAGTGGCGGCGGATGAAGAAAGCCCCGCCCATGCGCAAGAACCTGCCGACGATCGGCAGGTTCAGATTGATACCGGCGGCGATGTGCGGCACGGCGTAGCCATTGCTGTAGATCACGTACGAGAGCAGCAGGTAGTCCATGTGGCTGCGATGGCAGGGGACGTAGACGATCTCATTCCCCTGCGCCACCCGCTCCAGCGTCTCCAGATGGCCGACATCCACTCCATCGTACAACCGGCTCCACAGCCAAGTCAGAACCGGCTCGAAGAAGCGGACAAAGACGTGCGAGTAGTTGGCCGCGATCTCCTCGGCGTACCCCACCGCCTCGCGCAGCGCCGCGCGGCGTGAGATCTTCTTCTCCCTCATCTGCTGCGCAACGGCGGCGCGTACGGCACGGGTGCGCAGAATTCGCCTCACAACGGTGCGCCGATGGGACAGATCCGGCCCGATGCGCGCCGTGCGCCTCTGTATGTACAGCGCCCGCAGCGAGCGCGTCACGCGGCGCCCGCGCACCGCAGGGCCGGCTTCCTCCCCGAGGAGGCTGCGCAGCGAGATCGGCTCCTCAAACTCCACCAGAGTGTCGCGACCGTTGAACAGCACTTGCAGGAACTTGCGCACTCTTGTGGTAAGCGCCCAGTTCTCGCCCAACAGCAGGCGGAACCAGGACCTCTCCCGCTGCGGGGCCCTGCCCCAGTACACGGTGACCGGCACCAGATCCACATCGAATTTCGGATCGGAGTCGAGCCTGTGCAGCATTTGCGCGATCTGCGGCGGGGGTCGCCGGTCCAGGCGCTCGTTCCAGAAGCCGCGCAAGCGGCTCAGGTAGAAGTAGGAATACAGAGTGCCGCCGTATCTCAGGAGATGCTTGCGAGGGCGCGGAAGGCTCAGGCGCCTGCAGACGTTCTGCAGCACCGCCAGATCGGTGGCGCTGCGCCGCTCGAGCACGTAGCACACCGGATGGCCCCGGCCGCGCAGCCGCGCGGCCAGGTCCTCCGGCAGGACTTTGAAACGCACCCACAGCGCAAGCAATCGATGCAGCAGCCAGTTCATCGTTCCCGGGAAACGGCGGGGCTATTCGGGCGTCAGCGCAGGCAGATCGAGCCCGATCAGAAAATACTCGAACAGGTGTTGGATGACGCGGATCTGATTGTGCAGATTGTGGTCGCTGTCCAGAATGTGCAGCGAGGCGCGGCAGCCCTGCGCGAATCGCACACTCTGCTCGAAAGGCACCACGTCATCGCGCCATCCGTGCACCACGGCAGCGGCACAATCGACGATGCCCTCGCGTAATGGCGGCAGCTGAGGAAAATACAGGGCAGGCGCCATCAGAAAGACGCCCCTCGCGTGCAGCATCGAGGCGGACGCCACCGCCACGTAGCCCCCGAGGCTCGACCCGACGAGCACGAGGTCACCGGTCAGCTCCTTGCAGAACTCCGCAAGCCTGGCGATCCGGGCGCGCGGATCATCGATACCGCGGTAATCGACCGAATGGGCCTCGTATCCTTCGCTGCGCGCGATCTCGGCGAGCGCCGATATCTTGCGCCCCCACGGCCCACTCGCCAGGCCGTGCGAAAAAACTACGTGTCGCTGGGTGGCGGCAGGATCGGCCGTGCTCGAGGGCTCCTGTGCGGGCGTAGTCGTTTGATTCATTGCTCCCCGATCATGCCGGCAAACCGGGGTCCGCGCTACAGCCGCATCGCCTCGGGCACCCCGCCCGCGGTCGCCAGCCGGTTGACCGATACCGGACGGGCCCGACTCGATGCCGGATGGTGGCTCACCAGCCAGGTATCGAACTCGCCGGCTCTGCGCGCCGCGATGCCGAACAGCAGATTGACGCGGCCTGCGCCGACGGATTGGGCGTGATTGATGCGCTCGTCACATACGACGAAGTAGCTCTCCCGGCTCGTGGCGCCTGCGAAGGCGCCCTCGCCGGCCAGCGTCTCGAGGTACGAGCCGACCAGCGCGCCGGCTCTGGCCCATGTGGCAGGGCTGTTCTGCTCGAGCAGCACCCAGCGCGTGCCGCGCTCGATGCTCGCGGCGATCCGCAATCCCAAGCGCCTCGCCGACAGATATGCCCAATCGGGCGAGCCGCCCCCCGCGGACAGCGTGCGGGCGCTGAAGGCCGGTCGGCCGGCCTCTCTGGCTGCAACCAGGCCATTGATTCCCGCCTGAGCCAGCCGCAGTCGCTGCGAATCCGAGACATCCACCGCCGGGTGCAGTCCCGGGCGCAACAGCCATTCTGCCTCGGCGGTGCCGAAGGGATGGAGCTCCTCGGCGCGCGAGAGCAGCCCCGCCGCCGCCGCGCTGGATGCGAACGTCTCCTCACGGCCGCGCAACAGATCGTGGGTGCGCACTCTCGGGTAGAACATCACGGCGTTGTCACTACGGAACGGCCACGTCCGGATCCCCTCGATCACCTCCCGCGGGCTCGTCCAGCCCGAGGGGGGATCGACGATCAGCAGCGCGTGTCTCTCGCGGCACAGCCGTGCCGCGACCAGGAGCGTCCCCAATCCGAGGTCCTGCTCGCGCGTCAGCGGCGGTATGCAAAGAAAGTCAAAGTCCTCGGCGCACAACGCAAACAAGCCGGTGCTCTCGCCCGCCGAGCCGATGAGGTCATAGTCCGTCAGCGGATCGCCGTCATCGCCATCGCAGTTGCAGCAGGTGTAGCCGATTGCGCGCCCGACCGTGCTCGAGCGATCCGGGCGCCGGGCAGGCAAGGGCTCGACGACCCTCGCAAGCTGCGATCGCAGCAGCAGAGCGCCGATGTAGCGCTCCGAATCAGGCTGCAGCGAGATCCGCCGGAAGATCTCCTGGTCCTCGATCCGCTCGGAGCCCGCCGAGCGAACCCGCTGGATCACCAGATTGAAGTGGTCTTCCCCCGCAATCCCATCATAATCCACCGAGGCGCGCAGATACTCCCGCGATCCGGGATCGACACCCGCGAGACGCAACACCCCGTCTCCGGCGGACAATGCCAGGGTCGGGGCACGGGCACCGTTGACGACTCGGACGATGAGGGCCCTGCCACCGCCGCTCGCGAAGAACTGCTCCACTGCGTAGGACAGGGTCGATGGCTGCCAGAGACCTCCGAAGCGACGCTCGAATTCCGCAAAGCTCGCGACCGGCACGGGCCGATGCAAGGGGCCCTTGAGCGTGCGACCCACGAAAGCGGTCGCCGGTGGCTGATGCACCATCATGGGCCCTGTGCAGTCGCCAACGGGCTCAAGACCCGGCGTGCTACCTTCGACCACTAGGCAGTCCGTCCCGTTGCGATCATGGTGGGGCCACCGCTAGAGCGACGCATTTTCGAGCACCGATGCATCCCGGCGTATTGTTCTTGGTTAAGCTAAAACTTTACCACCAGGCGCCCTGTCCTGCCTGCGAATGTGGTAAAGCTTTCGCTCGAGCGACGTGCGAATGACTCCATAGCCACGACGGCCAACGCCCCTGGCGGTGGCCGGTGGCGGTCGACTCCGTTGCACAAGAAAAACCCCGATCCGTGGGGACCGGGGCGAAGGCGGACCTTTACCCGGGGGTATGCAGTCCGCCAGGGGGGACACGGGAGTCCGTGATTGATCCCTGCCAGGGATCAATCACGGGCTTCCTGCTCCCTAATGGAGGCGCGCCCAGTGAAGGATCAGTATGTCTTCCGAATCCATATTGAAGTTGAGCGCAAGCAGCGAGCGCAGCTGGCGTATCTCTCGGGGACTCTCGAGGGGGCGGTGCAGCTCCACCACCCCGCTCCACTCGTGGGCCGCACCCGCGGCCGGCGCCTTTGCGCCACCAGTGAGAAAATGAGTGTAGTACTTGGTAGCCACGCTCCAAGCCTATGACCGGTAAGATGAACCTTCCGTGAAGCCGTGCTCAGAACAGTCGCAATTTCGCGTCACCGATGCGGCCACTAGAATCCTACCCGTGACCCGCTACCGTCCACCTCCCCCGGCCTCATCGAAGTACATCACACCCGGAGGCGCACACCGGCTCCGCGAAGAGCTCGACCGGCTCTGGCGCATCGAGCGCCCGCAGGTCACCCTGGCTGTCGCGGAGGCCGCGGCGCTGGGCGACCGATCTGAGAACGCTGAATACATCTACGGCAAACGACGCCTGCGTGAGATCGACAGGCGTGTGCGCTACCTGCGCAAGCGTCTCGAGGGGATGACCGTGGTCGATCAGCCCCCCTCGGACCCAAATCGGGTGTATTTCGGCGCGTGGGTGACGTTGGAGGCTCAGGATGGCCGAGAAGCACGTTATCGCATCGTCGGACCCGACGAGATCGACAGCGAGCCCGGCTATATCAGCATGGATTCGCCGCTGGCACGGGCCCTGCTCGGACGCCACCTCGATGATGAGGTCATGGTCGAGCTGCCGATAGGCAACGAGCGCTTCGTCATCGTGGACATCGAGTACGAGCCGCCTTCCACGAGATAGCCCGGTCCATCCAGGGCGTGCGCCCGCAGCGGTAATGCCTTGGGTCGGGCGGCGGGATGTCTACCGCTAGGTGCCCTGTCCTGCTTGCGAGCGTGGTAATGCCTTGGGTCGGGCGGCGGGATGTCTACCAGGTCACCCGCACGTTCTTGAACTGCCATGGATCGGTCACATCGACATCCTCCGGAAACAGCCGCCCGCGCTCATGCAGGGGCGTCCAGTCGGTGTAGCGTCCGACCACCTGTCCCAGATACGGCATGCAGATCGCAAGGTTGCGCCTGAAATCAATCTCATCGGGCTCGACGATGCCGCGGTTGGGATTCTCCATAGCCCAGATGACGCCCGAGAGCACCGCCACGGTGACCTGCAGGCTGGTGGCGTTGTTGAATGAGGCGAGCCGGCGGGCTTCCTCGATCGAAAGCTGCGAGCCGTACCAGTAGGCATTTTTCCTGTGTCCGGCGAGGAGCACGCCGAGCTCGTCCATGCCGCCGATGATGTCGTCCATCAGGATGCGCTGTCGCTCCTGCTGCACATAGTTGCGCCCGGCGAGCTCGTGCACCGACATCACTGCGGCATCGCAAGGATGATAGGCGTAGTGCACCGTCGGGCGATACACCGCCTGCGAGCCCTCTCGCACCGTCAGGTAGTCGGCAATGGAGATCGCCTCGCCGTGGGTGATGCAGAACCCGTGGAAATGGCCGGCGCGCGGCGTCCAGGTGCGCACGCGGGTGCCGGCGCCCGGCTGCATCAGGTAAATCGCAGAGAGGCTCCCGGACTCGTGTCGCTTGCCGTCGCGCGGAAAGTTGCGCTCGTGCGTGCCCCACCCGATCTCGCTCGGCTGCGATCCCTCGCTCACGAAGCCGTCGATCGACCAGGTGTTGACGAACTCCCCGGGGCGCTTGGGCAGGCTCGAAACCTGCGTGTCGCGCTCGGCGATGTGGATGACCTTGACGCCGAGGCGGCACGCCAGTTCGCCCCAGTCGGCGCGCGAGGCCGGGGCGCCGGTCTCGAGCCCGGTGTCGGCCGCGATGTCGAGCAGCGCCTGCTTGACGAGATGCGATACGAGACCGGGGTTGGCGCCATGGGTCAGCACCGCGGTCGGGGCGCGCTCGTTGCCCTGTCGCAGCGCCAGCGCCTCCTCGCGCAGCGCGTAATTGGTGCGACGGCCGGCCGGCACCGTCGGGTCGGTGTAGCCGCCCGGCCAAGGCTCGATGCAGGTATCGAGGTACATCGCGCCTTTTTCCCAGCACAGCCTCACCAGCGCCAGGCTCGACACATCCACCGATACGTTGACGAGAAAATCGCCGCGGCCGAGCAGCGGCCCGAGCACCCGCCGATGGTTCTCGCGCGTGAGCCGCTCCTGGATGAAGCGGACGCCGTAGCGCTCCGCCTCGGACCGGCCCTTGTCCTCCGCGGTCACGATGGTGATACGCTCGGGAGGAACGCCGATGTGCCGCAGAATCAGAGGCAGAACACCCTGCCCGATGCTGCCAAAACCGACTAAGAGAATACGGCCGGGAAATTCGACGTGAATCTTGTGCTCGCTCATGGTACCTGGAGACGCTCAAACAAAATCGGAGCGGCAGCGGCGCGGCGCTCCCCGAGGCGGCAGGGTACCACAAGCTTGGCGATCGGCTTTGGCGCGCGCCGGCCTCAACGCCAGTGCGGCGGATAGGTGCGCTCGTATCCTGGAAGCCCCTCGATGCGCGCGAGCCACCGTCCGAGGGCCGGATAGTTCACCTCCACGGGCATGAAGCGCGAGGCGAGCTCGGCGGCCGAAGGCCGCTCGAGCGCACGTTTCAGCAGCTGAATGCCGGGAAAGATCACCATGTCGACCGCCGAGAACCGCTCGCCGACCACCCAGTCGGACTTCGACAGGCGCCCCTCGATGGTGCGCGCCTCGCTCGCCACCGCGTGCATGGCCTGCGTGATCTCCTCGCTGCGCAGATCCGCGCTCCCCCCGAACACCGCGCGCGTGATCGTCGAGACGTGCGGCTCGATGTAAGCCTGGTACTCGCAGATCACACGCATGATGGTGCCGGCTTCTTCGGCGTTGCCGCCGAAGATGGGCGGTGCGGGATACTTCAGGTCGAGGTAGTAGAGGATGGCGAGCGACTCGAAGCAGACGTACTCGCCGTCCCTCAGAACGGGCAGCCGCCCGCGGGGATTCATCTGCAGCATCTGTGGGGACTTGTGCTCCTGCCGCGAGAACTCCAGCAGATGGCCGGTGTACGCCAGTCGCTTGTACTCGAGCGCAAGCAGCACTCGCCACGCGTAGGGGCTCCCGCTGCCCCAGTAGACCTCGATCGCCATCGCCGCCTCATTGAGGATATGCTGCGATTGTACCTGTAAGGAAGGGCGGCGCGGGCTGCCGTCACGCCCCGCGCCGGCGGCGGGCACTTCCCCGTGCCTACGCTGGTCAAATGCAGGCGATGGGCAACGACTGGGGGAGGATCGGGATGTTCGATACGCTGATCGCGCCGAGCCGGCTTGCGGCCCACCTGGGCGAACCCGGCTGGGTCGTCATCGATTGCCGCTTCGATCTCGAGCGGCCCGGCTGGGGCGAGGGGGAATACTCCCGCGCGCGCATTCCGCATGCGCGCTACGCACATCTGGATCGGGATCTGTCCGGAGCGGTTTGCGCCTCGACGGGCCGGCATCCTCTGCCCCCGGCCGACCGGCTCGCCGAGCGATGCGGGGACTGGGGCATCGACGCGCGCTCGCAAGTGGTGGCGTATGACCAGGGACCGGGCGCCTATGCCGCCCGGCTGTGGTGGCTGCTGCGCTGGCTGGGCCACCGGCAGGTGGCGGTGCTCGACGGCGGACTCGCCGCCTGGCGGTCCGGGCGGCTGCCGATGGAAGAGGGACCCGCGGGCACGGCAGGCGAGCCCCGGGCCCATTTCGAAGGCCGTCCCAACGCGGGCATGGTGGCCGCAACCGCCGAGGTCGAGCACGCTGTCAACTCAGGCGAGTTCTCCGGCGGCCGATGGGTGTTGGTCGATGCTCGTGCCGCCGACCGCTTCGCCGGCCGCAATGAGACGCTGGACCCGGTGGCGGGCCACGTACCCGGGGCGTGCAATCTTCCGTTCGCGGACAACCTGATCGAGGGCCGATTCCTTCCGCCCGAGAGACTACGCGAGCGCTTCACGCCGGTGCTCTCCGGGCGGGCGGCCGAGGCGCTCGTCTGCATGTGCGGCTCGGGCGTGACCGCCTGCCACAATCTGCTCGCCCTGGAAGCGGCCGGCTTGCGCGGCGCAAGGTTGTACGCCGGCTCATGGAGCGAATGGATCCGTGACCCCCGGCGGCCGGTTGCGCGCGGCAGCTGAAGACGGGCCGAGGCCCGGGCGCGGCGCAAGATGGCGAAACCGGCGGAGAAATCGCGGCAAAAAAATCGGGGTGAGGACTTTCACTGTCGCGCGATTTTGATATCTTGCGCGCCCAGGAGCCTGACCGACTCAGGGTCGCCATCGCGAGGGCGAGTCGCGCAGCGACGAGCGCCCGCGAACGACTCGCGGGCCCCCGGGGAGCCGCCAACCGCGAAGGCGGAAGCGGCACGGGGAAGCGGTGCCCCTGCCGGCGGGGAAGGCCGGTGCGACACGCCTGAGGCGCGCCGCACAAAAGGCAGCGGCAGACGAACCTGAGTCGGACCGGCTCCTCCACCTCAACCTGCGTCGCAGTGGAACCCTCGCCCGTGGCCGTAGACCCCAAAACCCTAGCCAATCACCCGCTTCATCCCGCCGCGCCGTGGCGGATCGATGACTCCCTGGAGCTCTACCACGTCAAAGCGTGGGGCAAAGGGTATTTCGGCATCAATGACGCCGGGCATGTGGTGGTTCGGCCCGATACGCGGCCGGAGCGCGATATCGACCTTTACGAGGTGATCGAGGGCCTGCAAGCGCGCGACCTGACCACGCCGGTGGTGGTGCGCTTCTCCGACATCCTCGCGCATCGCCTGAAGCACCTGCACGATGCGTTCGCACAGGCCATCGCTGAGAACGACTACCGAAACCGCTACACCGCCGTATTTCCGATCAAGGTGAATCAGCAGCGCCTCGTGGTCGAAGAGGTGTACCGCTACGGCGCGCAGTTCGGCTTCGGCCTCGAGGTCGGCTCCAAGCCCGAGCTGCTCGCGGTCATGGCGATGACCGAGAACGCCCCGGACCGGCTGATCGTCTGCAACGGCTTCAAGGACGACAGCTACATCGAGGCGGTGACGCTGGCGACCAAGCTTGGGCGCACCATCATCCCGGTGGTCGAGAACTTCGAGGAGCTCTCGCTCATCCTCAAGCACGCGGACAAATACCAGGTGCGGCCGCGAATCGGCGTACGGGTGAAGCTTACGACCGAAGGCTCGGGCAAGTGGCGTGACTCGACGGGCGAGAAATCGAAATTCGGCCTGTTCATCACCGAGATCCTGGAGCTCGTCCAGGTGCTCAAGGCACGCGACATGCTCGACTGCCTGCAGCTGGTGCACTGCCACCCCGGCAGCCAGCTGCAGGACATCCGCCGAGTCAAGGACGCCATCAACGAGCTCGCCCACGTGTACGCAGAGCTCAAGCGCATGGGGGCGGGCCTCCAATACATCGACGTGGGCGGCGGCCTCGGCGTCGACTATGACGGCAGCGGGACGAATTTCACCTCATCGATGAACTACACGCTGAACGAGTACGCGAGCGACGTCGTGTACCGGATCGCCAGCGTGTGTAATGCGCGCGACGTCCCTCACCCCATGATCATCAGCGAGTCCGGCCGCGCGGTGGCGGCCTACCACAGCGTACTGGTCTTCGATGTGCTTGGCTCTTCCGCGCTCGACAAATTCCAGGTCACCGGCCGGGAAAAGCAGGACTACGATGGAGAAGAAGAGCTTCCGCAGCCGGTTCACGACTTGTTCGAAGCGTTTCGCGCCGTCAGCCGCCGGCGCCTGGTTGAGTGCTACCACGATGCGCTGACGGCTCGCGATCAGGCGCTGCAGATGTTCAGCCTGGGGCTGCTCTCGCTCGAGCTCCGGGGCCTCACAGAGCGGCTGTTCTGGGCGACCTGCGCCAAGATCCGCGATGTCTGCCGCCGCATCGAGCGCCGGCCCGAGGAGCTCGAGGGCCTCGAATCCATCCTCTCCGACACGTATTTCTGCAATTTCTCCGTATTTCAGTCACTGCCGGACAGCTGGGCCATCGATCAGCTCTTCCCCATCATGCCGATCCACCGTCTGAACGAGCGGCCCTCGCGCACGGGTGTGCTGGCGGACATCACCTGCGACTCCGACGGCAAGATCGATCATTTCGTCTCGCTGCGGGACGACAAACGCACGCTCGAGCTGCACGAGATCAAGTCCGGCGAGAAGTACTACCTGGCGGCCTTTCTCGTCGGGGCATACCAGGAAACCCTCGGCGACCTGCACAACCTGTTCGGCGATACGCACGTGGTCCATGTCAGGCACTACGACGAAGGCGGATGGTGGATCGAGGAAGTCGTCAAAGGCGACACCGCCAACAGGGTGCTGGAATACATGGAATACGACGTGGCTGAGCTTTCCCCTGCTCTGACCCGGGATTGCGAGCGCGCCATCCGCGATGGACGCATGAGTATCGCCGAGAGTCAGGTCCTCAAGCGCTTCTACGAAAGCGAGCTCGATGGCTATTCGTACCTGGAACCGCCGGCCAGCTGACTGTTGCACGATTGCAACAATCCCGGCCCCAGGTGGCGCATCGCACGGCCCGAGTACCTTTGGACAGGAGCGCGAGATTGTTTGCTTCCCGCAAAAGCCGGGAGTAGCATAATTGCCGTATTCCGTCAGCGGATTGATCAGGTTTGAACTTCCGGTTTCTTTCGTCCCTTCCTCCACACACAATCCCGAATGATCCCGCGGTTCCGGCGGCCGGGTCAGGCCGTTCGTTGGCCGCACTGCCAAGAGAGACCTCCGGATGACGACGATTTACGTAGGCAACCTGCCTTTCTCCGCCACCGAGCAGGACCTGAAGACGCTGTTTGAGCGTCATGGCAAGGTGGAATCGGTCAAGCTCATCAATGACCGGGAAACCGGCAAGCCGCGCGGCTTCGGCTTCGTGGAGATGTCACCGGGCGAGGCTCAGGGGGCGATCCAGGCGCTGAACGGCTTTCAGATGAGCGGTCGGGCATTGCGGGTGAACGAAGCCCAGGAGCGCGCACCCCGCCCCCGTTCCGGCGGCGGACCGTTCCGCCGCTGAGATTCGCACCGTCTGGCGCGGGTGAGCCGCGACAGCGGCGGACGCCCGGTCCGGAAAGCCGGCCGGAAGCGACCCGCAGGGCGGGTGCTTGCCGAAGGACCGATCGGCGGCGGGCGGAGCCCGCATTGGCAAAAAATGCGCCGCATAAGGCGCCGGGGATCTCGTGCCGGTCGAATCACCCGTCGCTGCGGGGTTTTTTTTGGCCATGGCGCCGTCCACAATGCCAACCCATGCGAGCGCCCCTGACAGCGGCGAAAGCCGCAACTGCCGCCCTGGCGGCCCTGACCCTGCTTTCGGGGTGTGCCACCACCGCCGGCCGTCAGGCGACAACCCATGACCTGGATGCAATCCTCGCCACGTCCCGGCCTGAGGCTGACCGCAGCCAGGATCGCTTCCGCCATCCGGTGCGGACCCTGCTGTTCTTCGGCATCCGCCCCCAGTCCCGGGTGCTGCTGGTCTGGCCCGCTTCGGGTTATTACACGCGGATCATCGCCCCCCTGGTCCGCCGCAGCGGACGGCTGTATGCCGGGGTGATCGCGCCCGGGCACAGCGCGTTCCTGGCCGCGCGCCTCGCCCGCTACCGCAGACTGCTTGCATCCCGGCCGCACCTCTACGACCGCGTTCGCGTCGTCACCTTTCCGCTCGATGGCGGCGAGGTGCTGCCCCCGGGCTCAGTCAACATGGTGTTGACTTTCCGGGATCTGCACCGGTGGATGGCGCTCGGGGTGGCCCGCAAGGCCTTTGCGACGATCTATCGGGCGCTCGCCCCGGGCGGGGTGCTCGGTGTGGTGGACAACCGCGGCAACCCGTCGATGCCACAGGATCCATGTGCCAGAAACGGCTATGTCCGGCAGGATTATGCGATCAAACTGGTCGAGTCCGCGGGCTTCAGGCTGGTGGCCACCTCCGAGGTCAACGCCAACCCGCGGGATACCCGCAATTACCCCGCCGGCGTGTGGACATTGCCGCCGACATACCGGCTGGGTCGGATCGGCCACGCGCGCTACGCCGCCATCGGCGGAAGCGACCGCTTCACGCTGAAGTTCATCAAGCCCTGAGCCGCATCTTCAGACCCAACCCTGGCGCCGCGACCGGACCGCGCCGATGAGGCGCCGGCTGAGTGCTTCGCGCTCTACCACATCTCTTTCAGGCGCTCACCGACATCGAGCGAGACGCCTTCTGCGCGCTCGTTCCCCGCCCCGCCGCAGGGGCCCGGAACCGGCAACGCAACGCGCTCCAGGCACTCGAGCACCGCATCGGTGAGGAATCGGCTGCGCCCGCCGTACACGTGCGCGTCACCGTAGCGGTGCTGCGCCGTCACATGGAACCTCAAGGGCTCGAGCAGCATCAGGTCGTTGCGCGCGCGAGTCACGCCGACATAAAGCAGCCGCCGCTCCTCTTCGATCAACTCCGGCTTGCCGGTCGCGAATTCCGACGGAAAAGTGCCATCCACCAGGTTGAGCAGATACACCGTGTCCCACTCCATGCCCTTGGCGGAATGGATGGTCGAGAGCACCAGGTAGTCCTCGTCGAGCACGGGTCTGCCGGCCCGGTCGCTGCTCGCCGCGGGCGGATCGAGGGTGAGATCGGTGAGGAAGCGCTCCCGCGACGGGCACTGCCCGGAGAGCAGCTCGAGCTGCTCGAGATCACCGAGGCGCGTGTGGAAGGGCTCGTACAGGCGCTCGAGATGCGGCCGGTACCACTGGCGCGTGAGTCCGACCTGCCCCGGCCACGGTTGGCGGGGATCGGCGAGCGAGCGCAGCAGCCCGATGAGCCGGGGCCAGTCCTCGGCCGAGGCGGCAGGCGGACCGAAGCTGTCCAGCGCATCGAACACCCGGCCCCGCGCCTCGAAATGCTCGATGGCGCGCCGGGCATTGGCCGGCCCCATGCCGGGCAGCAGCTGCAACGTGCGGAACGCGGCGAGCGTATTGCGGGGATTGTCGGCCCAGCGCAGGATTCCGAGCAGGTCTTTCACGTGACCGGCATCGAGGAAGCGCAGGCCGCCGTATTTGACGAAGGGGATGCCGCGCCGCCCGAGCTCGATCTCGAGCAGGTCGCTGTGGCTCGAGGAGCGAAACAGCACGGCCTGGCGCCTCAGGGGCACGTTGGCCTCGCGGTGGCGCAGAATCTCCCCACACACGTACTCGGCCTGGCTTTGCAGGTCAGGGACGGTCACGAGCCGCGGTCGCGCGCCTTGCCCGCGCGATGTGAGCAGCGCCTTGCGATATTGGCGGGGCGCCTCGGCCATCAGGACATTGGCGAGATCCAACACCCGCTGGGTGGAGCGGAAGTTGCGGGTCAGGGTGATCACCTCGGCGCGCGGCGTGAAGCGATCCGGAAAGCCGAGGATGTTCTCGACCGCCGCGGCGCGGAACGAGTAGATCGCCTGCGCATCATCACCCACCACCGCCACTCCGGCCCCATCGGGCTTCAGCGCATGCAGGATGTCCGCCTGCAGCCTGTTGGTATCCTGGTATTCATCGACCAGCACGTGGTCGAAATGCGCCCCCACCCGTGCGGCGAGCCCGGGCTCTGTCATCATGATGTGCCAGTAGAGCAGCAGATCGTCGTAGTCGAGGAGGCTCTCGCGCCGCTTGCGCTCGACATACGCCCGGTACAGGCGGGTGAGGTCCTCCTGCCACTGGGCGCACCAGGGGAACCCGCTCTCGAGACACTCCTTCAGCGGGCGCTGGGAATTGACCCGGTGCGAGTAGATCGAAAGGCACGTGTCCTTGCGCGGGAAGCGCTGCTCCTTGCGCGCAAGCCCGAGCTCCTGGCGCAGCACATCGAGCAGATCCGCCGCATCGGCGCGATCGAGCACGCTGAACTGCGGATCGAGCCGCAGCTCGTGCGCGTACCGGCGCAGAAGACGGCTGCCCACCGAATGAAAAGTGCCCGCCCAGGTCATGCGCCGGGCGATGTCCTCGTCCGCGCCGGCGCTCTCGCCGTGGGCGGCGCGAACCAGGCGGTGCGCTCGACGGCGCATCTCGGAGGCGGCGCGGCGCGTAAAGGTCAGCATCAGGATGCGCGCCGGATCGACACCGTGAATGACCAGGTGCGCCACCCGATGCGCCAGCGTATCGGTCTTGCCGGTGCCGGCGCCCGCCACGATGAGCAGCGGCCCGGATCGGAACCCCTTCCCGGGCAGCGCCTCCCCGTAGGCCGCCGCCCCGCGCTGCGCGTCGTTGAGGCGGGCCAGATGGGCAACGGTCGACATCACCTGCGAATATACGGAATGGTTCCGCCCGCTGTCACGGTGCAAAGCGCGCGTACAGTCGCTGCGCCGGTGGAGCACTGGATGACCGTCGGACTGGCCAACACGGGGCGCACGCAGAAGCGCAAAACGGGGCAGCCTGCGGCCGGCTCGCGCACGCGCAAAGCGGGTGCTACCCTGCGCGGATGAAGCCGGAGCGACAGACTGTTCACTATCGCGGGCGCATCGTCACGCTCACCACCGATGAAGTGACCCTGCCCAATGGACATGTCGCGGCCCTGGAAGTCGTCCATCATCCAGGGGGCGCCGTGGCGGTCGCCGTCGACGCTCAGGAGCGCGTATGCCTGCTGCGCCAGTACCGCTATGTAGCGGACGGATGGCTGTGGGAGCTGCCGGCGGGGAAGCTCGAGCCCAATGAGCCTGCGCTCGCCACCGCGCAGCGAGAGTTGATCGAGGAGGCCGGCGTGCGCGCACGCGAGTGGCGCAGTCTCGGCTCCTACCTCAGCTCACCCGGGGTGTTCTCTGAGGTCTTGCATCTGTTCCTCGCGACCGAGCTCACACCGGCCGCCACCGCGCACGAGCAGGCGGAGGTGATCGAGGTGCACTGGATACCGTTCACACAGGCGTACGAGTGGGCGGTCGGCGGCGAGATCCGCGACGGCAAGACCGCCTTGGGCCTGGTGAGGGCCCGGCGCCTCCTCGGGCGCGCAGCAGGCTCTTAGGGGCCTGCCGGACTTCGGCTCACTCACCAGGCTCCTGTCGAGTCGATGTGCGCCAGCTTGCGCGCGCCCGGCAGGCGGTAGAAGCGCCGCAGCCGCGCCAGCACCTCCTGCCCGGCATCGATGCGCTCCGTACGCAGATCCCGCTCCAGCCCGCGACAGAATTTCTCGGCATAGCGGCTGGCCCGCCGGTACAAAGCCACGCGGCCGTCGGCGAGGTCGGGATCGATGCGGGCCCGCTCGAACAGCAGCCGCCGCAGCTCCGCCGGAAAGCGCCGCGGGGACTGCCGCTGAAGCAGCAGGCAGCTGACCACATACTTGTCCACTTCGGCCTGCATCTCGAGCTCGAGGAGCGACACGGGCCGCTCGTGATCGGCGTGCCAGGCGACGCACAGGAAGTGGCTCACTCCCTCGAGCGCGGCCCAGCAATCGGCCACGTTTCCGCCGTGCAGGCGCTGCAGCGGATCTTCCCGGGCGAGCCTGTCGATCAGCGCCGGATCGAGATACAAAGACACCTGCATCGCAGGCCGCTCGGCCTGCCCGCCCGCCTGCGGCTCGCAGACCGGCTCGGCGATGATGAGGTCCTCCTCGCAGCGGCGATGGCGGACCTCGAGCGGCAGATTTGCGCGATCGGTCACCAGAAAGTCATATACGTCGTAATCGACACCGAGATCATATATGCCGCCGAGAAGGGTCTGCAGGCGAGAGAGGATCACGGTGGCGGCGCCGGGCATTCAGTGAGAGCGCATTCCCGCCCCGGGACCAGCGCCGGCGGCGCCGCGCGCCACCGGCTCGATGCCGAGGCGCTTCAGGAGCCGCAAGCTGCGGCGGCTGCCGGTCTTCAGCCACAGCTCGTAGAGCCTGAGGATGTCGCGATCGGAATGGGTGTAGGCGCTCTCGCTGAGCTCGTTGAGCGCATCGACTATCATCTGGAATTTCTCCGCGAGCTCGGCGAACACGAGCGCGAGCGCCCTGGACCGGCGGGGAGCGCCCGCAACGCCCGAGAGCGCCTCGGCCAGCTCGCCGTAGGCGCGGCCGCCCATCGCAATGTGATAATCGATGTCGATGAGCTTGCGCGCGAAGCCCTGCGCGAAGAAGCCGGCTATGAAAAGCGACACATCGCCCAGGCGCTGCAGGCCGCGGTTGCGCTCGGCGCGAGTGCGCGCCTCCATCGCCTCTGACAGCAGCAGCACGAGCGGCTTGAGGCGCGGCCCCTCGGGAGCGGGATCGTACAGCGCCTCCGAGCGCGCAAACAGCGTGAGGAGGTTCACGACGTAGTGCTCGGTCTCACCCTCGACCGACAGGTGCTGGCTCACCAGCGCCCCGTGCAGCGCGTCCTTGAAGTATTCCTTCAGGTTGGCGACCGGCTGGACTGTGGCTTCAGGCATGTCTTTGAACACCTCGCGTGCGCTCTTTCATTACACCGAGCGGCATTGCTTTGACAAAGTTGAGCCCGCGGAGTTGTGAAATCCGTCGCGACCGCGGCCGCCGCGCCCGGCCAGGGCACGGCCGGCGCTGGCAGCACCGCACAAGGAGTGCTGACACCCGCCGTGTGGTTGCGACAGCCGCGCCCGCAAGCTCTGTGGATACCGGTGCTCATCGGGTCGGGACTGCTGTGGCTGTTCGCCCAGCTCGATGGGGGACGGCTGGCGTACCAGCTGGTATCGAGGGCCGGCCTGCCGCTCGAGCGCGCCGCGTTCGGAGCCTTCAACTGGTATGCGTGGCAGCTCGTGTGGGTCGCGGGCCTGTGGCTCGGATTCCACCAGCACCGCGGGGAGGGGACAGGCGGGAGCAGGCGGTGGCTGCGCCATCCGGCCATCGCCGTCGCGGCAGTGGCGACGTGCGTCGTCTTTCTGCTCTGGCGGCACCGGGTCGGCGGGCTCCTCGCACAGGTCGGAGCAGCCTCGCCGCTCGTGGACAAGTGGCGGCTCGGACCGCTGCGAGTGCTCGATTGCATCGCCCTCGGCCGGGTCCTCAACCATACGCTGCTGCCCGCGCTGCGCTGGCTGCCCGTCAAGGTGCTCGAGCTGCTCGGGCGCAACTCGCTGCAGGTGTTCTGCGCGCACATTCCCGCCTGCGTGCTGGGCGATGCGCTGGCGGGTCCCAACGCCGCGCCGCCAGACACACTCGCGCAGGCGATGCTGCTTGCACTCATGCTCGGCGTCATGCTGTCCGTCGCCTGGCGAGCCGAGATGGTCAATCGCCAGAACGCCTCCCTCGCCGGCCGCTCCCCAGTGGCGTGACGTTCCGGCTCGCCGTTTCGCTAGCGCCACTGCGCCCGGTAGGAAAGCCCGAGCGACATCAGCCGCTCGAGCAGGTCCGCATAGGCGATCCCGGCGGCGCGCGCGGATTCGGCGAAGTCCTCGCTCGCCTCGAGATTGGGGTTGGCGTTCGCCTCGAGCACATAGACCCGGCCGTCGGCGGTCACGCGGAAATCCATCCGCGCGTAGCCCGAGAGACCCAGCACGTGATAGATGCGGCGTGAGAGCTTGTCGAGCTGGGCGAGCACGGCGGACGGAAGCTCCTCGGCGGCCCGCGTGATGATGCCGTACTTTTCCCGGTACTCCTTGTCCCACTTCACCTTGCGCGTGGCGATTCCGGCAAGCGAGGCCGGCATGGTGCCGAAGACCATCTCCCACACGGGCAGGCGGGTGAGGCGTCCGTTGCCGATGACGCCGACATACAGCTCTCGGCCCTCGATGAACTCCTCGACCAGCGCGTCCGAGCCGATCTGCTCGTGCATGAAGGCGACGCGCTCCTTGAGGCGAGCGGCATCCTCGACCACCGACGCTTGGGCGATGCCGAGGGAGGCGTCCTCGGTGGCCGATTTGACGAACAGGGGGAAGTGAAGCTTGCGCGGGACGTGCACGCGCGTGCCGCGGCGGATCACCGCGAAGCGCGGGGTTGAAATCCGGTGATAGGCGAGCAGCTGTTTGCTGAGCGGCTTGTCGCGCGAGAGCATCAGCCCCCGGGGATTGCATCCCGTGTAGGGCTGGCGCAGCAGCTCGAGATAGGCGACCACGTGCTGGTCGTAAGTGACGATGCCGTTGAATTCCTCGAGCAGGTTGAAGACGATGTCGGGCTTCCACTCCTTGATGGCCAGGCGCATTTCCGTGAGGCTGTCGAGCACGCCCAGGCAGCGCACATCGTGTCCGCTCTGGCGCAAGGTCGCGGTGACGTCGTACTCGGTCCGCCATTCCGCGATCTCCTTGTCGGCGTGGCCCTCGAGGCTTTCCGGCGGCACGAGGCTCGCATGCACCACGACAAGGGTGCGCAATTTTTTCATAGCGGGAGGTGCGGCGTCTTACCCTGCGAGTACAGATCCGCCAGCCGCTCCAGCAGCCAACGGGAGTTGCGGACTGCGTCGCGACGGCCGCCGCGGACGTATAGGTTCAATGTATCGCTGCGCTCTATCAGCATACGCATGATCTGCTGCACACTATAGCGCGCCAGGCCAAGCTCGCGCGAGACTGAAGCGATCAGGGCCTTCTGATGGGTGCGCAGCAGCGTTGCAGCGCGCAGCGCGTCGCGCCGGGGGCGTTGGGCGCTGAACAGCCATTGCAACAGCGCATCGGCCAGCCCGCGGCGGTACCGCCGGTAGCGCGCCAGCTTGCGTCGATAATATTGACCCAGGGTGCGAGTGTTGGATTCGAGCGGCTCGATCCGCGCGCGATTGCGCACCGGGGGCGACTGGCCGCGCACTTCGGCCATCAGCTCATCGACCGCCTGCAGCTTGCGAAAGGCGGGCCAGTCGGCGTAGCTCTTGCGCCATCCCGAGCGCGGCGCGAGCCAGACGGCGAACGTCTCGGCAAAATCCTCCGTCGGATGCGCCTGCGCGTACCACTCGCCCAGGTGATGCACGTAGCGCCGGCTCCCCGGGCGCGCCTTGTAACGGACCGGGTATTGAAGCGAGGCCGGACCAAACACCTCGCGCCAGCGCTTGCGCCGGCGCAGCCGATAGGCGTTGTCGAGCGCATGCCCGGCTTCGTGACGCAGGATGCGCATGAGCTCGCGGGAATTGCCGCCCTCGGCCTCGTGCATGATGTGCCGCTCGAGCCGCGTCAGCCGCGGATGGGCCAGATAGAACGGAACGGCGATGCCCGGCACCCCATCGGGGGTGAACCATTCCTCCGACAGCCAGATGTGCGGGCGGAAGCGGATACCGCGGCTTTCCAGCTCGCGGTACAGCCGCTGAACGGCGCGCCGGATGTTGGCTTCGCGCAGAGTCAGGCCGAGATCGCGGAAGCGCAGCTCGAGCAGCGCCTGGTCCGAGAGCCGGGTCCAGGAGAGAGTGCGGCGGCGTGAACGGGCGTGCTCGGAGGCCACGGGGAACGGCTTGAGGCGGGAGCAGGGGCGAGCAGCTTATCGCAGCGGCGGGCGACCGTCCGCTGCCGAGGCGGCCGCGGGTGGGGTCACTCGCTCAGCCGGGTCAGGGCGTGGGTAAGGAGCCGGTCGGCATAGGCCTCGATCAGCGGCCGGCGCAGAAGACTCGCCCGCCACGCGGCGGGGATGGCGCCGGCACCGTAATACGCTCCGGCAAGCTGCCCACACACTGTCGCGGTCACGTCCGAGTCCCCCCCCAGGTTGGCCGCGTGCAGCAGCGCCTCACGGAAGCTGCCCGTGGCGGCGAATGCCTCGATCGCCCCTGCCAGCGCCTGGCCCACGCCTTTAGCCAGGCCCTGAGGCAGGGCGCCCGAGGCCTTGGCGAGGATCGCGCTCCGCGGCGCGCCGGACAGCGCCAGAGCGAGGATGCGGGCCAGATCCCGGCAAGCCGCGAGCACTGGGGCCGCCTGGGAAGTGGTGCGCGCCGCCTCACCGGCCAGGTGGACGGCCTCATCCGGTGTCGCGAAAAAGTACATCGTCACGGGCACCACCCGGGAGAGCGGCTCGGGATCGAGCTGCAGGGGATCATGGGAGCCGGAGAAAGGCTGGCGCCGCCATTGGGCTGCGGCCAGGGCACGGGCCGTTGCGGCCGTGATCCCCAGGCATCGGCCGGTGGCGGAGAGATACCCCTCGCTCTGCCAGCGCCGGTAGCGGGCCACCTGGTCGGCCGGATCGAAACCGTTGCACTCGAGGAGGCTCTCGGTGAGGCACAGCGCCATGGCGGTATCGTCGCTCCAGCCCCCGGGCGGCAGCCCGAATGGGCCGCCGCCGATCAGGTCTGCGACGGGAGCAAACGAGCCGGGACGGCGGAACTGGGTCGCGGCGGCGATCGCGTCTCCGATGGCAAGCCCGAGCAGTGCGCCGAGGAAACGCTCCCTGAGCGCCTGTGCCGCCGCCAGGGCGGCGGGCTGCAGCAAAGGATCCGCTTCTTCAGGGGCTTCCTCAACGCCCTCCGGGCGCGATGCCTCGGGGCTGGAAGAGCCGCGCCCCTGCGGGCCGCTTGGTGCCCACAGCCGGATATATTCGGTCTGGGCCTGGGTCTCGGGAACGCTTTCCCAGTCGCCGGAGCGCGCGCACTGCCGCCATAGCCGGTTGAGCGCGGCGAGCGCGTGCTCGCCGCCATGCTCCTCGGCCAGCAGGCAGCCGATCACCGTGCCGGTCCGCCCGATGCCGGCGCGGCAGTGCAGGTAGGTCGGCTTGCTCTCGTGCAGCGCGTCCCGCAGGCAATCCAGGATCTCGATCATGTGCTCGCGCCGCTGCGGCAATCCGTGATCCGGGATGGGCTTGCGCTGGTATTCGATGGAAAGCGGCAGTGTGCCGTCGTACGAAACGGCCTCGGCGGGCTCGGTCAGATCAAGGAAGCAGCGGATGCCGGCGGCAAGGAGCTTCCCGAGGCGCTCCCGGGTAGCCTCCTCGGTAGGGCCGGCGGGATGCTCGCCGGCGAGCAGCCGGCCCGGGAGAACCCAGTAGGAGTTGGGCAGAGGAAGCGCTGGAAGAGCATCCATCGGTCGGCGCGTGACTTTAGGATCCCGGTTATGCGTGAACGCTCTGAGGGTCGCTCGTCGAATCAACCCCCTGCGCGGGGCTTGACGGAAGCTCGAGAATTTGCACGTCCTTGCCGCCGCCCCTGAGGTCGGCGCTCTCGAGCCCGAGAGCCCCGGGAAGACCCCCGGGAAAGCCCGCCCCGCGGCTCTGCTCCGGCCCCTTCCGAGCCTCCTCGTCCAATCTCAGCTCCTCCTCCATCGACATCGGCTGGAGGCGCCTCGCCTCGAGGCCGGTGAAATCGAAGTGGCGGGGATCGGCCAGGGTGTCAGGCTCGAGGTGGCGCAGCGCCGAGAAGATGCTCTCGGTGCGCCCGGGCCAGGCACGCTCCCAGTCGGCGAGCATGCCCTTGATGGCCCTGCGCTGCAGATTGTCCTGCGATCCGCACAGCTTGCAGGGGATGATGGGGAAGTTGCGTCCGCGCGCATAGCGCTCGATGTCCCGCTCGGCCACGTAGGCGAGGGGCCGGATCACGACGTGACGCCCGTCCTCGGACAGCAGCTTCGGAGCCATGGCCTTCAGTCTGCCACCGAAGAACAGGTTCAGAAACAGCGTCTCGACGATGTCGTCACGATGGTGGCCGAGGGCGATCTTGGTGATGCCGTTCCCGGCGGCGAAGCGATACAGCGCCCCGCGGCGCAGCCGCGAGCACAGGCCGCACATCGTGCGCCCTTGCGGCACGACCCGCCGGACGACGCTGTAGGTGTCCTGCTCGATGACATGGAAGGGCACACCCAGGGCGGCGAGGTACTCGGGCAGGACGTGCTCGGGGAAGCCGGGCTGCTTCTGGTCGAGGTTGACGGCGATGAGCTCGAAGTCGACCGGCGCGCTGCGCTTGAGCGAGAGCAGAATGTCGAGCAGGGTGTAGGAATCCTTCCCCCCCGAGAGGCACACCATCACGCGGTCCCCCGGGCCGATCATCCGGAAGTCCTCGATCGCCTTGCCGACCTCGCCCCGCAGCCTGGCCTGCAGGCGCGTGAGCGTCCGCGACGGTGTGGCTCGCTGCCTCATCTACGCCGCCTCGCTGGCCGCCGTTTCCAGGTACTTGGCCTCGACGTAGCGGATGAAAGCGGCAGCCGACAGCGCCTTGCCGGTCGCGGCGCGCAGCAGATCCTGCACCGGCACCTTCGCTCCGAGGCCGTGCACGTGCTCGCGCAGCCAGCCGAGCAACCCCGAGAACTCCCCGTGGGCGAGTTGCTCATCGAGCGCCGGCACATCGTTGCGCAGGCTCTCGTAAAGCTGGCCCGCGATCACCGCTCCGAGCGCGTACGAGGGAAAATAGCCGAATGAGCCGACGGCCCAATGAACGTCCTGAAGACACCCCTCGGTGTCATTCGTCGGCCGGATCCCCAGCCGATCCTCCATGCCATCGTTCCAGGCCTGCGGCAGATCGCGCACCGCCAGCTCACCGCTCAGCAGGTGTTTCTCCACTTCGTACCGGAGCATGATGTGCAACGGGTAGGTGAGCTCATCCGCGTCCACGCGGATCAGACTGCGCTGGACCCGCGTCAGGCGGGCATAAATGTTCTCGACATCCCACTCCGGACCGCCCACCCCGAAATGCTTCGCAAGCAGCGGCTGCATATAGCGCACGAAGGGCCGGCTGCGGCAGACGATCATCTCGGTGAGCAGCGACTGGCTCTCCTCGAGCGCCATGCCCCGGTCGCGCCCCACGGGCTGATCGCGCCAGTCCTGCGGCAGCCCGAGGTCGTACATGGCGTGGCCGGTCTCGTGCAGAGCACCCAGCAGCCCCGTGAACGGATCGTTGGGATCGAGGCGCGTGGTCACGCGGATGTCGCCCGGAACCCCCTCGGTGAACGGATGCTCGCTCTCATCGAGCCGGCCTCGATCGAAGGGAAAACCGACCTGCTTCATGACCTCGACGATGAGCGAGCGCTGCTTGGCGAACGGAAACTTGCCGGTGAGCGGCCGGATCGGGCGGGTTTCCTGGGCGACGATGGCCTCGCGGATCAGCGAGGGCAAGCGCCGGGAGAGCGCCTTGAACATGGCGTCGATATCGGCCGTGGTGATACCGGGGCTGAACTCATCGACCAGCGCGTCGTAGGGCGCGAGGTTCAGCGCCTGGCCCAGCAGGGCGGCCTTGTCCCGCACCAGATGAACCACCTCGGTCAGCATCGGCGCGAACAGCTCGAACCGGCCCTGCGCGCGCGCCTCGAGCCAGCAGACCTCGGCGCGGGAGACGGTCTTGGCCAGGCGCGAGACGAGCGACACCGGGGTGGCGATGGCGTGGTCACGCTGGCGGCGCATCTCGCGCAGGTTGGCGACCTGCCAGTCCTGCAACCCCTGGGTGTTGGCCTGCGCGCGGTCGAGCAGCCGGCTGATCCGCGGCGCGGTGAGCATGGTATGGTGCTCGGTCTCCAGCGCCGCCAGCTGCTCGCCGCGAACCTCCGCGCTGCCGCGCGGCATCATGACCGCGGCATCCCAGCGCAGCACCGACATGGCGCCGCGGAAGGCATGGAGCTTCTTGAATTCCTGTTCGAGCTGTTTGTAGGGGGAGGTAGACATGGAGCTGACCATGGGCTTGCGGGTGCGGGCCCGAAGGCGGGTCCTCGAGAAACACCCGGAAAACCCTCCGGAAAGCGCCCATTCTACCAGCGGGCATCGCTCCGACCGGTCGCGTCGAACATAATATTCATAATTATCAATTAGTTAAGGCACTCCCAAGGGAGTTGACACCGCCATCCCGGACACTTAGTACCGGGGGTCGGGCTCCGGTAGACTGCCACGCCTACCACAATGGCCAGTGGGCCACGGCGATCCCGATACCGATCGAGACCACCAGCAGTATCGCGAGCACCAGTCCAATCAGAAAATGACGCATCCTCACCATGATAAACCGGCCGCCAAGGGTATGAAGCCGAGCGTCGCCCTGCTCGCCTCGGAAGTCGCCCCGCTGTCCAAGACCGGGGGCCTGGCGGATGTGGCCGGCGCCCTCACCCAGTGCCTGCACGCCGCCGGTCACGATGCGCGGCTGTTCACACCGCTTTACGGCGCGATCGACCGCTGGCGCTTCGCGCCGCATCCGGTCGAGGGGCTGCAGCGGATCGCGCTGCAGGTCGGACCCCATCACTACGAGTTCTCGGTCGCCAGGACGTTGCTGCCCGACTGCGGGGCGCCGGTGTACCTGATCGACTGCCCGGTGCTTTACGACCGCCCGACGCTGTACACGACCGATCCGGACGAGCACCTGCGGTTCCTCGCCCTCACCCTCGCCGCGCTCCTCGCCTGCCAGCGCATGGAATGGTCGCCGCAGATCCTGCACTGCAACGACTGGCACACGGCGTTCGGACCGCTGTTCCTGAAGACCCATTTCCAGATCGAGCCGTCATTCGCGCACACCCGCTCGGTGCTGACCATCCACAACATCGGCTACCAGGGAACGTTCGACGCCCTCGCGGTTGCCGACCTGGGGCTCGGAAGCCGCACTCACCTCCTGCACCAGGATGATCTGCACGCCGGCCGGATCAACCCGCTGCGCCAGGGCATTCTGTACGCGGATGCCCTCACCACGGTCAGCCCCACGCACGCGCAGGAGATCTGCACCGCCCAGTGCGGCATGGGCTTGCAGGATTCGCTGCGCATGCGCCAGGATGTCCTCACCGGCATCCTCAACGGCGTGGACTATGCCGTCTGGGACCCCCGTAGCGATCGCCACCTGCCGAAGCACTTCGATCCGGACCACCTTCAGGTCAAGACGGAATTGAAGCGCGCGTTCCTCGATCGCATGGGCTTTCAGGTGCCGGCGACGACTCCGCTCGCGGGCATCGTCAGCCGGCTCGCCGCCCAGAAGGGCATCGATCTGATGTTCGAGGCGCTGCCCCGGGTGCTCTCGGCTCGCGATCTCGCACTGATCGTGCTCGGCACGGGTGATGCGCCGTACGAGCGGTTCTTCGCCGAGCTGGCCGGACAGTTCCCGGGCCGTGTGGTCTTTCAGCAGGCATACGACGACGAGCTGGCGCACTGGATCGAAGCGGCATCGGATCTCTTTCTCATGCCCTCGCGGTACGAGCCGTGCGGGCTCAACCAGATGTACAGCCTGCGCTATGGCACGGTGCCGGTCGTGCGCCGCACCGGCGGCCTGGCCGACTCGGTCGAGCACTACGATCGCGCCACCGGTACCGGAACGGGCATCGCGTTCAACGACTTCGACGTCCCCGCGCTCGAGTGGGCCCTGAACACCGCGCTCGACCTCTACGCCGAGCCCGCCGAGTGGCGGCGCATGATGCACAACGGCATGACGAGGGATTTCTCCTGGGGGCGGCAGGCGGAGAAATACGTGGAGATCTACAAGCGGCTGGCGGGATTTAGCGTCCCGCCCTGACAGGTCATTGCACCGGTCCCGACGGCGCTCGTCGTGTCTGGCAGGACAAATGCCATGTCGCCGCAGCACGTCCTGCTGCCCTGCGCACGCGACGTCGTGTTGACCGGCGTGCGCGGACGTTACGCAATGGCTGAAGCCGGCGGGGTCGCTCCCGGCCAGGTTCGCCCCAAGGCGCACACGCCCAACAGGCCGGATTCTCCCGACGGAAAGCTTTCGTTGCGGCGAGGCGGAGCTATTGCCATTCCCGCAGATGAATGGATCCGCCCCTTGGGGCGCGCGGTGCGCAGATAATGCTCAGCCGCTGTCACGAGAACGGTCTCCTCCGTATCGAGCGCCACCGCGTGATAGTACGTGCCGAACCCCTGTTGCCTCAGCTCGGCAGCAACCATTTGATGATGACGCTGGCATCGACAACGACATTCATGGCCTGCCGGCCACGCGGGCGCCCATGTGCTATCATCCGACAGGCGGTCGCAGGCTCGAAAACCCGGCAGTTACCGAAGCACGCCTGCCCGATGTCAGCTCCCGCACGGTGGCGCCAGGATGTCAACGCGACAGCCGCTCATCCGTTTTCGTCCGGATAGACGACGAGCTCTTCCCCGATACGAATCGCCGCCGCCGCGAAGCGTGTGCCCGTGCGGACGGGCTCGCATTCCCGCATCCATAGCCTGACGAGGATCTCAATCTTGGCAAACGGCACATCCCGCTTCCTCCCGCTGCTGGGCGCGCTTCTGATCGCGCCGCTCTCGCCTCCCGCCCATGCGGCGACCGATCTGCTCAATGTATACATCGGGGCGGCTGTGGGACACGCGAGCCTTCGGGCGAGGGATTTCGGCCTGATCCCCGCCCTTCCCGGCGCACTCGGCAACTTCGATCGCGGCAACACCGCCTATCAGTTCATGGCCGGTGTGCGCGGCTTGTATCTGCTCGGGGCCGAAGTCGACTACTTTCACCTGGGCAGCGGCGGCGTGTCACCGCCCTTCTCTGGAATCGGCACCCTCGGCGGCGCACACCTCTCGCAGCAGGGGGAGGCGGTCTTTGGCCTGCTCTACCTGCCGATCCCCGTGCCCATGCTGGACGTATACGTGAAGGCCGGCGTCGCCCGCCTCACATCGGATCTCAGTGCCTCGGGCAGCGCCTGCTCGCCCGGCTCGGCGTGCCTTCCGCTTTGCACCATCAGTGGGTGCCCCAACGGCAGGTTCATCGGTCGATTCTCCACGACCGAGACGACCTTCGCCGCCGGTGCCGGCGTGCAATGGAGCTTCGGCAATTGGGCCGTGCGCGGGGAGTATGAGCGGTTCGACGCTCTCGGCGTGCATCCCGATCTGCTCTCGGTCGGGGTGACCTGGACAATTCTGTAGGGGAGGATCATCGCCCCCCCGCGGGGCGTGATCCAAGACCAGCGCATCGGCCATCTTCAACGCGAGACCGCAGCCGTTGGGAAAAGACACCCGTCGCCGTAACGGAGGTTCCCGGCGGTGACTTCGGCAACAGGTAGACGCAGGGGGTTCAGCGGCCTCGGGCGGACGTGGTGTCGGGCATCAGAACCTCGACGCTCAGGTGAGTGCCTAGGGTGAGCTGATGAGGAACACAATTCGAGCCGTAGCGGATATGGCGTGTGGTGAAGAGCGGCAGAAAAGTCTGCTTGAACTGCTCGATCAGCTCGCAGTTGCCTTGCTCCTCGAATCCGGCGTTGCTCGGCATGAGCACGACGTTCTGCCAGTGCGCCGGAACCGCCGGCCCGGCCTTCTGACCGTGCACGGAGGAGGCAGGAACGAGCACCTGCATGACCACCCTCACGCCCGGGAAGGGGTCGGCACCGACCAGCCTGGTGCACCCATACTCGCGGACCTCGAGATGGCGCGCGCCCACCTTCGCGAGCATTTCCCGGATCTGGTCGCGCAGTCCGTCGCAGGAGTAGTGGGTGGTGAAGCCCTGATAGAAGAAGGTGATGCGACGGGGTGCCCAGACGGCCTCGATGCTCCCGTGCGCCGCAGCAACGGCAGGCAGTGTGCCAAGCAGCGCACCGGCCACTGCGGCGGCGGTCGCCAGAAAAAGCGCTTTTAAACGCATGCGGCAACCTCTCCTGGGCTGCTGGATGTACGTGATCCACTGGTCTTGCAACGGACCCGAAAGGTCACGGTTGACACGGTTGACGCACACTGCGCTCTTCCTCGCCGCAAGGAAGGCCCAATTTGCCCCGATCACTGATCCAGGTGGCCTCGAGACCACACAGGAGGGCTTCCGCAGTCCTCGCAATCGCTTCTATCACTCCCGCCGTAAGCCTAAGCCAAGCCGAGGCGAATTACCCGACCAGCGGAAAGTGAAGATGACGTAGTCATTGCTGTATAGGCAGCGAAAATCATCAAGCCGCCAGGCAGGGAAAGACCCGCGTCAGCCATCGAGATGGGCGGGGGCGCCGTCAGGAGGTACACGCGGGCTCGCGGATAGTCGAGCACCAGGGAATCCACTGCGCCCAGCACGTCCATCCCAATGATCACCGCGGGACGCGAATTGAGGTGCCATTCCGCGAAGATGGGAACGTCGGAATACACAATGGGGACGTGCTCGATCTCGGCTGGCCCGAGAATCATGGGAGGCGCGAAAGCTCTGATGCCAGTGGAAACCTGTTGTGTAACACCGTAGATAGGGGTCGTCGGGGCCCTGTCGCGTCGGGAGAGCAGTGCATTGCGCAGTGCCGGGTTGCCCAAGGTTTCGGGCGATCCCGTGTCGATGACGGCCTCGACCTCGACTCCCCCGACACTTGCCGGAACCATCAGCAGTCCGCCGGGGGTGCGCGTGGCGTGGATGTCGAGAAAGCCCCAGAGCATTCCCGGGCTCGACCGGTCGATCGAGACACGATGATGGCGAAAGTCGACCGCGATCCGCACCGGACCGAAACCCGCCATACCGAGAATCCCATCGAGGTGAGCCATGATGGGGCTCGTACAGATGGGCATGCGCACGTCGGTCTTGACGATCCGCCCCACCTGCAGCCGCCGGATGAGCACCCAGGGCAGAGGCTCCGTTCCGGTAACCCCCTCGACACGCTCCACCACGCCCCGACCCAGGGCGAGCCCAAGCGCCTTCACCAGGCGGGGGGAGATCATCGAGCCGTTTGCCCCCGTGTCGACCAGGAACTGGAACGGCCCCTTGCCGTCGATCATGACCGGCACGAGGATCTGGTCAGCGCGATTGATCCGGGTCGGCTCCGAGGACAGAAGACCCGGTAAGCGCGGTGCCGAAAGTGCGGCGGACCGGACCGCCGCTCCCGCCACCGCGGGCAGTAATGCCGCAATCAACAGAATCTGCCTGCGGGCATTCATACGGAACTCCCGGTCGTTTCACTCGAGTTCCGTCATACATTGTACGCCCGATGGGCACAGCCGGCGCAACCGGGTCGGGCGCAGATAAAAAAGCCCAGCGCGAGGCAGGGCTTCAAGTCAACCTTGGGCGTGATCGCAACTACGTGGCGCAGGCCGCCGAGCGGATGAGACACGGCTGCGCCGCGAAAGCCGGGTACCCGCCTCCATGACGGGCACCCGGCGAACGCACGCAAATTGACGCAGGATCAGAGGAACTTGTACTTCAGATTGAGATAGAAGTCCCGCAGTATGGGGTTCGCAAAGAGCGCATCGTAGCCCGCCGCAAAGTTATTTTGTGATGCGTTGGTGAATGGCGGACTCGTATTGAACAGATTGCGAATACCAAACAGCACGGTCAGACCGTGGACCGGCTTGTAGGAGGTGTAGGCATCCCACGTCGAGAAGCTCCCCACCTTCCTCTGCGGGCCCGAATTGGTCGGCCCAATGCCGTACTCATCGATGTAGGACGAGTAGAAACGGTTGGAAAGTCCCGCGCCCCACTTGCCCTGCGGGCTCGACCAGTCGACCCTCAGCATATGCTCCCATCTCATCGCCGGCTGATACAGATTCCCTCCCTGATACCAGCCCACCAGGTTGAGAGTGGGGCCGCCATTGTACTCCTGCAGCCGGAACTGCGTGACCGCGGTCCCTTCCAGGTCCTCGCGGAACACCCCGAACCGGGTCTGCTGCATGTATTTGATGCTGACATCGAATCCGTCGGTCGTGATGTGTCCCGTGTTCTGATCGGTCAGCAAGATGTATCCACAAGTCAGCTGCGTGTAAGGATTGCAATACGTGGCCTCCGCGATCGACGGAGTGAGCGTCCCGCTGTCGTTCGTCACGATACTGCTCGTGAATCCATTCGGATTGCCGTAGATCGCCGAGGCCGGAATCGCTCCAATGGTGTTCTTGAGGAGGATTCTGTAATAGTCCAGCGTAATACCGAGATTGCGGACCGGCTCGACGATGACACCGAGATCGAAATTCTCCGATTTTTCTGGCGTCAGATGCCTGTTTCCGCCGAACAACCCCAGTCCTTGTGTGTTGCAAGTCGCCTGACTCCACTCTCCGTTATAGTTGCTAGGCGTGCAGAATGGGTTTCCATTTCCCATGTTGCCGCTGCTCGAGGCCGCCATGAAATTCGGCTGATACAAGTCGTAGAGCGTGGGCGCCCGGAAGCCGGTGGATGCAGCGCCCCGGAAGGTCACGTAGCGGGACGGCTGGTAGCGCACCGTCAACTTCCCGTTGTTGGTCTTGCCGAAGTCGCTGTACCGGTCCTCACGATCCGATATGTCGACATCGAGCTGCTTGGACATCGGCACGTTCAGCTCGACAAAGACCGCCTGCGCCGTTCGGCTCCCTTGGACTGCAGAGCTCGAAAGTCCGGTCGCCGCGCTGACGAGGTTGTTATAGGGGGTGGTGGCGCTTTGGAAGCTGTCGCCGTGCACATTGAAGCCGACTGCCAGGACCGCATCATGACCCGCATGGAAAGCATCGCCCAGCCGGTGGCTGGCATGGCCGGTGACGCTCCACCGCTTCATCTTGCCGGCTTCATATACGCCGTTGATATAACTGCTGTTGATCAAAGCCTGGCCAGCCGCGGTCTGCGGGCCGAAGGGATTGATCAGGTTGCTGATGATCGGCACGCCGGTGACGGGGTCGGTGGTGGGCGCGAGCACCGCCTCATTGGGATAGCCGCTGACGTTACCGTCGGTATTCAGGTTTTGGCTCCAGTTGAGATTCAACGTGTAGTTCCAGCCGTCGTTGTCCCCGGAGAACGTCAACAGAGCTCTTTGCTCGGTATTGATGCTGTCATTGTAGCGATTGTTGTTGGGGTCGGTCCAGGTCGCAATGATGGGACCGCCCAGAGCCGGCGCACCACTGCAGGTCGTGTAGTATGACTCGCACGTCAGCCCAGCCGCCGACGGGTAGTAGGTCGGGTCGGCCTGGGGCGTCATCTCGAAAAAGTAGAACATGGGACCGGACCAAGCGGTCACTTTGGAGCGGGTGTAGAAGTACTGCAGGCGCAGGGTATTGTTGGCCGGCAGCGTCTTCGTGAAGGACATCAGCGCGGACGCTTCGTACGACTTCGGAATCAGATCCGTCGCGGCAGAATAGCGGTACGCGCAGTTACCGAAATACGTGGTCAGTTCCGGATTGCCCGTGCACGCCGGAAAGCCAGGCTGCCAGTCCATTTGGTTGTGGCTACCATAGTTGGTAATGACGGTCGCGGGCCACGTTCCCGGATTGTTTGTGGCGGCGACGCCCAGCGCCGGATTAAAGCCCTCGGCGGAAAACGACCGCTGCGCCGCCGTCAGCGCCTGTTGCTCGGTATAGCTTCCCGTGATCATGAAGTTATAGCCATCGCGGGCCAGATCGCCATGACCGAAGGTGAAGTCGATGTCGCCCGAGCCGCCGCCCGCTTCCTGCGGGTGGTCGAGAGTGGCGTCGATTTCAGCCCCCTGGTAATTCTTCTTGGTGATGAAGTTGATGACGCCCGCGATGGCATCCGAGCCGTACAGCGCCGAGGCGCCTTCCCGCAGCACCTGGACGCTCTGGATCGCCGAGAACGGGATACCGCTGAGGTCGACCGAATCGCCGGTGAACGCGTTGTTGGCCAGCCGATGGCCATCCAGGAGGACCAGCGTACGGCCCTGGCCCAGGCCACGCAGGTTGGCGTAAGTTCCCCCTCCCGAAAACGTCCCGACTGCCGAGGCGATGTTTATCGTCGGGTTGTTCGAGGTGACGGTGCCCAGCGCCTGCTCCACATTGACGATTCCCATGTTCTTGAGAGTCGACGTATTGAGAATCGTGATGGCCTGTGCCGTTTCGGCCTCCGTCCTCGGAATCATGGTGCCGGTGACCACGATGGTCTGCAGCTGCGGTCCCGCCGACTGCGGGCTCGCGGTTGGAGCGGGAACCGCCTGCGGCTCGGGCTTGGGCGTCGGTGCCGGCTTCGCGATCGCGAGCCCCCCCGCGCCGAACACGGCAATTGCGCCCACGGCGAGCGCACGCCTCACAGCATGTCTAATAGTGTGATTCACGGTCATGAAAATACTCCGCGGCGTCCCCGGAGGTCGCCTTCGTGATCGGTTGTTGTTGCCCCAAAGCCCTTGGGCAAGTTTCCCTGTTTCAATACCTGCTCCCCGGGACAAAGATATCTTTGCCCGTCGGATCATGTGGCGAAGAATACACGCGCGTCTCTCGAACTGTAAAGATTCGATGTCAGAGAAATCCCAATCTCCCTCGCCTCATGCTGACGCCATCTCTTTGATTACTCAGGTTGTCTTGGCAACATTCAGCAAGCGGATCCGTATGTTGCTTTTGCACAACATATGAGGGAACAGACTGTTGTACCAGCGCACTCTTGTTTTCATCAGGCGTGCTGAGGGCTGCCGGTTTGAAATGAATCGGGCGGCAATATCCGCCCGCAGCGCCTCATAGGGCGCCCGGCACGCGATGAAACGAGTGAAATGGTCGACGAGCCGATTATTTCGGCTTGACCGGGCTCCAGCGGACGAGCGAGCCGACCGTGATTCCCAACTGGCGCGCTTCCCCGCCTCGGATCTCGACGACGGCCTCCACCGGCGTGCCCGAGGAGAGCACCGCCAGCGAGAACGGCTTGGCATGGGCGATGATCTTCTCGATCC
>JAJZDX010000034.1 GCA_021805865.1 Pseudomonadota bacterium
CCGCTTCCCTTCGCCGATCCGCCGTTCTGATCCGCGCACGCCGGCACGCCGTCGCCACGATCACTCACGCCGCACGTCCATCACCGATCGTGAAAACCGGCCCATCAAATATCGTGGCGCGTCTCAAGAGCCCCGCAGGCGCATGCGCGCCACACATCTCGGCTAGAGAATGTCGCTGATCTGGGTCTCGACGATCCGGCGCAGGGCGGCGAACACCTCGGCGGCAACGACGCCATCGACGGCCCGATGATCGGCCGAGATGCTCACCGTGAGCAGTGTGGCCGCACGCAGCGTTGCGTCCGGCGCCTCGATCACCCGCCGCTCGGCGGCACCGACCGCGAGGATGGTGGCCTGGGGAGGGTTGACGATGGCCTGAAAGCTGCGCACCCCATACATGCCGAGGTTGCTGACGGTAGCCGCCCCGCCCGCGTACTCGGCCGGCTGCAGCTTGCGTTCACGGGCGCGGCTTGCGAGCGCACCGACCTCACGGGCGAGCGCCAGCAGACCCTTCGTATCGGCGCTGCGCACGACCGGCGTCACCAACCCCCCCTGCACGGCCACAGCCACCCCGATATCGGAGCGCTCAAATTGCAGCAGGCACTCCCCTGCCCAAGCGACGTTCGCCGCGGGCACGCGCTGCAGCGCCAGCGCGTAGGCCTTGAGCAGAAAATCGTTGACCGACACGCGCACCGAAGCGGTCTCGTTGATCTGCCTGCGCAGTGCCAGCAGCGCCTCCACATTGAGATCGCCGCTCAGGTAGAAATGCGGCACCTGCTGCTTCGAGTCCGACAGCCGCCGGGCGATCGTCCTGCGCATGCTGTCGAGGGGCACCTCGCGATAGCTCGTGCCCGCATAGAGCGCCTTGATCTGCTCGGCACCGCTGGCCGGTTCCGCATGCACCGGCTGGGGGGCACGCTGGATGTCCGCTGCGACAATGCAGCCGCGCGGACCGGTGCCCCGGACCTGCGCGAGATCGACAGAAGCCTCCGCCGCAAGACGCCGCGCGCGCGGACTTGCCTTCACGCCGCTCGACAGCCTCGCCTTGCCGAAGTTGCGCTGCGGGGTACGCAGCCCGTGGAACGGATCAAGCGGCTGCGCCGCACCGGCGGAAGCGCCGCTCGGCGCTGCCGCAACAGAATTGCGTGATTCGCCAGACGCAGCGGCCGCCCGGCCTAGCGCGCGGTCGGCTGCCTCCGGTCTCCTCTGCGCCCGCTCGGCCGCGCCGGGCGGCGCGCTCGCCGATTCGGCTACCACGCCGACGACCGTGCCGACCGGAACCGTATCGCCAGCCTGCACGAGGATCTGCCCCAGCACCCCGGCCAGGACCGCCGGCACCTCCATCGATGTCTTGTCGGTTTCAATCTCGAACAGCGGCTCCCCCGCCGCCACGGAGTCCCCTACGGCCTTGTGCCACTTGCTGATCGTGCCCTCGGTGACGGTCTCACCGAGCTGCGGCATCAGGATCTGCATCACTCAGCTCCTCACCATCGGACCGCGATGTACTGTGTCTCAAGAAACTCCTGGATTCCCTCGCTCCCTCCTTCGCGGCCGAGGCCACTCAGCTTCACGCCGCCAAAGGGCGCCGCGGGATCGGAAACCAGGCCGCGATTGAGGCCGACCATGCCGACCTCGAGCCGCTCGGACAATTGCAGACCGCGCGAGAGGTCGCGGGTGTAGACGTAGGCGGTGAGGCCGAGCTCGCACGCATTCGCAAGCCGCACCACCTCATCGTCCGTGCGGAACGACTGGATCGCGGCAACCGGCCCGAAGATCTCCTCACGCACGACGGCGGCATCCGCCGGAACATCCGCAAGCACCGTCGGAAGGTAGAAAAAGCCGGGACCGGCGGGCGCTTTTCCGCCCGTCAACAGCCGCGCGCCGCGACTCACCGCATCGGCAACGAGACTCGCAATCCTGTCACGCGCTGCGCCATCGATGAGCGGTCCGACGCTGACGCCTTCGCTCAGCCCGTTGCCCGCCTGCAGCGCACCCATGCGCTCGGCCAGCTTCTGCGAGAACTCCGCAACGAGCGACTCGTGCACGTAGAAGCGGTTGGCCGCCGTGCACGCCTCGCCCATGTTGCGCATCTTCGCGATCATTGCGCCCTCGAGCGCGGCATCGAGATCCGCATCGCCGAGTACGATGAACGGCGCGTTACCGCCGAGCTCCATGCACGGTCTCACCACGTTGTTCGCCGCCTCGCGGATCAGGGCGCGACCGACTTCCGTCGAGCCGGTAAAGGAGACCACGCGCACGCGCAAGTCCGCCAGCATCCCGGCGACGACCTGCCGCGAACGCCACGAGGGAACCACGTTGACCACCCCCGGCGGCACACCGGCCTGCGCCAGCAGCGGCATGAGGGCAAGCATCGTCAAGGGTGTCGCGGTCGCCGGTTTGACCAGGACGCTGCAGCCGGCCGCGAGCGCGGGTCCGATCTTGCGGGTCGCCATCGCGGCCGGGAAGTTCCACGGCGTGACGAGGAGCGCGACTCCGGCTGCCTTGTGATGCACCATGATCCGCGCACCGGATTGCGGAGCATGCGAGATGCGCCCGAAGATGCGCACGGCCTCCTCTGCGTTCCAGCGGAAGAATTCCGCCGCGTAAGCGACCTCCGCGCGCGCATCGCTCAGACTCTTGCCGTTCTCGAGCGTGATGATGCGCGCGAGCCGCTCGTGCTCCCGCATCATCAGTTCCCAGGCTTTGCGCAGCACTTCGCCACGCTCGCGCGGGGTCTTCCGTGACCACACCTCGAGCCCGCGCTCGGCGGCGTCGAGCGCCGCCCGACAGTCCTCGGGCGAGGCGCTCGCAACGGTCGTGATCTCTCGCTCCGTGGCCGGATCGATGACCTCGAAACGCTCCCCCGAGTGCGAGGGGCGCCACTCGCCGTCGATCCACAGGTCCGTGCGCACGCCGGCAAGCAGACTCGCGTAATCGGTTGTCATGACATCAGGCCGTCAACGACCGATGGATCATCCCGACGATGCGATCCACGGATGGGATGGCCAGATCCTCGAGCGCATCGGCCGCCGGCAGCGGGATATTCGGCGTCGTGATGCGCACCGCGGGTCCGTCGAGGTCATAGAATGCTTCATCCGCAATGATCGAGACGAGCTCGCTCCCCCAGCCGAGCTGGCGCGGATTCTCCTCCACGGTGAACACTCTGCCCGTGCGCGCGACCGACCCCAGGATGCACTGCGTGTCGAGCGGCACCAGCGAGCGCACGTCGATCACCTCGCAGCTGATGCCGTATTTGGCCTGAAGCGCCTCGGCCGCCTGCAGCGAGCGCGGCACCATCATCCCGAGCGCGAGGATCGTCGCATCGCGGCCCGGCCGCAGGATCCTCGCCGTCCCGAGCGTGTCGAGGATTTCCCCGTCGGGCACTTCGCCTTTGACCGCATACAGCGACTTGTGCTCCAGGAACACGACCGGATCCGGATCACGCACCGCGGCTGCCAGCAGCCCGATGACGTCCACCGGGCTGGACGGTGAAACCACCTTCAGACCCGGAAACTGCATGCACCAGTTCTCGACACTCTGGCTGTGCTGGGCGCCGAAGCGGGCGCCGCCGCCGTTTCCGCAGCGCACCACCAGAGGACAGCTGACCTGGCCGTTGCTCATGTACCGGGTCTTCGGAAACTCGTTGGCGATGTAGTCGTAGCACACGCCCAGGAAGTCGGCGAACATGATCTCCGCGATCGGCCTCAGGCCGGTCATCGCCGCGCCCATGGCCGCCCCGAGGATGGCCTGCTCCGAGATCGGCGTGTCGAGCACGCGCTTTGGCCCAAACTGCTCGAACAGGCCCACGGTGGCCTTGAACACCCCGCCGGCCTTTGCGACATCCTCGCCGAGCAGCACGACGTTCTCGTCGCGAGCCATTTCCTGCGCGATACCTCGCGCCACCGCTTCGCGGTACGTCAGTTGCGCCATGAACAGCCTCCGTCCGCATAGACGTCCGTGAACAAAATGTCTTCCGAGGTCGATGGGGCCGCCTCGCAGGCCTTGGTCGCGTCATCGACGACACGGCGAACCTGAGCCTCGATCGCATCGAGCGTTGCGCCCGGGACACCCTCGGCCTCGAGCCGCTTGCGATAGATCGACACCGGATCACGCTCCTTCCACCTGTCGAGCTCGCCGGGCGGCCGATACTTCGCCGGATCGGCGCGGCTGTGCCCGCTGTGTCGGTAGGTCAGACACTCGATCAGCGAGGGGCCCTCGCCCGCACGCGCGCGAGCGAATGCTTTCGACAGGGTGAGGTACACGACATCCGCGTCGTTGCCGTCAATGACGATGCGCTCGAGCCCGTATGCGCTCGCACGGTCCGCGCCGGGATGCGTGACCGCCGTCACCTCCGTGATCGGCGTGTATTCCATATAAAGGTTGTTCTCGCAGACGAACACGACCGGGAGCTTCCGGCACGCGGCGAAATTCAATGCCTCGTGGAAAGCGCCGATATTGGTGGCGCCATCGCCGAAGAAGCACACCGACACATCACTGTCCCCCTTGTACTGCGCGCGCCACGCGGCCCCGCACGCAATGGGCAGGTGCGCCCCCACGATCGCGTACGAGCCCATCACTCCGTGCTCGACGGAGGTGAGGTGCATCGAGCCGCCCTTGCCCCGCATCAATCCGTTGTCCCGTCCCATCAGTTCACCGAGCACCTTCTCGACCGGCACGCCGCGCGCGAGCGTGTGGGCGTGTCCGCGGTAGGTGCAGAACGACAGGTCGCCCGGGCGCATCGCCGCCGCCGTGCCGGCCGCCACCGCCTCCTGCCCCAGCGACAGATGGCTCGTGCCCTTGATCTTGTTCTCCAGGAACAAGTCGTAGGCGCGCTGCTCCGCCTGGCGCAGCAGAACCTGCAGCCGGTACATCTCAAGACGCTTCTCGGGGGAGATCTCCCGCTCCGGCGCCGTCTCGCCGGCACTCGGTCGTGTCTTTTGGGTCATGGTGTTAATTGACTCGATCATTCTTCGTGAGGTGAACCCGAGCGCGCCGCGCTTGATATCGTGTTTCCGCTCGTGCCACGGCGTACGACAACGCGACAGGCCGCAGCAAGCCGTCGGTCCGATGTCCTGCGGGCCGAGCCGGGCACGGTCCAGCAGCCGGCCCTCTCAAGGAGCGCCTCACGCCGATGGATCCGACAGCGGCAGGGCGCCGTGCCCAGGCACCCGCCGCTTCAATCGGCTCCCTAGAAGACATCGCAACCGGGCAGGCCGCAGGAGATCAACCGGTGCGAGGGGAAGTTCGTGATCACCTCGCAGCCATCGCGCGTCACGACCACTTCCTCCTCGATGCGTGCAGCACCGGAGCCGTCGGCCGCACCCTTCCAGGTCTCGACCGCGAACACCATGCCCTCCTTCAGCACCGAGCCCTGGCCCGTGAAGCGCCGGGTGATGATCGGGCGCTCCCACAGGCTCAGACCGATGCCATGGCCGTACTGCAGGAGAAAAGCCTCCTCCTCGTCGCGGTAGCCGAATTCCTCGGCGGCAGGCCAGGCGCGGGCGATGTCATCGACCGTCGCGCCGGGGCGGATCGCGTCTATCGAGGCGCTGATCCACTTCGACGCCAGCTCGTATGCCTCGAGCTGGTGCTTGTTCGGCTCACCGCACACGAAAGTGCGGTAGTAGCAGGTGCGATAGCCGTTGAACGAATGCATGATGTCGAGGTACACCATGTCGCCCGGCTGGATGATGCGGTCGGAGAAGGTGTGGCAGTGGGGCGTGCCGCGCGGACCGGCAACGGAATTGACGCACTCGACGCGCTCGGACCCGAGGCGGAACAGCCGGTCGTTCGCGATCGCCACCAGCTCGTTCTCGCGCATGCCCGGCCGGATCGCCTTGCAGATGTCGTAGTAGGTCGCATCGACCATCGCGGCCGCGACCTTCAGGCACTGGATCTCCTCGGGCGTCTTGGTCTCGCGCGCATCCAGCATCGCCTGCTGGCCATCGACGACCTCGACGCCCTCCTTCTCGAGCGCGCGCAGCATCGGCAGCTCGAGCAGGTCGATCCCCAACGGTTCACGCTCGATCCCGTAATGAACGAGCGTCTTCTTGATTTGTCTAGCAAAATCCTTCTGCGCGCCGGTGCTCGGCGGCAAGGCGCCCTGCAGGTTGCTCACCGGCGCGGCGACCCGATCGGCGATCCAGGGCGAGCTGATGCGCTTGGCCGGCGGCGCGGGATCCCACAAGTACGGCTCGCCCTCACGCGGGCAGAGACAGTAGCGGTCAAACTTGTCGCGCGCCCACTCTCCGATATGCGTCCCGGTGATGTAGCGCACGTTGTCGACGTTGAAGCACAGGACCGCCCCCAAGCCCGCAGCTTTGACCGCGTTCTGCGCGCGCTCGAAGCGCTGACGCACCATCTTTGGGTAATCGACCCCGAGCTCCCAGTCTTTGGCCATCGTGCCCCAGGGGGCCGTGGCGTGTGGACGGTTGTATTTCATGGCTGTATCTCCGAATCAATCGAGCCCACTCGCCCGGGCCTGTTCACGGGCGATCACCGCCCAATCGCGATCGCCGTCACCGCGCGCAATGGCGGTCAGCAGCCGATCACGAACCACATTGGCGCTCGGCAGCGGCACGCACGCAGCGTCGGCCGCTGCCAGCACCAGATTCATGTCCTTCAAGCCGAGTCGCGCCGTAAAGCTGACTTGGTCGTAGCTCTGCTCCGCGATGATGCGTCCGTAGGTGCGGTACGCCGGCGCTGCGAACAGACCCTCGGTCAGCATATCGAAACACACGGAGGGAGCCACGCCGTACTTGCGGACGAGCGCGAATGCCTCGCTCAGCACCTCGATGCAGCCGGCCAGCACGAAATTGTTCGTCAGCTTCAGCGCCGCGGCCCTCTCGGCCTCATTTCCGGCCTCGAACACGTGCCGGCCGATGATGGCCAGCGTCCGCCGGCAGGCTTCGAGCGCCGCCGCCGAGCCGCCGAGAACGATGCCGGCTTGCCCGGCGTCTACGGCCTCGGGCCGACCGAGCACCGGTGCCGCCGCGAAGTTCTGCCGTGCCGCGCGATGGGCCGACTCGGCGGCACGGATGGCCGCGACGCTGTGCGTACCCATCGCCACGTGCGTTGCGCCCGCAGGAAGGCTGTCGCGCAGTCCTCCGGACCGCAACAGCACCTCCTGTAGGGCCGTGTCGTCCGCGACCATGGTGATGACCAGCTCGCGCCCCGTGCAAGCCGCTTCAATGGAGCTCGCGACCCGTGCACCCGCCAGCACGAGCGCCGAGGCCTTCTGCGGCGTGCGGTTGTACACGAGCACATCACAGCCCGCTCCCAGCAAGCGACGCGCGATTGCCGCGCCCATGCGGCCGACGCCGATGAGCCCCACCTTACCGTCCATCATTTGCCCCCGAAAACCGGATCCCCGATCACGTGGATCCCTGCCGCTTGAGATCGCATCAGCGCCGCGGCCGGCCCCGCCGGCGCCTCGGCCCTTCGAGCGAGCGCGCACATCATGAGCCCTTGCCGCTCCCCGATGCAGCGTGGGAGCCGCTGCGGAACAGATCACGCTCGATGCCCGCAGCACCAAAGAGGTAGTCGCGGCTGGCTTCGATCTCGCGCCTGAGCTTGCCGAGGTCCGCTCCCAGCAGCTGGCCTTTCCACTTTCGGATCTTCCCCGCAACCATCACGGTATCGACGTTGCTGCGATCCATGAGCGTCACGACGGCGCCTGGGGCATGATTGAGCGGCGCGACATTGAGCGCGGATGCGTCCAGCAGCACCACATCGGCCTGCTTGCCCGGGCTCAGAGAGCCGGTTTTGCCATCCAGCCTGAGACCCTTCGCGCCCTCACGCGTCGCGAAGCGGATCACATCGTGACAGGTGAGCAGTTCCGCAAGCTCCTCCTTGCCCGCGAGCGCCGCCTCGTTGACAAACGCTCGCTGCAGCGTAAGTGCGCTGCGCATCAGCGTGAACGGATCGGCCGTCATGGTGCATTCCACGTCGCTCGAGAGCGATGGCTGAATGCCGAGGTCCAACGCCTTCTGCAAGGGCGGCATACCGTGACGCATCGTCATCTCGATGGGCACCGAAAGGGATACGTGCGCACCCACGTCGGCGGCGACTTTCCACGCAAAGTCGCTCATTCCGGTCATATGAATGAAGAGGTTGTCCGGCCCGAACCGGCCCGCCCTCGCCAGCTCGTCGAAAGTCGGCGCCATTCCGAAGGTCCCGACGACGTGCAGGGCTACCGGAACGTCCAGATCGCGCCCGATACTCCAAGACTTCTCATAGCCTGGAATATAGATCTCTCCGCCCATCACCATCGTCAGCAGCTGGTCGGCGGAGGAGAAATGCTCCTGCTTCAGCCGCCGCGCGTCCTGAGGATACTTCGTGCCATCCCCCCAGCCCTCGAAATAACCGAACACCGAGCGGCGGCCGGCATCCCGCAGCGCCTGCACGAGGGCGTCGGAGTGCTCCGGAGTGTGATGGATCTGCGAGACATCCATGACCGTGGTCACGCCCGTGTCGAGCTGGGCGAGCGACCCGAACAGCACGCTGATATGGACATCCTGGGGACGGTATGCCAGGGAAAACTTCTGCAGGATGTGCTCGTAATAGTTGACTGCGCCGTGCGGATGGCCGTCGTTGATCAGAATTCCGTCGGCAAGAAAGCTGCGCAGCGCGGTTTCGAACTGATGATGATGCGTGTCGATGAAGCCCGGCATCACGATCATGCCGCTCGCATCGATGATCGCGGCGTTGGGCGCATCGAGGCCCGGACCGACGGCGAGCACCGTGCCGCCTTCGATCAGCACGTCGGCCGCGGCGAAATCGCCGACCTTCGGATCCATGCTGAGGACCGTACCGCCCTTGATCAGTACGCGCCGGCCCGCCTCACCGGATCCGGCCGGAATGTCTCGAGCGGCGGAATTATCTTCTCGTACGGACGTCATTCGCGTTTCTCCGCAGCGCCGCTCAGGTAAGCAACCAGCCGTTATCGATGTTGAGGTTCACTCCGTTGATCGACTGGTTGTCCAGCAGAAACAGCGCCGCGGTGGCGACGTCGCCCATGGTGGCCAAGCGTTTCGTGGGCGTGCGGCCGATCACGGCATCGAGGTTCTTGCCCGACCAAGCGGGACTGTCGCCGATGATCCCCGGGTGGATCGCGTTGACACGTACCGGCGCAAGCTCCACCGCCAGGGTGTGCACGAGCGTGGCGACTGCGCCATTGACGGTCGTGACCGTCGTGGATCCCGGATAAGGACGCTCCTTTGCGAGACCGCCGAACAGAACAATCGAGGCATCGGGCGCCAGCTTCGGCAGCAGGGCGTGAACGGCCTCCGTATAGCCCACGAGCTTGAGCGTCACGAGATTGAGCGCGCGATCTACGTTGTAGTCTCGCACGGAATTGTCGTCGCGCTGAATGGCGCTTATGACAACGTGCCGGACCATCGGCACCTTCTCCAGCGCCGAGGCTATTTCACGCGGCCTGGCCAGATCCACGGCGAGCCCGCTCGCACCGTGCCCCAGATCGCGGGCGACGTCCGCGCACCGCCGCCCGTCGCGCCCGGCTATGACCACCTGCTCGCCCCGCATCGCTATTTGGCGCGCGATCTCCAAGCCGATGCCCTGCGTACCCCCAATGATAATTGCGTTGCCGGTCATGTTCATTTCTGCCTGATCTTATTTCCCAGATATTCCCAGTCACGGTTGAAGCGGTAGGAATGACGCGCCGGAGGCTGCGGTGACTGTGTCTCCAGCCAACGGACTTTGGACTTGCTCGGGTTGCGGAATGCGTGGACGCAACCCACCGCGGTCCACAGCACATCGCCCTCCTTCAGCACATAGGTGGTGCCGTCGGCGACCGCCTCCACTTGTCCTTCGAGGATGGTGTAGCTCTCTTCCAGAGGATGGTCGTGCTCGTGCGCCACACCGCCCGGCTGGTACTCGACCATGAACATCGTGGCCAGCGCCGCGGACATTCTCTGATCCACCAGCATCTTCACGGCGATACCGCTGTAGGCGAGCAACGCGGTCGCCATGCTGGCGGAAACGGTCGGGGCATCCACGCGCGCGCCCACCTTGAGCTTCTCGAGCGTGATGTCGTCATCGGTCATGCGAAAGAAATGCAGCGTGCGCGGATCGCGGATATCGAGCGGCTCGATCCGCACGCCTTCGGGTTGGCCGAGGAAGAACAAGTCGCTCGGACCGCTGCCGTCGCGGGGAATGGGCGTCAGCATGTCGAGCCACTTGGCGGTGCCCTTGTCCGCTCCGAGCCAGGCATGCGGCGTGCCGATCGGAATCACCCCGCAGGCCCCGGAACACAGCGGGTAGCCGCGACCATCCAGGACCAGGATCGGGCTGCCCTCGGTAACGTAGAAGAGTTCCTCGAACGATTGCACGTGCATGTCGACCCGCCCGCCCCGATCGAGCTCGCAGAATCCAAGGTCGGTATGCACGGCGTCGCACGCCCTGCCGATGACCGGGCACCGGCGGAACCCCTGGCTGTGCTGCCCGTAGGCCGGCAGCGGCTTGATCTGACTGGCTCGCGCAACGTGATGCGACACTAGAACGTCCCTCACTCTGAAGCGAAGTTTATTGTTACTGAACAGTTTATATCCTTCGAACATTCGCCCGTCAAGGGTCCACGCGTTCGTTTGCGCGGAGCGGAATCCGCAGGCCGCACACCTGAAGCCGCGCTCCGCGGCAGCCCGCGATGTCATCGCCCTGCCATTCCGTTCCGTGCATCGCGCCTCCTTGCCGGAATACCGCACGCCCACGCACCCAGCGAATCCCAGCTCCGTGCTCGCATCGTCCGGCTCTGGCGTCGCACCCGCCATCCCCCGCTGGCGGGCCGCGCATTCCTATGACCTGAACTGATCGCGCGGTGCGTGCGGAGCGCGACCCGCCGGCACCGGGCAGCCTGCTGCCCGGTGCTACACCTGACCCAGGCGGCCCATGCCCCGCCTTGACAGCCACCCGTTAATCTCCTATAAACAGTTTTATCTCGACTAAACACTGAGATCGGCCGCCGTCCGTCAGCCAGCGAAACCGCCCGAGGGAGAACGTCTCCTCCTTCGAGGCGATTGAGAGAACGGACACGGCCCTCGCAGTCGCAGTCGCAGCCGGAACGCTCGGATTACAGAGCGACCGTCTTTAGTTCGGCAGACTTTTTTTTGGGGGGGGGCGACGGCCCGAGCAATATGTTCCAGCTCATCGACGATTGCCACAAGAACCACGCGCTCACCCGCATCGCTTGCGCGTCCGCGCCCCGCGGCGCTGCGCGAACTGAAAGCCCGTTCGCAACGCTCTGAGGGATCTGCTCGCGGCTCACCCCGAACGCAGCACAGTCGCAAGCCAATCTCGGAACTCTCAACGAGCTGGGAACCCTGTGATCAGAACACTGAAGACACTGCTTGTCGCCGGAATGGCCCTGGTGCTGACTCTGGCAGTCCTGGGCAACCTCACCATGCCGCACACCGGGTACGCGGCGGTCAGCACTGCCATGGGCATGCAGACCACGTACCGCAATCCGCACGCCATGTGGCGGGCGATCCAGGACCCGGTATTGATCTGGGTGGCATTCGGCCTGATCGTCCTCTCGGAAGCGACGGGCGCTGCATGGTCGTGGGCCGGGGCTGTCAGGTTGTGGCGAAGCCGCGGCCAGAAAGAACTGTTCGCCGCCGCGAAATCAACCGCCTACTTGGGACTGGGCGTGGCCGCGTGCCTGTATTTCATCGTCTTTCTGGTCATCGCCCAGGAATATTTTCTGATGTGGCAAAGCACGAAGCTGAACGTGCTTCAGGATGCCTTCCGGCTCTTTGCCGCGGCCATCCTGATCGCCTTATGGCTGGGCACCGACGACTGAAGAGCGGCCTACCAAAACGGCATCGCACCTGTCCTTCGCTTCAGCCAGCCATTTTGAACGCTTTCCGCTCTCATCATGCGTGGTAGCACCGTCAAGCCCCGTGCGCACGAGCGGGCCGAGCCGCACGCCGGCCCGCTCTGCTTGCTGCGCAGCGACCTCGCAGCCGCTGCTGCCCGCGTGTCACGCCGGACGCCCGCGCGACTGCCCGACCTGAATGCGGGCGACATCCTGATGCGCTGCGGCCTGGCGCCGGGGTCCCGCTCGCCTCGCGCGCAAAGATATCGACACGCCGACAACTGACGATTCAGTTCATACAAGGGGGATTCAACGTGCGCAAATCGAATGCATGGGTATTAGCGGCGACACTGGCGCTGCCGGAGCTCATCGCCACTCCGGCCGTCGCCAAAACCACCACGCTCAACGAGATCGTGGTGACGGCGCGCGAGCGTAAAGAGCTTGTCCACAACGTGCCCATCAGCGAAAGCGTCTTTACCCGGGAGGCGATCCGGTCCGCGGGCATCGACAGCCCCCGAAGCTTCATCGCGATGGTGCCGAACATGACGCTGGTCGAGACCCAGAACGTCGGCAACGCCTTCGTCACACTGCGCGGAATCTCGCAGGCACGCAACAGCGAGCCGTCCGTCGCCGTGATCGTCGACGGAGTGCAGGAAACCGATCCAGAGGAATTCGCCACCCAGCTCTACAATGTTGACCAGATCCAAGTGCTGAAGGGCCCTCAGGGGGCTCTCTACGGACGCGATGCGATTGCCGGTGCGATCATCATCCACACGATCCCGCCCTCCAAGCATTTCGGGGGCAGGGTTCGGGTCGGCTTCGGCAACGGACCGTCCGAGCGCCTGGACTCGACCGTAACCGGCCCTCTCAATTCCAGCCGAACTCTGCTGTACCGCGTCGGACTCGACGTCTACAACACCGGCGGCTACCTGGAGAATGTCTATCTGCATCGAAAAGCCGATCCATATCGCGATTATTCCGGCAGGCTGCGACTGCTCTGGACTCCCAACCACAAGCTCACTGCGGACTGGCGCTTCTTTTACGACCGGGTTCAGACGACCGCGTACTACTTCGTCATTCCGCGCAGCAACGAATCGAATCCCTTCTCGACGTTTACGACTCCGCCGAATGCGAACGACACCACGAGTCCGATCCAGACCAATAACCTCGGAATGGACCACCGCGACATATTGGACACGGCGCTGAAGCTCGATTACAACCCGGGTTACGGAACGTTCCGCTCGATCACCGACTACGATCAGACCAAGGAAATCGACACCGGCGATGCCTACGACTTCCGGCCGATCAAGACTTCAATCGGCTACAATTATTTCTTCGCCGGAGTGCCGGCTTCCCTCGGCGGCCCGTTCGACGAAAGCCAAAGCCAGTTCGTGCGCGTGCGGTCATGGAGCCAGGACGTGCGCTTCACCTCGCCTTCGGACAATGCGTTCAGGTGGATCACGGGCTTCTACTTCCTGCACAAGGAGCGCTTCATCTCGACCGACAACCTCGTTGATCGAGGCCTCGGCGTTCCTGCGGTTTACGAAACCCCAATCGTCAACCCCGCCAATCCGTACGCAACCAATACGAACGTGACTTTCCTCGCCGACTTCCAGAACAGCAACGCCTGGGCGTGGTACGGAGACGCCACATACACGCTGTCGAAAAAGTGGCAGGCGGATGCGGCGCTGCGCTACGACTCCGACACCGAAAGTGACACTACCCGCACGCCGCAACGGTTCCTGCCCGATCCGGCCGCGTACACGGGCGAGGTGCGCACGCACACCTGGGCCGCCTGGCAGCCGAAATTCACTCTGCGCTATCAGCCGAACGCCGACTGGACGATCTACGCGGACTGGAGCCAAGGCTTTCGCAGCGGCGGATTCAACCAGACCGGAGTCGCCGCGGTGGCAAAGGCGAACCATATCCTTGGCGTCGGCGACACGTTCAAGGCCGAAATCGCCGATACGTACGAGCTCGGTGTCAAGGGCGACATGTTCCATCACCGGCTGAGCATAGATGCCGACGTATTCCACACGCACTCCCGGAACGGCTACTTCTTCGTCTATATCGCCGCGAACTCCACGCAGAACCTGGGCAATCTGAACGCCACCTACAAAGGGGCCGAGATCGAGCTGACCGCCCGGCCGACCAACCGGCTGGAGCTGTACGCGGGCTACGGCTATACGGACAGCACGATCACGGCCATGGCCGATCCGACCGTTCTCGGAAACCAGGCACCGCTCGTCACCCGCGACACGATCAATGCCGGCGGGATGTACCGCCAGCCGATCGAGGAGGGACTGGTGGGAACCGTGCGCCTGGACTTCCACGAGCTCGGCCGCACATGGTGGGATCCGTACAACCTGACCTCGCGCAACCCCGTTCCGCTGGTCAATCTGCGCTTCGGACTGGAAGCCGGCCGATGGTCCTTCGCACTGTGGTCGAAGAATCTGACCAATACCATCTACAACGCCGAGTTCTCGCCCGGCGGATTCCTCTGGCGGGCTCTGCCGCGGCGTTACGGCGTGAGCTTCGAGTACCGCTTCTGAGTGCACAAGGCGACAGAGGGGCGCAGGCAGCTGACGGACTGCAGCGCGAGTCGGGGCTCCTCACCGGCACGCCCGCGCCCGCCTGATGTGCGCACTTGAGCTGCGGGCACGCTGAATCAGGGCCCCTCGGATCATTCCGACCCGAGGGGCCATTTTTCATGCCGAGGAGGATTCCCGTCCGCCGTGCCTCTGCAGACTTCCGCGCAGCCTGAGATGCCGTTCTCGACCGCGAGCACCGGCCAGGCGACGCTCATTACATCCGCGCAGCCGGATCGACCCCGGCGGCCATCGGCCCCTCCGGCGAAGCGCAGTTCGAGCGTCCGTGCATGCAGTGCAAACCCGGGGCCGCATCGTCCCACCATGACACGAGAGCCTTACGCTGACCCTCAGTCAGCGTTGCGAGCCTCTCCGAGGGAAAGCGCACCCACGGTGCCTGGCCGCACCCCGCGGCACACTGCTCCTCATGCGCCAGACTGCATCGACTCGATACGTCCGACCAGGCAGCCGCAGCACCCAGTTTCATCGCTGCGAGCTCGGCTTGCGCAGCGCGCCAATGGCTTCGGGTTGCTGCATTTTTTTCCAAATTCGCGTAAGATGATTCGTCAGACAAGACAAGATTTTCGGACCGATTCCTTGCATGCAGCGCGATCGGGAGCCCAGTGGGCAAATGCGAATCTACCCGGCGTTTGAAATGCGCCCGGTTACCGGTCGGCCGTACGGTGGGGTAGAGGGGACACGCTTGAGCGGCCGAGCGAACACCCTGACAGAGGGCAACCGTCTCACCGGCGGCATCGGCAAGGAACTCCGGGCAGGCCGAGCCGGTACAACACGCTGTCGCGATAGACCTGCGCTGTACAGTCGGCGCTGCCTGAGCAGCCGCATACTTGGCTTGCGGCCCTTCGGGACTGCGTATCTGACCGTACCGCCGAACATGATCAAGCAGCCCGTCGCCACGCAATGGACGCCTCAACAGTGAATGCACCCGACCTCTCCTATCTCGGGAAGCAGCTTCGAGAGGAACGCAATCGCAAAGGACTGAGTCTTCGGGAGGTCGCACGCCGCGCCAAGATCTCCCCGAGCATGATCTCGCAGATCGAGAACGGGCACGTCATGCCCTCCGTCAGCACACTCTGGTCGCTGACGACGATATTGGGAATGCAGATCGACGAGCTGTTCAATCATGCCAAGCCGGCACACAATCAGATCCGCGCGAGCGAGCAGGCGCCCGCGGGCGCGGACAGCCCGATCCAGCGCGGCACGAATCGTGAGCGGCTGCGTCTGGCGGCCGGCGTGGTCTGGGAGCGCCTCACGGTGCGGCCGGACGAAAAGGTGGAATTCCTCAAGGTGACCTACGCCATCGGCGCAGAATCCTGCCCCAAGGACTCCCTGTTCCGCCATGGGGGCAAGGAATACGCCTATGTCATCTCCGGCAAGCTCGGGCTGCAGATCGGGTTTTCAAAATATGAGCTGAAGGCCGGTGATTCCGTTTCCTACAGTGCCGATCAGCCCCATCGCCTGTGGACGATCGGCAACGAGCCTGCGGTAGCGATTTGGGTCATCGTCAACCGAAACGACGACAATTACATCGAAATTCGCGACGGCGCCTAGTACCCCGGCGCGCGCGCTGCTGGTCTGCGCAGATGCCGTCCGGAGAAATCCTCAAGCGGAGCACGGCAGCGAGACCCGGCAATTGCTTCCGATGCCACGGCGCAAGATCTGCTGCCCCGCATGGTTGGGTCGCGCGGCCGTGCGGTGGCCCATCTTGTGCGAGGCCTGCGCAGAACCCCAAAGGGGTCGGCGGCGCACGAATCGGGACCAAGGTGTCCGTGCAAGGCATCGGATGCACCACAAGACTACATCGAGCGCATGATGAGCGGCATCGTCTCAGTTGAGATTCGGATCTCCAGGCTCGAGGGAAAATGGAAAGCGAGCCAGAACAGGACCCGGGCCGACCAGCTGTCGGGGGCGACCGCACTCGAATCGCAGGACTCTGAGCGCTCGCGCGCCAGGGCCGAGTCGGTCAGGCAACGCATGAAGGGCCCCTAAACGGGCGCAACGCATCGAACGTTCGGCACGGGCCCGAGCACCGTCGTGCCCGCGCCGGCGCGGCCGTCTCGCGTATGGCCGATCAGGCCGCAGGCGCCGGCATCCCGGGCGCAATTGGCGCCACAGTACACGCGCACACCGCTCTCGAGGCAGTGCCCGCATCTCGGTGCAAGCGCATGAATGGCGCATTCGAATGAATCGAGCTCATGCGCTTCGCCATCGACCGTCACGGTGATCGGGCGCGCGTAGTCATTTCCACAGCTCTCGCAGCGTGACATGGCCTTCTCCCGCAGGCTCAGCCCGCAGCGACGCCAGCCTCAACGACGCTGGCGGAAAATCGGTAGATCTGCGCACGTTTCCTCCGCGCACAGCGCCTCTACCCTGACGTGAGCCCCCCTGGGGAGCGGCGATCCGCGGGCCTTGCGCGGCGGCGCTATCCGGCCTGCCCCGCCGGCATCCTCCCTGGCGTCTTCACCTACGCACATTCGCGGATCGATTTTTGCGGCGCCCGGGGTACAGTGGCGAGTATTGGTTTCCGCTCACGGTATCGACCATGACACGCGACGCCAATCCGATGCCCCCCCCCCTCATGTCGGCTGGCTTCGGTCGCGGGTCAACTCTGGCGATACCGTGAGTCTTTTTTTCATGCGCTGCGGCAGTGTTCCGGTAGCCTGCGGAGCGCGCGTCCGAGGCACGCGCCGACTCGATAGGGCGCAGCGCGCAATGCCCGCGGCCATGCGTGCGCCGGCTGCTCGCCGGTGGCCGGGCTACCGACTATGGTGTCCTGAACACGGTGCTCCACGCCCGCCGATCGGGCTATGAGGCGGTGCTCCGGGAACGCGCCATCCGGCACACCCCGGGCGAGGGCGCTCGTCGAGTAGCCGTCCGTCCCGGCAAGGGCGCGACGGCTCTCACCGGAGGGCGCGCCGACCTTCCGGCGTCCCCCCCGCCAGGCTCACTTCATCGGGCGTCGGCTTCCAGTACCGCTCCGCCTCCTCCTTATCGATATCCGCCGGTGACAGCGGGCGTCCGCGAGGTCCCCGGCCGCGTTGGGCCCGGACCCGCGGCACCCCTTGAGTGCCCGGGCAGCACCGTGCGCAGATCCGCCGCTCGTTAGCGCCGATCAGGCGCTGCCTCTGTCGGGCGCTCCTCGGGGCTGCGGCGTCTGCTGCATCCCCGCCAGCGCCTTCGCCAGCGCCTCGCCTTCCTCGTCCGCGAGCGCAGCCTCGTGCAGCCGGGCGAGAACCGCAGCGCCATCGGGGCGAGCAGTGAGTGCATCGAGCTGCGACAGCAGCGTCGAGAAGTTTCGCCAGCCTCGCTCGTAAGTCTCTCCGTAGCCTTTGACGAGCCGCTGAGCGCGGGCAAGCTCCACGGCGAGGTGGTAGTGCGTCGCAGCAATCTGCTCGATGCGTGAGAGCCACTCGTGGATGCGCCCGTTCTCCTGCCGGTAGCGCTGAGTGCCTCGCCGCCAACGCTTCCATCCGGCCAGGGTGTGCAAAAGCAAAAAGCCGCTGACGGTGCTGCTGCGTATCCGTTTGCCTTGCGTCCATCGGCCGAGCCACCGCGATACACGCGGTGAGCGCAGCACCCAATCTCCCATGCCCGCAGGCAACGTGCCGGCGATTTCCTCCACACGGGGCTTCATGAACTCCGTAATGCCGAACAGCTGGTCCGCCTCGGCGCGAATCTCCTCCCGAACCCGTGCAAACCGCGCCGGCCTCGTCTTGAGGTCCGCCACGCGGATCGTGTCCTCGAAGGTCATCCAGAGCGCGAGGCTGCGAGCAACGGCCACGGTCAACGCCCGATCGTTTCCGACGCCGCGTTCGCCCCGGCTCCGCCGCTCATCGAGCATCGAAACCCGCTCCAGGCGGGTCAGATAAAGCTCGGCATAGGCCGGGTCCTGAAAGTCGATGGCCCGGCGCACTCCCGCGAGCGCCAAGGCCCGCACAGATTCCGGCAGACGGCGCACTCGATCGAGCAACGACTGCAGGGCGGGCGAGCGCGCTCGAACCGGCAGCTCGCTTTCCGGCAAGGCGGCCGCCGGGTCCCCGACCGTTGACCCGGCCTCATCGCCACATCCGGCGCGCCGGCAGGCGTCGGCAAACGCGGCGAGATTGGTGCTCACCGCGATGCCGCTCTTTTCGATCGCCTCCTCGAAAGACTGGCGCGCGAACGGCAGAACGCCGCTGCCACAGATCGCACCGAGCAGCACGGAGCTGATGACACTGTGATGCCGCTCCGCCACCGCATCCATGTCGAAGAGAACCAGCCGGCGTGCCTGTGCGCGCAGGAGGCCGGTGATCCCGGCTTCATCTGCCATCGCCTGGCCCATCGCGCTTTTCTCCGAGATGACGAAGGAACGGTGGGATGAGGCGATCAACGTGGTCCTGTCGGGCGTCACGAGCCCACGCTGCACAGCCCTTCCCGCCTCGACCAGCTCGGAGGCGATGACGCAGTCCACATCGCCCGGGACGGGCATGAGCGCCATGATCGGCTCGCCGCCGGCCCGCTCCGATTCCGCAAGCGGGAAGAACTCGAGGTAATAGATCGTCGCGCCGGTGCGCTGGGCGACGCCCGGAACGGATGTCGATTGAGCGAGATATCCCTGGGCCTCGGCGATTTCGACGAGCCAGTCGGCAAGCACGCCACCGCCCTGCCCTCCCAGGGCGGCAATGCACAACCTGATGGGGCGTTGGCTCAAAGAGCGTACCGCAGCCGGCGGCGCTCCCCGCGCCGCTGCAGGACACCGATCACGGCTGCACGCACTCGCGCCAGAAATCGGTCCCAACGCGACGGGTTGTACACGAGCTCGGCCCGATAGAACGACGGGCACAGTACCGCCGCATGGGCGATCTCACCGCACACACCGCACCCGACGCAGCTGTTGTCCACGTATGCCACGGGGTCGGTGCGCAGCGGATCCGGACTCTTCTTGATCGTCAGCGAGGGGCATCCGGAGAGACGGATGCAGGAATGATCGCCGGTGCATGTGTCCGGATCGACCCCGAAGCGCTCGCGCACGACACGCTTACCCTCCCGGATCGCGGTCCTCATGAGCGGACGGACCCGCCTTTGCCGGTTGAGCTGGCATTCACCCTCTGCAACGATCACCTTCGGACCCCGGAAGTCCGTCGTAAGAGCCTCGCGCACCACTTTGAGCGTCTGTCGCATGTCGTAGGTGCCGGTCCTGCGCACCCATTTCACCCCCACACCCTGAACCGCATCGACGATCGAGTGGTTACCCTCCCGATGCGGATTCGCGCCGCGCGATGAGGGGATGTCCTGGCCACCGGTCGCCGCCGAGTAGTTGTTGTCGATGATGACCGTGACGTCATCGTGCCGATTGAACACGGCATTGGCGATGCCGCTGGTGAGGCCGTTGTGCCAGAAGCCGCCATCTCCCATGACGGCGAGCGCTCGACGGCCGCGATCGGTGTGAAACGCCGACGCGCCGGCCGCCCCCAGACCGTAGCCCATGATGCTGTTGCCCATGTTGAAGGGCGGCAGCGTCGCGAACGAATGGCAGCCGATGTCCGCGCTGATATGCAGCGGACCCATTTCCCGCTGCAGGAGCTTCATGGCCGCGAAGAACGGCCGCTCCGGACACCCCGTGCACAGCCCCGATGGCCGCGGCGGCACCAGCGCCGCCAGACGCTCGGCGGGCACGAGCGGCGCCTCCTTCGCGGGGCGAAGACCGCCGATCCCGGAGCGCCTGCCCGCCGAGAAGCGCTCGAGAAACTCGGCCAGACCCGAGCGAAGCACATCGACCGTGTACTCACCGTACCTAGGCAGGATGTCCTTGCCAAGAAGGCGCACCGAGACCTCCTGCTTGCGCAGTATCTGATTCGCCGCCTGCTCGATGAACTCCGGCTGGCCTTCCTCGATGACGAGCACCGCGCGCTTACCGCTGCAGAATCGCACCCACTCCTCGGACACGAGCGGGTAGGTGACGTTGAGCACGTACAAGGGAATTCTGCTCGTCCCGAACGTGTCGGCCCGGTCGAGCAACTCGAGGGCGCGCAGCACGTGATTGTACAGCCCGCCTTGCAGCACGATGCCGAGATCGCCCGACTCCGGCCCGGTAATGACGTTCATCTTCTGTTCGGCGATGAAGCGCACCGCAGCGGGGAACCGGTCTTCGACCTTCTGGCGTTCCTGCGCGAAGATCGAGGGCGGCAGGATGATCCGGCCGTAGTCCCTCGAAGGAGTCTTGAGCGCATCCTCCGCGCAGAACGCCGGCCGCCGGTTGTCCTTTGCGGTGAAGCGGCCATAGACGTGGCATGCTCGGATACGCAACATCAACATCACCGGCGTATGGCTCGCCTCCGAGAGCTCAAAGCCCTGCTCCACCGCCCGGACGATCTCCGGCAGGTGCGGGCGCGGGTCGAGCAGCCACATCTGCGACTTCATGGCGAAGGCATGCGTGCGTTCCTGCATGATGCTCGCACCTTCGCCGTAGTCCTCCCCCACGACGATGAGGGCCCCGCCCTGCACGCCCGCCGATGCGAGATTGGCGAGCGCATCCGAGGCCACATTGGTGCCGACTGTGGATTTCCAGGTGACCGCGCCTCGCAGCGGGTAATTGATGGATGCCGCGAGCATGGCGGCGGCCGTGGCCTCCGAGGCGCTCGCCTCGAAGTGCACGCCGAGCTCGCTCAGGATATCCGCGGCGTCCGCCAAGACATCCATCAGATGGGAAATCGGCGCTCCCTGATAGCCACCGACATAAGCGACGCCCGACTGCAGGAGCGCCTTGGTGACGGCGAGAATCCCCTCGCCCCGAAACGGTGAGCCTGCACCCAGGCGCAGGGACTTCACTTCTTTCGCGAACGACCGCTCCGCCACGATGCTCCTCTTGCCGGCTCAGGCGGGGACGAGCGCCAGCACTCGCAAGGGGCTGCCCGAGCCATTGACGATCTTGAGCGGCGGGGCGATCACCACGGCGCCTACCGGCGGCAGCTGATCGAGATTGGTGAGGCTGGCGAGCCCGAAGCGGTTCGAGCCATGCATGATGGTGTGGCAGGGGAACATCGGGTCAAACCCCGCGGCCTGCCCGGCGTCGGTTCCCACGGTCTCGACACCCACCCCGAGAATATCCCGCTCCCTGGCCAGAAACGGGACGCATTGCGGATGAAACCCAGGTGTATGAGGTCCGTCGGCGCGAATGTTCAGGAACTCCTTCGGGCTCGGGCGCCTGGACCAGTCGGTGCGGATCAGGACCCACGCATGCGAGGGAATACGCCCGTACTTGCGCTCCCAATCCTCTACGATCGCCTGCGTCAACAGGAAGTCGGAGTCTGCGGAGACCTGCCCCGACACATCGATCACACAGGCTGGTCCGATGAAGCGATCGACCGGGATGCTGTGCGTGAAGTTCCCGGGATAGTCTTTGCCCGTCACCCAGTGAGCGGGGGCATCGAAGTGCGTGCCGGTGTGCTCGCCACAGGCGAAATTATTCCAGTACCAGGCCGGTCCTCGCTCATCGTACCGGGAAATCTCCTCCAGAGAGAAGGGCTTGGATGGCGCGAACCGAGGCGGAAGCGGGATCGTCGGCGTCGAGGGCTCGAGCGGCACCGTGAGATCCACGACGCGGATCCCGCCGGTGCCGATGCCTCTCACGAGCTGTGCGAGGATGTGGGCGTCGGACGGCTTGGCCTCTGTTTGCATGGGGGCGACCCTCAAATGCTCATTTGTATTTGACACCTCAAGTATCTTCCACTATAACACACCCGCAATGCAAGCGATACCGGAGATGGGGGAGCCCCCCCTGCCATGAAGCGAATCGTCTGTCTGGGCGGCGGTCCGGCCGGCCTCTACGCCGCCATTTTGCTGCGCAGGGCTCTGCCCACCACACGCATCGAGGTCTACGAGCGCAACCGCCCGGACGATACCTTCGGCTGGGGCGTGGTCTTCTCCGACCGCACCCTGGAGAATTTCCGCACCGCCGATGCGCCCTCGCACGAGGCCATCGTTTCCGGGTTCCACCACTGGGAGGACATCGAGATCCACTTCCGGGGCCGGCGATTCGTGAGCGGCGGACACGGCTTCTGCGGCATCAGCCGCAAGCGTCTGCTCATGATGCTGCAGCAGCGCGCCCGCGAGCTCGGCGTCGAGATCCACTTTCAGCGGGAATTCGAGGACGAGCGCCCATTCGCCGATGCCGATCTCATCGTAGCAGCCGACGGGGTCAACAGCAGGCTGCGCACCCGCCACGCCGGGGCCCTCGAGCCGCAGGTCGACCGTCGCAAGTGCCGCTACATCTGGCTCGGAACCACGCACACCTTTGGCGCTTTCACCTTCGCCTTCGAGGAAACCGCCCACGGCTGGTTCCAGATGCATGCGTATCAGTTCAGCCCCGAGCTCTCCACGGTCATCGTGGAGACGCCCGAGGAGGTCTGGAAGGCGCACGGACTCGACCGCTGCGACACCGCGCAATCCATCGGGTTCTGCGAGCGCCTCTTCGGGCGCTATCTGAACGGACACCGCCTGCAAAGCAACGCCGGTCATCTGCGCGGCTCGGCCTGGCTCAACTTCAACCGCATCACCTGCCGCCGCTGGCATCACGGTAACCTGGTGCTGATCGGGGACGCGGCTCACACGGCGCATTTCTCGATCGGCTCGGGTACGAAGCTCGCCATGGAGGATGCGATCTGCCTCACCCGTCATGTCACCTGCGGCAAAGGAATCGATGAGGCGCTGAGCGCCTACCACGAGGAGCGCAGCGTCGAGGCGCTTAGGATCCAGAACCCCGCGCGCAACCGCATGGAGTGGTTCGAGCACGTAGCGCGCTATACGCACCTGCCGCCCGAGCAGTTCGCCTTCAGCCTGCTCACCGGCAGCCAGCGTATCGGCCACGAGAACCTCAAGAGCCGCGATCGGAAATTCGTCGAGGGCTACGACCGGTGGCTCGCCGCCCGCCATGGCCTTGCGGAGCCTCGCCCGCCGATGTTCCTGCCGTTCAAGCTCCGGGGGATGCCGCTCATCAACCGCGTGGTGGTCTCCCCGATGGCCCAGTACTGCGCCGCCGACGGAATTCCCGACGACTGGCATCTCATGCACTACGGCCACCGGGCGTTGGGTGGTGCGGGTCTCGTGTACACGGAGATGACCTGCGTCTCTCCCGAGGGACGCATCTCCCCCGGCTGTACCGGCCTCTGGAACGAAACGCAGCGCGATGCCTGGCAGAGGATCGTGGACTTCGTTCACGCCCGATCTGCCGCCAAGATCTGCCTGCAGCTCGGTCACTCCGGCCGAAAGGGCTCCACCCAGCTCGGCTGGGAGGAAATGGATCACCCGCTGCCGTCGGGCAACTGGCCGATCCTCGCCCCCTCACCCCTGCCCTACCTGCCGGGGGTGAGTCAGACACCGCGCGAGATGACGCGCGCGGACATGCACCAGATCCGCGATGAGTTCGCTCGATCGACGCGCCTCGGCCTGGCGGCCGGCTTCGACATGCTCGAGCTGCACATGGCGCACGGGTATCTGCTCGCTTCATTTCTCTCCCCGCTCACGAACCGGCGCACGGACGGGTTCGGCGGCGAGGTGCGCGGGCGGCTGCGCTTCCCGCTCGAGGTCCTCGCGGCTGTTCGCGCGGCCTGGCCAGAGGACAAGCCGCTGTCCGTGCGCATCTCGGCCACCGACTGGGCCGAAGGGGGGCTGTCGGCGCAGGATCTGTTGACCATCGCCCGTGCCTTGAAGGAAGCCGGCGTCGATCTCATCGACGTCTCCACCGGTCAGACCGTTCCGTGGCAAAAGCCCCTCTACGGTCGCATGTGGCAGACCCCATTCGCAGACGCCGTCCGCAACGAGATCGACATCGCCACCATGGCGGTTGGCAACATCTACGAGCCGGACCACGTCAATTCCATCATCGCCGCCGGGCGGGCCGATCTTTGCGCCATCGCACGCCCTCACCTCGCCAATCCCGCCTGGACACTCGAGGCCGCTGCACGTCAGGGGCACGAGGCGCAGTGGTGGCCTGAGCAGTATCTCTCGGGCAAGCAGCAGCTTGAGCGCAATTTCGAGCGCGCCCGGCGCCTCGATGCATCCGGCCCTGGCGCAGAGGGCGGATCCCATGGGTGAGTGCGCCGGCGCTCTGGCGGGTCGGCACGCGATCGTCACGGGCGCAAGCCGCGGGATCGGTGCCGCCATCGCTGCGGCGATGGCCGCCGAGGGCGCCTGCGTGTCGCTGCTCGGTCGCGATGCGGCGCGCCTGCAAGCGGTGTCGGACGCGGCCGGAGGACCCGACCGTGCGATCCCGATTCCCAGCGACGTCGCCGTATCCGCATCCGTGCGGGACGCGTTTGCCCTCGCGCGCCGCAAGTTCGGCCCGGTACACATTCTCATCAACAACGCGGGCCTGGCGCCGGCCGCGCCATTCACCGACACGGACGAGGCCTTGTGGCACAGGGTGCTCGGGGTGAACCTCACCGGAACGTATCTCTGCACGCGCGAGGCGGTCACCGACATGCTGCGGGACGGCTTTGGGCGTATCGTCAACATCGCGAGCACCGCTGGCTTGCGGGGCGGAGCGTACATCTCCGCTTACACAGCGTCCAAGCATGCCGTGATCGGCCTGACGCGCGCGCTGGCATTGGAATACGCGAAGCGCAACGTCACGGTGAACGCGATCTGTCCCGGCTACACCGATACCGATATCGTGAAGCAAGCGATCGGCAATATCAGGGCCAAGAGCGGACGCAGCGAGCGGGAAGCGCTCGATGCGCTTCTCGCCACCAACCCGCAGCGCCGTCTGATCGAGCCGCGGGAAGTCGCCCACGCGGTGCTCTGGCTGTGCCGTCCCGGGACCGAAGGCGTGACGGGCCAGAGCATCGTGATTGCAGGAGGAGAGGTCACCTGATGACAAGCAGGAAAGTCGCCCTGAAATCCGTCCCGCCCGTGCTCGATGCGGAGACGCGCGTGCATGACGATCACCATGCCTCGCTTCGCCTCTGGCTGCGCCTGTTTTCCTGTACCGGGCAGATCGAAAGCCGTATCCGGCAGAGACTGCAGTTTAGCTTCAATACGACGCTGCCGCGGTTTGACCTGATGGCCCAGCTCGAGCGTGCCCCCGAGGGGCTCAAGATGAGCGAGCTGTCGCAGCGCCTCATGGTGACCGGAGGCAATGTCACCGGCATCACCGACGGGCTGGAGAACGAGGGGCTCGTCGTGCGCGAGGTGGACACCTCAGACCGGCGCATCAATCGGGTCAAGCTGACCAGCGAAGGTGCGCGCCAGTTCCGGCGCATGGCAGCCGAGCACGAGCAGTGGATCGCAGACCTCTTTTCAGCGCTCTCCTCGAGGCAAAAGAGACATCTCATTGCGCTCCTCGGCGAGCTCAAGGCGCACGTCACCGGCTCCAAAGGAGAATGACACCATGAACGTCGAAACCGGATTTGACCCACAGGCATACCGGGCACGGCACTTCCAGTGGTCGCAGGAAGGGCGCGTCGGGATCGTGGCGCTCAATCGGCCGGAGCGCAAGAACCCGCTGACTTTCGATTCGTACGCCGAGCTGCGGGACCTTTTTCGCGCGTTGTGCGCGACCGATCGCGTGCGGACGGTTGTCATTACCGGCGCCGGCGGGAATTTCTGCTCCGGCGGCGACGTGCACGAGATCATCGGCCCGCTCACCCGGATGACTCCGGACGGCCTCCTTCAGTTCACGCACATGACCGGAGACCTCGTGAAGGCGATGCGAGCCTGTCCGCAGCCCATTTTGGCCGCGGTCGATGGCGTGTGCGCCGGCGCCGGCGCGATTCTCGCAATGGCGTCGGATTTCCGTCTGGGCACACCCCGGGCGAGAACCGCGTTCCTGTTCAGCCGGGTCGGACTTGCCGGATGCGACATGGGCGCCTGCTCCATCCTGCCCCGAATCATCGGCCACGGACGCGCCTCGGAACTCCTCTATACGGGGCGCTCGATGTCCGCCGAGGAAGGCCTCGCCTGGGGATTCTTCAGCCGGCTCGTGGACCCGGAGTCGGTTCTCGGGGAAGCCATCCAACTCGCCGAACGGATCGCCGAGGGTCCGACGGCTGCCCACGCCATGACGAAAAAGATGCTGCACGCCGAATGGCACCTGCCGATCGATGAGGCCATCGATGCTGAAGCACAAGCCCAGGCACTCTGTATGCAGACGGAGGATTTCCGGCGAGCGTATCGCGCGTTCCTCGCCAAACAGCCGCCTCACTTCGAAGGAAATTGAGTCTCATGGCCACCCTTGGCTTCCTCGAGTGGCCGTTTTTCACGCAGCGGCACCGTGAGCTCGCCACGAGCGTCAGTGCCTGGGCCGCGGCACGATTCCTTCCGCGCGAGACCGCGGAGGATCGCGACTCGGTCGATACCGCCTGCCGCCGGATCGTACGCGACCTCGGCAGGGCCGGATGGACTCGATACTGCGTCCCCACTCGAGATGGGACCGGGTCGCAAGGTGGCACGAGCGGATTCGACGTGCGCGCGCTGGCACTAATCCGAGAGACCCTCGCCCGGCAGGATGCGCTCGCCGATTTCGCGTTTGCGATGCAAGGCCTCGGAAGCGGCGCGATTGCCCTCGCCGGCTCCCCGCAAATCCAGGAACGGTATCTGGCGCCGGTGGCGGCGGGAGAGGCGATAGCCGCCTTCGCGCTGTCGGAGCCGGATGCGGGATCGGACGTCGCAGCCCTGCAATGCTGCGCGACTCGCACGGCGGACGGGTACAGGCTGGAGGGCGAGAAGACCTGGATCTCCAATGGAGGGATAGCGGACTTCTATTGCGTATTCGCGCGTACGAGTCCGCCCGAAAGGAAGACGGACGGCACTACCTCGGCTGCTGGAATCAGCGCGTTTGTGGTGGAGGCTGCAACCGCGGGCCTTTCGGTCTCGAGAAGGATCGATACCCTCTCACCGCATCCGCTCGCGAGCCTCCAATTCCAAGGTTGCCTGGTGCCGCTGACCCACCGTCTCGGTGCCGAGGGCGAAGGGTTCAAGCTCGCAATGCAGACGCTCGATGTTTTCCGCACCTCGGTCGCAGCCGCCGCGGTCGGATTCGCGCAGCGGGCACTCGATGAGGCCCTCGCCCATTCGGTCGATCGGACCATGTTCGGCCGCACGCTCGCGGATTTCCAGCTCACCCAGGCGGCGCTCGCGGACATGGCCACCGGAGTCGACGCCGCGCGCCTCCTGACGTATCGGGCCGCCTGGCTGCGCGACCGCGGGGAACGCGCCACGGGCGAAGTGGCCATGGCCAAGATGGCCGCCACCGAGGCCGCGCAGCAGGTCATCGATCGCGCGGTGCAGATGTTCGGAGGGCGCGGGGTCTGCCGCGGCGAGATCATCGAGCGCCTCTATCGCGACATTCGTGCCCTGCGCATCTACGAAGGAGCCACCGAAGTGCAGAAGCTGATCATCGCCCGCGACCTGATCCGCCGCGCCGCGGGTACGCAATCTTGAGCCGACCGGGATTCCTGCAGCCGCCGGGATGGCCGCGTCCATCGGGATACAGCAACGGCGTAGCGGCGCAGGGCCGCCAGGTGTTCATCGCCGGCCAGATCGGCTGGGAACCAGGCAGCGGGCGTTTCACGAGCACGGCGCTCGCGGATCAGGCGACGCAGGCGCTAAAAAACGTGCTCGCTGTGCTCGCCGAGGCAGAGGGGCAGCCGGAGCACATCGTGCGCATGACCTGGTATCTCACGAGCCGCTCCGAGTACGTTGCGCAGCTCAAGCAGATCGGAGCGGCCTACCGGGAGATCATGGGCAAGCACTTTCCAGCGATGAGCGCGATCGAAGTCGCGGCACTCATCGAGCCGCTGGCGAAAGTCGAGATCGAGGCCACCGCGGTGATCCCCTAACTCAGGGATGCAGAGCAGACCCCATGTGGCGACCTCCCGAGCGAATCCCCTATACACCCTCCCCCGGCCGCTGGCCCAGCGCCGCCGAAGCGGCCGCTTCGCGCCTGTTCTCGCCGGTGCGAATCGGTGTCCTGACGCTCCGGCAGCGCACCTGGGTCCCCGCCATGGTCCCCTGGCGGGGGAGCGCCGACGGCTTCGTGACCGAGGACGTGCTCGACTGGTACGAGCGGTTTGCACGCGGCCGCCCGGGAGCGATCGTGGTCGAGGCGACCGGCATTCGGGACATCCCGAGCGGCCCATTGCTCAGGATCGGTCACGATCGTTTCCTGCCCGGTCTTCGCGAGCTCGCGCGCGTCGTGCGCGAAGCGAGCGAAGGTGAGACACGGCTGCTCATTCAGATCATCGACTTCCTGACCATCCGGCGACGGCCGGATCCCTTGAGATACTTCAGGGAGTTTCTGGCTATTACGCCGCGGCACCGCCATGCGTACGGGCGCCAAGATGCCCCTGAGGCAGACATACGCGCCTGGCTGGCATCTCGGCCGCGGGAGCAAATCTGCAAGATCCTGGACCGGCGCGAGCTCGAATCGCTCGACTATGGGTACCGTGAGCGCGTGACGGACACGCACCTGGAACCGATTCTTGCATTACCCTCACAGCTTCCGGCTCTATTCGCGGACGCGGCTCGGCGAGCGCGGGAATGCGGCTTCGACGGCGTCGAGCTTCACTACGCTCACGCATACACGATGGCGTCGTTCCTCTCCCAACGCAACGAGCGCGCCGACGATTACGGCGGCGAGGCTCCAAATCGCGCTCGGCTGCCGCTCGAGGTTTTTGCACAGGTGCGCAAGACTGTCGGAGACGACTACGTCGTAGGCTGTCGATTTCTGGCGGAAGAATGCATCGATGGCGGCTCCACCTTGGACGATGCGACATACTTTGCCGGCGCGTTCGCTCGCGCCGGCATGGATTTCCTGTCTCTTTCCCGCGGCGGCAAGTTCGACGATGCGCGCCAGCCGAAAGTCGGCGAGGCGGCATACCCCTACACGGGAAGAAGCGGCTATGAATGCATGCCCTCGTACTACTCCGACGCTCGCGGTCCCTTCGGCCGCAACCTGGAGGCGACGGCGCGGATCCGCGCTGCGCTGCGCGGACAGCAGTTGAGCACGCCCATTGTCGCCGCAGGTGGCATTCACAGCTTCGAGCAGGCGGAAGCCCTCCTCGCACAAGACAAGGCGGATATCGCCGGGCTCGCCCGCCAGGCGCTCGCCGATCCCGACTGGTTCACCAAGGTTGCCCGCGGCCGGGGCGATGAGGTGCGGCTCTGCCTCTACACGAATTACTGCGAGGTCCTCGATCAGCGCCATCGGCAGGTGACCTGTGAGCTGTGGGATCGAGAGCGGCTCGATGAGCCGGGCGTGAAGCGCTCCACCGACGGCAAGCGTCGGCTGACCCCGCCTCTATGGGAGCCGGCCCATTCACACGCCCAATCGATCCCCTCCCCATCCGACCGTCATCCATGACCTGATGCCGCGACATGCTGGGCGGCGCCGGCACCAGCGCCGAATTCGTCCCCATCCGCCATATGCTGAATCTGGAAAGCGTCATCACCTACGAGGGCACCGAGACCATCCACCAGCTCGCTCTTGGGCGCGAGCTGACGGGCCCCAGCACATTCTGATCGGGATCCGCCGGTGCAGAAAGCCCAGTGCCCAAATCAGCGCCCCCCCCCCCGGCACTACCGGAGAAGGTCAGAGGCACGCGGTGGACCGCACCACGCCCCCTGGCGCCGAGGTCATCGACGGATCAAGGCCAACCCATTCCGATACAGACGTTCCTCATTGCGCGGCATCTGTCGATTGAGCCCCTTGGGGCAGTTGCCGGTAGAGGGCCGCGCTCAGCTCCGCGGGGATTGGAATCGACCTATACGTCTCCAACGACATGGTCACGATGGTCTGCCGGGCGGTCATGCGCACGTCACCATTGATGCCCGTGCACCTCAATGCGAGCTCGAAGGAGCGCTTGCCGATGCTGTGAACAACGAGAGCGATGACGACGTCCTCTCCCATCCGGCTCACGGCCCTGAAGTCTGCCTGAAGACGCACCGTCGGTATACCAAAGCGACGTTGCGTGATGCAGCCGGCGAATCCCTCCTCGAAGACGCCATCGAGCCAATCCTCAACCAGGTCGTTGAAAAGCACGAAATAGTGCGGATAGAAGACTATCCCCGCAGGATCACAATCGGAAAATCGGATTCGTGTGATTTTGGCGAAGCTCATTACAGTGCCGCCCGTCCCTGACAATCTCATTTGCAAAGGTCACGTCAAGCGCGGGACCAATGCCAGGACACGCAGCGGACTGCCAGAGCCATTGCGGATCTTGAGCGGCGGACAGATGATCACTGATCCCCTCGGCGGCAACAGCTCGAGATTCGTGAGGCACTGCAGGCCGTACCGCCCGCTGCCGTGCATGTAGTAATGGCAAGGATACGGCGGCCTCAAGTGTGCCCCTTGGCCTGCATCAGTCCCGATGGCCTCGGAACCGAAACCAATGATGTCCCTTTCCTCGATCAGAAATCGGATGACCTCGACGTCGGGTCCCGGCGTATGCGGACCCTCCTCGTCGATATTCTGGTAGGCGCATGGGTCGCTGCGCTTCGACCAGTCGGAGCGCATCAGCAGCCACGAGCGCGGCAGAATTCTCCCGTGCTCTCGTTCCCAGTCCATGACGTAGTCCACCGTCAGCAGGAAATCCGGGTTCGTCGCCACCCTTCCCGAACAATCGATGACACACGCGGGCCCGATAAGATGCTGTGGGGGAACCGTGTCGGTGGTGTTATTCGGCAGATCCCGACCCGACACCCAATGAATGGGCGCATCGAAATGGGTGCCCGTGTGCTCGCCGCATGAGAAGTTGTTCCAGTACCAGGCCGGCCCTCGCTCGTCGTAGCGAGAGATCTGCTCAAGGCGGAACGGCCAGCACTGGCCCGCCTCCGGCGGCAGCACGATGGGCGCAGTCTCGGGCGAGAGCGTCTGCGTCAGATCGACGATGCGGATCGCACCAGAAGTCAGATCTGCGACAAGAGAGTCAAGTGTGTCGGAGGTCATGAAGGGGGCCTTCTAATAAACGGGCTCGAGCGGAAGCACCGCCGCATACGGGCAGCACCCAATCGGTTAGGAAACGTGTTTCCCGCGTGGCGCCAATAGCCAAGCTCACATCCTTCAGCGGTGCGCATGGGTCACGCACGTCCGCGCGCTGTGCTCATCGGCCGATCGCCAGCTCTCGCTCGAGGATCTTCGGATCCTCGAGCCAGCGGGCGAGCCACTCCTGCGCCACCTCGCCCGGAAACAGGTCCTCGACTCCGTCCTGCAGCCCCTTGACGATGGCCTTGGCGAGTGCCTGTGCGCTCATCTTAGGCGGCGGCAGTTCCTGATTCCATTCGTCATCCAGGGGTCCTGGGAACACGTTTACCACGCGGACCCCTGCCGACTGCATCTCCGCACGCAGGCATTGCGCGAGAGAATAGGCTGCCGCCTTCGAGGCGGAATACGTGCCATGCGTGGGAAAGCTCGACAAAGCGTACACGGACAGCAGGTTGACCCAGGCCGTGGCGCTCGAGTACCCATCTGCGCCGCGCGCGCGCATGACGGGTCCGAATTCCTGCGCCAACCGCAGCAGCCCCAGGTAGTTTACGTCCATCTCTGACCTGGCCGCTTCCGTCCCATAACGCGCGGCGATGCCATACGGCCGGTGCACTTCGGCGTTGTTGATCAAAATGTCCACCTTGGCGCCGAGCGCGGCCCCCAGGCTCTTGACGGAATCACCGTTCGTCACATCGAGCGGCACAACCGTCACCGCCTCGAGCCGTTCGACCTCCTCGAGCCCCGCGGACCTTTTCCACGGCTCAGCGCAGCCCGCCCACACGATGTCCGCTCCGGCGGCTACAAAGGCCCTCGTCAGAGCCTGGCCGAGCGCAGTCTTGCCATCGGTCACCAGCACCTTGCGGCACCTCGGATCGCACGTCATTTCCCGCAGATGAATGTCGTCGGCCATCTCCGCTGCCCCTTCGCAAATATCGAACCTGCCGGAAACTGCGATCAGCGCCGCCTGTCCCGCCTTATCGAGTCGTGCCACGATCCGTACCCGGCATGGCGCAACCGCGACACCGCAGTGCAGATGGGCAAGGAGTGTCGGACCGCAGTCCAGGCGCACCATGCCCAGGCGCCATGGCATGCGGTCGCGGAAGTAGAGATCATGGCTGTGATGCAGCACTGTCTCCGAGATCAGCTCACCCTCGCCGGACTGCGCCTGCCATACGAGGTCGAGCGAAAGGCAGCGATGACAGGCTTCGCGCGGCGGATACTGCACGGTGCCGCATTCCGGGCAAACCTGCAGTTCGAAGCGCCCGAGCGCCGCCGCGGCGGTGAGACCGAGCGCGACCCGGCTGCGGCCGCGGGGCGGCAGCAGAGGCACTCGTGTGCGCAAAAGCGGATTCTTGCGCTTCGGCCGCCCGGGGGTCTCGCTCATGCCTTCGGCCCCGCCAGGATCGCCGCTCCGCAGCACAGCCCGCGATCGTAGTTGATCATCCCAAACCCGCTTACCAGTCCGATGCGTGCATTGGCCACGGCGGTGCCCTGAGCAGCGCCGGTCACTTGGCGAATGGCCTCCGTCATGCCAAGAAAGCCACCGGCAGCCCCCGCCTGCCCCACCGAGAGCTGCCCGCCCGAAGTGTTGACCGGGAAGGTGCCATCGGTCGTCAGACTGTGTTCACGGATGAATTGCGGCGCCTCCCCCTTGCCACAAAATCCCAGATCCTCCATCTGCATGGCGCTGATCACCGGATAATCATCGTAGGTCTGCAGAAAATCGATGTCCCGGCGGACCACCCCGGCCTGTGCAAACAGCTCCTCACGATCGAGCAGCCAGCCGCCGCGCATCTGGATCGGGTCCTCGGGAAACGAGTTGTGCCGTTCGATCGTCGCAAGCACATTCGCGAAGGACACCCCCAGGTCCTGCGCGCGAGCACGGCTCATGACCAGAAACGCTTCCGCGCCCGCGCACGGCATCACGCAGTCAAAGAGGCGCAACGGCTCCGCGATGGGTCTGGCATTGAGATATTCCTGAATCGTGAGCGGCATTTTGAAGAGCGCGTGCGCGTAGCGGAGCGCATTTTCCCGTTGCGCGATGCACAGCTTGCCAAAATCCTCGCGCCGTGCCCCGAAGACACGCATATAGTATGCGGTCAGAAACGCGAAGCTCGCGTTCGGGCCACCAGAACCGTACGGATACACCGCGTCCCGGGCAAACTGGCTGAAGCTGCCGAGCGTGGCGCGAAACGTATCGACGTGATTCGTGTCGGCGGCCACACACGCCACGATGGCCGCATCACCGGAAGCGACGGCGCGCAGCGCGCGGCGCAAGGCGACGATCGCCGACGCGCCGCCCATCGGGATGTGATCCAACCACCTCAGCGAAAGCCCCAGGTGCTGCGTCACGCCGACCGCCGTATCCGGCGCCAGAGTGAAGCTCGAGAGACACAGCCCCTCGAGGTCGGCCTTGCCAAGCCCGCTGCCTTCGAGCAATGCGCGCAGCGCACGGGCAACAAACCAATGAGCGCCGCGAGTCGAGTAGCGCACATATGGGATGCTGACCGGCACGGCTACGACCACATCCTCGTAACCTGCTCGCCGCCGCTCCATTACCTCGCCACCTCTCGCTTCTTGAGCTTGCGCACGTCGACGCATGCTGAACTTCGCACGAGTCCCTGCGCAAGCTCTTTGAGCTGTGCCCGCTGGATCTTCTCCGTGGCCGTGAGCGGCAGGCACTCGCAGAATCCGATATAGCCCGGCGCTTTGAAGTACGCCAGCCTCTCAAGGCAAAACCCCACGATATCCTGTGCCAGTGCCGCGCCCGCGGCCTCATTCAGCCGCTCACGGGGCACGATGCATGCCATCACCTCATCGCCGCGGACTTCGTCCGGCACCGCTGCAACCCCGACGGCGGCGACACCGGGATGCTGCAGCAGAACACCTTCCACTTCCACCGCTGAGATGTTTTCGCCGCTGCGGCGGATCACGTTCCTCTTCCGATCAACGAAATGCAAATCTCCATCGGCATCGAGTTGCACGATATCCCCGGTGTGGAAATAGCCGCCCGCCCAGGCCTGCTCGGTAGCCTGCGCGTCCTTCAGATACTTGTGAAAGAATCCATAACGCGGCGCATCGCCGGCGTGCCTCACGAGCAGCTCGCCCGGCTGCCCCGGCGAAACGTCCCGGCCCTGCTCGTCCACGACTCGGTACTCAATCTGCGGTCCGGGTCTGCCGAAGCAGGCGCTGCCGACCTTACGAGGCTCTCGGTTTGCGATGACGACCGCACCCGCCCCGGTCTCCGTCATTGCCCACGCCTCGATGAGAGGAAACCCGAACCGGCGTTCGAAGGCCGCGTGCAGATGCGGGCTGACACCAGCACCGAATCCGAATCGGACGCCAATGTCGCGTTCACGCTCCGAAACCGGCGCACCGAGCAACATCGGCGGCATGACTCCAAGATAGTGAACGATCGTTGCTCCCGAGAGGCTCACGCTATCCCACCAGGTGCTCGGATGAAAGCGGTCGAGCTGAATGATGCATCCACCCGTGAGCAGCATCGCCATGCTCGAGAAAGCCATAGCGTTCATGTGACTCAGCGGTAACGGCGTAATCAGGCGCTCGTGGCCAGGGCTGATCGCGCACCAGCCGTCAAGGTCGGCATACCATGCCCCCGCCTCCAGAAAATACTCATTCGTGAGCACGCATCCCTTTGGCCGTCCGGTCGTGCCCGAGGTATACAGCAACGCGCATTCGGCCGCGACGTCCGGCCGCGTTGCCGAGGGCGCAGCGAAAGCGGCCTGCGGCAGATCCGCCAGATCAACTGACGCTACCGCCAGGGACCGTCCGGTCCCCTGGGCCGCATAGCTGAGCTCGCGCTCACGGTCCGCGGGTACGACCGCCACGCAAATCTCAGAGTGCCCAACGAGGTACTCGAGTTCCGCCCTGCGCCACTCGGCGCTCATCGGCACGACCGACACCCCCAGGGCATTCAGTGCCAGCCAATGAAAGAAGAACGCCGGGCGGTTCTCCAGCATGAGCCCCGCGCGATGTCCATGCCCATACCCGGCCTGCCGGTACCGGCGGAGCAGCACTTGCACCTCGTGCGCCGCCTGCCGGTAGGACCAAGTGCGCGCCTCGATGGCGTAACTCTCCGCCACCTGGGGCAACACGCAAAGGAAACAGCCGTCCTCGTGCTGCTCAACGGTGCGGCGAAACGCCTCGAACACCGTCCCTGAAACGTGAAGTCGAGAGTGGCTCATTCACCAAAGAAACCGCTGCGCCGAAGGAAATACCGCGACCGCCTGAGCACGGCTTGTCCACCCCGTCCAAGAAGAATCCATCGCCGGCCTCTGCCGTCTTCGCACTTCAAGGCGGGACTGATGACCCTCAATGTATCCCGTAAGTCACATCGATACCCGCGGTCAAGGGCCGGCTGACGATATATCGCTCGAACGCGCCGGTCTGCAGGGAAATCTGCGGCTGAGGATCCACCAGCACGATGTTATTCGCGACGTTGTCCACGAAAAATGCCGCGCTCCACCCGGCGCCGCCGCGCCGCTCACCTCTGATTCCGAAGCGGATGTTCACCATGTTGTAGGCCGGCAGATGCACGAGAAGCTGCCCCATGGTCTGCAATGTGGCGGTCACTCCGAAGGGCAGATCGGTCCTGGCGCCGGTGTAATCCTCCTCAAGCGAGGCAAACAGGGACCGCCCGCTCCCCAAATAGTGCTTCCATCCGAGGACCGCGGATCCAGAGACCTTCGGCGTGTCGGGAATCTGCGTGCCGGCGGGAAATCCGGAGTAGGTGCTGCCATGAACGAATTTCGCATCGATATAGCTGGCATTCAGCGACAGTTCAAAACCCATGGGCAGCAAGGTCTTCATCTGACCCTCAATTCCCTTGATGCGCGCGTCGCCACCGTTGACCGTCAAGCCGTATCCTGCGAGGTTCGTGGCCACCTGTGGATGGTACCAGTCTTCCAAATAGCCATCGACGTTGACTATCAATCTGCGGCGGAAGAACGAAGACTTCTCGCCGAGCTCGTAGCTCCACAACGAATCGGATCCGAAGGTCGTCGGCGCTTTAATCAGTATGTTCGGATTGCACGTGCTCGATAGAAGCACCTTGGCCTGCAGTCCGCATTCGTTGGCGACATCGGAGGAATATATCGGGTTTGTGTTGCTGGCGGCGGCCACCGGAATCGGCCCCGTCAGCGTACTGACTCCACCGAGTCGAATCGCCTTGTCGACCCTAACGTACACCATGTGGTTCCGGTCGATGTTGTACGTCAGCGTGACACTGGGAACGGTACCGCTGGCGGCGATCGAATTCGCCGCGTTGTACGGAACGTTAAAGCCCTCCGTTCCCAAGGGCGTAAACAGGCCGTATTCCGTGGAAGTTTCCGCCATGCTGTAATGATAGTGACGGAACCCGGCCGCCAGCGCGAAACGCGGCGAGAGCCGCCAGGACACGTGACCGTAAAACGCATTCTGCAGAAGGCTCTCCGGCACGGAATTGATCGAGAGTGCCGTACCGCCCAAGGTCGACGTAGCTTCCGGCGCCATCACGGAAGTGCTGACCCCGGAGAACTCGTCCTGATAGAAGTAGCCGACAACCCATTGAAATGGACCCGGCGCGGTGGAATCGAGGCGAAACTCCTCGGAGAGCTGCCGCGAATAGTCCTGCTCGAGCATGCCGGGACCTCTGACAGAATAGTTCGGTCCAACGCCTCCCTGGGCTGGCGCATACGCTGGAATGCCGACTGCGGAATTGACCTGCTCCGTATCGTCCTGCTGGTCGAGAAAGTTTCGGTGCCAGAATCCAGTCGCGGAGGTCACGGAGAATGTCGGGAACTTGTACACCATTTTCAGACTGCCGAAACTCAGACTGTCGGTCTGCGGCTCAGGGGCGTCATAAACCTCCCAGTGCGCCAGTACCGATGGCGTCCTCGGATGGGTCGGGTTGCCGTTTACGTCGACCGCCGGGGGGGCCCCCTGCCGGACCAGTTGGTACATCGCCATCGGCTCGATCGTGAGATGCCGAATCGGTTTCCAAAGGAATTCGATGCGGGTCGAGTCGATTTGCGTCGTGTTCACACCCTGCAAATTCTCTTGCAGGGGAGCGGTATAAAAATTGCCGGGACGAGTCACGTTTGGAAAGGCGCCAGAATCGACGGCGACTGCGCCCTGCTGGATCACCCGACGCTGGATCCAGCCGCTGTCGTTGGTAAAGGACCCCACGATGCGCACGGCAGCGGTGTGACCCAACGGAATGTTCACCATGCCGTTTTCCTGATGGTTCAGGCCACCACCCGAGGCCGTGCCGGAGAGCACCTCCTCCGTACTGGCGGCGAACGTATGAAGCACCGGGAGATTGGGGAGCACACGGATGGTTCCGCCCATGGAGCTCGAGCCGTAGAGCGTCCCCTGCGGCCCGCGCAGGACCTCGACCCGTCTGATGTCGTAAAGGCCGAGGTTCATCGCGTTTTTTCCGAGCTGAGAGCCAGTAGCCGTCGACAGCGGGATCTCGCCGAAGTAGACACCCACCATCGAGGAGTTACCGCCCTGGGAGTTCAATCCCCGGATCTCGTACTCCTCCTCCCCCGGACCACCCGTGTTGCGCACGGCAAGCCCGGGAACGGCTCGAACCAGACTGTTCAAATCCACCAGGCCCCTAGAGGCGATTTGTGCGCTGGTAACCGCTGTGATGCTGATAGGGGTCGTCTGAACCGTGGTTCTCCGCCTTGTCGCCGTAACGATGACCTCCGCGAGCTGATTCGACCGCGCGAAGCCGGCGCCCGGATCAGCCGCTTGCGCCGCTCTGCCACCCGCGACCCCTAGGACTGCCACCGTTGCCAATGCCAATTGATTTCTAAGTGTCATAAACCAAAACTCCCAGTTCGCGGAGCGTGAATTTTCGCGTGCCTTCCCGGCCCTCGGGGCAGCCGGCCGGCTCGGCGTTTGAGCGGGGTCGTCGGATAAAGGCAAGCAAGTTCATTTTCCCGAGCCGAAATCTCGCGAAACTGGCGATCGGCATACCCGCATTTTGCCGAATGCCACCCCCGTCCGTGCTCCGTCGCCGCCACCTCGTTGAGGCGTGCCTCGGCCGTGAGATCAAGCCCTTCCTCGTCCACTGCGCAAAGCCGTGCGGAATGCGTGCGCAACCTCGCAGCGCGCATCTGCCTCACTGCGGCTGATGCGAGTGAATTCACTGAGTAAGACGGGAATCGCCGTGACGAGCGATCGACCCGTTGCATGAACACCCCCGTGTATGCCCGCGGCTCTCTTTGGCACCTCGCAATAGGTTGCTCCGCTTGACGCAGAACATAGATTGCGTTTTCGGCCGTTTTATGTGCAAAATCGGCCAGGCGATCAAACCCCCTCACCCCGCAATGAAACGTCGTCATCCCGCCAAGGGCCAGCCGCCCGCCAACCAGCACTTCAACGCGTTGGACGCCGACCAGGCGACCGTTCGCGCGATGTTTCTCGTGCCCTTCGTGCAGGAGCTCGAGCGGTCGAACGTGGACGCGGACGCCTACCTGCGCAAGTTTGGCTTCTCCGTCGCCCTCCTCGCAAACCTCTACGAGCACGTCCCGCTGCGCCAGTACATCGCGCTGACGGAAGATTTATCTCAACGGCTCGAGAGGCCTTACCTTGGGCTCGAGCTCGGACAACAGTTCCGACTTGCGGATTTCGGGCCGTTCTATGCGCTTTTCACCCTCGCCCATGACCTCGGTGCGGCGCTCGAGCGTTACGCCCGATTCCAGTGGGCGTGGCAGACCCATACCAGCCTCGAGGTCGTGCCCGGGCCGACCACGACCGTTTACAGGTATTGCATCCAGGACCCAAGCATCTGGCCCCGTACCCAGGACGCGGAATATGCGGTCGTATCCCTGTGTGCGATGATCCGCCAGCTGCTCGATCCGCATTGGAGGCCGGTCGAGGTGGAATTCGAGCACGACGTCAGCGTGAGGCGGAATCGCCTGTCGCGTTATTTCGGCGCGCGCGCATCGGGCGGCGGAGTATCCAACGCGATCATCGTGACCAACCGCGATCTGCGCCAGCCGCTGCGCTGGCGCATGAGTCCGCACGACGCGACAACCCTTCCGGTACTCGAGCGCCACCTGCTCAACCTGCTGCACGAGGAAAGCGCGCCCAGCCGCTCATGCGCGGAAAGCACTGCGATACAGGTGGCGCGGCGATTGGGCCGCGCGCCGGTGACGATCGACGCCATCGCCAAGGACCTCAATCTGTCCGTCCGCACCCTTCGCCGAAAGCTGGCTGCCGAGAACACCTCCTTCCGCTCCATCTTGCAGGGACAGCGGCTTAGCAGGCTTGAGGGCATCATGGCTTCCGGAGCGCGGCCGCTCGCGGCGCTGGCCTTCCGGCTCAACTACTCGGACCCGTCAGTCCTGTCGCGGGCGTTCAAAACCTGGACCGGTGAGACCCTCTCTCGAAGAAGACGCAGGAACATCCGCAGCGCCTAAAGCGGCGCAAGCTGCGGTCCGCGCCCGGTCAGCGCGGCTCTCTCAGGGATGCGAGAACGGACTTCAGCGTGGTATGGTGATTGATCGCCTCCCCTCCAAGTTCGTGGCCGATCCCAGACTGCTTGATGCCGCCAAAGGGCACGGCCAAATCCAGAACTCCGTGAGTGTTGATCCAGACCGTCCCGGCCTTGAATTGCCTGATGAACCAATGAGCGAGATCGAGATTTTGGGTCCAGACGCTTGCCCCCAGCCCGAAGGTCGTCTCGTTGGCACGCTCGATCACCTCTCCCAGCTCCCTGAATCGAGTCGCCGCCAACACCGGTCCAAAGATCTCCTCGCGCACACAATTCATCGACGGTCGCACGTCGGTCAGGATCGTGGGCTGCACGTAGGCACCCGGTCCCGGCAGCTCATTGCCTCCAGCGACGACCCTCGCTCCATCGGCCACGCCTGAGCGGATGTACTCGAGGACACGCTGCTGCTGCGCCTTGGAGATGAGCGGCCCCATGTCCGTGTCCGGCGAGAGCGCCGGACCAAGTTTCAGATTGCGCGCAATCCGCGCAATCCCGTCGATCACCTTCTCGTAAACGCTGTCGTGAACGAACAAGCGGGACCCGGCGCAACAGTTTTGTCCGTGATTGGCGAAAATGCCCATGGCGGTTCCCGGAATGGCGATGTCAAGATCCGCATCACCCATTACGACCATTGGTGACTTGCCGCCAAGCTCGAGCGTAAATCGCTTCAGCTGCTGCGCCGCGGCAGCACCGATCGAGCGGCCGACCCCGGTGGAGCCCGTAAAGCTGATCTTCTCGACGCCGGGGTGCGCCACCAACGCGGCACCGGCCGTTTCTCCGTAACCGGTGACGACGTTCACGACGCCTTCCGGAATGCCCGCCTCGGCCACCACTTGCGCGAAGCGCAACGCCGTCAAGGGTGTCTGCTCCGCCGGCTTCAGCACGATCGTACATCCGGCGGCCAAGGCGGGCGCCACCTTCCAAATCGCCTGCCCCAGAGGCACATTCCACGGTGTGATCGCGCCGACCACGCCCACGGGCTCGCGCACGGTCATCGCGAAGAATTTACCCCCGGGAAGGTAAGGGACCGAGGGATTCATCGTCTGCCCGTGGATTTTCGTCGCCCAGCCGGCCATGTACCGCAGATAGTCCACGGACAGATCGACATCGAACGCCTTGGTCGCCACCAGCGTCCGACCGCTGTTCACGCTCTCGATCTGCGACACTTCCTCTGCAGCCGTCTCAAGGAGATCCGCAAGACGGAGCAACATGCGCTCGCGCTGCGGCCCCGTCAACCGGGGCCAAGGCCCGGAATCGAAGGCCTTCCGGGCGGCCGTCACGGCACGGTCTATGTCAGCTTCACCTCCCGCCGGGACTCGCGCCACCTGCTCACCGCTCGTCGGATCGATGACGGAAATCTCATCCTGCGCGACCGAATCGACGAATTCACCGCCGATGAAAAGCCGATGGCGAGCGGCGAGATAGCGCCGGCTGGACGCGCTCAAGCGGGATAAGTCATTGGCGAGCGAGTTCATCAGGGACTCTCCGGTTCTATTGCCTGTACCGTCCCCCGGCGGCCGCCCCGGCGTCTCAACCAGGGCATCCCCGGGCTCAATCACACCGCTTGTCCAGTTCGGTCAGCCCCTTGTCGAGGGCCCGGACGCCGAGATCTATATCGGCCTTGGTGGCAATGAATGCCGTCGCGAGGCGAATGCTGTTCGGCAAGAATGCGCCCACCGCGACACCTTCCTCGAAAGCAACGCGCCCAACCACTTGGCTGGCAGGCACCTGCTCGGTCTTTGCATAAATGGAATACCGGTCTACCGCGACGAACGGCTCGCGTGTTTCCTTGTTTTTCACCAACTCGACGGCCCACATAAGGCCGCGTCCTGAGACCAGCCCGACCGAAGGATGGCGATCCTGAAGCTCCTGGAGCCGGGTACCGAGGTACGCGCCGAGCTCTCGCACACGCTGGAGGATGTTCTCCTCCAGCATGGCTTGCAGATTTGCCGCGACCGCGGCCATCGCAAGCGGATGGGAGCCGAACGTGCTCATCGTCGAGAACCGCCAGCCATCGAAAAACGCTGTGACTTCCTTGGAGAGCACCACACCCGAGGCCGGCAATGCAGAGGAGACAATTCCTTTGGCGACCGACATGATATCGGGCGTCACGTCGTAGACTTCGTAGCCGAACCATTCCCCGAGGCGCCCGAATCCGGTCATTACCTCATCGTCGAGCCACAAGATTCCCAGGCGCCGAGTCATCTCACGGATTTGCGGGAAGTACTCCTTCGGGGGGTGGATCATTCCGGCGCCCTGAGCAGGCTCGGTCAAGAACCCGGCGACCGTCTCGGCGCCGATCACACGGATCAAGTGCTCCGTCGCCCGAACGCAGGCCAGAGTGCCTGTCCGGTCCTTGCAGTGAGGATAGGTATGGCCAATCGGGCAGCGATAGCATTGCGGCGCCGGGGCGTAGTGGAAATTGGGCGAAGGGGAGTCTGGAACGTCGCGAATGGTGGGCGGTCCATCGCCGGACGCGAGACTGGAGCGGTACCCCCGAACGCCATTGGCGCCTGAGAGCGCATTGGTCCAACCGTGATAATCATGACTGCGCGTGACGATGTTACGGCGGCCGGTGAACAACTTCGCCATCAGGACCATGTTTTCAACGGCTTCCGTACCCGTGGCAAGGAAGCGAATACGGCCCGCCCACCTTCCGACTCCCATGTCCTCCATGATCAGCTTCGCCGCCTGCGAGCGATATTCCGTCGTCATACCCTCCCAGACGTAACCGAACTTGTCGAGTGCTTGCCGAATTGCCTGCTCGATCCGCGGATGGCGATGCCCCATATTGACGCACACCAGCTGATTGGCGAAATCGAATATTCTTCGCCCGTCCGCCAGCGTGACGTAGCATCCCTGTGCATTCTCAACTGGCAGGCACCGATATTCGTCTTTTGTGGCAAGCACGTGGAAGACGTATTTTTCATCCCATTCGCGAATCTGATCCCAATTTACGGCTGACATCGGTCATTCTCCAGAGCGGATCCCGCAGGTTGGCGCTGACCTCCTCCGGCGACACGGCTTGAGTCGTTGGCTTGCAGTCCACCGACCGCACTCGCGGGCCGGCTCCGAGGTCTGGGCAAATCCTCCCACCGAGACCCGGATCCGCATATTGCAAAAGCGGCCACATGATTGGCACTTTCGGCCATGCCTGGCGATACTCGGTTTGCGGATGCAAGCCCGTGTAACATCTCGCGCAGACCATGCTTTCTCCGCCCGGCAGCGGAATCGGGAGTCAGACCAAATCTAGGGAGAATGAGACGGGCGCACCTGACTCGCCCGATGCGCACTCTTGGCACTTCTGACGTCGAAGAATTCCGGGCCACGTTGCGACATCAACGACCGGGCGAGCTCGATGATGACGCCGTAGCGCAGTTTCTGGGTGGCGGTCGTCGGCAACTGATGCACAAAAGCGATGTAACCGGGGAGCTTGAAGTAGGACAGATGCTCCGCCATCTGTTGCAGTAGCCCCTCCGCCGCCTCCTGAGTCGGCGTGAGGCCGCCATCCGGCACGACGCAGGCAAACACCTCCTCTTCCCGGATTTCATCCGGGACCGGCACCACCGCGGCCTGCCGGACGTTCTTGCAGGCGGCAAGCACGGATTCAACTTCGGCGGCGGAGATATTCTCGCCGCTTCGGCGGACGATCTGCTTGCGACGCCCGACAAAGAAATAGTATCCCTCCTCGTTCTGTCGGACCAAGTCGCCGGTATGGAGCCACCCGCCTCGCCAGGCCAGCTCGCTCGCCTCGGGATTCCGGTAATAGCCGGAGAAGAACCCTCGACGAGAATCAGGGCCGCTCGCCCGAACCACCAACTCCCCGATCAAACCCGGTGCGAGCGGATGATCCTGCTCGTCGACGACCATGGCCTCGGAATATTCCGCGGCCGGCCGACCGATGCAGCCGGTGCCCACGTGTCGCGCACCTGAATGCGTCGAAATTGTGCCTGCCCCCCCGGTTTCCGTCATGGCCCAGGCTTCGACGAGCGGCACCCCGAATCGCTCTTCGAACCGCTGATGATCTGCCGCACGCACGCCTCCACCGAAGCCGAATCGCAGCGCGTGCCGCCGCTCCCGGGGATCTTCCGGTAAATTCAGCAGCATGCCGGGCATCACCCCCAGGTAGTGCATGACCGTGGCGCCGGTCTCTTGAACCACATCCCACCACTGCCCGGGCCGGAAACGGTCGAGCTGTATGATGCAACCGCCAGTGACGATCGCCCCCATACTCGAGAACGCCAGAGCATTCACATGATTAGGGGGAAGCGGCGTGATGAAGCGCTCGCATCCGGCTCTCAGGGCGCACCGTCCGCCAAGATCCCGATACCAGCGTCCAAACGTCAGAAAATACTCGTTCGAGAGCAGGCAACCTTTGGGCGCGCCCGTGCTGCCGGATGTAAACACCATGGCTGCGGCCGCGCTCGCGGCGCCACCCGAGCGCGGCTCGCGCGCCGCGGGGAGCGGCTCATCCTGAGACCCGAGACTGGCGATCTGCGCCATGCAGCCCTCCTGCGCAGCGCGCTCCAAGGAAGCAAGGTGGCCCGACAGGCAGACCGCGAGGTCCACGTCGCCGTGCCGCAACAGCATACGAATCTCGTCATTGACCAGATCACCGCCAATTGGCACCAAGGTCGCGCCAACGGAGTTCAAGGCCAGCCAATGCAGGTAGAATTCGGGACGGGACTCGAGAAGCAAAGCAACGTGGTGACCACGACCGTAAGCGGCGCGACGATACCTGTCGGCGATGCTTTCGGCCCGTAAGCCAGCCTGCTCATAGGTGAGAGTCAGTGGCCCGCCGGGGCAGCCCTTCGGGATATGAATGAACGGGTTCTGCCCAAAGCGTTTGCGCGTGCGCTCAAAGGCGGCGTAGACGGACTTATCCGAACCCTCACCGCCCAGTTCAAAGAATCTGTTCATGCCGAGCTAAGCCCCATCTGCCCAGGCACGAGCCCGCCAAGCGGGCGCATGCGGTGTCGGTTCGACCGAATCTGACCAGAACTACTTTAGACTTGAACTATCTAATGAGACACGGTATACACAAAGCGCTCGACGCGCAATAGGCGGTGGCGAAGCGCGTTCGTCCCGCCGCACGAGCGTGCGCGAGCAGCAGCGGAGTTGAGCCTCCGGAAGATGCCCGGGCATCACCATATGAAAGTTGGTATTCGCAATGAACTCTGCCACGCGTGACGCGGAAAAGGGACAGCTCAGCCATGGCGTGCTCGGTACCTCGGACGTCGTCTTCATGGTCATGGCGGCGGCTGCCCCCATGGCAGTGGTGGTGGGACTCATGCCGCTCGCGTTTGCCTTTGGCAACGGGGTAGGAATACCGGGGACGTATCTGAGCGCCATAGGGGCCATGGTGCTATTCGCAATCGGCTACGTCCGCATCATTCCTTACGTCAAGAATGCCGGAGCATTCTATGCCTACATCAGCGCCAGTATCGGCCGCACAGCCGGTCTGGCGGCCGCCTATGTCGCGGCCTTGTGCTATTTCGCGCTGGCCGCATCGACGCTCACGGCGTTCGCGTTCTTTTGCGAGCGATTCCTGGCGATAACAACCGGTCTGCACGTCAAGTGGTACCTGTTGGCGTACCTCAGCATCATACTGATCAGCTTTCTTGCGTACCGCCGCATCACCCTGGCCGCCAAGGCGCTCGCGCTCGCATTGAGCGCCGAAGTCCTAATTATCCTCATTCTCGACTTTGCGATCGTTGCCCATGTCGGACTCGGCGGACTGCATCTGCGGGACTTCTCGCCCGCCGCCATCTACGCCCCGGGCCTCGGGATCGGCGCCATATATGCGTTCGACAGCATGCTCGGCATCGAGGGTACGGCGATCTATCAGGAGGAGGCCCGCAATGCCCGCGTGACTGTCCCGCGCGCAACCTACATCTCAATCGTTCTGGTCGGGCTCTTCTACGTGTTCACGGCATGGTGCCTTAGCTCATCTGTACCGGCAGGGGCCGTGTCCGCTGTCGCAAGAGCAAATCCCGGAGATTTCGTGGCAAGCTGCGCCACGCAGTATCTCGGGACTGCGGGCGCCTTGGCGGTCAGCTTCCTGGTCCTCACCAGTTCATTGGCGGCGGTTCTCGGGCTTTTCAACAACTCGGCAAGGTATCTCTATGCTCTGGCAAGGGATGGCACGCTACCGGCGATTCTCGCCTCGACTCACTCTCACCACAGATCACCGCATGTGGCGGCAGCTGTGCTGACAGTGGCGCTTGTCGCGATCGTGGCGGTGGCCCAGATCCTGGGGCTCAATCCCTATGTCAACGTCACCACCGCGCTCGTAGGACTCGGCTCAATCGGACTGATGACACTGCTCGCCGTCACCTCGCTCGGAATTCCTGTTTTTTTCTCCCGAAAGCGCGGTTGCACACCGGGCAATACCCTCGCGCCGCTGTTGGGCGGCCTGATCATAATCTTGGCCGTGTATCTTGCGTTCAACAACTATTCGTTGCTGACAGGAGTAAAGTCGCCTGTCATCAACCATTTGCCATATGTCCTATTACTTGTCGGGGCCATCGGACTGGCGCAAGCAGAATGGCTACGGCGTTACCGGCCCCGCATCTACGAGCGAATCGGTGCGAATCACGTCGATGAGACTTCGCGAATCTCCGAGGGAGATTTGGCCCCGGAACGCGCGGCGCCTGTGAGCGCGGAGTAGCGTGCGGCACATCCGGAAGATCATCCAGATCTTCTCGGCCCGACCTCTCGAGAGACCGTGTATTACACCCGCTGCAAAGACGAGCGCTTGAAGGCGCTGTGCTTTTTGCCGACGCACTGAAAGACTGAACAGACGAGTCTGCTCATGACCGTCCGGATGTCTTCCCGCCTGTTAATCCAATCATACTGACCAGATTAGAATGCCAGCGGTCGCTGGACCGCGAGAACACCCCAGGCGCCCGGCCGAAGTCCCGCACTACCGTCCATGGCGACTGCCGAGCGCGCCGATGAGGCTCATAAGCCCAGCTCCGAATGCCCCGGATGCCCGTGTTGATGAGGATTGAATTCCGCCTCTTTCTGGGATCGACACGTATTCCGAGATTTCTGGCATGACGTTTGCCTGTTGCGCAGGGGTCTTCTCATTCGCTCGCCAAACAACTTCTTGATTCCACAGCCGCTGGGTTTGGCTGCGGTCGTGGGCCCACAGGGGCGGGCCTCACAGCCGGCTCCTGGCGCTGCTTCAGAAACCCACCTCTCACCCCCCGGAATCATGCGGTTCCTCATCCCCGCCAACACCGAACTTCTCCCTGGCGGACACCTGAGCCGCGGCCAGCACCTTCTCCGGCGGGTTTGGCGCCGGCATCGAGAGGATGATGTTGTGGACCAGTTTTGGTCTGGCGCGCGCTTTCGCGGTGATCATGCGGCCCCCGATACTGGCCGGCGGACAGTTCAAGATGCCAGCCGGCGAGATAGGCTCGTTGCGCGTCTTTCCCGGCAATTCGCCCCCCCCTCGTCCGATTCGATCTCGAGCTTTCCCTTTCGGCTGATGTACGCGAAATGCGCCACCACGGCGCCGATCTTGGTCCCGCCGCCTGTGACCTTGACCATCAGCTCCGGAGTCCGCCTCACCGTCCGCCGGATCTGCTCGATTTGCGCGGCGCAGAGCCGATTTCCGGACGATCCCCATCGGCCGAGGCTGGCCGCCTCCAAAATGGACGCTCGCCGGCCGGCAAGCGGAA
>JAJZDX010000035.1 GCA_021805865.1 Pseudomonadota bacterium
GCGGTATGGATGTCGCCGCCATAGTGCACCACGGCCGCGATGATCGCGGCAATGACACCGAGCAGGATGATGTAGAAAATGATATCGCCGATACTCATGGAAAATGCCTCCTACGGGGCGGTTGGTGATCAAAACATCATGTTCGTGTGGGCGAGCGACTGATGCAGCACCGCGATAATCAGACTTCCGATGGCACCTGCGATCAGAAACAGCATCCCGTACACCGCAAACTTGATTGCGGCCGAGATCACCCGAAGGTTCGTCTCGGCCGTCTCCACAAATTCTTCTTCCCAGACTGCAAGCGCTTTCTCGAGCGCGCCGGAGGTATCTGCTACGTCGCCGGATTGCTCGATTTCCTCGATCAGGAGCGGCGCGGGGAAGTTTGTCACCTGGTACGTCGCAACCAGCGCCGCGGGGAGTTTCTTGCCGCTGCGCTCGATGTGATGTTTGACGAGGGCGAGGCGGCGGGCGAGCCAGGGCGTCGAATTGGTCATCGCGGCTTGCAGCGCCTCTCGTTCGAGGACTCCGGCCTTCAGCATGATGAGGTGCATGCGCAGCCAGATGAGTGACATCCAATCGCGATAAAACGCGAATGGAGAATTCGGAATGTTCTCGATCCAGCGCCGCCACGGCGCATCCACCGTGCGCGCGGCGCGCGCGAGCCAGATCGCAAAGCCGAAGAGGAGCACAATCACGGTCACGAGCGCTACGATCCCGACGGGCGTCGCCACCGAGAATACCGCCGCGGAAAGGCCATGAACCTCGCTCGGATTCACGATCCCGCGGTACTGCGGCACGACGTAGAGCGCGACGCCGAAAATCGCCGCAACGCCGAAGACGAGCAGCAGCACGCTCGGGGTGAGGGACTTCCTGAACTGCCGGCGCATCTTCCGATCGCGCATGATCGAGTCCACGAGCTGTGCGAGCGTCGTCGGGAGCGAACCCGATTGATCCCCCGTCAGCACCATCAGGTGTTCGATCTGCGGGATATAGCCTTGCAGGCTCGCCGCGAGCTTCGCGCCGTTGCGAAATCGCTGGATCGCAATGGTCAACACGGCTTTGAGCCGTGCGGTCTTGCGCAAGTACGCCGTCGCGAGGAGCTTCTCGAGCGAGGTGCCCACATCGTGCCCGGCGCGCACACGGGAGGCTAGGTACTTGTACAGCACCACCCGCTCGAGGTCGGCGAGCGGACCTGCCCTGCGGGTGGAGACGCGAGCGGCAGCCTTTGACCGCGCACTCACACGCTCGATCAGTCTCGACAGTGGATTGTTCATGGCTCGATACCCCCTTGCACCGGCCACGGGCCGGTTCGGGCGCAGCCCGGTGCCGGGCGCAAGCCCCTTGCGGGGCGCACGCCCCGCGCCGCTGCCGGCCGCCGGCCGCCCACTCGGCGCGCCTCACGCAGCATCGTGATCGCGCGGGCGAGCACCGGTCCTACCGAGACGAGGGCGATCGCGAACTGAGAGACCAAGAACCAGATGAGCGCGGCCGTCGGATGATCGGCACCGCGCAACACCGAGAGCACGGGGAAGGTGCCGAGAATCGCCGCCTCGATCCACAGACGCCGTCGCCATGAGAGCCATGGACGGCTGTGCAGCCGGACCGAACCGAGTCCGGCGCCAGGACCGCAGATGCGCACCGCGCGTCCCACCGCCCAGGTCCCGGCGATATCGAGCGCCGCGAGGGCGAGCGCCAAAGGCCAGAACACCGCAGGTCCCCAATACACGTGCACGAAGAGGTCTTGCCATTGCATACCCTCATTCCCCGCAGCACGGCGCATGGGCACTACGGGCGGCAATCCCTTGCAGGGCGGCGCTGACTGCGCCGGACGCAGTCTCTGACGGGGTTCAGACGGCCTTCATGCGCTCAAGCGCTTCGAGCGCGCGGTCGACCCATCCCTTCTCGGTGGCGTTACGGCACGGCAGCGCCCTGCCGACCCTGATCTGCATGGCAAGAGGGTCGGTGATACCGCGTAGCGCGTAGGCCATCGCGCGATGACCCATGAAGCCGTTCGCCGCCTCGCCCATGAGCGTCTTCAACGCGGCATCATCGTCCCCGCCGCGACGCAGGTGATCGGAAATCTCCTCGGTCATCGGTACCACTTCCGCGACCGCGATCTTCCCGAAAGTGCCCTTGTGATCGCACTGTGCGCACCCCGGCCCCTCGAAGCGCACCGCACCGATGTCGCCCCCATAGCTCTTCAACGTCTCGACCATTTCCCGCGCGCCAGGCCGATCGAGCGCCTTTTCCCACGGCACCGAACAGGCGGGACATACCCGCGGAACCAAGCGCTGCGCGATAAAGAGCCGCAGCACATCAGGCGTGCAATAGGCACCCCGGGGGAGCGCGAACCCGGGCGTCATCTCGAGCCGGGGAACGATCACCGCGGCGTTGTTCGCGTGGATCGTGGTCATAATGAGGTGTCCCGCAGTGGACATCTCGATGGCGAGGCGACCGATCGGTCCCTCGCGCACCTCGCCGACCAGAATCACGTGAGGTGCCATGCGCAGCATCATGCGCATCGCCTCGCCGAAAGCTGCCGTCTGCGCCTCGACCTCGATCTCGTCACCGCCAATCTCGAGCTGTGGGACGGCGCCCGGAAATTTGCGTTCCGGTGGATTCTCCGCCGTCACGATTCGCCGATACGGCCATCGCTTCTGCAACCGGACCAGCGTTTCCCACAGCATGGTGGACTTGCCGGAACCGGTAGGCCCGCCGACCACAATGATGCCGGTATCGACCTCGAGCGCCTCATCGATGCGCGTGATCTGGTCAGGGAAGTATCCGAGTTTGGCAAGACCGATTCCGCCCGCCGGGGTTGGCGGAACCCGAAGCCGCATACCGAGATGATCGACGGCCTTTCTCGCACCCAATCCCTCGGCATACATCAGGCGTAATGACATGAATTTCCCGCCGCGGGACTTCGGGTAACAGCCGCCACGGGCGAGGCGCACACCTTCGATCCCGCAGTCCGGTGGGAGCTTCTCCGGCCCGATCACGGCGTGCTGAAACTCCGCATCCTTGATGCTGGTGCCACCAGCCACGGCAAGACCCTGCAGGTTGGCACCCATCAGCGCGTCCATCTCAGCGGGCGTCACCGAGTCATCCACGATGTAGACGCGATCATCCACCGCGAACTCGATCGTCGCGGGGACATCCTGCGTCGTGCGGTGCAAATGAATGTCGGACGCGCCGTAGCTCGCCGCCGCGAGCAATAACTGCCGCGCCCATTCCTGAGTATCACGCCCGGCCGCAACCGCCATCACGCGCGTCTCAGCCGGCACGGTAGCTCCGCGCAATTCGCGCAGTTCCTCCGGCTCGCAATAGCGCACGCGAAGGCCCGACATGCGCGCGGCCGACTCGAGGAAGGAACTGTTCGCAAGACGCAGTCGAAGCGGCGCATACAGCATTCCGCCCGCGATGTCGATGTGACAGAGATTGGCGTACTCGGGATTCAAGTACTTCGCGAGTTGTGCTCTCACCTGCTCCACGGTGAGCGCGCCGGGCTCCTCCCCGGTCCGCGACCGGTCGCGCTTCGTCACGGGTGCTTCGCCCATCGCTACCACCCCATGTCCGTCTGCCAGATGCCGGTATGCGACCAGCGCACATCCACGGTGCTCACGCAGGCATGCGCGGGGAGTTCCCAGGACGGCACGATGCCCTCGATCGACAGCGTCGGGTGCACCGTTCCGCCCGCGCGCCAGCGTTCCCTCTCGCGCACCGCCCAATCGGAGAGCGCCTCCTCGAGGCGCGCATAGCGCGCCGTGCCTTCCGGCACGCAGTGTAAGGGCGAGAGCGGTATGACCGTTTGCGCGGTGCGCAGGTCAGCCATCACGTGCGCCCCGGGAGGTGCCGCCGTGGCAAGAGCACCCGATGCGCGCCGCCAGGTAAAAGACGCCTGATGCGCATCGCATACGGCGGACACCAGGGACCAGCCCGCCGTTCCTCCCGGAACGCGGTCAAACGCCTCGAGACAGGCATTGAGCACGCTGCCCACCTCGACTCCAGGCGACGCTCGGGAAACGCTTGCGGCGGCAGCCGCCGCGCGCAGCGCCGCGAGGCGACGCTCGGCGCCTTGATAGTGCCGAACGACGAGAAGGCCCCCGAACGCAAAAGCACTCGCGATCGTCACTTGGATGATCCGAAACTTTGTCTTCGAGGCCCGCGCGAGCGCCGTCGGTTCACCCGCCACCACTTGCGCGAGACGGATGTCGAATTCCTCGCGACCGAGCGGCTCGAGCCAATGGATATCGGCAAACTCGGCATCGAGTGCCGCCTTGGCCGCGCTCGCCTCATCGAGCGGCACCAGCCGCTCCCCGAGCGGGAGCCCATCGCGGCTCGTGACGGCAAGATACGCACCCGATGCGGTCTCGGCCGCAAGACCCCAACGGTACACATCGTGTGGCAAGCTTACCGCGAACGTCTCGGGGTGCGCGGCACAGACCTGCGCGAGCGCGCGCAGTCCGGGTTTATAGATCGCGCAGATGCCGATGTCGGTGCGCTCCTTCGCATCGCCGCTGCCGACGATGAAAAACGCCTTGTAGGCCGGGAGCAGCGCGGCCTGCTCTTCAAGCCAGGCGCGCGCCTCGCGCGGACCGACCTGCCCCTTCGCCCAAGACAGCCAGAGTGTCCCGATGGCATAGGTGTCCTTGCCGATTCGGACCGTGGTGCTCTCGAGCGGCCCCTGCGGGTGGCGCCCCCCTGTCGCCAGCATGATTCCCTCCAATCCCGGGATGCCGAACCGGTTCCCTTGTGTGTCAACCATGGAATCAGTTCCTTCTCACGCCGGAGGGCAACCGGGACCGGGATGGCGAGATCGGAATGGGCGGGGTCGCGATGGGCGCGCCGGTTCCGTACGGACTCATCGCACCGGCATTACCCGAACCGCTCTCGGACGCCAGTTCGCCCGGCGTGAGGTCTTCGAGCAGGATGGGCTGAGAGAGCCCCGCGGGACGGAGCCAGACCCCGGTGGAATTGATCCGCGTCACGGTGCCATAGCGCGTGACATCGTGCACCCCGACGATGAGAAGCCCGCCGCTGGCGCTCATCAACCGCGCCGTCGCGCGCCGGCCGATCATGATAGCCTCGACTTGCGGCAGGTCGGCAACATTGACTGGCGGTGGAACGTTCGCTGAGACGTGCGTTGTCCCTCCGGCCGCTGCCCCGGCGCGGCGGCCCGGACGCTCGGCGGCGGCCGGCTCGTGCCGCTTGCGCGCCATGATGAGCACGTTGTTCATGTACGCCGTCACCGCCTGCTCATAGGCGGTATTCGGCATCGCCTCGACAGGCGTTGTTGCTGCATGCGACGTATCGCCCGCGCCCGGCGCGGTGCGGACCGGCGTAGCTCCGGTGGTCGCAGGCGGTGTTCCGGCCGCCGCGACAAGCGAGGTCAAAAGTATCAGTCCCGAAAGGACGATTACCGATTTCTTCATGACTCGATCACTCCTCATTACGCGGTCCAGCCCATCAACTCGCCGTGGCGGTCACGGTGACAACCGTGATACTGCGTTGACGCTCGTGCATCCGACCGCCACCGAGGAGCCAGAACTTGGGACTCCCGGTGCCCTCGAGCGTCTTCGAGTCCTGCTGGTTTTTGAACCCGAGCAGCATCACCGTCGCGCCGCTTCGCATGTCGAGCGTCTGGTTGAAGGCCGTCTCCGGGTCCTGCGGGATCTGAATGCTCTCGGTCCCCGAGGTGATCGTCTTGAAGGTCGGAGTACCGATAAAGCGAAAGACGATCGACAACACGATCCGGTTATCGTCCGCGACCCGTGGTAGCACCCGGATCGCCGCGCCCGCGCTGATGTTCCCCGGCATGAGCGTCTGGCTGCCGTAGGTGTTCGCGCCCGCGATCGCCGAATCGCCGCTGCTCTCGGCGAGGTACCCGTAATTGGTGGCATCGTTCACGGTCACGACGTGACCGTTCAGCGCGAGGAGCGAGTTCGAGTACATCTGCCGAACGCTCCCCACCTGCGAGAGCGCATGGACCGCGGCTTGCGTGCCGGAGAAGGGCCCCTGGCCTGCGGAGAACTGGATGGAGGCCGGGGTGGCCCCGGAGGCGAGCTCGAGCGCCGAGGGCGCGGTGATGCTCACCGAGTTCAATCCCTTCAGGTATTTCCAGATCACCGACGGTGCAAGCCCGTAGTTCGAGTCGTTGTTCAGCGTGACGGTGTAGACATGGATGTTGATTTGAACCTGGCGCTGAAGGCGTCGCGAGATATTTCTCACCCAGCGCCCGAACCGATCGACATCCGTGCGCGAGCCGGTGATCGTGACCGTGGCGGTGGAGGCATCGGCGGTGAGCATCGCGGGCATCGCCACCGCGCGCGCTTCGCCGAGAATCCCCTTCCACACATCCGCGTCATAGGTTTGCGAGGTTGCCACGGAGGACTTCGACGAGGCGCTCCCCATGCTTTCCGTCCCGCCCGTCGCGCCGCCCCCGGAAGCACCCTGCCCTCCGGTCGAATTCTTGGCCGAAACCATGGCGGAGGACTTCGTTGCCTCCCCAAGAATGGGCAGTTGGAACGTCCGGGTGATCTCGCGCACGATGCGCGCCCGCACGGCACCGAGCGCGCCCATTTTGTACACCACGGCATAGCCCATGGACTGACTCGCCGCGGCGAGGAGTCCGGAACAGGCCCCGCTATAGGCGAGCGGCGGCATCTTCGCTCCCGCGCTGATCTCCTGGGTGTCGATTGAGACGCCGCAATTGCGTTCGGCGAACTGCACGGCGTTCATGAAGCGGCTCTGCACCATGGTCTCGTACACCACGTGCTTACGCATCGGGCGAGGCGGCGGCAGCGGCCGGTTGGCCAGAGGTCCCGCGTAAAGAAAGTAGCCCGGCGTGACGGAAAAGGCCGCCTGCGACCGGGGCAAGGGTTTGCTCACGGTGGACAGCGGCGGAAGTGCGGAGCCGCCCGGCTCCCTGGCGGGACCCGAGGCGCAGGCGGTGAGCGCGACGGCGGCAGTCACCCCAATGAGAATGCGAGATGTTTGCATGATCAAAACCCGTTCTGATTACGGACCGTGGACTCGACGACGAGCACGCGATTGCCGGTCCTCGCCTCGACGCGGATCGGTGCGCCATTACTGACGGCCGACTGTGTCCATTCATGGGCCGCTTGAAGGAAGGACTTCGCCGTGATGTGCACCGCTACCGGTGCACGCCAGTCATCGGCGTACCACTCGATGTGCCAGTTCGCCCGCCGAGCCCATTTGGAAAGCGCCGCTTCCATGCTCTCTCCGCGAGTGATCGACCAGACTTCAAAGCGCGGCGGCGAACTCGCCGGATCGGGCGCCTTGGCGGTTGACCGCGCCGCTGTGGCTGCTTTCATCGGCAGCGCGGCTTTCGTTGTGGGCGGTACGCGGCATGGAACGCAGGGCGCTGATGCGCGCGCGATGTACAGTGTCCCATCGCACAGATGCGCCGCGAGGCCACTACCTGCGAGCAATGCACGGAGCGCGGCGGCGCGCCGTGCGGCCGGCCAGGCATATGCGGCGCGGGTCGGAGGCGGTGCAGCCAGGTTGATGCCCGTGCCGACGGGCGCAATGAGCCCCACGGCTACCAGGAAGTTGTCGGCGCGACCGGTCGCGATTCGTGCACCCCACGGACCGGTTACTGGAATCGCCTCACTCTCGGGACCCGTCCCGCCCGCAGGCGGGCCGGAGACGGACGGGTGAGCCGGGATTGCCCCGGCGACGGCAGGAGACGGACCGCCCCCACCCGCCTCCGACCCATGGACCGGCTGCGCCGGGGCAGCACTGATAGAGTTCCCGGTGGCAGGACTCGCGCTCGTAAAGGCCGGAAAGACTCGCAAGGTTCCCGTCATCGGATTGACGAGTACCGCGAGCTTGGCATCGGCGAGGGCGTCATCGAGCGTCAAGCGCCAGTTACGGTGCCGCGGCCGCCAGGTGACGACCGTAGCCGGATCGACCCCGGGGTCGATCACGAGCGTTCGCTCGCCCGGTACGATCCTGGCGAGCGCCGTCATGAGGCGGGCGGTGAGCCGTGCGGGGGCTCCCGCCGAACTGTGCGCGAAGGCCGGAGCCGCCGAGGCGACGCAGAGTGCGGCCGCCGCGACGGGCAGCAGACGATTTCGAGTCTCCATGATTCATTCCCCGAGTGGGTGTGCGTTGTTGAAAAATCGTTACCGAGCAATCCCCGCGCCCTCAGCGCTCCGCCGTCGCCCGCGCATCGTCGGCACGGGTGCGGCATGGCGCGCGCGTCAACCGTCCCTCGATCGAAATCCGCCGCGCGCCGGCGCGCACGTCGATCACGGCGTGCCCGTAGCGCTCAACGTGAACGGATTTGCGGGCAAGTCCACTGGCGCGCGCGCGAATATTCACCCGCGTATTGCCGCCGGCATTGACGTAGGCGCGCGCTGCGTCCTCGGCTATCAAGCCGACTGTGGCGTTATCCCACCCGCGCAACGTGACGTGACTCGAGTCTCGCGCGGCGAGCGCCCCTCGCGAGCGGTCGAGGTAGTAGCAGTAGCCGCGCGCCTCACCGCTCAAGCGCGCATTCAGTTCGCTCCTGTCGTGCGCGCGCACCATGAGGTCGGTTCCCCCCGCAGCACTTACTTCGAGCGTGGCGGCAGCGCGAACGTCAATCTCCGCCCGCGAGGCATCCGAGAGACGAAGATTCACTGCCGCGTGGTCGAATATGGCGAGTTTGACGGTGGCGGCTTCGGCGAGGCCGAGCGAGAACCGCACCTCATCGCGCACTTCGATCAAGGGATAGGTGGCATTCGAAAGGAGCGAAAGACTGAATCTCCCACTACCGGAGAGCGCGATGTGCGGGTAGCGTGCCGCCAAAGCGCTATCGAGCGCCGTTTGGTCGCAGCAGATCACATGCTCATCGGAGTGCGCCGAGGCCGTGCTCATCGCGCACCCCTCGAGCCGTGCGCGTCGGATAGGGAACACGAGTTGAATTCTTTGGACATCGTTGACCTCGGACATCAAGCAGTCGCTTACGCGCTTCCTCTCCATTCCGCGCAATGCGCTGCACACCTCTGTCGCTCTTGACACGGTGGGGACCCCTGCATCTGAATAACTACCGCGACAGCGAGGAGGACGAATCGCGTGCGGGGCGACGCGCGCGACGAATCATCACTGGCTCGCCCGCAGGGAGGCTCCATTCAACGCCGAACGAGTCGGCGATCTCGCGCACCGCGAGCACTCCCGCAACGTCCTTCAGCGGCGCGAGTTTCTCGAGCTCTAGAATCGTCCAATCGAGCGACAGAGCGCCCGCCGCCCATCGCTCGAGCACCCCGCGCGCGGAGTCGGGCAAGTCCCCGAAGCGGGTCGTGACGCTCTTAACGCTCGAGGTCATGACTCACTCTCCCCTTGCGTACAGCATGAGCCGCCTTGTGCTCCGGAAAGGATCGCTCGCCGGCCTTGATGCACTCCACGACCCCCTCCCGTGATTCGATGAGTCCACAGCGCTCACAATCCTCGAGAAACGAGAGCGTGGTCTCAATGGTGACGTTCATGTCGGGCATATCGACCTTCGACTGCTTGAACATGCGCATCAGCGAGCCGTTGTCGTAGATCACCATGGCATGCCGCTCGGTACCCTCGACGTAGTGCTGGATGTACTGGAACGTCGCGAGCTCGCCGATGTTCTTCACCCGCGCCTCGGGACTGACGCGCCGTAATGCGGCGAAATCCCGTCCAGCCGGCGTCTCGGCGACCTCGAGCCAGCCTTCCTGGCGTCCTTTTTCGATCCACGCGGCGAGCCGTCCCGCGGCCGCAGGAAACGCTCGCTCGAACGCCGGATGCGTGGCCTCGAGATGCACCGCGTCCGGCACCACGACGTGCCCCGAAAATCGCTGTAGTAGATCAAGATGTGCGGCCTTGGCGAGGCTCGAGAGCGGACTTGCGTCTGCGCTTATCACATCCACCTTCATCCCATCGCGCGCCGATCCGGGCATGATCAGACCCCCGTGTAGCGTCTCCCTCGATATCCATTCCGCCCTTTGGGTTGCAGCCACTGCGTGGCGGCATCGGGCTGTGCAGCGGCCCATCGAGTCAGCGGCCATAAGGGGGTAGAACCATCGTCTTGTTGACGAGAACGTTAAAGGCATAGCCAGGGCGAATGATCAGCGTTGGTGCCACGGACAGGTTCTTTTGCATCAGTTGCGCGCCTACCTGGTCCAATTCCTGTGCAAGTTCGCCGGTGGCGGATTGCGAGAACCCAGGAGAGGTCAACTGAGACTGATTCTGCGGCTGCGCAACCTGCGCGCCCGCGCCGAGCAGAGAGAGCAGCGTTGCGGAGCCGAAGAGACGCCAGTAGTGATTGTTCACGAGATCATGAAAGCCCGCCTCCCCGCGCGCGTTCCCGCCCTGCATCCCGTGAAGACTCACTGTGGCCCCGTTCGGCAGGATGAGTTCGTTCCACACGACGAGCACGCGCGTTTGTCCCCATCGGATACCGGAGGAGTATTCGCCGACGAGCCGCGTGCCCTGCGGGATCAACACGAGATCGGGATGGAGACTGTCGTAAACGGTCTGCGAGACGACCGCCGAAACCATCCCGGGCATATCCGAGTTGACGCCCGTTTGCATTACGGCCGGGATGACACTCCCGGCGAAAACCTCATGCGTACCGAGCGCGGGCTCCTCGGCGGACGGCAGGTACCCGTTCGGGTCCTTGCGCCGCTCACCGGCAAGCCACGCTGAATTCGCGCGCGAGCCGGACCCGCCTTTGCCTTCGGCCGCGAGCAGCGCCTTTTGCAACGCAAGCGGACTTGCGCCAGACCCCATATTGCCTTGCGCCGCGAGCAGCGCTGCGAGCGGATTCGCCCCTGGAGTGGCCGCCGACGGCCATGCACCCGTCCCCTGCGAACCGCCCGCGTGAATCGTCGAATCAACGGCACGGTCCTGGGCCGTGAGGGCATTTTCCATCGCTTTGTATTTGCGCTGCGCCAGCCATTGCCGATATTGCTTGCGGTAATTCACCCGCGCCTCGCCACCGAAGCCGTTCTCGGCCGGCGGCGGCAGGACGCTGTAGCGGGACTGCCCTGCGCCACGATTCCTCTGCTTTGGTGCGGGCGGCGATGTCGCCGATTGGTGCGACGCTGCCCGTCGCGCGGCCGCCTTCCTCCGCGCTTGCTCCTGGGCGGCTTCGATCTTCGCCTCGTGCGCGAGCCATTGCGCCGTGTCGGGCCGGGTCTCGCCGACTTGCGCGCTCGCCCCGGGACTCGGTCCACTCGCGCCTGCCCCCGAACTCCCGTGTTGCCCTGCGGTCAGGATACCGAACAGAATGAGAACGACGAGCATCGCGCCGATCGACACGATGATCGCCTTCGAGCGCTTCGAGAGCCGCTCGCCGCCGGCCGGCGGGTCGCTTCGCACCTTGAGCACCGCTCCCTGCGACTGCGCGCTGGCGGGCGGTGCTTTCCCGGCATCCCGGCCATCGAGATCCCGCGTCAGTTCGTCGCTCATGCGAACTCCTCAACCCTGCCCGTGCCGACGGTGACACACCACTACGCGCGCGTGATCCCCCGCGCCGACCGCAAGCTGAAATTTCTTCGGCTCACCGTCGATGACGATGTATCCGTGAACGAGGCGGGAATTGACGAGTGCGGTCTGCCCACCCTCCACCGCGAATACCGCCGGCGCGACACCCCACTTCATGTGGCGCGGCATCTCGAGATACGTGTGTCCGCCGCCCTGGAACACCCGTTCAGGGAAGAAATCCGGATGCGGCGGACTCTCCTCCCACCAGTGATGGGGCACCTCGCAGGCAAAGTCGAAATTGAGTCGCGCCGGATTTACCTCACCGAGCGGCAATACCGTGCGGCGCTTGACAATCGCCACACGCGCTGCGCGCGCGGCGGATGCGGCCTGCGCCGCTGCCTCGGCCCGGGCAGCAATCGTGGCTGGGTCATAAAACCCGACCATTGGCGTATAGGCGGTCTTGTCGCTCACCAGCGTGAGGTAATACAGGCGCGACGTTGTCGCGATACTGAGGTTCGTCTCGAGACCGCTTGCCGTCGGCTTGATATCGAGCACCGGGGTGGAACCGGCCATCGTTTCCTCGACGAGCCACCGCGCGCTGTCGCCGATGGCGATATTCGCGATGCGCTCACCCGGGATGAGTTCGATCACGCACAACCGCAGCGGCGCGCAGGTGATCGTCGGGTGCGATTGCCCGTACGGGTACATCACCTCGCCGTTCGTGCCCGCGAGCGCCGGGGCCACCCCGGTTGCGAGCCATTCATCCGAGGCCGCCGAGAGCGTTCGCGGACTCAAGGAGGCTTGGGCGGTGCGATTTCGCGCGATGCGCGCCGAGGGCGCGTTCACATGGGCCGTACCGAGGATTCGGATGCGTTCGTCCTGCTCCGCTCCATGATTCGTCGCGGCCGCAGCGCGCGGCCGCGACGGGGCCGCGCGCGCTGTCGGCACGAGCACTGCGCCGCTGACGATAAGAAAGATAGCGGCAGCGGCGAAGGCACCGGTCGCCCGCCCAGTTCGGTGAATGCCAGAAATCATTGGTACACCTGTGTCCACGAGAGGTCCTTCACGAAGATCCCGAGCGGGTTACTGAGGAGCTCATTGCCGGAGGAGACCAGTTTCGGATCGACGCCGGTCACGACGTTCGCCTGCCAATCGGTCTTGGTACGCACCCCAGAGGCATCCGTGCTCTGCTGCCAGTTGACTTGAAAGGTGCTCGCCGTGATCGGCAGAACCGAGGTGATCTTGACGCGCACCGGTGCCCCATAGGGCGGATGCGCGCTGTACCAGGCATTGAGATAGCCCGCGACGGACTTGCTCGCCATCGGGAACACCCGGCCTTTGATGATGTCCTGCTCAGCGGTGCGATCGGAGAGCACGCTGCGGGCGTTGTAGATCCACTCGGCCACCTGCCACGTGAGGATCCGCCGCGTGACCGCGGCGCCGGATGAGGCTGGAACCGGTACCAAGGGGTCGCCCAGGGTGTTCACCGCCACCACGTAGGGCTCGATCTTCGACTGACTCGCAACGTGCACGGCGCCGAGCACCGCGATCACTGCCACGCCGAGCGCCGCAAGCGCGACGAGACGCCAAGAGTGCGCGCGCGAGAGCACATCCCCATAGCGCTCGTCCCACTCACGCCGCGCCTCGAGATAGGGATTGATTCCCCTGGGGAACGCCCTCGTGGCGCCCTCGCTCTGCGCGGGAGTCCCAGCGGGCGTCGTCTCCTCAGCCGTCGATGCGGCGGGTTCGGCGGAGAGGCCCGGCTTCCCGCGAGTTATACCGGCACCCATACCGAGCGAGGTGCGCAAGGCGGACGCTCCACCGCCACCCATCGCCGCCTTCGGCGGGCGCTTCTTGAAATTGAACTTCACGTCGGTCTCCTGGCGCGCGCCGCCACTTGGCCGCGCGCTTCCCCCCATTCCCTCCTGCGGCAGGCACGGCTTTGCGCACGGAACCGACTGATTTGGACGCCCGGGAATTGCGGCTTATAATCGCAGCCGGTTTACGGTCCCCAGCAAGATCACGTCCGTGCCAAGTCGAAAACCCACAGGTCGTCCCCGGGGCCGCCCTCGCCTCGTCGAGGATCGACGAGACGTGAACGTGAGTCTCCCAGGGTGGGCCGTTGATCGGCTTCGTGAACTCGGCGACGGCTTCCCCTCACGGGGGATCCTGCGCGTGCTCTACTGGTATGACGATCATGGCGGGGGAACGCGCCCAGCGGGTGCGGCGCGAAAGCTCCTGGATTCCGCGCGCCGCGGCAAGTCTTAACTCACGCCGCGCTCGCTCGGCGAAGGGCAACAGGTTTCAAATGGCAGAAGGCTCCGAGATAGGACCGGCACTGATCCTCTTTACTTGGCTGGAACCCGATCACACCTGGTCCGGTCGTCTCATGCGGGGTAACGAGAAGATAGGCGAACCGATCGCGGCATGCGCGACCCATGCGGCGGTCGTGAAGGGCGCGATTGACCGTGGACATTTGGCCTTCGCGGTCGAGCGGCTTGCATCACAACGTGTCTGGCACCCCTGAGACCGCGCGATGCGTGCTTGGTGCTGGTAGACGAAACGCTCGGAGGAATTACTCGATCTCAGCGCTCGTAGTCTTGACCCTTGTTTCGTTGCGGCGGCACCCGTGACGGAGTGGGTCGCTCTTGTCTCTCGGTCTCATCGGCCGACAATTGCTTTTGCAGTCCTTGAACCTGCACCAGGAGATGTGGCAAATCTTCCTGAACGGTGTTCCAGACGACATCAAGATTTATGGCAAAGTAGCCATGTGCGAGGCGATCACGCATCCCCATGAGTTTCTTCCAATCCACTTCCGGGCACATTTCCCGAGTGGACTCACTGAGTTCCTTCGCGGCTTGGCCAATGATTTCGATATTTCGCACGACCGCATCTTGTGTCCACTCGTCACGTAAGAACTGCTCCTTGTCCAATCCCTCCAAATGCGTAATGACTTTCTTGATGCCATGCTCCATGTCATCTAGATAATCGGTGTCACGTCTCCCGTTGCTCATACGGCGCGAGCCTCCATTAACACTTCACCCCGCATCCGTGGATGCAGGTCACCCACGGTACGCACGTCCACTCTGACGCCAAGAATCTGTTGAAGGTCGTATTGCATCCCACCCAAATCAAACAGAGTGGTATGTGCGGTGGCGTCTACCAGCAGATCAAGATCACTATCCTCCCGATCTTCGCCCCTCGCGGTAGAACCAAACACGCGCACGTTTTTAACCCTCGCATTCTCAGCGATTCGTAGGATCTCACTTCGGTGCAACCGCAAGGCTTCCGAGGGCTTCATAGGCAAGACACCCATCAGTCCAATGTACAAATTGTACCAAGCTCTGTCGGCACCGACATAGTCCGCATCACTCCGGATGATTCAGCCGGATATTGATCCCGCCGGACTGCCCTTGGTGGCGCAGGGCATCCTGCGCATGGCCGAGGCCGCGCGAGGCGTGCTTGGCGACATTTACTGCGTGTTCGGCCGCCGAGCGGCCCAGGAAGCCCTTGGTGGCCTTCTGCGCCGCTCCTGTTCCTTCACTGCCGGTACCCGCCTGCGCGGGTCCTGCACTGCTTGGGTCCGCGATACCATCCGTCCCTCCCTTAGCCGCTCCCGCAGCGCTTGGGCCACTTGGAGCCGCACCGGCACCCGATCCACCGCCAGCCGCTCTTGCAAGTCCGGCACCGGCTTTGTCGGCCGCCGCCCCCCCTGCTCGGCCCGCAGCCTTTGTCGCCCCTCCTGCGGCCTTTCCCGTGGCCTCAATACCCGCCCCGGCCGCCTTCGCCCCAGCGCTGACCGCCGCCCCAACCGGCTGCAACCCTGGCACTGCCCCAATGGCGGCACCCGCAGCGCTTCCCGCGGCGGCGACACCTTTTCCTGCGGCCTTTCCGGCCGCAGCCATTCCCTGCCCAACCGCCGGACCTGCGCCACGTGCACCGGTACCCGTCGCGCGGGCGAGACCCGCGACGCCACCACCACCACCACCCGCACCCCGATTTGTCCCCGCCATGCTCCCAAGCATCCCCATGGCCCCCATATCCCCTGCGATCCCGCCCGCCACCGCGGAACCGCCGCCGAGCCGTTTCGCCATGGCCGCGAGCCCAGCGGCCCCGGACCCCGCGAGGCCCGCGACACCTGCGGCGGCGCCGACGCCCGCAGCCGCCACTCCCGCACCGCCCGCCGCGGCGCCCATGAAGCTGCCGGTCGAGAGCGAGGGCGAACCTGAGAGCATGCTGCCGGCGATCCCCGGCGCGGAGAGCCCCACCACGCCGTAGACCAGCGTCATGAATGACGCCTCGATCGGTGTAATCCAGCTATATCCACCCTGGGTATTCATGGCATGAAACACGTGCTGAATCTCGGTCGGCAAGTCCGCGCCGAGCGCCAGAATTACCGTCAGCACGAAATACTTCACGCCGATACTGAACACGTAGCTCAGGTACTTTTCGGAAAAGGTCGTGGTCCAGTTGCTCCCGGCGAAGGCGAGCATAAACACCCCGGCACCGAGGATCACGCTCGCCTCGATGTTGATGATGAGCGCCTCGAACGCCAAGAGTGCGTAGGCCAAGATGAACACCACGGCGGAGATGACCGCCGAGAAACCAAAGAGCACATCATTGAGCGGATGAAACCACGTCGCCTGATTTTTCACCGCCGCGGCCAACGATGCGATGGCGTCCCAGCTCTGCCCGAAGATCGCCGAGGGGTTCGCGGGGGTAAGTGCATTGGCGGAAGTCCCCGACATGCCCGTCACGACGAGCCCGGCGCGCTGGAACATATGAAGCAACAGCGGGATCCAGTGCGGCGCCATCCCGATCACGCCGAAGTAAAACAGCGCAAAGAACGCGATCTTGACGGCGAGCGAGCCGATCAGCTCATGCGGCTCGGGCCGTTTTAAGGCCCACTGGATCCCAACCCACATGAGCTCGAACAGCGCAAGTCCCGAAAACAGGTCCTGCGCTGCGCTCGTGGCGTGCGTGAGCCACCCGCCCATCGAGCCGATGAACAGATTCTGGATGTCGGTGAGGATATGCGTGGTCTGACCGGCCGTGCTCGCTGTCGGCAGGGGACTCGTCACTCCCGCGGCGTGCCCGAGCGCTGGCGCGGCGAGCGCGAATCCGAAAACACACCACAAACCGAGCGCATTCGCGCGAAACCTGTCCTTGTCGATCATTCGAGCCATTGTGCGACCTTTCTCAATTCACCGGAATGGGCGGGATCGAATCATCCTTGATGCCTTCATTCGTGCTGTTCTGCCGATCCTGCTCGAGCTGCTGGCGCTGTAGATCGACATTGGTCTGCAACTGCGCGAGCGCGTTCAAGTCGCGATCCTCCCGATTGAGCGCCTTCAGGGTGTACCCGTCCATGGCGAGCGCGGACTGCAGGATCTGCTTCTGGCTCGCACCGCCCTGGGCCTGGCGTTCGACCGCAGCGACGAGGCTCTGCTCATTCTGCGCATCTTGCGCACTCAACCCCGCATTCTTCAGCACCGCCGCGGCCTGCGACTGCAAGACCTGCCGCTGCCGGGCGAGGTCCGCATTGATGTTCTGCCCCGGGCAGGCGGGATTCGGCTGAGCGGCCGGCACCGCGGAACACTCTTGCGCGACGGACTGGTCATACTGGGACTGCGTCATGCACGTGCTATACCCATCCGGCAGCGTGTACTGATAGCTGCCCACGGGACCGGCTCCACAGGGCATCAATTGACCCTGCCAGACGAGCGATCCCACCCCGCCCTGCATGCTCATCGTGGTGCCGTACTCGGCCTGGATCTGCTCGAGATTGTTCTGGGCACCGTAGGTGAGTCCGTCGGCCATCTGCACGGCCTGATAGGCTTCGGTAATTGGGCCGATCGCCTGATCGAAGAGCTGCATCGGCATGCCGACCGCGTTCTCCGCCTGATATTCGAGCTGCATCAGTTGTTGCTCTTGACGGATCACGCCGCTCTCGCGTTGCTCGACAGCTGTGATTTCCTGCACGATCTGCTCGGGAAACGTCGCGCCTGCGACCTCCGAAACTGCCCAGGCACGCGGCGCACTACCGAGGAACACGCTGGCCGCGACGAGCGCCGCCATCAGCGAAAAACCACGAAACCGCAAAGAGATCATACGTCCTCCCAAACCATCACAACCGCGCCCGGGCGGGTGAGTTTCTCGGACTCGCCCGCCCGGGTTTGGCCCTCTCGCATGCGGGGCTGCATCCTGGCGGCGTGCCGGGTGTCCGCTCCGCGCGAGAGACGGGTCCGCTACCGGGACGTGTGATGCCGCCAGACATCCACGCCGCATACGACTCGACGGCCGTCCCGCCGGTCGCGCGGTCATGACACGCGCGCCCAGAGGTGCTTTGGCGATGATCCCCCGACATCCCTTGCAACCGAATGACGGAGACTCGCCGCGGCGACGGCATAAGCCCCTGTGTGTATTTCCACTGAAACTCATCGTTCCATTCCGTCAACCGCGCGCTCCCGCAGGCGACGACGGGCCGCAGGTTCCGCACTCTCCGGTAGAGCGAGCGCCTCCTGCCGGCCGGGTTCGCGTTCGATGGATTCCGGTAGCTCCCACCGCACGCCCTCGCCGCCCAAAAGGAAACGCACCGGGGCAACGCTATCCGTCACTGCCCACGGAATCCGTGCTTCCCCATCCGTGACCGCGCCGCCGGCCTTTTCGGCGCGCCTGATGAGTTCCTCGCGGTCACTCGCACCCCGTGACGCGAGCGACACCACGACGACCGTCCCGCTCGGTACCGGTGGAGCCGCCTCCACCGCCTTGCGATACTCGCCGATCAGGCGCTTGTACACGCCCGGGGTCTCGAGTTCCTGCCTCCACAGCCCCCGCACATAGGCCCCGACGATCGAATACGGCCACCCGGCCTCCTTCCAGTCCCCATTGATCCGCTCAATGCGCGTGTGCGCGTCGATTCGCCGCATCTCAGGACGCGGCGCGGCGGCCAAAGCCTGGCGGACCTGTACTGGCGCCGCGGGCAGCGGCCGGTACCCCAATTCCGCGCTGCGAGGGTTCATGCCAACGACGGCCGTTACGATGTGCGATGGGATGCCCCGCCAAGGGCGCCCCGCCAGCACCGTCGCGATGAGATCAGAGTGCTGATACAGCGATACCCGAACCGTCTCGCCTTGTTCGAGCCGCTCGAGCGCGCGAGCGCCCTCGTCGGCGTGCGCGGGCTCGAGAGCGCCGTAGCGCTCACGTACACTCGCCCACTGCGCCGTGCGCTCGTTATCGAGCCATGCGCCGCCCATCGGCTCCGGTTTGGCAAGGGCAACCTCGACGTCCGGCATCACGATGGGATTCTTCATCGCATTGAGCCACCGCTCGAGATAGGTCTCGGGCATGATATGACCGCTGCGACTCTGATTCATCCCGCCCTCGCAATAGGAGGCTGACTCGAACGCTCGCGCCAAGGCTACATCGAGACGGCCAATGGCGACACAACTCCACTCGGGATGGTGCGGATAGGTGTTCCTGTCGTAGAGCTTCTCGAACAGACACCAAACCGTATGCGCCGCGCCTTGCGGCTTGAACGCTGCTGCCTCTTGATCGACCACGATTGTTGCGCCCATCGTCGTATCCTCATCGTCCCGAATCTCGACCCGTACCCCGATTGCGTGCACCTGCCGACGCCCGAGCTCTGCAGGCAGTACCTGCCTTGCGCTGCGCGCGGCCCTCAGCCCGGCAACGTTCTTCCGCAGCGCTCGCCGCCCCCTCGAACACAACCCGCTCCTGCGCGCCGAGCGCGCGTTCAACCGGCTGAACGTGAAGGGTTGCACCAGACTCGTCCATCCGGACGTCGAGGATGTCACCGGGTTTCGCGCCGCCGAGTTCGTGCAGTCCCCCATCCGCGCGGCGCTGCGAGCGCCGCATATCGGTCACCAACAGTACCGGGGCGGGAGAAATTTCCGCATTGCGCAGCAGCGGATGCCCGAGGCGCATCTCCACCGCGGCCGTATAGGCCCTGCCGTCGGTACCTTTCGTATCGGCAAAGTGATAAACGCCGAGCACTTCCCCCATGAAGTGATCCCCCGCGCCGACTCGCATCGTTCTCACCGATTCCCAGGGAATCGGAGCCTCGCCCGCCCGTCCTTCATGGGTCACCCCGGCAATGCTCGCCACGCACGTATCAGGAGCCGTCATGAGTAGATCGATCGGTTTGCCGACCGAGGCCCGGACGGCGCTCTCAATCTCGGCGAGCGCTGCGGCCTGTGGCTGCCCATGATTACCATGGCCGAACAGACCCTTGAAATTGGCCAGTGAATTCCCGTCCGGCGCAATCACCGTCGTCAAAAGCCCGTCGGGCTCGCGGATCGCGAGCGCCCGCAGCTTGTGCGCCACAGCCACCAGCGTCCCGGTGATGTGCGCCGCCTCGCTCTCGCGCAATCCCAACACCTTGTCGCGCGCACTCGCGACATCGAGATCAGGCGCATCGGGTTGCGCGAACTCCTGCACGCGCTGCGCCTCGACGGGAACCGCGCGCAGTTCAACCGCCGACCACGGTCCTTTCGTCCCGCTGAGATCCCCCATGGCATCCACGTTGCGCAGGCGGACCTCCTCGAGTACGCCCGCCAGGCCGTCGTAGATCACCTCTCCTGATGTACGCCCATCCTCGGTTTGGACAAGGGGGCACTCGGCCGAGACGATGCCGTAGCCCAGGGTGTGTTCGTCGCGTGCAAACGGCGGATGCTCCTGCGCCGGGACGGCACGCAGTTCGACCATCCGGTAAGGACCATTGATCGCTGGATCGCGCGAATCGTTCAGGCGCGTAGTGATTTGCGCGCAGTGCTTCGGATCCCTCACCACGCCCAATGGCCCTCTCGAGCCATCGCGATCAATGACGCAGTATCCGTAGACCGGGTATCGCAGGCGCTCGAGGGCGCGGTCGAAGAAGCCGCCCGCCTCGATACGGGCCGACAGCACCCGACTCGGCATGAGCTCGCCGAGGGCGTTGAGCGTCGCGCTCGACGCGCCCCACTCCGTCTTCCCCACTACCCTGCCCACCGCAGGCACACCAGTCCCTTGCGTCTTTGCGAATTGCTCTACCGCGTTGCACACGCGTCGAGCGGCCGACGCACCCCATCCAGGGTGCTCGCCGCTGGCGTGACGAACGTAATCGACGAGCGCAATGGCCGAGGCGGAACACACGGCAAGCGCCGGTTGCGCACCTTCCATCGCCCTCTCGAGAACCTCCGCGGCCTGGCCAGCGAGACTCACCATATCCGTATCGAGGAGTCTGGGCCGGTCGAGCGGATTCGCCTCGAGCCGCCCGTTGGGCTCACGATACGCGACGCTCCTCAAGTTCTCCCGCGCAAGGCCCTCGGCGATCCGGGTTGCGGACCCGCTTCGCAGCTCATGGAACTGATGATTCGCGGGAAGCCGCTTCGCCAGCGCGGCCAGCAAACCGATCTCGTACGGATCACACACCTTCGCGGACATGCTGATGCCTCCACGCGACACTCAGCGTAGTGCCGCTTCCCCCCATTCCGCTGCGCGGGCTGCACCGGCTGCACCGGCTGCAACGACGCAATAGGCACCACCGGGACACACGCTCCACCGCAGGGACTGCGGGCCACGCATACGTTCCAGCACCGTTGCTAGCGCTCGAACTCCTCTTCCGCCGAGAGCGGCTTCCTGCGCGGAGCTGTCGGACGGGCCGAGAGACTCACCTCCTGAGCGAGCCCCCGTCGATCATCGATCTTCACGCGATCCTGTCCGCCCCTGATCTCGAGGTGCCCGCGCTCGCGCAGCGTGACATTGACCCCGCTATCCGCTTCGCGCGAGCGCGCATTGACGGTGAGTTTGCCGTCGCCGCTCACGACCGCCTCGGCGCGGCCATGATCGTAGACTCGCACCGACTGGGCGCCGCGCTCGTCCGCTTTGAGCACGCCATGGCTCTTGTCATCGATCATAACGGCCGTCACGCTGTCCCCGAACCCGATGGCCGACGGCCGGCTGTTGTCGTGAGCCAGAATCACGGCCTCGCTGTTCTCGTTCGCAACGACCGATACCGCGCTGACATCCCATGCGTCCACGTCCACGCTCGCGTTGTGGATGGCGTTTACGGAAACGCGGCTGCGATCGAACGCCATCACACGCACCGTGGCGGTCTGCGCCGCGTTGACCGTCGGCGCGGCATCCCCCTTGGCCGTGAGCACCAGTCCTGCATTATCGAATACGCAGACTTGGCGAGAGGAGCGTTTCTCGAGCATCGTCATCACAAACGTTTCCTGACCGTGCAGATGTACCGGCGCGCCGGGGCGCTCCAAGAGCGCCTTGTCGAGCGCGGATTGCGTCCGGCACATTACGGGCTCTGCCGTCTTCTGCCCTGCGTGTGAATCGGCTGTCATTACGAAGAACTCCCAATCAATCCCCTCTTCCCCATTCCCCGCTGCGCGGCGCAAGACCCCGAATGGCTACCTGCCGGCCGGCGAGGAGCCCGCGCGCGCGCCCCTACCCGGCGGTATACGATTCCCACTGCTCGGCCGCCTCATCGCACCCTCGCTCGCGCAACCACTGCGCGGGCCAGGCATCACCGAGCGCGGCGCGCAATTCCCGGATGCGCGCGAGGTCCTCCTTGCCGCTCGCACCAACGAATGCAAGTTGGAGTGCGGTAAGACCGAGCTCGAATAGCCGACGACCGTCCGGGTGCAGCATGTAGTACTGCCGTTTCGGCGTCGCCATGGAGAGAATCTCGATCTGGCGGGAGTTCAGTCCCATCGCCTGATACAGCGGCCGCACGTTCTCCGTCGCCGCTTCCGGGTTCGGCAACAGAATCTTCGTCGGACAGGACTCGTAGATCACGTCCGCGATCCCCGAGCGCCCGAGATCGGTCAGCGACTGCGTAGCGAACACCACGGCCACGTTGGCCTTGCGCAGGACCTTCAGCCACTCGCGGATCTTTTCCTTGAAGACGGGGTGACCCAACATCACCCACGCCTCATCGAGGACGAGCAACGTCGGCTCTCCTCGGAAGCGCTGCTCGAGCCGGTGAAAGAGATAGGTGATCACCGGCAGGACGAGCTTCTCGCCCTTGCCCATCAGGTGCCCGATCTCAAAGACCTGAAACGACGAATCGCTGAGCGCATCGCGTTCGGAATCAACGAGCGCCCCCGCCATGCCGCTCAGCGTGTAAGGCTTGAGCGCGCTCCTCACCTCCTCATCCTGCACCACGAGAACGTAATTGGTGAGCGTGCGGTGGCGGGATTCGGTCGTGGTCTCCCCGAGCTGTGTCACCGCGCGGAAGATTTCCTGGCGCTGCTTCGGCGAGACGCCAACGCCCTGCAGATGCACGAGTTGTTCGATCCACTCCGACGCCCACACCCGCTCGGCGGGCTCATGCACGGCACCGAGCGGACAGAACGAAACCGCCGCAGGAAGTGCCCGAGCGGCACCGGGTTCCGGAGTGCCGGCCGCAGGGTCGTTGCCGCCGATGTCGTAGTGTTCACCGCCAGCCGCCCAACACAAGGGCAGCATCGAGTGGCCCTTATCGAACGCAAAGACCTGCGCTTTGCGATAGCGAAAGTGTTGCGCAATGACTGTGGCGAGAAACGTCGACTTGCCGGCACCGGTCGGCCCGAGCACGGCCGTATGCCCCAGGTCGCCAGAGTGCAAGCTGAGGCGAAACGGCGTCGCCCCCGAGGTTCGGGTCCAGAGAAGCGGTGGCGGTGGGGAACCATCCTTCTGCCTGGGGTAGAACGGGCAGGGGTTGTGGTCCGGACCTGCCCATACGCTCGTGAAGGGAATCAGATGCGCCAAATTCAGCGTGTGAATGATCGGCCGGCGGACATTCGCTTTGGTATTACCCGGGTGAGAACCCAGGTAGACCTCGACGGCGTTCACGTCCTCGATCCGGCACTCGAACTGCTTCGCCTGGATCACCTTCGCCACCTCACGGGCGGCACCGTTCAGCACCTCGAGGTCCTCGTGCGCGAGAAGCAGTGCCGTCGAGTAGTACCCGAAGTGCACCATTCCGGATGAGGCTTCGGACATCGCGTCCACCGCATCACCCGCCATGCTCACCGCATCGGCATTGTGATGGCTCGCCTGGCCGCCGAGCGCCTCACGCACCAGGTTCATGCCTGCCACGCGCTTTTGCGCCCACCGGGAGCGATACTTGCCGAGAATCTTCTCGGCCTTCACCGGGTCCATGAAAATGAACCGGCTGGACCACCGATAGGCCACCGGCAGCCGTCCGAGGAAATCCATGATGCCGGGCCAGCTTCTTTGCGGAAGTCCCGTGATCGACAGCGCCCGCACGAACCTCCCATCGATTTGCGGGGTAAAACCGGTCACCAATTGGTGCCGGCCGAGCACCGCGTCCAGGTACATCGGCACGAACGACATTCGAAACGGCTCGCTGCCCTCCCGCAGCGTCACGCAACGTTCGAGGTGCCCGAGCAGTTCGCTTCCCACCTCGCCCGTGAGTTCATCCTCGCCGGAGGAGAGTCTGCGGATCCTCACGATGGACTCGAGATTCCCCTCGATCGAAAGACACGCATGCTGGAACCGCTCGAGGGTCTGCTGTGCCGTGCCGGCTACACGTCCTTCAATGAAGACGCTCGCGGCCTTGTTCGCCGCATCGGGGGGCGGAAACCAGGTGAGGGAAAGCACGTTGCGACTCGTGAACCCGATGGCATCGCGCTCGAACTGCGTACGGCGTTCGTCCTCGATGAGTTGCGTGGTCCGATCAGGGAACGCTGCGCGTGGCGCGTATGCGCCCACAGGCCCACGCACGCTGTCGGCATGGATCATCCACCCCTCGCCGAGCTTCAACGCCGAGTTCAACCGCACCGCGAGCGCGCGGAGCTCATGCCGGGTAGAGGAGTCGAGGTCGGGACCGGAGTACTCCCATGCGGCGAGAAACGCGCCGGACTTCAGCAGTACCACATCTGGCGCCACCAGCGCTGCCCAAGGCAGAAGATCAGGCAACGCCCGGGCCTTCACCCGGAATTCACGTAACGATTGCATATCAGTCCTTCCACTTCGGCGGATCAGCGAACGGGGTAGCCGACGCCGGATAGAACCGCCGGTATTGGAGGAGCCGCCGGCCGGTCAGTGAGAGTTGCGGGTCGAACTTCGCGGCCTGCGAAAGCCCATACTGGCCGACAACCCACACCACGACCCCAATGATCGCCGCCCACAGCTTCGCGAGCGACACGATGAAGATACCCGCGAGGAGCATCAGCAGCAGCACCAGTTGCCGCTCACCGCCCATCACGAGGATGGGCCGGTTGAGTGAGCGGTGAATCGGCGCTTCAAACTCCTCGTCGGACAAGTCCTCAGCCACGGCGAAGTCCGTGCGTTACGGCCGCCACAATGGCACCGGTGTGCATCAGGCCGAGGAGATTCAGGATATTGTTGCCGAAGACGATGATCGAGATCGCGACCACGATCGTCAGTAATTTCTTGATGATGCCCGAGAGTTCCTCGCCAAAGATGAGCGCGATGCCGGCGGCCACGAAGGCGATGACGCTCACCCCCGTCGCGAAAGGCCCCGTGAGATCATGCTCAAGGGTCTGAATCGGCGTATCCCATGGCATGTTCGTGCCAGCGAGCGCCACAGGGGCGGTCAGAACGAAAAGCAGTGCCGCGGAAGCCACCGCGCGCACGCGGCGCAGATGCGTCGAAGGGTGAAACACAGCCGTCTCCTTGGGGCGCTCTCAGCACCCGCGCGGCCGGCACGATGCCGCCGCTTCCCCCCATTCCCTCCTGCGGAGGGCACGCCCTGCGGCACTGGCGGCGCGCGTCTGCGGAGGCACAGTCTTGCGGGCTGTGCCGGGACAGCAATCCGCGAGGGACCAGCGAGCTGGAAATCCGAAAAACGAGAAAGACCTACAGAGGACGGAGGACGCCTCGGATCGCAGAGAACTCAACCGGACCAAAATACCGGCTATCGAAGCTGTAACGCGCCCATCCGGGCGTAGCACCCGGACCATAGAGCCAATACTGACCGGGACGAAGGACCCATCGCCCCACCGCGCGCGGGAGGCGCAGTCCCGTGACCGGCGCGACTGGCATCGGGGCCGACAGCGGCAACGGCCGGCCGTTGACCTTGACCCCTGCGGCGGTCTCCACCACGGTATCCCCGGGGACCGCCGCGATGCGCTTCACGAGCGGCTGCCCGCCGCCGAGGCAGCGGTTACGACCGCTACCGCGCTCATAGAACGGAAACCGACGCGGCGTGACCCATCCCGGCGGACAGACGGACACGAACTGCCCGCGAACCAGCCCCACGGCCGGCACCTCGCGGCGCCAGTACCAGCCGAGCGGCGCGCTCGGCGTGTCGTTGTAGCGAAGCCCCGCTATGACGAGCGCTGCGGGAAGTCCGACGCCCGCCACGATGGCTGCGGCCAGCATGACCACAGTTCGTTGACGATATCGCAGGCGCCTCGGCGCGGCTTCGGCCCGTCTCACCTTTCAACGCTCGAGATCGTCGTTGCCCCGTGCGGGATGGCTCCGTGACTTCGCTTGTGGCTCGGGCCGCCATCCGCGTTCCACGCTACTTGGCAGACCGAAGGCTTTCTCGGCCTGTTCAATCGGTCGAGCGTCCAGCACTTCACGTAGCGCCAGCAGGTGCTCGTTGATGACATCGACGGCAGCAGTTCCCTCGATCTGAACATCATCGCATCCAAAGCCCAAACTCTCGAGCGCCGTGACCAGTTCCCGGGACGCGCGCGCGACAGAGGACTCGCTCTTGCCGGCGGCTACGACGCCATCTTCCGATCCATCGAACCACGGACGAGCTGCGCGCACTGCGCGCTCCGTCTGGCTCATTCGCAGGCCGGTATCGTGATCAACCGTCTCGACCGCGCGCTTTGCGCGCTCGGACACCGCGTTCATACGCTCGTAGAAGCGAGCCGGATCCACCGTCTCGATCCGCGTGCATACCACATCACGAGCGACTTCCAGGAGCTCGACCGCATGCCGTTCGCCGGCGGCGGTCTTGCGATTGAGAAGCCCCGCTTCGCGCAACGCATCGTTCAGCGAATCACGAAGCTCGAATGCCTCCGGCGCACGAAGCGCAATGACCTCGGCACACTCCTCGCCCTCAAAGAGTCCGACCTCGATGCGACCTTCCTCGCAGCGGGCCTGAACGTTATCGACTCGACTCATGATGACTCTCCGAACACAACGGAACACGGCGACTCACCCCATTCCGCCGCACAGCCTGCACCGCCGGCAACGGGGCAATAGGCACCGACAGGACGCACCCTCCCGCGCAGGGGCTGCGGCATATCTCGCTACCGGCTGTGATCCTCTCCGTCCCGTCGCCGTGCCAGCCGCCGCAGCAGTTCGCGCTGCTCTTCGTCGGTCATGCCGACGAGTTCCATGGCACTCAAGAGTCCTCGACCCGACAAACTCCGCGCGCGCTCGCGACGCCGGCCGGCCCCCATGCGGAAATTGACCTCGGGGTGCGGAGGTCTTCTACCCATGAGGCACCGCGTCGCTTCCTCCGCGTCCCGTGGTCTTCGCCGTGCCACACTTCACGCGCTCCGCCATGGCGGCATCGAGGTAATACTTGATCTTCTGACAATAGATCGGGCTGTGCCCGGCGACGAAGACGAGCTCGTCTTCCGGCGGCAGCCGCATGCACTCATCCGCCGTGAGCAGCGGTCGGCTCACGACCTGCTCATTGGTATTCACATTGGTGAGCGCGACCGAGAAGCGATGGCCGCTGTACTGGCGCTGCTGCTGTACCACGGTCGCTTGGCCCGCCATCTTCGAGAGAACCTCCGCGGTCTCGACCTTGTTCGGCGCGTAGGCCATTCGGATGTGACAATTCGAAGTGATGGACTCCTCGCGGGTATACGCCTTCTGCAGCTGCGGCAGGTCCTGCACGATGAGCAGTGCCTTCAAACCGTAGCCCGCGATGAAGGCGAGCGCTTCCTCGAAGATTTCGAGCTTCCCCAGACTCGGAAACTCGTCCATGAGCAGCAGCAGCCGGTGAGGAAAGCGGCTCTTGCCGGCACCGCCGACATCGAATTCCATGCCTTCGGTGAGCCGACGCACCACTTGGCTCACGACGAGCCGTAGGAGCGGTTTCAGACGATCCTTGTCCGACGGCGGCACGACCAGGTAGAGCGAGGTCTTCTCCTTCACCGCTTGCCCATCTACGTTCCGACCGCCCATCAGGCTCTCGATCGAGAAGTCCGAGACCCGCGTATTGTCCGCGACGATCGGGTCCCGGTAGAGCGAGAGGAACGACAGCGCGGTGGAGAGCACCGATCCGCCCTCGTTCGGCGGTTTATTCAGCCACGCTTGCATCGCCTCGGCGACCGCCTGCCACCCGGCGCGGCGAGCGGCATGTCCTTCATCGTCCTCGGCGAGACGCTCGCCAGTGGCGGCACTGTGAATCTTCGCGTGCGCGATATCGCGGATGTAGCCGAGCACGGCCTTCGCACCCTGCACCACGTCCTGCGGTCCCTCTGGGTCGGCCTGCGCCTGCTCGAGCGCTGCGCGCTCGGCGGCCTCGCGAAAGGGTCCGCCATCGGAGAGAATCGCAAGCACCGTCGCCAAGCTCCGATCCACCGGTGCCATACCCTCCGGCGGCTCGCACAGCAGCACGAAGAGCAGAACGCCCGTCATGAGATCGAATCCGGTCTTCGCCCAGTGATCCTTCAACCCCTCTCCGTTCGGGTCCACGATCATGGTGGCGACGTTCTGCACATCCTTGACCATGTTGCGGTCGAAGCGGATCTCCTGAAGCGGGTTGAAGCGCGCCGAATCGGGCGCGGTGGGGTCGAATTTCAACACGCGCTGGCCGAGACACTGCGCGCGATAGCCACTGGTGAGCGCCCAGTTCTCTCCCTTGATATCGTGCACGAGCACGCTCTCATCCCAATTGAGGAGTGTGGGAATCACGAGTCCCACGCCCTTACCCGAGCGTGTCGGCGCAAAGACCATCATGTGCTCGGGGCCTTTGTGACGCAGGTATTGAATCCGACCGCGCTCATCGCGCCAGGCACCAAAGAGCACCCCACCCTTGTTGCCCTCACTCGGTAACACCTCGGCGGCGCGCACTTCCTCCGGCGTCGCCCAGTGCGCTGAACCATGCAGATCGTTCCGTGCGCCGCTCGAGTTCTGAGTACGGCGGTAGGCGATCCATATGGGACCGATCATCGCAACCCCCGAGCCCACTTCGAGCAGGACTTCCGCACGGTCGAGCGCAGCGAGGACAATACGCGGGGATGCGGAGTTATCGTAATGCCAGAGCCAGCCGAAGATCGCGAACGGCGAGTACAGGTGCGCGCCGAACAGCGCCGCGCCGAGTCCCGGGTCCCAGTGCAGACTCCATCCCGCGACCTCGGTGGCGATCCAACATACGATGAGCGCGAAGATCATGAAGAGCCCGATGCCCTGGAACCAGAACCGCGCGAGGTCCTTCTCCTGGGTCGGGATCCGGATGTCGGGTCCCCTGCCGGGGGCACCCCCTACGACCGGGGCACCGTTGCCTGTGTGAAATAGCCTCATCTGTCGACCTCCGCCGCGGCGCTCTTGGCCTCGAGCGTGCGATGATCATGAGTAATGACGAGTAATCCCCGCGCGCGAGCGCGCCGCACGCAATCGGCTGTTCCTCGGCCACCGGGAAACGCGAGCACCATGTCCGGATGCTCAGCGGCGAGCATCGCCTCGTTGCGCAGAGGTCCGGCGCTCCTCCCGTAGCGGCCCCAAGCGGCCGGATACCGTCGCTCTGCAACGCCCGTTTTTGCGCACCAGAGCGACGCCCAATGATCGGCCCCCGTCGGACAGTCCCCGTGAATCACGACGAACGTCATTCCAGTGTGTGACGCGCTTCGCCGACATGCCGAAAGCTGCCGGAATACCGCCTTGCGATCCGGGTAATCACGACCGCCGGTCACCACCAGACGATATTCCCGCCCAAGCACGAGGCGCTCCCTCTGCGTCCCTGCGCCCGTCACGCCGGTCGCGGATCGGACCGATGGGTCCGCCACCCTCTCGGGCACGCTCATCGCTCCTCTCTCTCGGGTGCCGCCGCTCCCCGCGAACGGCCGAACGCGGCGCGGCGCGGAATTGACACCCCGTTCTGCGGCTCGATCGCTGGCCGCGCGGCGTATGCGTGTTCCCACGGCTCGAGACACGCGAGACGTCTCACACCCCGAAGGCCCTCCGAGCCACCGCGAAGCGCCTCCACGGACACCGTCCCCTCATCACTCATCGCGATGCGCACGCGGCTCCCCACCATAAACCCTTGCGCCTCAAGATCCGGCGCACCGGCCACGGAGCGCAGCAAGACCGTATCGGTACCACAACCTGGTGCGCAGATGAGCATTTCCTGTACATCGACCCGTGGATCGCGTTGGACGGGACTCACGCGGTAGGCTCGAACAAATTGACCGCCAACACTCGCGCCCGGTCGCAACTCCACGCTATCCACCGAGCGCCAGGGAACCGGGACGCCGCGATAACGGCCCCAAAAGCGCAGCCCGCCCGTCGACAGGCTGATCACGTTCGCTCCCGTCGCCTCGAGTTCAACCCACTGACCGATCCAGCGCTCAGCCACATCCGCACCGAACTGCCCCGGAGTGGCCGAGGGGCCGAACAGTCCCTCGAAATGAGCCAAGGAGCGGCCGTCCGGGGAGACCACCGTCACATATTCGCCGTCCACCAGAAAATGCAGCCCGAGACACTGGAAGTCGAAGTCCACGAGCGGACCTGCAATGGATTTCACCTCGCCCGGTCGTACGCCGAGCACGGCCACTCGCTCGGTATGCGCGCTCATCGCTCCTGTCCGCGAACTGGCGACTTCGGCCGACGACTCGAAGAAGACCGTACGCGCCGGAGCACGCCTTCCGGCGCACCGGGCCGGCCGCCGAACCCAGGAATATCCTCGAGGCGCGGCACGCGCACGATGGCGAGGCGCTCATATCCCTGGTCGGTCGCCGCGCTGATGACCTCGTTTTCATCCCGGCATCCCGCGATCCCGGAAAGCGGCTTATCGGCGGGATCGATGATCTGGCCGGCCGACTCGCCACTCTCGGTGCGGTAGATATACAAGGTCGGGGGCCGGGTCGCCGCGCAGGACGCCTCGACCTCGCGGCGCTCGTGACGGTAGGCTTCGACCGCCTCGTGCGCCCAGTGAATCTCCCCAGGACGTCCCTCTTCGAACCGGAGTCCCCATCCGATGACGCTCGCGCACTCCCACGGCGTCTGCCCGAAGGACTCAGGCCATGCGAGGTGTTCCGTTGCACGGCTGAACGCCTTGATCTCCTCCGGTGATGCGACGCGCGCCAACCTCCTCGCACGCTCCTCATGAGGGGCGATTCCCAAGACCGAATCCCGCAAGGCGACGTAACGCTCGAGCGCTTGAGTCTTCGTCATCCGCCCCTCGGGCGCACCGGCCGCTTCGACCTCACGGCGTGCTGCAATCTCCTCGTCGATCCTCTTCAGGTTCGTCATCGCGGATTTGATCCCGCCGGCGTGACGTCGATCGCCTACCATGTCGCTACCTCCCTTCGTCGCAACTGCCGCAGCGCTCACCGCCTGCGCGAGTTGCCCCTGCGACGATTCGGTCACGCGCGCGCGTCAATCGCTCGATGGCACTAGCGTATTTCAGCCCTCCCTCGGACAGCGGGCCTGGAACGCGCGCCAAATCATCCAGGTAGTAGGCTGCGGAATGCGGCGCCTGGCCCGGATGGTAGTACGTCTCAATGACGATACCGCCCGCGGCACGCGCGGCCCCGAATAGCTGCAATCGCCAGCGGCCGCCGTCATGACTTGCCTGTTCTGTTGCGTCGGCTTTGCCGTGGGCAACGAGATTGAGTGCGACGGACAGCAATCCCTCTGATTTCGCCAAGCGGTCTCGCTCGGTGATCACTTCGTCATAGGTTGGCTTCTTCATACGGGCTCCGGGAGTGGATGAGAAGGAAACGGCGGCGCCCGTCGGCGCCGCCGTCATTTCGCGCAAGACCGCTCAGCGGCCCTGATCGGCCTCCTGTCCCTTCGCCTGCGCCTCCTTGGCGCGCTGTGCCTTGACGTACTCGGAGACCCCGGCGATGTGCTCCCAGTGCTTTTCGCCGTTTTCGTCGAAGGTGCAGCGGCTCAGATAACTCGCCCGGACGTTCGAATTCTGGTACACGACGCCGTCCTTCTCGTTCGTGTCGTGAGTCACCTTGCCCTCGATCCCGACGAACTGTCCCTTCTTCAGCTTCTCGGCGACCTTCTCCGCCTCCTTGCCGAAGAACGACACCGAATGCCAGGTCGTGGTCCGATCCTCGCCCTCGCCCTTGTTCTCGCCGACGCTGAAATTCGCCACCTTCACGCCGTCCTTGGTCGTCCGAAGGACCGGATCACGGCCGAGATTACCGTAGATTTTGGCGACCTCGGTCTTCGTCCCGCCGCTTTCGGCACCCTGCTCGGGGACATTCTGCTGAGTCATGAGATTCACTCCAATGAGGTTCGTACCCCGGACACCGCGCCCGGGCCTTCACCCTCATTCCCGAAGGTGGGGTGCGCCGGAGGCATATGGGCAGGCGCTACGGGCACCATTCCCTCACGGGGTATTCCCGGTTCCCGTGTACCCCGGCGCAGCCGGTCGGCTTCGAATCCCCAACCGCACCACCCGGGCCGGGTCCCGCGCGCGAAGAGTTCCAGGAACGGACCGGGGCTGCACGCCTCGATGATCGGGTACAGTTCCGGCAGATTTTCGCGTTTGCGCGTGGCGAGGAAATTCACCTGCCGGCGACCGGGGGCGCGCGTGCGGACGTTCTTGCCGCGCACGCCGAACAGCACGAGTTCGGTCACGTTGCGGAAGTAGAAGCCGATCCCGCGCCCATCCGGCCCGCCGTCCTTACGGACCTTGTGCCACACGAGGTTGCTCTTGTACTGGAACCCCCATGCCTGCATCACGCGCTGGCCCTCGGGCAGCAGCGCATTCGGCACCCACAGGTACAGGTGGGCGCGCGCGGCGACGACCTCATTGACTGGCAACGCCGCAATGTCCTCGAGCCTCATCGTGGCGTACCGCCTGAGCCTCCGATGCTCAGGCGCGACCTTGCCGGTACGATTTGCGAACCGCCACGGCGGGTCGGCGAGAATCGTGGCGAACGACGCGCGGCCGAGACCGCGCAGATCGCACATCATGACGGCTACCGCTCCATCTCCGGGACGGCGCGGCGGTTCGCTCGTACCTTATGATCACGTGGGAGTTCCGCGGTGGCGAGCTGCTGTAACGCCGCATCCACATCGAGTCCGCGCTCGGTGAAGTACGAAACCCGTCCCTGAATCGTCCGAATCGCCGCGAGACAGTCCTCGAGACAGAACTCCCGCGCCCACACGGCGCAGGGTACCGCCCAGTCGAGGTCCTCCTCGAACGCCGTAGACAATCCGCTGAAGGTTCGAAAGTCCTTCGCCCATGACGGCAGCGCGGCCTGCCGTTCTTCGGAAATCAGGATGCCGCCGTGACAATCCGTGCTCACAGACCAGATGCCGGGCGCTATGGCCTCACAACTCATGTCCCGGTGTCCCCACGGGGTCGTGAGCGGCGCGGGCACATCCTGAAATGAGTGCCCTTGCCGACTGGGCGCCGCGCCCGCCGGAGCTTCCTTGGTTTCCATGGAGCGTCTCCTCGCCTCACGCGCCCAATTCGGCGGCGGATTCCGTCTGCCTCGCCCGGGCCGCCTGACGCTCAGCCACCTGCCGTTCCTCTTCCGCCTCCTCAGCCAGCGTCTCATTGCGCAGCCGCAACTGCGTCTGACGGAGATCCTCCTCATCCTGCTGCTCGCGCTGCCGCATCGCCTGGTATACCGCCTCGCCGTCCTCGGTGAGATTTCCCTTGGCATCCACGAGCTCAGGACCGCCGGGCCGCTTCAAGCTTTCGCGATCCTCCGCCGTCAACGGCTCGCCGCGCTCGGCCTTCTTCAGACTCTCCCAAGCCCCGGCCGGCAGCCGTGCGAGCTCGAATTCCCCGCGCGCATGACCCGGGCGGGGCGCGGGGTAGTCATCCCGCGAGCGGCTGCCCGCGTCCTGGTCCACCGTTTGCGCCCCATCAGCGGACTGGGCGCTGCCGAGCGCGCGCTCCCCGCCCCGCATCCCGTCCGGGGCCGGCAGCGCTACCTGCGAATCACCGCGCGTCACCGCAGCGAGCGCCGCTTTCTCATCCGCAGAGACTCCCGGTGCCCCATGCCCCCCAGGAAGCGCCGCATGCTCGGGGGCCGCTTTTCGGGCACGTTCCCATACCTTCTGAAGGTCCTCATCCTGGACCTTCAGTCCGAGCCGGCCTGCGAGCTCCGCCGCCTTGCGCCGGAATGCCGGATTGCCCGAAATCCGCAGTCCCTTCTCCATGTCGAACTTCTGCGCAGCGATGCGCAGCGCCGCCTCGATGTCGCGATCCTCGGCGGTATTCACATCGAGCCGCGCACCCGTGTCGACGATGACTTCCTTGTTGTCGCGGCTGTAACGCACGCCAGCGCTCGCCGGATCATTGTCCGGCACCAATCCCTCGAGCGAGACCGGGGAGAGATCCCCACTACGCTCGCCAGAGAGATTCTCGCGAGCGGCATCGCGCGCCTCCCGCTTGCGTTCTTCCTCGAACATCTGCGCGACGACCTCATCACCTTCGATCGCGCGCTGCCCGAGCCAGGTCGCGAAACTCGGCACCTCGAGCGACTCGGCGCGCTCCGCGCGCCGCTTGGCGTGCGCGACCTGCAACTGCTCCACCGCCGCAGCGGCGTACATCTGCGCGAGCGACGCCTGGCGCTCGGCTGCGAGCAGGCCGAACTCGCCGTTCACCTTGGCGAGCACCTCGGCACTGTCGGGGGTGATCTTGGCCGCATCCTCGTGGCACTTGGCATCCAAGGCCGCCAGCACTCTGGTGCGCGCTTCGGCGGCCTCGGTCATCGCCTCGCGGTACTCACGTCGCAGCGCCGCGCGACGCTCGGATTCAATGGATTTGCTACCCATGACGACCCCTTTGGGGAGATTGGTACACTCCATTCCTCTGGGGTGGGGGCACTGCCCTACCGACTATTCAACAGCGGGTACCCGCCACGCTGTATGGCATACCTTGCGCGCACACCACGATTCGGCTAGGATTCCCGGTGGAGGTACCTTGGACGTAGGACACTGCGGCGCGGCGAGATAGGACTCAATGCGGCGCAACGCCCAGGGTAAGAGACCTCACCGACCGACGAATTGAAGTCGTAAAACTAGAAGACGTCACGATGAAGCCAGCGTCCGCAACTGTCGGATGCGCCCTGGCCGGGCAGTCACCAAACACTCACAGTTTGGTCGGCCCGGCTACGAAAATCGCAGTTGATGGCCGACCGTTTGGATATTCGGAGGCTTCTCATGACTGCGACGAAGGACGCTCCCCCATCAGGCGGGAACACAACCGATAAGTCCCGTGCACAGACTTCCGCAGGTGATCCGGTCCCTTGGCTCGATGCACTTGATCACCTCGACACCGCCGAATCGATCATTTTGACGGTTCTTCGGCGGATGGGATCGGAGGAGGACTGGGGACCCGAACAGACGACGCTCCTGGTCGGTATTGAGTATCTGTCTCGCGTGGCGCAACGTATTCGGCACCACGTTGACCAGAACTCACGCGGCAAATAGGCGCGCGCTCCGGCCTGGCGGGCTTCCGCCCGTCAGGCCGAACCGACACTATCAGCCCCTGACTGTCCTATCCACGTCCTTGGCGCTGCGCCCGCAGTTCACCCGGACCACCGTTCGCGCGGGCCCTGAACCGTTCATCACGATAATACTCAACCTTCCCACACCGGAACGCCGTACGACCGGGTACGAGAAGAAGTTCCTCATGCTGCGAAATTCCCATGATGTCTGCCGCCGATAGCGCAGACCGCGCGGCGAAGAATTCCGCCGTCTCGAGACTGCTCGGCGTATGCGCCACCAGCAAGGCACAATTGGCCACGATGGATTCGGCTTCCGTTTCCCAATACATTTGGCTGATCTGTCCTCTCGATTGCGCTACGAGGACCGCAGTCATCGCGCATCCACCGAACCTTGCGAGACCCTCAGCGAGTGCAGGAAGTCTCCCGAAGACTCCAAGATCATCGATGAGCAGCAGCAATCGCCCTTCCGCCTTCTTCCCGACGAGCACTCCCAGACGCCGACGGATCACCATATCCACCACCACCTTCGCAAGCACTTGATGCCGAGGGTAGTTGAATGGCGATCCCGTGATGTAGAGCGAGGTATTTTGCCCACCAGACATCAGTGATTCAATGGAAAAGTCAGACTCCCTGGTGCTCGCGGCAACCACCGGGTCTGCAAGGAAGGCGAGCGCCTGCCGTGCGACCGCGATGATACTGGCGGCTTCCTGATGGGGTCTTTCGAGCCAGCCCCCCATGATTTCTTCCACGGCTTTCCATGCGGCAAGGTCTGTGGCATGTTCTGCGATGCCCGTCGCCGCATATCGGTCACGGAAATACGCGGCGACTTCGCGGATAATGTAAAACGCTGTCGAGACGGATGATGTTTCCGCCACCTTCATGGGCTGCTGCGCATGCGCGGCGTGCAGCGGTCCCCCATCAGTGAGAATCGCAAGCACAGTGGCAAGCGAAGCCTCGGTGATCTCACCGACTGAATCTTCGTAGAGGCAGACAAAGAGCACGATCGCCGTGAGCAATCCTATCGCCGCGCTCGTCCAATGATCCACCTCGCGCTGATCCGGGTTCACGAGCAGCGCACACAGATGACGCGCTTCTTTCACCAGATCGTGAGCGCATTGAATCTCACGCAGCGGATTGAAGCGAGCGGAATCGGCAGCCCCCGGCTCGAAGCGCAGAACGCGCTGGCCGAGGTGGCGTTCTCGGAAATCTCGGGTGATGCCATGAGTCTCCCCTTTCACATCGAACACAACGACGCTGTCCTCCCAAGTAAGCAGGGTCGGCACGGTGATACCTGCGGTCTTCCCGCTCCGGCACGGCGCGACCACGAGAACATGCTCGGCTCCAAGATGCCGGACGAGGCGCGGCGCGCCTTTCCGCTCCCTGCACTCGCCGAGCACGATCCCGCCGCGGACTGTCTCATCGGGAAGCAATCCAGCCGCCTCCAGTTCTCTTCTCGCAGTCCAGCGTTCGTCATCCCGATGCCTCTTGCGCATGAATCCGAACATCTTGAATTCCTCACAAATTGACGAGCATTACCGCTCGGCACCGACGTGCCGAGCCGTGGCGGGCACTCGCGCCGCTGCGGTTCGCCCTGCGAGCGACGGATCGCTCCGGCCGCGCGCCGCCTGGCGCGCCTTCGCCTGCGCGAACAGTTCGCGCCAGCCCTCGTATTCGAGGTGCTTCGCGAGCACCTCGGCGGCGGCCGTGACCGGAACACCGTACGCGAGCAGCACGCGCGCGTTGTCGAAATGGGCACAGCGCGTCGCGGTATTGAGCGCCGCCTCGCCCTTGCGATCCAGTGGCGCGCCGGCCTCGATGAGATAAGTGAGTGCGCGCGCGCCGGCCTCCGTACCGACGCTCGCTGCGGTCACGAGCAACTGCCCGTCGTTCGCCGCAGGATCGGCGCCGTGCTCAAGAAGCCACAGCACCGCATTGTCCCGAGCACGGCCGAGCGCCACGGCGAGCGGACCGCCATGGTCGCCATTGATGGCGGCCCCATTGGCGATCAGCAGTTCCAGAATGTCCGTGTTGCCGAGAGAGGCCGCGGCCTTCATCGGTCGGCACTGGTTCGCATTCACGTCCGCGCCATGGTCGATGTACGCCTGAACCTCGAAAATATTCTGCGCGTTGATCGCGTTGATCAGGTGGCTGTCCACCTCGCGCATACGCGGAATTGGCTCGCTCATCGGCTATCTCCCCTCGTGGCGGGGTGGGTCGGACCCGTCCCCTCGCTATTCGCCACATCCTTCGGTTGTGCGATTGAGAAATTGACCGCTACTGGGGACGGAAACTCCGACGGAGTCGCACGAACGGCGAGCGCTCCGCATCGGCGGCCGCGCCCTCCACCCACGATGGATACCAATCCAATCAGCGCGAATGGCAGCAGGAGCGCGCCGATGCAGAATGTGTCCCCAGGATGGCGTGCGATCCACATGACCGCCGCGCCCAGATGATCTTTATGAGAACCGGCGGCTACAAGCCCTGTCTCTGGCGCAGCACGGGCCACCGCATCGATACGCGCCGCGCGCGCGGTAGCAGCCGCGTGCACGACTTGGCGCTTCACAGCCTGCACCAGCAAATGAGACATATCAGGTTGTACTGCGGCGACTTGATAACCGACCACGGACCCCGGCGTGGCGCGACCGCCGATGCCCACCCCGCGCGCCGCAGACCTCCCAGTGGACGTGTTCCCTGTGGCTATTAACCCGATGAGAATAAACACCGTGGACAGCACGGCGGCGCTCACAAGAATCCTTTTGTTTCTCGTTGAGAGTTCGTACGAGCTCGGGAGAGGTGCTTTCGCGCCATTCATCTCAACGCTCCATCCCCTGTGGGGCGCGCTTCGCCTGCCGCGTGGACTGCACTGCATGGCGCTGCCGTACTTCGATCTCCGCCTTCACCTCACGCAACGATCGCGGTTCGAAGTGTAGGTCGCAGTCCACCCCGTGCTCAGTGAGCTCCGCAATGCTGATGTATCCGAGTTCGGCGTTCTCCGTATCGCCGTTCAAGACGGTATAGCCGAACGCCTGCGTCACTCCGCCGTCCTTGTCCTTCTCGGTGATATACCAGTCATTACCGTCCTTGAAGTAGTGCAGGCAGACCATCGCCTCATCACCCTTGCCATCCTGCTCATAGGTCTGGGGCATGATTGCCACGCGATTGCCGAACTCGAGGAGCTTCTCCTGGAAGAACCGTCGCTCCTCGCCGACCCGGCTGAGATCGAGCATGACCTGAAGCTGCTGACGCGACACGAAAGGGCGTAAGACTTCGCCCGCCGCCTCGACCGTCATAATCGGCTGTTCTCCCACGTTCATCTCAGCGCTCCATTTCCGCAGCAATGCTGCCCCGCCGTGAAGCACGCTCCCGTTCATTTTCGATCGTCCGGCGCTCAGTAGCCGCCGCATCGGCGTTTGCCTGGCTATCGACCGCACGGCGAACTTCCGCTTCCTGCTCGGCCTCGATCGCGCGACGATTGCGCTGCTCATCCTCAGCGAGCGCCCGCGAAACCCGCACCCCGGCGAGATCCGCATCGAGCTCCGAGTCGTACGGCCCGAGCGCCACTCCGGCATATACCCCGGATGAGAGTGTCGTGATCACCGGTACCGCGCTCGCCTCGCCCTTTCTCCCGTTCAAGCACGCGAGCGCCCGTGCGACCTTGCGGCAGGCCGCACCCGATGTCTCCTCGATGCCGAGATCGATGATGGCGCAGTGCTGCCCCGGCTCGCATCCCGCAGCGAATGCCGCGCGGTACTTCACTTGCTCGATCAAGATATCGTCTTGCGACTTCTTCATCTCATCCTCCTTCACCATTCCGTGCCCCGCGCGGCGCACATGACTTGCTGTGGCGAAAGTCCCCTGCGATCAATGCGGCCAAGAGTGTCGATTTGCCGGCGCCGGTCGGTCCGAGAACAGCCGTATGCCCCATGTCGCCGGAGCGCAGGCTGAGGCGAAACGGCGACGGGGCACCGCTGGCCTCTTGCGATTTCGTCACCTCATCCTCCTTTCCCATTCCGCCCGGCGTGACGCGCAATGGACCCTCATCGCTCAATACCCGATTCCAAAGGGCGCACCGGCCTCGCGCGGTGGGGTGCGGCCCCGTCCGCCTGTCCGATTGCCAGTGTTCTTCGGGCCTTCAGCGCCCGTGCAAGATCGGCTTCCCGAGTCGGGACATTCCCCAAGTGTTCCCCCGTCCCCGGATCGCGGAGCGAGAGATCGCCATTTGCTCCGCATTCGACCCTCAGCAATTCGCCCGCAGCGGCATCGATCCTGCCGGCAAAGAACGTCAATCCGTGCTCCGCGCACACCGACTCCAGCACTTGCGCCTGACGCAACGTGACGGTTGCGGTTTCCAGCGCCTGCGCAAGATCGTGTTCTCGCGCGAGCACATAGTCCGCCGCCTCCCCGGCTTCTTTGGCGGCCCGGAAGATCTCGTTCTTGTCGGACTTCAGAGCCTTCGCCCAATGCTGCAGGTACGCCTTGTGCTGATTCTCGAAGTCAACCTCCGCGCTTGGAGCGTCACCCGATGCCGCGACCGGCGCGATGCCGGTCTCGGCGGCAAGAAAAGCGCTTGCGAGCTCCGCGCGCAGTTCCTCGCGCGCATATCCCTCGGACCCAAAAGCGTGCGCGCCGACAATCCCATCACGATTGAGCCGGTGCGCAGCGCCGGTCGAATGTCCAATCTCATGTAGGGATGTGGCGTAATACGCCTCCTGCGAGACGAACCGGTCGCGGGAGGGCAGCCGGATGCCGTCGGCGGGCGGCACGTAACAAGCCCCATCAGCGCCTTCCTTGAACTCCACGCCGTCGGCGCGCATGGAGGCCATGAGAAACTCCCCGCGTGTGTGTGCGTCGATCTGCTCGCCGCATTCTGCGAGCGGCACCAGCTTCCCCGGATCGAGTCCCCCGCACTGCTCGATGTTGAAGACCGTATAAATCCGCGAGGAGAAGGTATCGAGGGTTTCGTGCGCATCCCGCCACGAAACCACCTTGCCGCCGTGCTCCACGCGCAGCGTGCTCTCATGCGCTGCCGAAGTCGGCCGCAACGCACTCTTATTTCCGATCTCCACTCTCCCGCCGCTCGATTCGCCAAAGACTCGTACCGCCGCGCGATCGAGCGTCACCGTCACATCCTTACGCGCCCAGAACGGCCTAGGCTTCCACATCTCGATCTGCACACCGTGCGCGCCCTTCTTCACATGTCCGCCGGCCTGCCGAACTTGATTGAAGGTCAGCCAGCGCGGATCGCCATAACCGCACTCGAACTGTGTGAGCATCGTCATGAACCGATTGATGCCCTGATAGCGATGTCCCGAGAGTCCGTTCATCGGCCGGTCGGTGGACCGCCACGGCCTCTTCCACGGGATATCGCCCTGCTCGAGCGCCGCCACCATCTTGTCGGTGATCTCCTGGCGGAAATCACGGCCTTGCGAAGGCCGTGAACTTTGCGGCGGGTGCTCCTGCGTAGGGGCGGTTTCCGGCGTCACGGGGGACTGGTCCAGACCGTCATGCAACGTCGGCGCTTGGGAATCGAAGATGCGCGCGGTTTCGGCCGTGATCGCGAGCGCCGTGGCGAGCGCATCCCCCGCGCGAGAGCCTGGCAAAGCGGTCAGAATTGCCACGAGAGGCCCCTGGCCAGCACCGTCCTCGACCTGGCCAGCGGGTTTCGAAACGAGCGCCGACATGCCCTCGAACCATTCGATGCGATTTCCGTCGACCGCGCCCGCACGAGGCTCGTCGTCGCCGTAGACCTCGCGGATCATGCGTCGAAACTCGGCAGACTCGGCGAGGCGCGCCGCCTGGGCGACCGACTCGAGGTCATCCGCGCGACCGGTCAAGATGACCGCGTACGAGCCGACGAGCACCGCAGCGTGCTTCACGGACTTCATGACCTCAGACGGCGAATATCGGCCTGGCGTCACCGTGGAGGACGCCAGTAAACTTCCCAGGTCTGGCAGTGCCGACGTAGCCTCAACCGCGCTCATCGCTCGTACTCCTCTTCCGTGGCGATCTGCCCGCCGAGCGCGCGGGCCTCGGCGAGGCTTCCGGCCTCAAGGAGCATGAATTCCCCGTCCGCGCCATCATCGTCACTATCGCCGATCGGTTCGTCGTACATTGCCCACCTCCAACCCATACCTATGCTTCGTCTCTCCCATTCCGCCGCGCAGGCTGCACACCTTGCGTCCCGCCCGCAGGGCCTGCGCGCCGATCCGAGGAATGAAAAGAAGCCAGGTTGGTGATCCATCGGGGTAGTAGCATGAGGAACATCGGCAACCGAGAGACCGGAGCGAAGTCGCCATGACGAGCGTGAAAGAGATCAATGCCGAGCCAATCCTGAGCGCTGCGGCGGGGGACGCAGCGCCGCCTACCCAGGCGGCTACACTGTCCGTCGTCATTGATGACGGCGTGGGCGAGCGCACGGAGCGATTGCCCGCGCTCGCCAATGTCACCGAAGCCATGAGCGCCTATGACCGGCTCTGGAATGCCGCCATGGAACGCGGATATACGCTGCGTGGTGGAACGCTCGAGATTGACGGCCGCGTGTATCGGGTGTCGCAGAACGGCCGGCTTTGGGACGGCGCCCGCAGCGTCACCGAGACGGAAGCGCAGTGCGGTCCGTCCCCCAATCCCGCACCCATCGCCGCCTCACCGAAACCACCAATACGCAGAAGACCGCCTCATGAACGTGACCGCTGACGCCTGCGGCGGGCAAGCACTGCGAGGGGGCTGCACAGCCTGCAGTGCCTCTCTGACGGAGCAGAAGGCGCTACGCTGCGCCTTGGCGCAGCCGGTCAGCGCTCCGCGCTCACCGGGTCTCGCTTGATGACCGTTCGCTCCCGCCCCCGTTCCGGCAACCGCACTTGCGCAGGCTCGCGCGCGGCGGCACAGGTTGCTGCGATCTCATTACCTGACCCATCGCGCAACTGGTCACGGGCATCGTAGCCAAGTGGCGTGATACCACTTGCCCGGGCCGGCACCGCAACACGCGCCCGCGATCCAAGCGCCAAGGCGGCCTCGACCGCCATGCGCTGCCCGATGAAATCCTGCTCGGGCCGAGTCGACAGCCCGTCCGCATCCGCATAAAAGATCGCGTTGTCCGTCACCCGGCCCGCCAAGCTGCGGGCAAGCATCGGCAAATTGCCGGCCGACAGCGCCGCAATGACCGGTACTCTCATCACGCGGTAGATCGCAAGCGCTGTCCCGATACCCTCGCAAATGATGAGACGATTCGCCCCGCGCAGTTCCCGTGCGGCCGCGAGCGGGTCATCCCCGCAGGGGATCACCGAAAAAGCCCCCTGCGCCTGCGTTCCCGGGGTGAATTTCTTCCCGCCGGCCGCCGCAACCATCTGCATCCCACGCCACACCGGATCGCCTCGTTCATCGAAGGTGAGCACGGGCACCATCAACTGCCCGTGTTCGACGCGCAGGCCCGCAGGCGGCAAGAGAGGATCTCGTAGATAATGGTGCCCGTGGGCGGGCCGACCGCCTCGCCACGATACTCGAGCCGTCGCCGCGGCGTGCTCGTGTTCGGCCGCTCGTTCTGCCGCGCGCTCCGCTTGCCGCCGCTGGATCTCCTCGCGTTGCGCCGCGCTGATCATCCCCTCGCCGCGAAAATAGAGCGGCTGACCCTCAGCCTTGAAGTTCACGACCCAACCCGACCCGTCGGGTCGCAGCAAATAGGTCGCGTCGTTCCGGCCCCGCGCATCACCCTCCACGTCGGCACGGTGAATCTTGCCGTCAGCCAAACACAGGCCGGGGTCGATCTGCACGCCGCGCTCGGCGGCCCATGCGATGAACCTCTCGGGACTGAGCATCATCGCGATTCCTCGATCGTCTGATGGGATCGAACCCTGGAACGCGCTTGCGCTTGCTGCGCATACCGGATCGCATCATGCGCGATATCGGCGAGCGCCTGCGGGGAAGCCCCATCGCGGGCCTCGCAGGCGATCTGCTGCATGGCCGCATAGAGGTACTGAGCGGCGGTGAGCCGCTGCTGCCGAGTCGGTATCGTCTCCGAAGTGGTCGCAGGGTTCGGGTCGACGCCCAAATCGGGTTGGCGTGCCAACTCATACCGTTGACACTCCTCCTCGGTGAGTTCCCGTTCGCAGGCAATGACCCCGTAGCGGTGGCGGCTCACTGGGAGAGCCGGGCGCAAATGCGCGATTTCCCGCGGTACCTCCACATAGTCCCACTTCAGTCCCGGGGGCATGGTCGCGAAGCCCGCCGGCCGCAGGAGCGGCCGATAGCAATGTCGCGAAGCTCGAACACCGCTGCGAACGCCCGAATCCTCGATCTCAATGTGCTCGCTCATCCCGATCTCCTACCGCTCGATTCCGCTCTCCACTCTCACCGCGACTCGTTTAGTCTCGGCAAGTCGGCCAAAATGAGCCCCTTGTGTTTTCGCGCGCTCCATGAGCACACCCTCGATGCGCGCGCCGCGAAGGTCCGCTTCGCCGAAATCCGCGCTGCTCACCGAGCAGCAGTACATAACCACCTGTCGGAGGTCTGCCGCGCGCAGATCGATCGAGTCGAGCGCGGCCAGACGCATCTCGGCACCGACGAACCGGCCGCCGCAGCAGACCGCCGTGGCGAGATTCGTATCGTTTAGCCGCGCCTCCGAGAAGTCAGCGTGGGCGAAGGCACCCCCGTAGAGACAGGCGTTCTCCACGCGCGCACGGCCGAACTGCGCTCGGGGCAAGACTGCATGTGAGAAATCCGTCCGCGTGAGAACCGCGTCGTCGAATTTGACATCCTCCCCACAGGCACCCTTGAAGGAAGCACCGTCGCACTTTGCACGGCTGAAATCCGTACCGCCGAGCTCCGTTCGATCGAATCGCGCATGCGCGAGTCGCGCGGCGACGAATCGGGTGTCCCGCAGGTGACACGCCGTAAACACGGCACCCTCGAGATCACAGTCGGAGAAGTCCTCCCCCTGGAGGTTGCATTTCTGTTTGAAATACGCCCGCCGCAAGTCGCAGCCGGTCAGGCTGACACCAGCGGCGAGCGCCGCAACGGCCGCCTCCCCGATGCGTTCCCCCTTTGAGAGCCCCTCGGCCCGGTCGTATTCGAAAACCGCCTCACGGGAGGTGCATTTGTGGATCGTTACCGTATCGCTCATCGTCCTCTCTCTTCCGCCCGCCGCGACCGACGCCGCAGTGAGGCATTTCGTGATGTCTCATGTTCCCCGGGCTGACCCGGGCAACCATCGTGCAAAGGATTCATAACGCGACCGCCTTGATGCACGCTGGTATCCCCATTGCACACGGCGGGAGCGTCTCTCCGCGACCTGCGACCTGCGCACCGGCGCGATACCAGAATTCGCGACCGGTGGCGTCGAGCGCGGCAGGTCCATCCATCCGGTGAAGCAACCCATGCCAGCGCCACTCGCGCCGACCGTCGGCCAGCTCGAGCGCTGGCCCATCCTCCCGATGGAGACGGCCGCGGTAGTACCATTCACGTTGACCGTTCGGGCACTCGACGGCGGGACCGTCGATGCGGTGTAGGTAGCCCTCCTCATACCACTCGCGACGTCCGCTTTGATACTCGACGGCGGGCCCGTCCGTCCGGTGCAACCGACCGAAGTGAAACCAGGCGCGATAGCCGTCCGGGGTATCGATCGCGGGACCGTCGGCCCTGTGGCGAAATCCTTGCCAAAACCACTCGCGCCGTCCGTCGGCCTGCTCGAGCGCTGGGCCCGCCATCCGATGCAATACACCGTCCTCGCGCCACTCCCGGGTACCATCAGGGCGCTGGATCGTCGGGTTGTCATTAGGACTGCGTGCCAAAGGGAAGCTGCCTCCTCTCCCTTTGTTCCCTTGGCGGTACTGCAGACCCGGCGGGCGGCCGAGGCGGCGGCCGGAAAGGCCGACGCCGCGAAGGGCGTGCAGCCCGCGAGGCGGAATGGACCATGGAGACTCGAGTACTGCGGCCCGCGGCGCTTTTCCTGGGCGCAATCACTCTAGGGATTGCACTTCACGCCATCGCCGCGCCGCCGGCCGTCTATCTCGGCAACACGGGAGACGAGAAGCGCCTTCTCGATCACTGTGCTCCACGAGTCTCGCCCGTGACGCTCGCAGCGCTCGTCGCGCAGGAATCGGGCGGCTGGCCATGGACCCTCGATGATGATTCGACGGGCGAGAGCTTTGCGCTGACAACCCGCCGCGAGGCGATCACCCTCGCCCGCTCGCTCATTGCGCGTGGGGACTCCGTTGACCTCGGCCTGGCACAGATCAACAGCCGAAACCTCCGCTGGTTGGGTCTCGATGTCCGCCAAGCACTCAATCCCTGTACCAATCTGCGGGCCGCTCAGACCGTCTTGCTCGAGGGGTGGACCCGCAGCGGCGGGCGACTGCGCCAGACCCTCTCGCTCTATCACAGCGGAGCTCCCGACGATCATGCCGGCCGGCGCTACAGCGCCGAGGTCTTCCGTCGGTCGGACGGGAAGACGAGCCGTGGCAGGACAGTCATTCCCGCAATCCCTGGTGGACGGATGGTGCTGTGGCATCCCGCGTTTCCCGCGACTCCCGGCGGGCATCACGGGATCGCGATCCATAGACGCGCCTCGCCGCCAAAGGCGACCAGAAGCCCGCTCGCGCCGAGTTCCGCCGGCCTCGCGCCGACATGGGACCTCGCGCGACGATGACCCCAGCGCTTCGCGGCGCATGCGTCATCATGCGAGTCTCGCGACCTCATAGCCGTGATCGCGCGACCAGCCAATGACCGAAGTGACATCCTCGACACGCCGACCCGTTGGCGTGCGGGAGATAAAGACAACGACGTTCACGGCCTCCGCGATGAGTTCCTGCTGTTCGGGCACGCCGGCCTCCTGGACGAGCTGCCCGATCCGGATCAGCGCCGCTTTACTGTCGTTCGCGTGCACCGTCCCGACGCCGCCAGGATGACCCGTGTTCCACGCCTTGAGCAGCGCCAGCGCGGCACCGTCGCGCACCTCACCGACCACGATCCGATCGGGCCGCATGCGCATCGTTACCTTCAGCAGCACGGTTTGGTCGATCCGCGGGGTGGTCTGCAGGTATACGGTGTTCTCGATGGCGACCTGAAGCTCAGGGGTGTCCTCGATCACCACGACGCGACCGTCCTTGTCCTGTCGCGCGATGCAGTCGAGTACTGCGTTGGCGAGCGTCGTCTTGCCGCTCCCCGTGGAGCCGCAGACCAGGATGTTGCGCCGGCCATGTACCGCTTCCTCGAGCGCTTGGCGCTGTTCGGCAGTCATGATGCCGGTGCTCACATAGTCATCGAAGGTGAAGACGAGCGGAGCCTTCTTCCGGATGGTAAAGACCGGCTCATCGGAGAGCGGCGGGAGCACCGCCTCGAACCGCGAACCGTCGAGTGGCAGGCGGCATTCGAGGATGGGGTGCTCCTCATTGACTACGCGGTCGAGGATCCCGGCGGTGGTCTCAATGACGCTGCGCGCACTGCGACCGGAGAAGAGACCCAGGCAGCGCATGCCCTCACCCAACCGGTCCACCCAAACCTTACCGTCCGGGTTCAGCATGACCTCGACGACCTTGGGATCGCGTAGCGCGTCCATGATCACCGCGCCGAGGTCAATGGTGAGCTGCTCAAGCGCCCGACCGCGTTGGACATCCGCCAATCCCTGACCGCTCATCGCGCTCGCTCCGGCGACGAGCACCCATCTACCGCGACCGGCGAAGTTCCAGATTCTGCGCGTCGGGCGTGCCGGCGCAGGTAGCGATTGCGCGGGATGCGCCGTTCGCGCGGTGGGGGCACGGTGCCCCCGGTATCTTTGAAGTGCCGCAGCACCGCAGTCTCCTGGGATGAGGCGTTCGCCTCGTTCCCCCATTCCCTCCTGCGGAGGGCATGGCACTGCGGGCCGCTCGGGCCGTGTGGCAGCAAATGGTCTTGTGGCCGGTGCTGCGGGGATTGTTCGGGAAGCGGCTACGGCAGTAGTCCGGGGTGTCGGGGTGCGTGAGCACCCTGACCAAGGTGGGGTAGCCCCGGGGTGCGAGAAGTGGCGCAGCCACGCCGAGCGCCGGGGGCGGTGGTCACAGGAGGGGCCGCGTAAGCGGCAAAGTGCGCGTAAGCGGCAAAGTGCGCGTAAGCGCACCCCGCATGTGACCCAACCCCTTACCTTGTACGGATTTGGACCGTTTCCCCGTACGGATTTGGACCGAAGACCCTCAGTCCTCTCGACTCTTTCCCCGCTGTGGGCGGCGGGGACTCTTGTCCGACGAGAACGTGCGCATCCGGTCCCGTTCCGCCTGGACGATGCCCGCAAGGTTTGCATTCGTCACTCGGATCCCGAGCCGCGCCGCCATCCGGGCGGCGCGTTCTTGAAACTCGGCACTGCCGGTCAGCAGCACCCGTCCACCGTATTTCTCGCTCGCGATCCGCAGCGCCGCCTCGAGCGCGGGTTCTTCTTTGGAGA
>JAJZDX010000066.1 GCA_021805865.1 Pseudomonadota bacterium
CAGGTTGAAAGCGAATCTCAGAAAATCCTACGGCTTTCGAACCTACAGAGCGATAAAAATCATGCTCTATCATAAACTTGGCGCTCTACCCGAGCCCGAACTCGCCCACAAATTCTGCTGAGGAACCCGAAATTCAAAGGTCTGCGTCAGCGCCAGGCGCAGTCGTTCTGTGTCCATCGGTTGCATGGTGCCGAGTAGTGCAACGTCCGGAAGGTCTTTTACGCGGGTCTTGGGACGCAGACGCGGAAGCGTGTACGCATGGAGTTTCTCAGCGAGGTGCTTTTCGATCGGGTATAGCCGCAGCGCCGGTGGCGCCACGCCGGCGAATGCAAGGGTATCTTCGGCGTTGACGATCTGAGGTTCCCCGAGAATCGGATCGCCAAACGCGACGTCCACCCCGAAACGTTGACCATAGAGCTTGCCCGCCAACCGGCACTCCGTACGAAATCGGAAGCCTTCATGCCGCATACCATCGCTTTGTATCTGCGGATGCTCGGTGTCAGGAGTGATTTCGAACGTCATGAAATCCTTAAGATCCAGTCTTCCGGCCTGCTGAAGGTCCACGAATACGTGCTCTAGTGAACCGATCAGCCGCAGATCGATGTCCTTTGTTGCTCGAGCTCGTTCCAAGCGCAGCTCGAGTACGAGCCCGCCCTTCAGTAGAGCCGCATCACCAAAAACAGCCATCACTCGGGCCAAGAATCGGTCGAAGACCAGGAGTTGTCGTCGGCGCCCGAAGTTGTTGATGTGCTCCTCAGGCGCTGTTCCAGGGCCTGCTTGAAGGCTTGGGGCGAGGCGTATGTCTGCACGCTCATCCTCGGAGTCCGCCAAAGGCCTTGAGAGCTTCCTGCACCGCGTCCATTTCTGCTCGCGTCACGAGGCCGCGTGCAAGCGCCTGCTTCGCGCCTTGGCGAAGCAGATCAGGAGAAAGACCTGCGACTGCGCAGTCGTTGAGCGTTCTGCGCACGGAGGTCACCGGTATCGCGCCGGCCCATGCACGCTCACTGGGCGGCACATCAGCGTGGTGCAGGACAAGGTCTCGCGGCACCCGAAATCGTCGGCGACGCCAGCTCAGGGGCAGCGTGAGGTGGATCTGGGCGGGCAGAGCATCCGAAAGCCCATGCAGTACAAGCGCCGTCTGAACCGCACCGAGTTTCCCGGAGTCTCAAATTCTTGAGACGATGGTATCCGAAGGCCGGTCGTTGAGGAGGCGGGCGGATATAGCATTGGCGTAAAGTCAAAAGTTTATGACCCAACCTGCCCGTGCCCGGCCCGCTCTCGGGTGGCTAGAGGGTTCAGCGCAGTAGGCTGACTATCGCGGTGCTGCAATCTCGGCGAGAGCGACAGATGCGGCGTGGATAGGAATGCCGTGATAGGCCTTGAGGTCCAGAAGATGGGAGTCGCCGGAGACGATGAGTTGGGCTTTGGCGGAAACGGCGTAGGTGAGGACCTGATCGTCATCGGGGTCGCGCTCGATCACCGGTTCCGGAAGTGCATCGGGTATGACGGTCTCGGTCAAACGCGCGTAGTCTTGCACAAGCCCGATCGCTGAAACCCCGGTGGCCCGCAGCCGCTCGCCGAACTTGTCGCGGGCCACGACATCGGCAAGTTCGGCAAGCAGCTCGAAGCTCGTGCACAGGGCGATCTTGCGCTCCCGCGCCAAGTTGAGCGTGATCTCGCTTTTTGATGGCGCACCGAGCCCGCTATTTGAGGGCGTTCCCGGTTCCCATTCCCGCACTCTGTAGAGAGATTGGGAACGGGAACGGCGTGCGAGGGGGCGGCTTCGATCGCAACTGCCGCGGAGGGGAGGCAGTGGCGCCCGGTAGTATCGGGGATCTGCTGAAGGCCGCCCGTCCGTGAGGGAGCGACGCCGGCTCCCAGCCGGCTCGCTACCGCGCGCATTGATTGAGGCCGAGGGGTGGACCGAGCGCTGCAGCCCGATCGGTTCCGCTACGGACCTTCTCGCGTCTCTGTTGTGTTGATACGAGCGAGGCGGTAGCCGTCGGTGTCGCGCACGAGGTGACCGGCGCGCGTGAGCGCGGTGAGCCGCTCGTGCAAGGTGGCGTTGCGGACGCGGCAGAGCGAGCGCAGCTCGGCGAGTGGCAACGGCCGTTCGGCGCTCTCGAGCGCGCTGGTGATGCGCTCGTCGAGAGAGCTGGGCGGGACGTCGGTTGCGGTGGGCGCGAGGACGGCGAGAGCGAGCGCTGGACCGTGTTGCTGTAGCTCGAGCGGCAGGCTCGGTGGAGATGGAGCGGCGCGGTGCTCGACGGTCAGGGTGAGTTGCCCGGAGGGCTCTCGGCGCAGATACAGATTCGAGTCGCCCCAGGCGTGGAACTCAGAGGAGCCGCGCAGCGCCTGGCCGGCGCGTATGTGACCGGCTGTTTTCTTGGCGTGATGAACGAGGAGCACGGCGAGGGCATGCCGGCGCTGCAGCTCGCGCAGGTACGCCAGGAGAGGGGCGACCTCGCCGCTGGAGTTCTCATCGATCCGGTGCAGCCGCACGAAGGGATCGAGGATGAGGAGTTTCGGCTTAAGGTCCGCGACGGTGCGCTCGAGAGCGTCGCGGTCGGCAGGCAGATCGAGACGCACGGACGGGGCGGTGATTACCTGGATGTCGAGGTCCTGCAGACGGCAGTCCGCCGCGGCGCAGATCCCCTCGAGCCGGGCGCGCACGATGTGCAGGGCGTCCTCGGCGGCATAGAGCAACACGCGCCCCGGGGAGGCGACCGGGAAGCGCCGCAAGGCCGGCGTCCCGGAGGCGACCGCGACGGCAAGATCGAGTGCGAGGAAGCTCTTGCAGCATTTGGGTTCGCCGCCGACGATGCCGACGGCCTCGCAGCTCCAGAGCCCGGTGAGGAGCCAGCGGCTCTCGGGCGCGCGGCCCGAGAGCTTCCAGGCGGGTTCGACGGGCAGAGTGCTCACCGCTTTCGGCCGACGACTTTCAGTTGGGCCGGCGTCGAGGCGGCCACGGTCTCGAAGAACAGCTGCTCGTCGATCTGGCGCGCCTCGCGCTGCGCGGCAAGCGCCAGGAGCTCCCCGGCCAGGTTCATCAGGGCGCGCAGGTTTCCTTGCGCATGATCACAGAGCGTCGCGATGAGTTCCGGGGTCATCAGCTTCGGCGCCCCCGCCTTGGTGAGGGCGTGCTGCAGGCACTCGCGCAGCTCCTCGGGCGTGGCCCGATCGAGCGCGAGCCGCACGCGCATGCGCGAGTTCAGCGGCAGCAGCTCCTCGCTCTTGAAGCGCTCGAGGAGCCGCTGGTCGCCGGCGAGCACCACGGTCAAGAGCAGATGCGAGTCCAGGCGCGCCGAGGACAGCAGGCGCAACTCCGCGAGCACCGTGACGATGACCTCCTGCGCCTCATCCACGATCAACACCGGACGCGAGAGTGAGGCGTCGATGTGCGCCTGCCAGCGGCTGCGCAGCACCTTGGCGCCGGCATGGCGATTGTGCGGATGGAGCTCGACGCCGAACAGCTCGCCCATCTCGCGGTAGAAGTCGGCCAGGCCCGCTTGCGGCCGAGCCAGGATGCCGACCTGCACGTCGCGCAGGTTCGAGAGCCGCTCGGCGAGCACGCGCAGGGTGGCGGATTTGCCCACGCCGGGCGAGCCGGTCACGAGCGCGAACCCACCCTCGTCGATCAGCTGCTCGACGCGCCAGCAGAACGAGTCCACTCGGGGACTGAGGTAGAGGGCCTCGGTGGGGACCTCTGCGGCGAACGGGTTCCACTTCAGGCCGTAGAGCGACAGCAGTTTCTTGTTCATGGATCGTCTTTCTCCTCGGGAGGTTGTTCATCTTTGGGCAGGTACGCCGGCGGCAGCCCCGTGGCCGCCTGTTGAGCCAGGAGCTTCTCGAGCAGCGGGGCGGCGCCGGTGGCGGTGGTCGCGGTGGCGGCCGGGGTCTGGTGCACCGCGGCGCCTCCGTGGGCCAGCGGCTCGAGCGGTGCGCGCACGCCCGAGGCGTTGCGCTGCTTGTCCTGCGGATAGAGCCTGCAGAGGATCCGCCCAGAGCGTTCATCGACGAGGTGCACCTGGGACAGATCCCAGCTGGCATAGCGCACGGTGAGATCGCGCAGATGGCGGTAGCGGCTCGGGACCTCCAAGCGCCGGGCGTCGATGACGATCGTGCCATCGCTCAGGCGCTGGGTACGCTGCTCGGTGCGGGTGAAGGCGAGACGCACAGCCGCAGTGTCGGGGCTGCGACGCAGGACATCGGGGCCGGCGAGGAAGCGCTCGAGCGGGGTCTTGCCGATCTCGGAGTGATTGGCGCGGTTGTACTCGTACTCGGCCCACGCCTGGGTGGCCTCGTTCAAGGCATCGAGTGTCAGGTCGGCAACGCCCTCGAGCATCGCCATGAGGCGACCTTCCACCTGGCCCCATATCACCTCGCATTTGCCGTTCTGATACGGGCTGTACGCGAGAGTGGTTTCGTGCAGAACGCCGAGCCGCGCGAGCCCCTCGGTCACCTCGGCGGCGAGATTGGCCGCGCCATTGTCGCTGAGCGCCGATCTTGGCATCCCCCGCTTCAAGAACGCCTGCATCAGGCCGTGCGCGACATTCTGTGCGTTCTCAACGAGATACCACTGCAGATGACAGGCTAGGCGCGAGCGGTCATCGATCACGCCAAAGAGCGCTGGCCTCACCCACTGCCCGCGTGCGGTCAACACCGGGCGGGACCCGACATGACAGTCCCAGTGCCAGAGTGTTCCCACATATTGCGCCTCGTAGCTGCGCACCTCGCAGCTCATCAGGCGCGCCTCGGCGCGCCGCGCACCGGCGGTGTCGCGCGTGGTCAGTCGCCGGCGCTTGCGCCAGCCTTGGGCTTCAAAGAAGCGGCGGATGCTCGAGTACGACGGTATAGGTCGGAGGGCCGGGTTGCGCTCGCTCTGAGCACGCAAGTTGTCATATTGAAGTTGGGTCGACCAACTCGGGTGAGCCGCGTACTGGGCGCGCAGCGCCTCGCGCACCGCGAGGCTCACCGAGTCCTGCCTGCCTGCGTCCGAGCGCACCTTGCGGCGCAGAACGCCGACCGGGTCGCGCGCCTCACGTCGCGCTCGTGCATACCAGCGCTCGATGCTCGAGAGTCCGAAGCGCACCGGCTTGCCGCTCACCGGATGGCGCCAGGCGCGTGCGGCGAGCGCCTTGAGCTCGTGCTGCAAATCGCCACGCTTGGGCGGCGCGGCCAGCAGTTGTCCGACCACGGAGAACCGTAACCGCGCCCACCGCTCGTGGACCGAAGGATCTTTCGGCTTGCCCACCTCTGTCTCCCCGTCCGTATCAGGTGGGCACACCGTAATCGGCGCCGCTGCCCGCCCGCGACGGGCATCCTCTGCGGGCGGGGGCGGCGCCCTTATGCAGCGTGCACGGCGGGATTCCCGGTACTGATCGGGGAGAGCCAGCGCAGGAGCGACAACAGCCGCTCGGCGCAAGTACCGGCGAAGCGCTCCAGGAGCGCGGCGGGCAATTCCTCCGCGGCCACCGGCGGCATGAGTGTCCCGGCCGCCCCACGCCAGAAGCCTGTCTCGGGCAGCGTCTCGCGCCACCAGCGCCGCCAGCGCATCACCGTATGCCGGCTCACCCCGACGAGTTCCCGTAGCTCACGGATCCGCCTCGGACTTCCCCCGCAGCGCATCGCCGAGATCAGCACCACGACCGCGAACGGGTATACCTTCGGGCCCAGAAAGCGCACCGAGGGCGGCATGCGCCGCTTACGACACTCCCGGTTCGCACAGCAGAAGCTGAAGCGCTTGCGATAGTCCTCCCCGACCCCTGCCGGCACACCGCGAGGCTTGCGCGCAAAGTGCCCGACGTGCAGCGCCGCACCGCACACCCGGCAGCGCTGCCTCTGCTCGGTGGTGGCCATATCCTGATCCACACGCAGCAATAGCCGGTAAAATGCCGCATCGTTCAATACCCTCTGACACATCGCCGCCCTCTCCCGAGTCATGACCAAGATCGGACGTAATGATCCCTGCCCGTGTGGCAGTGGGCAAAAATACAAGCGCTGCTGCCTGCCGAAGGATGAAGAAGCCGCAAGCGCCGCCCTCAAAACGGCGGCCGAGGCTCGCGCCGCCGAGGCGGCACGGCACGCCCACGATCATGACCACGGCCATCACCACTGCGAGCACTGCGGCGATCTCATGGACGATGTCACAGACGAGCTGACCCACGACTCCAACGCCGTGATTGATCTCGTCCACGAAGGCAAACTCGATGAAGCCGAGCAGGCGGCTCATGCGCTCCTTGTGCACTACCCCGAGGTCCATGACGGATACGATCGCCTCGGGATGGTCTACGAGGCGCGTGGCGACAAGAAGGCCGCCGCAGACTGTTACCGCAAGGTCATCGAGTTCGTCCGCGCTCATCCGGACCAGTACGAACCCACCTTCACGGTCACCTTCGAGCAGATGCTCGACGAACTCGACCCGCCGTCGACTACCTGATCAAACTGCCTCCGACCGATCACGGTGACTGGGGGCGTCGCGTCCCGTTCCCTCATCAACCGCGATCAGAACAGCCGGCCATGCCCTCAATTTGCGCGCGCATGCTCAC
>JAJZDX010000067.1 GCA_021805865.1 Pseudomonadota bacterium
GCCCGCTGTATCCGGCACTTGCCCGCTACCGGGTCGAAAAACCGGACAGGTATTGGTCCGAATCCCCAGCACCAAAAAGCTCCGGATTTTGGCCACGGCAAGGGGCTATGTCAGGAGGTCTGTATTCCCTGCTAGCGAAAAGCTGGCGCAATCCTCCCTCTTGGTGCAGCTCGCTCAAGAGCTGCTGCGAGCGGCCGGCGCAACGGCCGAGAAAAGCCCGGAGCCCACACTGATCCCGATCACCCAGCCGAGGAGGCTGAGCGATGCAGGTATTGGCCATCCCGCGACTTATCGCGGGTGGCAGTGGGCCTACCGCCAGCGCAAGGAACGTGGTCTGGAGCGGGCATTCGTCAAATCTGGCAGCCGTGTGCTCGCGGATGTAGAGGCGTACCTGGAAGCGATGCGAGCCCAGCACGACGTTGCGGACGGGCGTGCCAGCAGGCAGAGGTGATCCGTGGTGCCAAACGATGCCGCTCCCGGGGCTGGTACCCCCGGGGAGCGGTCTATCGAGTCATCGCCAGGTGACACCGGTCCGGCTGGACACGGCACGAAAAGTGTAACACGGGCTCACGCGGCGAGCGCGGAGCCGTGTAGCGACCTCTATCAGTACCGGGAGGCGGTACTGTCGGAACAGGGGCCGAGCACCGCTGCTGCAACCGTTGTCGCTGTGGCGCTGGCACAGCGCATGAACTGGGCCACACTGGAGACGTTCGTTGGCGCGAAGCGCATCGCGAAAATGACGCGACTCGCGGAACGGACTGTGCGTACGGCTTTGGGCATCCTTCGGGCCGAGGGGTGGATCGCGGAGCGGATCGAGGTTCGTCCACATGGTCGGGTCCGAGTCCGGCGTGCGCTGATTCCCTCGTCGTTCCCGCTACCGGCAAATGGTGCCGGTAGTCCAGCGAGAGTAGCGGCAAGAGTTGCCGGTACCTCCCCCTCCAGTGGCGGCAAATCTGACCGGTACTACCCGGGGGTAGCGGCAAAATCGGCACCCAGTACCGGCAAAATACGCCGCTCGGTAGCGGCAGCGGTTGCCGCTGATCTCCTCAGAGATCATGTTAATGATCTTAGGCGCGCGGCCTCACCTGCGCCCCCCGACGCGGACTCGGCCGCGCAACCGGGGCTGCGCACGTATGACGGTGTCCACCGTGTCTGACGCCTCTCCGACCGCTGGAGACGGCGTCACTCGTGGCGCCCTGCGCACAAACCCGCGGTGATAGACCCTCGGGGGCATGAGGTACGGTCCTTGGCCCTAGTCGGGACCGACGGACCCCGGCCCTCAGCGGTTGGACAAGGCCCGGTAGAGCGTGGATCTGCCTACGGACAGCAGCTTTGCCACCGCCGCCGGACGTTCGCCTTGTACAACGAGCTTGCGTGCGTGCGCGAGCTGAGCCGTGGTGAGCTTCGGTCTGCGCCCCAGGTGCACCCCGCGCGCCTGGGCGGCGCGCTGGCCAGCACGAGTGCGCTCGGCGATTAGGGATCGTTCCAGCTCAGCCAGCACGCCGATCATTTGCCACATGGCCCGGCCGGCCGGGGTTTCGGTGTCGATCGCTTCGGTCAGCGAGCGAAACTTGATGTCGCGAACCTTGAGTTCGTCCAGCAGCGCGATGAGGTCGCGCAGGCTGCGACCCAGGCGGTCGAGCTTCCAGACAATGAGCGTGTCACCTGGCTTCAGTGCCTTGAGGCACCGATCGAGAGCGGGGCGCCGGGTCACGATCCCGCTGATACCCTCGTCGGTGTAGAGCTGCTTGCAGCCGGCCTTCTTGAGCGCGGTGAGCTGCAGGGCGGGATTCTGGTCGGTGGTGGAGACGCGCGCGTAGCCGACTTTCATCGAGCCGTCGCCATGGCCTCCAGCTCGCTTTCGCCGGCGCCGGCGTGCTTCAGATCAACGTGCTCGATCTCGCACCACGTCTCCGCGACCGCTGTCTCGACTTCCTCGGGCGACGCGCATCCCGCGACCCTGCCGATCTCCTTCCCGTCGGCGATCATTACGCCGGCCCATCGGCCGGTGGCCGTCCGGTAAACCTGTAGCATGCGCATTTCGTCACCCGCATAGGGTCGCAATCGATGGCCTACTATGGGACCGACTTCAGAGACCCGCAAGCCATTGTTTTACATAGCATTGGGAATTGTCCCGGAAATCACCAATGACGAGCGGCTGGCAACCGAAGCGTGCTTAGGTTATTATGCTCCATGCCTACGGTTCTGCGCTTCGGTCGCGTGCGGGTCATGATCTACACGAACGACCATCGACCGGCTCACATACATGTGTGGGAAGGACGAAAGCAGGCCGTGTTCAACTTGAACTGTCCAGGCGGGCCAGTCGCATTGCGCGAGAACTACGGCTTCTCCCTGCGGCAGGTCAATCGCCTGGCCCAATCGCTTGAGCCGCACATCGCGAGCCTGTGTGCGGCGTGGAGGACGATCCATGGTCATCACTAAAGAGCAATTCAAGGCGGCCAACGTGCAGGCCGCGGCGACCCGCGCGCGCGGGCCCGTTGCACGGGCGGCGCGCTTCGACGCCCATCGGGGACTTGTCGTGGTCGAGCTCGAGGGCGGCTGCGAATTCGCCTTTCCGGTCGCTCTCGCCGAAGGGTTGGCCGGAGCGCCGCGCTCGAAGTTGTCGAAAATCACCCTGAGCCCGAACGGGCTCGGGCTCCATTGGCCGCTGCTCGATGCCGATCTCTATGTCCCCGGCCTCATCGAGGGTGCCTTCGGCTCGCGGCGCTGGATGCAGCAGATCGGCAAGCTTGGGGGACAGCGGCGCAGTGCCGCCAAAGCGAAGGCCTCTCGCGAGAATGGTAAGCGGGGTGGTCGGCCGAGGAACCAGGCGGCGGCTTGAGAATGACCGCGGCCGCGTGACTCATCGGACGCTACGGGCGAGGGTGCGGTAGACGGTCGGCCGCGAGACGGAGAAGAGCTCCCCCAGGTCGCTGATCGAGTACTTCCCTGTCCCGTGCATCTTCTTGAGCTCCTGTTGCTGCTTCACCGAGAGCTTCGGCTGCTTGCCGCGCAGCTTCCCCTTGGCCCGGGCGATCGCCATCCCTTCGCGCGTGCGCAGCCGGATGAGGTCCGCTTCGAACTCGGCAAAGGTCGCCAGGATGTTGAAGAACATCTTCCCCATGGGGTCCGCCGGGTTGTATCGGCTGTTGCCGAGGGCTAACGTGACGCCGCGCGCGGCGAGCTCGTCGGCGATGTGGCGGGCATCGGGGACCGAGCGGGCGAGCCGATCGAGCTTCGGCACGACCAGAGTGTCGCCCTTGCGCACGGCGGCGAGTGCCTGGTCGAGGCCGGGCCTCGTGCGGCTGGTGCCGGTGAGCCCGTGATCGACGTAGATGTGCTGGGCGGCCACCCCGAGCGCGGTGAGGGCCGCACGTTGAGCGGTGAGATCCTGCTGGTCGGTGGAACAGCGGGCATAGCCAACCAGGGTCTTGCTCATAGGTGTCCGTTTAAGGTCCCATCAGTGAGATCCTTATCGTACCAGCTTAATGAGACGTGGGTTGCCCGTGTTTTCCGCAGTTCGCGGCCGCAGGCCGGCCTGTCCGCTGAAGGATCGGCTTACGGACACGGGGGCTGCCGGGGAATACCGGAGCAATGTAGATATACCGCTTCCGCAACAACCGGTCGCTCGCCAGGAGACTCTCTTTCCGCGGCGTGTCGATTTTGTCCAGGCTCGATCGTCGTATTGATCGAAATCAGCACCATGCTCGTCCCGGGCATGGGCCCAAGCACAGGAGAGCCGCAATGCGCGTGATGGTTTTCGTTCCCGGAGACAAGAACTCCGAAGCGGGTGTGATGCCGAGCCAAGGTCTCATCTCGAAGATGATGAAATTCAACGAAGCGCTCGTGCAGGCCGGCGTCATGCTCGACGGCCAAGGCCTTACTCCCACCTCCAAAGCCAAACGGGTGAGGTTCGAGGGCTCGAAGCGGACGGTGATCGACGGGCCGTTCGCGGAATCGAAGGAGCTCGTCGCGGGCTACTGGATTTGGCAGGTCCGCTCGATCGAGGAAGCGGTCGAATGGATCAAGCGCGCACCCTTCGATGGGGGTGTGGAGGTGACCCTGCGCCCGATCTTTGAGTTTGCCGATTTTGGCAAGGAGGTCACCCCAGAGATGCGTGCCCAGGAAGAGCAGCTCCGCGGCGAAATCGAGCGGCAGCGGAAATCCTGAATGGAAGGGATCGTGGGCATCACATGAGCACTGGAGCCGCTCGCGAGGCGATCGAGGCTGTCTGGCGTATCGAGTCCCCGCAGCTCGTCAGCCGCTTGATGCGAATGGTTCACGACCTCGGCGCGGCCGAGGATCTGGCGCACGAAGCGGTGATTACCGCCTTGGAGCGCTGGTCCTCGGCCGGCATTCCGGAGAATCCTGCGGCGTGGCTCATGACCTGCGCTAAAAATCGGGCCCTCGATCTGCTGCGTCAGCGAAACATGCAGTGGCGAAAGCACGGCGAAATCGAAGCCGATCTCGGAGGAGAGACGCTAGAGCCGTGCCTCGAGGAGAGGCTCGATGAGGACGTGGGGGACGATGTGTTGCGGCTGATCTTCATCGCCTGTCATCCGGTACTGTCGAGGGAAAATCGCGCGGCACTGACCCTGCGGCTCCTCGGCGGTCTGACGACGGAGGAGATCGCTCGCGCCTTCCTCGTCCCGGAGCCCACCATCGCACAGCGGATCGTGCGCGCCAAGCGCACGCTTGCCGAAGCGCACGTGCCCTTCGAAATCCCGCCTCGGAAAGAACTGGCATCGCGGCTCGCCTCGGTGCTCGAGGTGATTTACCTCATATTCAACGAGGGCTACACCAGCACCCATGGAGACAACTGGACACGTCCGGACGTCTGCCACGAAGCATTGCGGCTTGGACGGGTTCTCGCAGGACTTTTGGCCGAAGAGGCGGAGGTCCACGCGCTGCTTGCTCTCATGGAGCTGCACGCCTCCCGGTTCCCGGCGCGTATCGACTCCTACGGCGCCCCTGTTCTTCTTCTCGATCAGGATCGATCCCACTGGGACCAGTTGCTCCTGCATCGGGGACTGGCGAACCTGGCGCGCGCCGAATTTCTCGCCCGGCCGCTCGGCCCCTTCGCCCTGCAGGCCGCGATCGCGGCCTGCCATGCGCGTGCGTGCGTCGCCGCGGAAACGGATTGGAGCCGCATCATTGCCCTCTACGACGCGCTCGTCGAGACCACCCAATCTCCCATTGTCGAGCTCAATCGTGCCGTGGCGGTATCGATGGTCTTCGGACCGGCGGCCGGCCTCGAGATCGTCGATGCACTCCGGAACGATCCCGCGCTGAAATCCTACCATCTGCTACCCAGCGTGCGCGGTGATTTCTTGATGAAGCTCGGAAGGTACGCTGAAGCCGGTCCGGAGTTCCAGCAGGCCGCCGCCCTGACACAAAACGCTCGCGAGCGGAGCCTGCTGTTGGCACGCGCGAACGAGTGCTGCACAGGGCACGCCAATGGACTCCCAGTCTGAGCGCCGGTGGAAGCCCGCCGCGGTGCGGGGTCAATAGCAAGCCGTCGATTCCGACGTAGCAGTCGGCGTTTCAAAACTTACCGTTTGCGAGACGGCGGCCGATCAAGCCGCGCCGACGATCTGAAGACGCCGGTCACCCGAATGACAACTTCCCGACCCACGACTGCATGCTGCCGGCGAGAAGCAGACATTCGATATCTACCTCAGCTAAACTGAAAAGGTACGAAGCAGTCCGGGCAGGTCCTTCATTCGATCCGGGATGATCCCGGGCGAAGCGCTTGAAGTCCTCGAGTCGGGCGGCCACGGCTCGGGCATGTTCGGGGTCTTCGATGGCGCTGAAGTAGGCTGTCAGGGCGCGAATGGCAAGCCGGTCCTTTGCGCGCAATAGGAAGATCGGCTCGTCATCGGGGATTGGTGTGTCGCAGTCGCGATTCACGATTCGTCCATCAAGCATCCAAGACTCCTTCCTACCTGTCCTGCGAAACCGACCTACCGGGACCCCTCCGTCGCCGCGAAGGTGGGAATGGGCTTGGGTGGCTCACAGCTTTAGACGGCGCCGGCCGGTTGCTCGCGCTTGATCCGCTCGTAAATTTCCTCACGGTGCACTGCGAGCTGCTTCGGCGCATTGATGCCGATGCGCGCCTGGTTGTCCTCGATACTGAGTACCGTGATGATCACCTCCCCCTTGGGAAACTGGGAGACCCGCCAGCGCAGACCGGCCTTCCGGGGCCACCGGCGTAGCAAGCAGAGGTACTCCTTTTCCATCGAATTGTCGTTCCTGCTCACCGATTTTCCCTCACGAGCCAGCCTTCGACAGCACGCATCCCACGGTGCCTGTCAATACTGACAAGTCCGCCGGGTCGATGAGATACGCTGCGGCGCTCGGCAAAATGAGTCCGGCTCTGCTCAGCAAAACGAGGCCATACGGGTGACAGGATTGGGCGCAACATTCGTGACGCTGTCACTGCGGTTCTCGGGCGCGGGGACGGTAGCCGGGG
>JAJZDX010000068.1 GCA_021805865.1 Pseudomonadota bacterium
ACACAACACCGCGCGCTGCAGCTGCTGCAGCAAATCACCGTGTAGCCACTCAGCTCACAGCCTGCAATGCGTCAACTACCTGAGCAGCAACGGATTTTCTCGCGCGCCGAGGGATAACTCCAGACTAGTGCAGAGCGGCGGCTTCGGGAGTTTCTCGAAGCGATTCGGCACGGCGGCCTCCGCTCTCCTTCAGGCCGAGATCGTCACGGCGGACGGGCGGGTGCGAACGGTCAACGCGTTTCAGGATCCCGAGCTGTTCTGGGCCCTCAAGGGCGGGGGCGGTGGAAGCTGGGGGGTCCTCACGAAGGTGACGCTGCGCACCTTCGAGCTCCCGAAGCTCTTCGGAGCGGTATGGGGAACGATCCGCGCGCGCTCGGATCGGGACTTCCGCACGCTCATCGCGCGGTTCATGGACTTGTATGCCGAGCGGCTGCTGAACCCAAACTGGGGCGAGCACGTGACGCTCGGCGCGGACAACACGTTGAAGCTCTCGATGGTGAGCCAGGGGCTCGATGAACCGCAGGTCAAAGCGGCTTGGCAGCCTTTCTTCGACAGCGTGCGTGGCGAAACCGGGTCATTCGCCGTGGTGGCGGAATTTGGCACGGGGGTGCTGCCGGCGCAGTACTGGTGGGACGACTCGATCAATGCCGGGATGGTTCGTGACCCCCGGCCCGGCGCGCCCTCTTATCTCGCATGGTGGCGAGGCGATGCCGCCCAGGTGGGCGCATACCTGCACGGGTTTGACTCACGGTGGCTGCCTGTCGGCCTACTGGCGAGCGTCCACCGGTCGCATCTGGTGGAGGCGCTGTTCAAGGCCACCCGCCACCACGGGCTGCAGCTGCATTTCAACAAAGGACTCGCGGGCGCTCCGCGGGACGTGCTCGCCTCGGTGCAAGAGACCGCCACGAACCCGCAGGTCCTCTCGGCGTTCGCGCTCGTTATTATCGCCGGCGGTGGGTGCTCAGCCTATCCGGGAGAACCCGGCGCTGCGGTCGATAGGCGCTCTGCACTCAAGGACGCAGACGCAATTGCCCGCGCAACGGCTGAAGTGCGCGAAATCGCTCCCGAGGCCGGTTCCTATGTCTCCGAGAGCAACTACTTCAATCGACACTGGCAGAGCGCGTATTGGGGGCACAACTATCCGCGCCTCCGCGCCGTCAAGCAGCATTACGATCCGGACGGCCTGTTTTTCGGGCACAACGGTGTTGGCAGCGAAGATTGGAGCCCGGATGGTTTCACCCAACTTCGATAGGGCACCGCAGTTCGCGGGCGCGGCGTCGACGCGCTGATGAGCCAAGTCCGCCTGCAGGACAATTCGCTCGCGGAACGTTCGGCAACTGTCTTCCTGGGGTCACAAACCGTGCGCGCCACAACGCTGCCATTCGAACAGAGTGCGTTCGGTCGTCAGCGAACTTGCGCGTGTGAGCGACGCTCAAACGGGCTATCGACCCCAAATCGATGTCCCGAACGTAACCCCGGCACTGATTCAAGCGGATACCTCGTGGTCGCCGACTTGAGTTCTAGAACGTCGCTCTGAGTGAGACAGCTTGATCGCTACTACGTGGCCGTGCCGGAGGGCGACGGCCGTGGGGTCCGCATTCTGGTCTTTCAACCGAGCCCGTGAAATGTCCCAGCAGTCCTGCAGCGAAACGCGCATGCTGATCTGCTGCTCGGTCTGCAGCACCGCCTGCTCATCCTGTTCGACCGCCATGACTTCCTGCACGACCTGCTCCGGAAACGTCGCGCCGGCCACTTCAGACACCGCCTCTGCGGGCGGCGCGGCGGACGCAAGGATCAGGGTGGCCGCGAGAGCGGCGGCGGCGCACCGGATGGGAATGTGATGTCGAATCATATGACTGTCTCCTACTCGGCGAGGGCCGCGTAGACCTCGCGGCAGTTGGCGACGGCCGCCTGCGCGGCGTCGCGCGCCACGAGGAGCGTCGACATCTCGCCGAGCGCTGCCTCACGGATGGTCGAATCGGGCAGGCTGGCGAGAGCCGCGATGCTGCCGTACCGGCGGACGAGCGCGTGTGCGGGGTCAAATAGAGCCGATTCGCGGAGCGGCACCGAGCAGAGCTGCGCGCCGCCCTGGCGGGCAACGGAGCGCGCGGCGCGGGCGACGTCGCTGTCCTTCAGCGTCGCCCCCTCGGTGTGCCGTACACGATTCCAGATCGCCCGAACGCACGGCCGCAACACGACCGGTAGCTGATCCAGTAGCCACCGCAGGCCGGCCACGGATTTGCTGTCGGTAAGCATCGGCACGACGAGCCTCAGCCGCGACGGCAGACCTGAGTCCTGCTGGCTGATTAGGCGCAGCGCCTCGAGCGCGTCCACTGTGTCGCCAACGCCGACGTCGAGCACAAGGCCATCGGTCGGCGGCGCAAATAGCCGTGCGGCCAGTCCGCCGCGATCGAGCACGTCCGTCTCGTCCCCGCTGGCGGAGTGAGTCTCGAGAGTGGCGATGGGACCGCTGTCGGGCGCCAGGACGTGCCGCGCGATGGTCGTCTTGCCCGTGTTCCCGGTCGCCGCCAAGGTCATATAGATCGAGTGAGTCATTTGATGGCCCTCGTAGTAGGTGGGGAGAAATCGGTCGCGGCGAGCAGCGCCTCGGCCGCCGCGTCCTCGGCGGCGACAGACTCCGCCGCGCCCGGTGCGGCGGGGGGCGCTGCGAGCGCAGGCTCGCCCGCGGGACGGGCGGCGGCGCGGCGGAGCCAGCGGCACAGATAGGGCCTGGACACACCGAGGCCGAGCCGGCGGATGATCTGCGCGAGGCTGTAGCCCTCGGCGACCAGTGCTCTGATCTCCGTCTCCCGTCCCCATAGGGGCGAGCGCCGATGCCAGGGCCGCTCATCGGGGCCGGGCGATGTGACCGCCGCGGTGTGTATTCCTGTGTCCATGCCTGTTCTCTGCCGCGTGGGCCCTCAGAACTCCCCGACGCGGGACTCCCCAATGAATTTGCTGCGATCAGGCGGCGGTCCCGCGACGCGCTTGCGCCTGGCGTAGGCCGAGAGGTCTTCCCCCGGGCGGATGTCAGAGCCGTCCGCCCAGTCCGGGATGCGGTGTTTAGCGCGCAGTTCGGGGGTAAGCCCGGCGCTCGCGGCGGTCCCAGCCGTGGGCGGGGTGGCGTCCGCGTCTGGTGACGGTACGGGGTCTGCGGGCGGCCGATCTGTCGGGGTCCGCACCGGACCGCGCACGGCACCGGCATGGGAACTCGGCGCTGGTGCTGCGTCACGCCCCCCGGCGGTTCCTGCGCGGGCTCGCCTCGCGGAGCGCCGCTGGTTCGATTTTGCTGCGTCACGGAGCGCCGCGCGGACCATACGCGGACTCACCTCTCGCAGCGCATCGGCGATCTGACCGGCCGTGTAGCCCTCCCCAGAGAGGGTCCGCAGCCTATCCCGCACCGCCTGTAGGACTGCTGCCTTGCCACCCCGTCCAGATTTCACGCCGGGCCTTTGCTCGGCCCTCAGTCTGTCGAGCGCGGCTCCCCATTTGGCCGCGGTCTCGGCGATGTCGTACGTCTCTCTCGGCTTTGCGGTCATGTCCATCTCCAGACCATCGCGGGCCCATTGCCCGCCACTGCCCATCCTCGGCGCGGTGGGCCCCTGAGCTACGGCTCGAATAGCGATACGAGTTCTGGCCGCAACCTCTGTATCAGGACTACCTGTAGCGTGAGGCGGGATGGGGCGGCGCCACCAGGAGAGTTCAGGTAGCGCCCAATGTGTCGGGAGTAAGACCCACAAGACGGCACCCTGCACACATCGCCGCTCTGCGGTCGATGCGTGAGGGTGCATTACGCTCGGCGGCCTGGGGCCTTCTCACGTTCGGTGATGTTCGGCGCTTCGCTTCTCACATCTAGGCCCGCGCGGCGGAGAAGAGAGGACGAGCCATGAGGATGAAGCGATGCTCAAATCCACCACACCCCGCCGCGCGGCGCTGAACATCCATGTTGCGACCACCGAGCGCGCCGCGGTGCTCGAGCAAGCTCGTGCATGCGGGCTGACCGTCTCCAGCTATTGCCGCTCGCTCATCTTGGGCCGGGTGGTGACTTCCCGGACCGATTTGACCGTCGTCAATGAGCTTCGTCGGCTCGGGGGGTTAGCGAAGGCGATGCATATGGCGAGCGGCGGTACACACTCGGAGGAGACTGCGGCGGCGTGGCGCGCGGTCACAGCGGCGATCCATCGGATTGCCCGCGGCACGCCGCCATGATCGGCAAAAAAATCCCTGCGCGCGGCGGCGGCGGCAAGGTCGCGCGGGTCCATGACTTGTGCGACTACGTTGTCGATCCTGGTGGTCGATCTGACCCAGATCGGCCCGATGAACTGAGCCCGGAGAAGTGCGTCTACTACGGCACACAGGGTTTCCTGTCCACGGACCTCGCGGGGCAACGCGTAGAGATGGCCGCACTAGCGATGGCGGCCCCGCAATCAGCGGACCCGATCAACCACTACGTCATCTCCTGGGCCGAGGGCGAGCACCCGAGCCGCGAACAGGTCGACCAAGCCATGAGCATCGTGCTCGAGGAGCTCGGCCTCGAGGGACATCAGGCTATCTACGCACTGCACCGCGACACCGACCATGACCACGTGCATCTGGTGGTTTCCCGTGTACACCCCGAGTCAGAGCGCGTCATCCGCGCCGGCGGCGGGTGGGACCGACGAGCGTTGCTGCAGGCAGTGTCGCGGATAGAAACAGCACAGGGATGGCAACAGGTTGCAACACCGGCTGCGCAGCGCGAGGCTGCCGAGGCCGCACGCCGGAGCAAAACCAGCCGGGAGGAGCAGCGCCGGGAGCGCGCGCAGGCGCGACCACGCGGCAGTGACCGTGCCCGGGATGGCGCTCACCGACACGGGGAGCGGTCGGCGGCGGAGATCGCGCGAGAGCGCGCCGGGCAACTGTTCGACCCAAAACGCGGGGCTCGGACATGGGCCGAACTTCATGCCGAGCTGGCAAAGCTCGGCATGAAGTACGAGAAGAAAGGCAGCGGGGCAATCGTGTGGGTGGGAGACCAGCCCGTGAAGGCCAGCGAGGTGAGCAGGGACGCGAGCTTCACCAAAATCACGCAGCGGCTCGGTAAATACCAGCCCGCGCGCCCCGAACAGGCCGAGCAGGCGCGCGCTCACGCGCCCGGCCCCGAGCCGACGGATCGGGCGGCGGAATCGACCGACCGGGCGAGTTGGGCAGCCTATCAGCGAGCCCGTAAGGAGAGGCAGGCCGAGGGACGCGCGGAGCGGGCTGCACTCACCGCGCAGCATCGGACCGAGCGTGCGGCGCTCCAGGCCGCGCAGCGCGAGCGCCGAAAGACAGCCACCGCCGGCAACTGGCGGGGGCGCGGTGCTGTGCTCAACGCCATCCGCTCGCAGCTCGCCGCGCGGGATGCGCGCGAGCGCCTCGAGCTTCGCGATCGGCAGGCCCGCGAGCGGGCCGCGCGGGCAAAGAAATCGGCCAAGAGTTACGAGGACTGGCTGCGCACGCAGGGGAAAACCGCGCAGGCGGACAGCTATGCTCGTTGGATTGCGCCTCGACTCATGGGAAAAGACCAACCGGCCGTGCCGCAGGACCTCCGGGCGTTTTCCGCGCACGTGGTGGGCACGACGGTCGAGTATCGCCGCGATGCGGACCGCCGCCTCGCGTTCATCGACGCGGGGCGGGTTATCGACATGACCTCGAGCCGGGAGGACGACGCGACCCTCGCTGCGCTGCAGCTCGCCGCAGCAAAGTGGGGCGGCAAAGTCTCTATCCAGGGCAGCAGCGAGTTTCGCGAACGAGCCGCGCGTACTGCGGCCCGCGAAGGCATCCGCGTCGCGGATGCCGATCTTGCCGACATCGTGCGGGACGAGCAGGAGCGCATGCGCCGCGGCGAGCCGCCACGGGCGCAGCCGGCTGCGGAGAAAGAGACTCTGGCGCAGGACCTCGCGCGCGCGCAGGCGACCTGCCAGCAGCTCATCCGCGATATGGTCGAGTCGGGGGACTATGAGTGCTCGGACGCCGAGTGGGCTCGGGCCTGCAGCGACGACATCGACATCGTCCGCGCCGAGTGTCGCTCGTGGGCCGAGGCGGCATTGGGGGCGGGGTGGGCCGTTTCCCCAGAGACGCTATCCGTCGCCGGGATGGAAGGTGCGAGCGGCGCGGCGGCGCGGCACACCAGCGAGGACCTCGGCAGATGAGCACGCAGGAGGCTCGTGAGGCTGCTGCAGCGGCTGAGGCACTGGGCGCGCTCTCGTGGTGCCTGCGGGCCGTGGCGCAGGGATGGTCCCTGGACCCCCGCGAGCGGGACGCCTGTCTCAGCCTCCTCGCGGCCGGCATCCCCGGCACGGACGCAGCCGACCTGGCGATGACACAGAAGATCCTCGCGGCCTCCCGCCGCCTCGGCAGCCGCCAGCGGGATCGGGCCGCCTCTCTGTCCGTCCGGTTTCGAGAAGCGGCCGAGTCTTTTCGACATTA
>JAJZDX010000005.1 GCA_021805865.1 Pseudomonadota bacterium
ATGGACGCACCTCTGGTGTTCCGGTTGTCACGCCAGTGGCACTGCCGGGTAGCTATGTGCGGACGGGATAACCGCTGAAAGCATCTAAGCGGGAAGCCCCCCCCAAGATTAGATCTCCCTGGGAGCTCGACTCCCCTGAAGGGCCCACGAAGACTACGTGGTTGATAGGCTGGGTGTGTAAGGCCGGTAACGGCTTCAGCTAACCAGTACTAATTGCCCGTGAGGCTTGACCATATAACCTCAAGCGGTCTGACCGCGAGAGGATGATGCATGGAGCCGGTGGCGGCCGCGAGGCTGTCCCCCGTATGGACACATGCGAGCGCGACAAGCGTCGAAACGAAACGAACCGTATTGGAGGCGCGTGCGGCCGGTGCAAGCCGGCCGCACGAACCTCAGACAGCTTGTCTGGCGGCCATAGCGAGCGGGAACCACCCGATCCCTTTCCGAACTCGGAAGTGAAAACGCTCTGCGCCGATGGTAGTGTGCCCTTCGGGCATGCGAGAGTAGGTCACTGCCAGGCTTTGATCCGCGAAAGCCCCCGGGGTCATCCCCGGGGGCTTTTTGCCATCTGGCACTGAGGCGCCTTCGTCGCGTCCTGCTTCTCACGGCTCCGGGCAGCGTCTGCCGAGGCCCTCTTGTGCGGGGAGGTGCCCGCGGAGCGCCGCGGGCTGGCTTGTCTTCGTGTTGCGCACGGCCCGATCTCGATGTGCCGGCGCCTCCGGTGCCTGCCGCGACGTGAGAGAATTCCCTCATGAGCAGCGATTTCCCCGGGCAGGCTTTGGCCGCGGCGCGGCCCGGCGCCGGCCGCCAGTGTGCCGGCGCGGTGCTCATGGTGCGGCCCGCGGCCTTCGCCTACAACCCGGAGACTGCGACCACGAATGCCTTCCAGCGCCCGCCGCGGCCCGCGGACGAGGCTTCGAGCCTTGGCGCACGCGCGGAGTTCGACGGCCTGGCGGCCGCGTTGGCGGCCAAGGGGATCAGGGTTTGCGTGCTGGAGGACACGCCGCGGCCGCCGAAACCGGATGCGGTATTTCCCAACAACTGGATCAGCTTCCATGCGGACGGGACGGTGGTGCTGTACCCGTTGCAGGCAGAGAGCCGGCGCCAGGAGCGCCGCGCGGCGGCCATCGAAGCCGTGACCGAGCGCCTGGGATACCGGTTGAAGCGTGTGATCGACCTGACTTGGCATGAGGCGCACCGGCGCCACCTCGAGGGTACCGGGAGCCTCGTGCTCGACCATCTTGCCCGAATCGCCTACGCCTGCCTTTCGCCGCGGACCGATGAGCAGGTGCTTGCCGAGTGGGCGGGCGAGCTGGGCTACCGGCCTGTCCCCTTCCGCGCCGCGGACCGCTCCGGAGCGCCGCTCTACCACACCAACGTGTTGATGTGCATCGGGGAGCGGGTCGTCGTCGTCGGGCTCGATGCGATCGCTGCCGCCGATCGTGACCGCGTGCTTGCGCAGCTGCGCGAAGGGGGGCGTGAAGTGATCGAGATCGGCCACTCGCAGGTCGAGCGCTTCGCCGGCAACATGCTGGAGCTCGCCTCGGGCGGCGGATCGCAAGGCGAGCGCCGGCTGCTGGTGCTGTCCGAAGCGGCCCGGCGTGCACTGCACGAGGAGACGTTTCAGCGTCTCGCCGCGTGCACGGATGAGGTGCTGGTGGCGCCGGTGCCGACGATCGAGCGCCTCGGCGGCGGCAGCGTGCGTTGTATGTTGGCAGAGGTCTTTCTTCCATGATCGCGCTCATCCTCAAGGCGGCGCTCGCCTACCTGCTCGGATCGGTCGTCGGGAGCCTGCTCGTCGGACGGTTGCGCGGAGGTGTCGACATCCGCAGGCTCGGCAGCGGCAACGCCGGCGGTACCAATGCGCTGCGCACGCAGGGCAAGGCATTCGCCTTCTGGGTGATGCTCATCGACATCGGCAAGGGTGTGCTCGCCGCCGGGCCGCTGGCGGCGGCGGCCCTTCCGGGGCTGGCCGCAACGCCTCAATGGCGCGCATGGACCGTCGCTGCGTGCGGGGTCGCGGTGATCCTCGGACACGTCTATCCGGTGTGGTACGGGTTCAAGGGGGGCAAAGGGGTCGCGACGCTGATCGGTGCTGTGCTGGGAGCATCGCCTGCGCTGCTGCTGCCGATGCTCGCGGTGTGGCTCATGACCGCAGTGCTCAGCGGCTATGTGGGGCTCGCATCCATGCTGGGCGCGCTGGCGTTCGCCGCCGCCGCGGCCGTCGACAGGCACGCCGGCCGGCCGCTGCTGCCGTTCGCCCTCTTCAGCGCCGTGCTCATCGTGTTCACGCATCGTTCCAACATCGCGCGCATGCTCGCCGGCACCGAACCGCGCGCACGGCGGCTGTGGCTCCTGGGAGCGCGGGCGAGGTCCCCTTAAGATGGCCGCCCGGGAGAGACGTACCGCCCGCGCGGACGCGGGCGAGCAACCGCTTGCGGCGCAGGTGTTCGCGCAACTGGCCGACGGCCGCTTCCATTCCGGTGAGGCGTTGGCGCAGGCGCTGGGCGTCAGCCGCAGCGCCATCTGGAAGGCGGTGCGCGCGCTGCGCGCGCTCGGTGCGACACTGCATGCCGTGCCCAACCGGGGCTATCGTCTTCGTTCCGGTGATCATTCTGAGCCGGGCTTCGGTAGCGAGGTGCTGGATGCCGGGCGTATCACGTCGCTGCTGCCGGCATCCGCGCGCGCGAGCGTACGCGGCGTGGAGACGACCTGGATGGTGGATTCCACCAACAGCGTACTGTTGAGGAGGCCCAATCCGCCCCTGGGCCTGTGCGAGGTGTTCCTCGCCGAATACCAGAGCGCCGGGCGTGGCCGGCGCGGCCGCTCCTGGCTGGCTCCGCCCGGCGGGGCGATCTGCCTGTCGCTCAACTGGAGCTTTCGCGAGGTGCCGCCGGACCTCGGGGCGCTGGGGCTCGCGGTCGGCGTTTGCGTGCTGCGCGCTTTGCGCGGGGCGGGTCTGGAGCGCGCGAGCCTGAAATGGCCCAACGACATCCTGGTGGAGGGGCGCAAGCTCGGCGGCATCCTGATCGAGCTGCGAGCCGAGTCGGGCGGACCGGCCACCGTCGTCGTTGGGATTGGCCTCAATGTTGCGCTGGGCGAGACGCTTCTCGCCCAGATCGAGCATACGGGCATACCCGCCACCGACCTCGTCGCCTCCGGTGTGAGGCAGCTCTCGCGCAATACGCTCGCGGCCGCGCTCACGGGCACGGTGGTGGAAGGGTTGAAGCGATTCGAGGGCGAGGCCATGCGGCCCTTTATCGAGGAGTGGCGAGCAGCCGATGCCCTGCAGGGCATGCAGATCGAGGTGCGCACGGCCGCGGGCAACGTGTGCGGCTGGGCCAAGGGCATCGACCTGCACGGCGCCCTGGTTGTCGAGACGCCGCACGGGCTGCGGCGCTTCATCTCCGGTGAGGTTACGGTAAGGCCGGTGCAATGAATGTGCTGCTGGTCGACATCGGCAACACGCGCATCAAGTGGGCGACTCTCACGGATGCTGACCTTGGCCGGGCTCGAGCGGCAAGCCACGCCGGCCTGGGGCCGCGGGATTTCGAGAAGATCGCCGGCTCAGCGCGCAACCTGGGGCGCATCCTCGTCTCCAGTGTCGCCTCGCCCGAGATCAACGACGCACTCGCGCTCGCCGCCCGCCGGACAGAAGCGCCTGCGCCGGAGTTCGTTGCGACGCGGCGCCGCGCGTGCGGGGTGACCGTGGCGTATGTTGAGCCATGGCGGCTGGGAGTAGACCGCTTCCTGGCGATGATCGGTGCGCACGAGCGTTTCGGGCGTCCCGTGTGCGTCGTCGGCGTTGGTACCGCGATGACGATCGACTTGCTCGATGCCGATGGCCGCCACCGCGGAGGGGCGATCATCCCGGCGCCGCCGCTGATGGTGTCGAGCCTGCTCGAAGGCACCAGCGGCATTCGCCAGCGCGCCCGAGGCGGCACAGACGGCCGGGGCCCCGCATTGTTCGCACGCTCCACCCGCGCGGGGGTGGAGCAGGGGGCGCGGTTTGCCGCCGCGACCACGGTGGACCGGGCCGTCAGTGAGGCCCGCGCTCTGCTAGGCCGGACGCCACGGGCCGTCCTGACGGGCGGAGGCGCCTCCGGCCTTCAACCGCTCATTCGCGCTTCGAGCATCCTGGTGCCTGACCTGGTGCTGCAGGGTCTGGCGGTGTGGGCCAAAAGGGGATGAAAATCGATCCAGTCCCCGCGGACCCGCGAGGGCATTCGGAGGCTTCCTGACCGTGCGCACCGCATTCCTCGCTCTGCTGCTCGTCAACCTGATGTTCCTGGCCTGGGCCGAATGGATCGACGTGCGTGTATCACCGCCCAACGCGATCGCGGGCCTGCCGCGCTTGCGGCTGGCTGAGCACGCGCGCCCGAGCGATGCGGCTTCCTCCTCCACGCCGGCATCCGGTGTGTCTGCCGCGACAGGCGATGGGGAGCCGGGTGCGGAAGGAGCCGGGGACGGCCCCGCATCGGCCCGGCTCACGGAGGCGCCACAAGCTGTGAGTGCGGCGCTCGCCGCGCAATGCGTATCGGTCGGACCGTTCGACAGCACCACCGACGCCACGCAGGCCTTACAGCAGCTGGGTGGCCAGAGCCTCTCGCCGAGGCAGCGTGTCGCACAGAGCCGGCCCACGCGCTGGTACTGGGTTTACCTGCCGAGCCCGGGCAGCGCCTCGCGGGCGAACCAGCTGTTGCAGCGGCTGAGGGCAGACGGCATCGATGGGGCGCAGCCCATGAGCGCGAACGGCAAGCGGCCGATCTCGCTCGGCATGTTCCAGGATCCGCAGCTCGCGGCCCGCCAGCAGCAATTGGCGCAGCACAAGGGTTTCCACCCCGTCCTGGCTGATCGTCTGGTCTCCCAGCCGGTCTACTGGCTGGATCTCTGGGTGCCCGGGGGCGCGCAGGCGCTGCCGCTCGAGGCGCTGAAGACCGGTGCGGGGTCGAACATCGGGACGGAGCCCTGCCCGGCCGGCGAGACCCCGCCCTGGCGTGTGCCCCAGGAGGCTTCTCCCGGTCTGCCCGCCCCCCGGGCCTCGGTCAGCGCCGCGCCGCCGAGTCCGTAGAATTCTTGCGGATCCGGTGCTGCTTGCGTTACCCACTCACCGGAACCTCGCCGACACCGGTACAATCGGCGCCCGTTTCGCACGGGGGCAGCCTTCTGGGCCGGCTTAGCTCAGCGGTAGAGCAGCGGTTTTGTAAACCGTTGGTCGGGGGTTCAAGTCCCTCAGCCGGCACCAACTAACTCCAATATTATCAATAGAATAGCACTCAAGCAAGAGCGCGCCGCATTTCCTGGCACACTTCTGGCACAATTGATTGCCAATTCCAGGGTTATAGTTGCATCAAGGCGTGCGCCCTTGTGCGCCGCGACACGAGGATGGGCGATGGCGACAATCCGGGAGCGCGCCAAAGTCGATGGCACACGCGCTTTCCACGTCCAGGTTCGCATGGCGGGATTTCCAGCGCGCACGGCAAGCTTTCCGACGAAGCGCCAAGCCGAGCGCTGGGCAAAGACGATCGAGGCCGAGATGATCGAAGGGCGGCACTTCCGCTCGGTTGAGGCGCGCCGCCGGACGCTTGCTGAGGCGATCGACCGCTACCTCGATCACGAGGCTCCAAAGCTACGAGATGGCCGCATGCACAGGTCCACATTGCCCTGGTGGCGGGAGAAGCTCGGGCGCTTCAAGCTTTGTGAAATCACGCCCGCGCTCATCGCCGAATATCGCAACAAGCTCGCCGCGGAAACGTACCGGCGAGCCCGGCCCGGCGCGAAGCACTCATCGCTGAACGCCGGTGAACAGGCGCGCGAATTCAAGCGCAAACCAAACACGGTCAACAACTACCTCGTGTCCATCGGCCGCGTTTTCAGCGTCGCCCGTCGGGAATGGCACTGGATCACGCATAACCCCATGGAGGGAGTCGCCAAGCTCTCCGCCGGTCCCGGGCGCGTGCGCTACCTATCCGAAGACGAGCGCCAACGGCTGCTGACCGAGACGGCCAAAAACCAGCAGCTCCACACCCTGGCCGTCCTGGCGCTCTCAACCGCCGCTCGGGCGGGCGAGCTCATGAACCTGAGCTGGCGCGATGTGGATCTGAAGGACGGCCGCGTCCTGCTGCGCGAGACCAAGAACACGCAGCCGCGGGCGATATGGGTCCACTACGAGGCTCTCCGATTGCTGAAGGAGTACGGCAAGATTCGCCGGCTCGATGACGACCATGTATTCCTGGGTGCCACGCCCGGAACCCGCTATGACTATCACACGCCATTCAAAGCCGCGTGCGCCGCCGCCGGCGTGGCCGACTTCCGCTTTCATGACCTTCGACACTCCGCTGCCACCTACCTCGCCCGGGAGGGAGCGACGGAACAGCAGCTGAAGGCCATCGGCGGATGGAAGTCCAATGTCGTCAGCCGCTACGTGCACCTGGCCGCCGAAGACGCAAAGGCCGTTCTTGAGCGGATGAACGCCAAGATCCTCGGCAGTGACGTGAATCGAGGGGGGCTGTCACAGGAATGAGTCATCATGACCCAGCATCTGCGGAACGCGTTCATTGCCCTCTCCGGAGCGGAAGTCGCGGCGTTGATGCCGCGGAGGAAGTGACGTTCTCATGGACGTCAGATTGCTCGTCCATCGCTCCACGCAGTCTTGTAACCAACACGTGTGAGTCGTAGGCTTTGCGTCCTTGAAACGCTGCACGATAGCGGGCCGCGTATTGTGGCTGCGAGTCACGGACGAGTACGCCCGAGCGCTATTTGGGACGAGGCGCGCGGTTAACCTGGGGTGGAACTACTGCAGTGACCCGATGCAAATGTGGAGTGTCCAGAAGATCACCGGGAGCGCAGCATGACTCGTGAGACACCGAGCGGCGAGGTTATCGTCTACGAGACCCCCGACGGGGGGGTGCGCGTAGAGGTTCGGCTGGACCGCGATACGGTATGGCTCGCGCAGCGCCAGATGGCGGATTTGTTCGATACGTCGACGGACAATATCAGCCTACACCTGAAAAATATCTTTGCCGACAAGGAATTAAAGGAGAGCGCAACTACCGAGGATTTCTCGGTGGTTCAAGCCGAGGGGGGGCGGCGAGTCCGGCGCCAAGTCAAGTACTTCAGCCTGGACGCCGTTATCTCGGTCGGCTATCGGGTGAATTCCCGTCGCGCGGTGCGGTTTCGCCAGTGGGCGACCGCAACGCTCCGCGAGCACTTGGTGCAGGGCTACACCGTAAATCGCCAGCGCCTCGAGCAGAACGCGCGCGAGCTGGAATCCGCCCTTGCCCTGGTGCGCAAGGCGGCCTCTGGCGAGGCACTGACCGGGGATCAGGGTCGCGGCCTGGTGGATATCATTGCCCGTTACACGCAGACCTTTCTGCTGCTGCAACGCTATGACAAGGGGCTGCTGGTCGAGCCTGAAGGTGTGCCCGGCGGAAAACTCCCGAAAGTGATTGAAGCGCGTCGGGCCATCGGCGAGCTCAAGATGGATCTGATGGCGCGCGGCGAGGTGACCGACCTGTTCGGGCGCGAGCGCGACGACGGACTCGCCGCCCTGCTCGGGAATCTGGATCAGACCGTGTTCGGCGCACCAGCTTATCCGACCGTCGAATCGAAAGCCGCGCACCTGCTGTATTTCGTGATCAAGAATCATCCCTTCTCCGACGGAAACAAGCGCATCGGCTCATTCTTGTTCATCGAATTCCTGCATCGAAACGACTGCCTGGTGCGCCGGGGCCAACCGGTGGTCAATGATGTCGGATTGGCTGCACTGGCCCTGCTGGTGGCCGAGTCGTCGCCCAAAGACAAGGACGTGATGATCCGGCTCGTGATGAACATGTTGGTCGATACTGCGGCATAAACCGAACTTCGGGATCGTCGCCGGCGAGGCCGCGCAGCAGGTTCGCGAGACGCTTGAGCGCGAACGGGGATATCTCGTCCGATAACGTATGGGAATCCCATTCAAGGCGAATCGGAATCCAGCCGTCGGCGGGCGCGTTCGATCGCGCCCATGATGGTGTCGAGCACCCGATCCAGTGCTTTGCCGACGTCCTCGGCGAGAAAGCGAAGCACCAGATAACCGTTCTGTTGCAGCAACTGGTCCTTGCGTCGGTCATGGCGGTACGTATCGGTGTCCGAGAGACGCGCGGTGCGATCCAACTCGATCGCCAGGCGCGCATCGGCGCAGAGCAAGGCAACCTCGAGGGTGCCGGCAGCATCGAGCGTAATAGGTAGCCTCGCGTTGATGCGAAAACGCCCCCGGGTCTCGGGCAGGGTCTCGAGGCGCCGGAAGAGGAAGGTCTCGATGTTGCGTGTGCGGTCGACGTTTTCGGTATCCTCGGGAGCTCGTGTCGTCTGGAGGAAGAGACTGGCGAGAGGCGTATCCACCCCATCGCGAACGAGCCGCTGGATGCTGCCCGCGTAGTCCCGTTTCCAGAGCGGGTCCGAGGGCAGGGCGACCTCCGCGGGCCAACCGTCAATCGCGCTGGCCGGCAACAGGATCGTGTAGCCGAGGGCCCCGTAGCCCTGGCATCGCCGGTTGAACATCCGGGCCAGCATCGGCACGCCGAGATCGGCATAGTCATAGATCCGCACTTCACGCTTCCCGTCATGCAGTCGATGCAGTCTCCCGGCGTATTGCGCGACCGTCCCTCGCCAGGACACCGGGAGCGTCAGGAAGAGCGTGTCGAGACGCGCATCGTCGAATCCCTCTCCGATGTGCTTGCCGGTCGCCATCACCACGCGCGCCTCCTTGGCGGGAATCGAGGCGAGATGTTCCCTCACCGCCTGCCGCTGCTTCTTGCCCATTCCGGCCCGCAGGACGATGAGGTGGCGCACATGGGGGGATAGAGCCTGCGCCAGGCGATCGAGATGATCGTTGCGCTCGGTCAGCACGAGCGGTGAGCGTCCCGCTTGCACGGATTCGATGACATCGTCGCTGATACGGCGTGTCCGCGCTTCATCCTCGACCAATGCCTGATAGAGCGCTTGGAATTCGAGCCGCTTGTCCGCCTCCGGGGGCCTCAATGATCGGAACGCGGTGGGTTGTACGAACACGGTGTGCCTGAACGGGCGAGTGGCGGCCTGAGCGCGCGCATTGACGCGGTAGCGGATCGGTCCGCACTGCATGAAGACGATTGGATGGTGGCCGTCCTTGCGCGTGACCGTGGCGGAAAGGCCGACGACGAATCGGGCCTTGGCTTCACGGGCAACCTTCTCGAAGCTCTTCGCCGAGAGGTGATGACATTCGTCGACGATGAGCTGTCCGTAGCCAGCTACACAGTCGTCGACCACGCCCTTGCGGAAGAGGGTCTGGATCATGGCTACGTCCAGGAGCCCATTGGATCGTCGCCGGCCACCGCCGATCCGGCCGATGTCTTGGGCAGGCACGTCGAGAAAGGCAGAGAGCCGCTCGACCCACTGATCGAGCAGCGCCTCGCGGTGGACGAGCACCAGCGTGCTGACCGCGCGCTGGGCGATCAGCCAGGCGCCAATGACTGTTTTGCCGAAGGCCGTGGTGGCCGCCAGCACTCCCGTATCGTGCGCCAGCAGGGCGCGGGCGGCCGCCTTCTGTTCGGGCCGTAACTGCCCTTGAAAGGTGACATTCAGCGGCTGGCCGCGGCTGCGCTCGTCCCGCACCGTTGCGCCAATGCCCAGGTCATCGAGCAGCCGATGAATGTCTTCGAGGCAGCCTCTCGGAAGGCCGATGTGATGCGGATGGTCTTCGGCGCACGCCACGATGCGCGACTTGCCGTAGGTCGACAGACGCATCGCTTGTGCCCGGTAGAACTCGGGATTCTGGAACGCCGCCAGGCGCAGCAGGCGGTTTCGTAGGCCGGGCTGCAGCCCCTCCTTGGCGATGTAGATCTGGTTGCCGAGCACCAGCTCCAGGGTTTGCGGCAACTCGCCCGTGATGGGCGGAGCTCTCAGCTGTCGCGAGGGCGGTGCGGTCCAAGGCTCGCCGTCATCCTCTTCCGGCGGCAGTCGTACCCCCAAGACTCGCCCCCGGCGCTCGGCGTCCCGGACAATCTCCTCGGCTTGCCGTCGCGCTACTCTGCGCACGGTGGCCAGGAAAGACCACTGGTCCGGCCAGGGCTCGAGCGCCTCGTCGAGAAAGACGCTGTTCGCATGTTGACGAGCCGCCTTCTGCAACGGAAGGGCGATCAGGTTGCCGAAGCCTCCCTGAGGCATCGTATCCTGATTCGGAAAGAGCCGGTCGTAGGAGTCCAGGCCCACATGGGGCCGCCGCTCCATGGTTTCGGTCAATACATGCGAGGCGAGCCGGCGCACGAGCGAGGCCGGCAGGGGCTCGTCGAAGAACAGCCACAGATGAGCGCCGTTTCCGGATCGAGACCGCTCGAGGGCGGCGGGAAGAGTCAGCCGACGGCAGGCTTCGAGACAGGCTGCTGCATCCTCACGCCAGCCGCCCTTGTCGAAATCGACGGCCACGAACCAACAGCTATCGTCGGGCAACAGAGGATAGAGCCCGGCGACGAAGGACTTGCCCTCGCCGTCCTCACCCGACAGATGCCGGCGGATGACTTCGTCAGTGACCGGCAGAAATCGACGGTGCGGGCACTCGGCGCACGCGATCCGCGGCTTCTCGCAGACCCCACGCACCCACTCGTTGGCGCAGGCCGGCGCGTAGCCGGTTTTGCCGCTCTTGCGACTCTCGAAGCGTCGTGCATACACATCCTCTCGGCCGCGGAACAGCGATCGGAACAGGCGAATCTTCTCCTCTACCGGGGCATGGTGATCGACGCGCAAAGCCCGCTCCGTCGAATCGCTCACGCACGCTTCCTGTCGGCTGCTGCACGGATCCGTGACCAGTGGGCCACGATCATGCGCAGGTCGTTGTAATCGAAGTGGTCGCCCGTGCCACTGCGGATCGCCGTCAGGCTCGCGTCCTCGTGTGTCTCGAGGAAAGTCATGACCGCGCTGATCATGTCGGCGGGAAGCACCTCATGGACCTCGATCTCGCCGCTTACGATCAAGCGAGCGAGGTGGCTCTTGATCGTACCCACGGTGAGACTGCGAAGCGCGGCGATCTCCCCGGGCGTCTTGCGCGCGCAATGCAGGCGAAGCGTTTCCCGGACACTCGCCCCCCTTTCCATGCGACCTCGGCTTGCGGCGGTGGCCGGGTCGGTCTCCGCGCTGCGCTCTGGTCCTTGCCGCCTATGGAGGGGAGTACCGCTGTAGAGGCTTCGATCGAGGAGTTGCGCGCCGTATAACGCCTCGATCTTGTGCCAGCAGGCTCGCTCGAGGGCCTCCACGTGAGCGAGGTAGCGCTTGAGCTTCTTCTTGCCGCGGAGCGCGCCGATGTGCTGACGCGCCGGTGCGAGGATCTCCAGGGCGAGCCGCCCGGTGAAGTATTCGATGGCCTTTCCGCACCGCTCCGCGAGCACTGGGAGGCCGTTCGCCACGCCGCCGGCCTCTTCGGTCAGGCGGCACAGCTGGCGTCGGAATTTCTCCGCCGTTTCTTCGATCTCCGTCACCCCTTGCGCGATGCGGTGCTGCAGCGCGACGGTCGCCCCTGTATCCGGGAGGCTCGCGGTGGCGGTGATCCGCTGCCGCCATTCGCCCAGGTGAGCCGACAGTCCCGAGAAGGAGAACAGCCGCCGCAGGAGATGACCAGCGTACTCGGCCTTTTCCGTCTCGAGCACGCGCAGCAGCCCCTCCGCGGCGTGATGCGAAGCGCTGAACGCATCGATGCGCGGGTCCTCGCGTAAGGCGGCGGGGGTGATCAGCGAGCGCAGAATCATCCCCTCTAGCGAGCGGCAACGGCTGAGCGCCACGTACACCTGTCCTGCGGCGAACGAGCGTCCGGCATCCACGACCACCTTGTCCAAGGTCAGTCCCTGGCTCTTGTGGATGGTGATGGCCCAGGCGAGTCGCAGCGGGTACTGGCTGAAGGTGCCGAGGAGCTTTCTCTCGACCTTGCCGGTGTCTTCGTCGAGCCCGTAGCCGATGTTCTCCCAGATTTCCTGATGCAGCGTGTAGTCCGCTCCGGAGTCGCGGAACGCGACTGTGATCTCGGCGCCACGGATCCGCCTCACGATGGCGAGCTTGCCGTTGTAGTAGGCCCCTCCCTCGGTGTCGTTGCGGATGAACATGACCTGTGCGCCGACTTTGATCTCGAGTACTCGATCGCAGGGATAGAGCGCTTCCGGGAATTCACCGTCGATCTCGGCCGCAAAGGCATGCACTCTGTCGGGGAGCGAAGAGAGCGCCGACGCGTTGACGCTGTCGGCCTGGTGGTTGTGGGTGGTCAGGAGGACAAAGCCCGGCTCCTGCGGCTTGAAGTGCGGGTCGTAACGCTCCCGAAGCAGCCGCTCGTCGTGCGGATCGAGCCGGCGATGTCGGATGTGCTCGAGGAGCGAGAGAAAGCGCGCATCGCGCTGACGATAGACCGTCTGCAGCTCGATGCGCGCCGCATCCAGCTTAGGCCACACGAGAGCGTCGAAGAAGTAGGGACTGCGGTAGTAGTGCTCCAGGACAGCCCATTCGGCTTCCCTCGCCACTGGCGGCAGCTGATGGATGTCCCCGATGAGGACCACCTGCACATCGCCGAACGGCTGTCGGATGCCTCGCACTTTGCGCAACGTGAGGTCGATCGCATCGAGGGTATCGCAGCGCACCATGCTGATCTCGTCGATGATGAGCAGGTCGAGTTCGCGAAGCACTCGCAGCTTCTCCGCGCGCAGGCGCAGATTCTCAGTCAGCAGCCGGCGGTTCGTGGCGATGCCGCGATCCACGGGATCATCGGTCGGCACGAAGCAGGTGAGTGGCAGGCCGAACATGGAATGCAGGGTGACACCGCCCGCGTTGACTGCCGCGACGCCGGTGGGCGCCACGACCACGATGTTTTTCTGAGGGGCCTGCACGAGCTTGCGCAACAAGGTCGTCTTGCCGGTGCCGGCCCGCCCGGTCACGAAGCAGTGTTTGCGGGTGTGCAGGGCGAACTGCTCGGCCAGCTCGAATTCGAGGTTGCTCATGGGGATTCCGTCACAGGGTGCGCGGGCAAAGGGAGCCGCGATCGCCATTCCTCGATGCCGGCCAGCGCTCGCCCCTGGTGCGATTCTATATCTGTTTTCGGGTCGTCCCCGCGCCATGGGGCCGGGCAAACGGATACTATGGGCGCTCCCCAAATTCAGAGGCGCGGTTGGCAATGGCGAGTAATGCGGATTCGCGGGCGCGACACCGACGTCGCTCCCACCAGGCGGCGCGAGGTCCCAAGCTCTCTCACTTGCGTCGCCCAAGTGGCATGGCGGTCGAGGAATGGCAGCGGGGTCTGCGGCGCCAATTCGGCCGCACGCAGCCATTCAAGTGGAAGAACCTCGGCACCGAGCCCATCTTTTCCGAGTTCGCGGTGGAGAATCCCCAGAGCGGCAGCCGCTACCGAGTGGCGATCCGCGGAGTCCGGCCTGGGGAGAACTTCTGCTCCTGTCCGGACTTCTCCACCAACGATCTCGGCACTTGCAAGCACATCGAGTTCGTTCTCGCCCGTCTCGAGCGTAAGCGGGGCGGCCAGCGGGCGCTCGCGCGGGGGTTCAAGCCCCGCTACAGCGAGGTCTACCTGCAGTATGGCGCGGAGCGGCATGTGTGGTTTCGCGCGGGCCTCGATTGTCCGCCGCCGCTGACGCGGCGCGCGGCACGACTGTTTCGCGGGCCTCCCGCTGGAGTGCTGCCCGCCGGGCAGAGGAACGCACTGGAGAGCTTCCTCGCGGAAGCCCGGCGTCGTGACCACGAAGTGCGCTGCTACGAGGACGTGCTCGGCCTCATCGCGCAGATCCGCGATGCGGAGGAGCGGCGACGGATCATCGACAGTGCCTATCCCGAGGGTAGCGCGAGTCCCGCTCTGCGCAAGCTATTGAAGGCCGAGCTCTATCCCTACCAGGCGGATGGCGCGCTGTTCGCTGTCCGGGCCGGCCGCTGTTTGATTGGGGACGAGATGGGTCTCGGCAAGACCATCCAGGCGATCGCGGCGGCGGAGCTCTTTGCGCGGCACTTCGGCGCCGAGCGGGTGCTCATCGTCTGTCCGACCTCGCTGAAGCACCAGTGGCAGCGGGAATTCGCCCGCTTCACGGATCGGCGGTGCCAGGTCATCGGCGGCTTGCGCGCCTCGCGGGAGGCACAGTACGCAGAGCAGTCCTTTTGCAAGATCACCAACTACGATGTCCTGTCGAAGGATCTCGATCTCATCGGACGCTGGTCGCCGGATGTCGTCGTCGTCGACGAGGCGCAGCGGGTCAAGAACTGGAGCACGGTCGCCGCGCGCGCCTTGAAGCGCATCGAGACGCCGTACGCCATCGTGCTGACCGGTACGCCGCTTGAGAATCGGCTCGAAGAGCTCGTCTCCATCGTGCAATTCGTGGATCGCTATCGCCTGGGTCCCACGTGGCGGCTGCGTCATGAGCACCAGACCGTGGATGAGGCAGGCCGCGTCATCGGCTACCGCGGACTCGATCGCATTGGCAAGACGCTGGAGCCCGTCCTGCTGCGCCGTCGCAAGGCCGAGGTGCTCTCGCAGCTTCCGCCGCGGATGGACAAGACTCTCTTCGTCGAGATGACTCAGGAGCAAATGCGTCACCACGAGGAGAATGCGGAGACGGTCGATCGTATCGTGAGCCGCTGGCGCAAGACCGGATTTCTCTCGGACGCCGACCAGCGCCGCCTCACCTGTGCGCTGCAGAACATGAGGATGTCCTGCAACAGCACGTATCTTCTCGACAAACGTACCGATTACGGCGCGAAGACCGACGAGCTCGCAACGATTCTCGAGGAGCTCTTCGAGCGTCCCGAGGCCAAGGCCGTGGTTTTCAGCTCCTGGATCGCGACTCACGAGCTCATCATCCGTCGACTGAAGAGAAGGCGCTGGGGTCACGTGCTCTTCCATGGCGGCGTACCGAGTACGCAGCGGGGCGCTCTGGTCGACCGCTTCCGCGAGGATCCCGACTGTCGGGTGTTCCTGTCGACGGACGCAGGTGGCGTGGGCCTCAATCTGCAGGATGCCGCTTCCACGGTCATCAACATGGATCTGCCGTGGAACCCCGCCGTGCTCGAGCAGCGCATCGGCCGGGTCCACCGCCTGGGACAGGCGCATGGCGTCAATGTTGTCAACTTCGTGGCCGAGGGAACGATCGAGCAGCGGATGCTCTCGCTGCTCGCCTTCAAGAAGTCGCTCTTTGCGGGCGTACTGGATGGCGGCGACAGCGAGGTCTTCCTCGGTGGGACGCGGCTGTCGAAGTTCATGGAGAGCGTGGAGGCGGTTACCCGGATCGCCAGTGCCGAAGCTCCGCCGACACCAGTACCCGAGGCGTTCTCTGGACGGCGCAAGAGCCAACCGGGCAGCACTGCGCACTCCGACGCCGATGCCGCCGCCTCGAGACCCTCCAATACGCTGGCTCCTGCAGTCGAGGGACAGGCCGTCGCGGCAACTCTGGGCACGAACGGGGCTCCCCCGGGGGCATCGGCCTCGGAACGCCTGACCGGGGAACCAGAGCCCGGGGCAACCCCGGGGCCGGCGCAAAATCCGTGGACGCCGCTGCTCCAAGCCGGTCTCGAACTCGCTCAGGTACTGTCGGCGGCTTCGAATGGGAGCTCCGTCGCGGCGCCGGCGTCAAGCGCAATGTCTTCATGGGTCGAGAAAGACACGCGGACCGGGCGCCAATACCTCAGACTTCCCCTTCCGGACCCGGGATCGGTGCAGGCACTCGCCACGGCCCTCTCGAAGCTCATGGAAAGCATTGCGAGATGATCTCGGATGTAAGGCCGCTGGGGTGAGTCCACTGGCCTGCTCATCCACGCATCGGGCGTTCGCCGCTTCGCTACAGCTACCGCAGCCCGTACGCGAGGCGCAACGCGATTCGTTGGAGTACGTCGACCAGCTTGTCGTCATTGAGGGCGCGGTGAAATTGTGGTTCCTTGGGCAACGCTCCCTGCGCGCGCTCGTTCAGTACGACCGCGCGGGCGTGCCCGTTCCTCGATGAGCGGTATTGGAAGCCTTGAACGTCTGGATAGGCTTTTCACACCACTGACGGGGGGCGGCGCTTCCGGGCGGTGTGCACGTGGTCGCGCTCGGTTTCGGCAAGGCGGCGCCGGGACGGCGCTATCCGGCGCTGTATGCGCTCGCGCGGCAGCGACATTTTCTCGCGATCTGGCGCTCGGTGGATATCGGCCGACTCTGGCAGCGGCTGAACGGCAGGCGTCACGTGTACGGCCAGCGCCTCAGCTGCGTCACCGGTGACCCCCGCATCTTCGGGCGTGTCTATGTCGGGACCAATGGTCGCGGCATCCTCTACGGCGATCCGCGCAGACCGAGAGCGCCGCGTACGCTCAGATGAGCGGCTCTGCGCCGCGAAATCGGCAGTAGTCGATGCGGTCGAGGCCGTCTTCGCCGCGGCAGAGGATGCCAGTGAACGTGTGCTGCCGGTGCCGATCCTCCGGCAGGTATTCGCGCCGCGCCATCCGCGTCTGGCCGGTTGTCTCGTCGATGCCGCTGAATGTCAGGATCGGGAACGCGACGTGCGCGACGATGCGCTGAGCAATACAGATCATCGTGGCCATGAGCCGCGCGGATCCCTGCGGGATCGTCTCCGTCCCCCATGAGTCCGGGCTGCATCCGCTACGCTATCCTTTGCGATAGCGCAGGGTGTCGACGATCAGCGCAAAGGCAGGCGATGACTGTCGGCGGCTGGGAAAGTAGAGATGGTAACCCGGCCAGGGCGGGGACCACTCCTGGAGCACCCACACGAGTTGGCCCTTTGAAAGATAAGGCCGCGCGAGATCCTCCGGAATGTAGGCGAGGCCATACCCATCGAGGGCCGCATCGCGAACCTGGAAGATGCTGTTGAAGGTGAGTTGCCCATCGACGCGGACTTTCAGCTCTCGGCCGTCGCGCTCGAAATCCCATGCCCATAAGCCGCCGTAGGTCGGCAAGCGCAGATTGATGCATGAGTGCGCCACCAGATCCTGTGGCGTCTTGGGGATTGCGTGTGTGGCGAAATAAGACTTCGTGCCGACCACGGCGAAGCGAACGTCGGGGCTGATCCGGATCGACACCATGTCCTTGGCGACCTGCTCGCCCAGGCGCACGCCGGCGTCGTACTGCTGAGCGGCAATATCGATCAGGCCGCCTTCGGCGTTGATCTCGAGCTTCACATCCGGATGTCGCGCCAGGACCCCGGCGAGCTTCGGCCACAGGATGGTCGTCGCGGAATGATCTCCGGCCGTGATGCGGATTGTTCCGGCGGGCTTGCGTCGAAGGTCATTGAGGGCTGCAAGCTCCGCCTCGACCTCCTCGAAACGGGGGCCGACGGTGCGCAGGAGCCGCTCGCCCGCCTCGGTCGGTGAGACGCTGCGTGTCGTGCGCGTCAGCAGTCGAATGCCGAGCCGCTCCTCGAGCCCCCGCATCGAGTGACTCAGTGCCGAGGGGGAGACGCCAAGCTGTGCTGCGGCCCGGGTAAAGCTCCTGTTGCGGGCGACCGCCAGGAACGCCTGGAGGTCGTTGAAGTTCTCGCGCGCCATTCATGAGAGTTTCTCACAATTCCATGCGAATTCCACCCACTAATCCTTTTGCCGCCGAGGCCGTACATTGGCTGCCGGCAACGACACCGAGGTAGACCACCATGCGCGCGACCATCATGCGCGGCGCCGGCGACGTCAGAATCGAAAAGGTCCCGGACCCCACCATCATTGAGTCTACCAACGCTCTGATCCGGGTGACCCGCGCCTGCGTCTGCGGCAGCGATCTGTGGCCGTACCGATCCATGCAGCCATCCGAACGCGGTCAACCGATGGGGCACGAGGCGATCGGCGTGGTCGAAGCGGTGGGTGCCGACGTCCGCACCGTCAAGCGGGGCGATATCGTTGTCATGCCATTCGCCTCCTCGGACGGCACCTGCAACTTCTGTCACGAGGGACTGCCCACGGCCTGCATTCACCTGAGTTTCTTCGGCAACCAGGGGAACGAGGGCGCGCAGGCGGAAGCGATCCGGATTCCGTATGCCGATGGGACGCTCTTCCCCATCCCGGTCGGGAAGGACGATGCCCTGATGCCCTCTCTCCTCACGCTCGCGGACGTCCTGGGGACGGGACATCACGCGGCTGTGGTGGCCAAGGTTGGCCCGGGTAAGGATGTTGCCGTCGTGGGCGACGGTGCGGTAGGACTCTGCGGCGTCATCGCGGCAAAGCGCCTGGGCGCGGAGCGCATCTTCCTCCTCGGCCGCCACCCTGACCGCATCGCACTTGCGCGTGAGTTCGGCGCCACCGACATCGTGAGCGAACGCGGGCCCGAGGCGATCGAGCGTATGCGCCAGCTCACCGGCGGCCACGGTGTCCACGCGGTACTGGAATGCGTGGGCCTGACTCAGGCCATGAAAACGGCGGTCGAGATCACCCGGGCGGGTGGAGCGATCGGGCGTGTCGGGGTGCCACAGGATGCCGCCATGCCCGGGTCCCAGACGGCCTTCTACCATAACGTCACGGTGGGCGGCGGCCCCGCTCCCGTGCGCGCCTACATTCGCGAGCTCCTGCCTGACATTCTGGAAGGTCGGATCCAGCCCGGGCGAGTCTTCGATCGGTCGGTTGACCTCGACGGAGTGCCCGGTGGCTACCGCGACATGAACGATCGCAAGGCGCTGAAAGTGATGGTCCGGCCTTGAGAGTCATTCCATTCCTCTAGGAGCATTACTGATGCAGACGCGCAGTTTGGGACAAAATATGCGGGTGTCCGCCCTGGGCTACGGCTGCATGGGGCTGACGGGTGTGTATGGGACCCCGCCCGACCGGCAGAAAGGCATCGAGATCATCCGTGCGGCATTCGCGGGGGGCGTGACTTTTTTCGACAGCGCCGAAGCGTACGGTCCATTCACGAACGAGGAACTGGTTGGTGAGGCACTGGCGCCGTTTCGGGACCAGGTTACCGTCGCGACGAAGTTCGGGTGGGGCATTCATCCTGATGGCTCTCGATATGGCCTGGACAGTCGCCCGGAGCATATCCGCGAGGTGGTGGATGCGATGCTCAAGCGGCTGCGCACAGATCGTGTCGATCTGCTCTATCAGCACCGCGTGGATCCGAACGTGCCCATCGAGGATGTGGCCGGCACCGTTCAGGCGCTGATCGGCGCCGGGAAGGTCAAGCACTTCGGCCTCTCCGAAGCATCGGCGCAGACGATCCGGCGCGCGCACGCCGTGCAGCCCATCACGGCCGTTCAGAGCGAGTACTCGCTTTGGACACGGGACGTCGAAGAAAATGGTGTGCTCGACACATGCGAGGCATTGGGTATCGGCTTTGTGCCCTTCAGCCCGCTCGGCGCCGGATTTCTCTCGGGGAAGATCGATTCCACGACGCCGATCGACCCAAAAGACTTCCGTTACCACTCCCCACGCTTCTCGCCGCAGGCCCGCGCCGCAAACTTCCCGGTCGTCGAGCTTCTGAACCAGGTTGCCCAGCGCAAGAAAGCATCCGCCCCGCAAATTGCGCTCGCGTGGCTCCTTGCGCGAAAGCCTTGGATCGTGCCAATCCCAGGCACGACCCGGCGTGAGCGCCTGAGCGAAAATCTCGGCGCCGTGACGATCGAACTCACGCCGGACGAGCTGCGCGAGATCGATGCGGCCGCCTCGAGGATCGACGTGCAGGGCGCGCGATTGCCGGAAGCGGTGCTGCGCTACTCGAACCGCTGACCAGGCGACTCATCGACATCACAAGTCCGGCTCGACGCCGGACGAGCCGCGGAAATTCAACATCACTCTTGGGAACGAAACCTATGCAGAAACGTGAACTCGGCCGAAATGGCCTCAAAGTCTCCGCCATCGGGTTTGGCTGTATGGGCATCAGCTTCAGCTACGCCACTCAGCTGTCGAAGGAGGATGGCGTCGCGCTGATCCGCGCCGCGGTGGAGCGGGGTGTGACGTTTTTCGATACCGCAGAGGTGTACGGTCCCTTCGTGAACGAAGAGGTCGTTGGCGAGGCGCTGCGGCCCTTTCGTGAGGGGGTCGTCATCGCCACCAAGTTCGGTTTCGACATCGATCCGAGCACCGGCCAGAACCGAGGTGTCAGCAGCCGGCCCGAGCACATCCGCCGCGCGCTCGAGGGCTCGCTGAAGCGTCTGGGTGTCGAAACGATCGATCTCCTTTACCAGCATCGGGTCGATCCGAACGTGCCGATCGAGGACGTTGCCGGCGCTGTCAAGACGCTGATTACCGAAGGCAAGGTCAAACATTTTGGTATGTCAGAACCTGGAGTCCAGACTCTGCGTCGTGCTCATGCCGTGCAGCCGGTGGCTGCGCTGCAGAACGAGTATTCGCTGTGGTGGCGCGCGCCGGAGACGAACGGCATTCTTCAGGCCTGCGATGAGCTCGGGATTGGCTTTGTGCCATACAGCCCGCTCGGGAAGGGCTTTCTGACCGGGGCGATGAGCAAGGACACGAAGCTGCCGGAGAACGATTTCCGCAGCGCTGTGCCGCGCTTCTCCCCGCAGGCGATGGAGAAGAATCAGGCCTTTGTGGACCTCCTCAGACGCGTCGCCGAGGACAAGGGCGCGACTGCGGCCCAGATCGCGCTCGCCTGGCTGCTGGCCCAGCGGGCGTACATCGTGCCGATCCCGGGAACGACCAAGCTGCACCGGCTCGAGGAAAATATCGGGGCTGTCCACGTTGAGCTGAGCCAGGACGATCTACGCGAGATCGAAGACGCGGCCTCACACATCACGGCGGTTGGGGAACGCTACGCGCCGCAGCATCTGGCCATGGTCGGCCGGGAAGCACCGTCCGCCAGGAGCGCCGAGCCGTGAACCCGATGCCTGCCAACGCCGCCGATGCTGGGCGGGTGATTTGATTTGATACCGCCCCCGACACCACCATTGCCATGGCGTGACGCCGTGCGCACAACGCCGGCCGCTTCACTCACGGCCATCGCCCTCGGGGCTATCTCGATGGCATGGCTGTTGAGTGCATGGAGCGCGCAACCGACGAAAATCATCTAGCCGGGAGAAGTCGATGAGTACCGAAGCAAAGACCCACGCTGGTCCTTACGCGGATATTGCCCCCGCGCTGAATGACTACACCCAGAACGTTCTGTTCGGGCGGGTGTGGGAAGGCGGCGCTCTTTCCAAGCGCGAAAGAAGCCTCATTACCGTGGCTGCGCTGGTGGCGTTGTACCGCACCAACGAGCTACCGTTCCATCTGAAATTTGCCCTTCAGAACGGAGTGACCCCCGAGGAACTCATCGAGCTCATCACGCACCTGGCGTTTTACGCAGGATGGCCTGCCGCCAATACCGCCGTCGAGATCGCCCGTAAGGTCTTTGGCCAAGTCGCTTGAGTTCGTGATTTGTCCTGTCGCACGCCATCGTGAAGCTGTGGTCCAGAAAAAAACACAAAACAGAGGCTCGCCGATCGCGTTGCGAACGGCATGATCGATGCTCTTCGCCATGGCGAGGAGTCCGTATCCGTTGCTTTCGAGGAGATCAGCTCGGGCCGGCGCGCGAGGAGTGCATGCGGCGGATTTGCGCGGCCCGGCGAACGGGAAAGCGTCCTCCGCCATCGGAGATTGCGCCGTGGACCTGGGTGGCAGTGAACAGTTGGTCGGGGGATTTTCGCCTGTGGGACTTTGCGGGGACTCTGTGGCGCTCCGTAGTGCTTCGTCGTGACAGCCGCAGCGGGCGTTCCGCGGTGGCGGGTGAGAAAGTACCACGTAAAGCAAACGTAAGATTATGCTCTTCCTGACATGGAGGGGGAGGCGCGCTTGCGCCTCGTCCCATCGCGCCACTTTGTCCTTGCCGGCGAGGCCTGCGCGCGGTGTGGGTCCTTGACTCGGGCAAGCCCGCCTTCCGGCCGCTGAGCGGCGCCGGACGGTGTTGATCGCACCGTCCGGCGCCTGACCAACAGTCGCTACTGGAGGTGGTTGACAATGGCGCATGCACAGTCTTTGCCGGTCTCAACGCGGGCACACGGCGCCGCGGCGCACGATTTCCGCCGGATATCGGCTCAAGGGCCGGCGATCACACCGCTCACGGCGTCCCACGGACATCTTGGCCAAGAAGCTGAAACCACCCGGTCCCGCTTCGTCGCGGTCGGTGCTGATGCCGGCATGCGCATTCATGTGGAAAGAGGAATGCGCGGGCAGCCGGCAGGTCTCGATTTGCCACATCAGGTTGGTTTTTCCGGCTGTGAGCCTGCGATGAGGATGTCTACCAGCCTCTTCGCGCTTTGCTGCCAGTCGGAACCGGAGCCAACAAGCGAAACGCCGATCATCGCTCGCAGCAGATCGGAGGCGTCCGCGTCCCGGCGTATATCGCCGCTCGCTTTCGCGCGCTGGACCAGTGACTGCATTGCGCCGTGTATCGAGCTGCGGGAGCTCTCATAGAGCCTCGAAGGGCCTCCTACGACGCTGTTGAGAGCGGGTGCGATGATGTGCTTTGCGGCAATGTAATCGACGAGCAACAGCATCCACGCGCGAAGAGCCTCGATCGGTGGCATCGCGGCCGCGAACCGGCCCTCCGCAGCGGCCAGCTTTTCCACGTCACTGCGATAAACCGCCTCGATGAGCGCGTCCCGCGTCGGGAAATGACGATATAGGGTTCCCGCTCCGACGCCGGCCTGCTTGGCAATCTCGTCCAGGCTGGCCTCGGCGCCGTGGCGGGTGAAGGCGGCCTTCGCGGTTTCGAGAATGCGCTCGCGGTTCCGCTGTGCGTCTCGGCGCGGCTTGCGCGGTGCGGCTTGTGCCGATCTCTTGATCATGTACGAAACTCTTGTAAACGGAGAGCGTCTCCGTTAAGATCACATTTCGGAGATATTCTCCACTTTAGTCGAGTCCATGACGGCTCGCAATTCAATCAGGCAGGACATCCCAGGAGATAGCCATGCGTATTTTTGTGACCGGCGCGACCGGATTCATCGGTTCCGCCGTCGTGAGAGAGCTGATCGGCGCGGGCCATCAGGTCGTCGGATTGACCCGCTCGGATAGCGGCGCACAGGCCCTGGACGCTGCGGGGGCCGAGCCGCATCGAGGCGATCTGGAAGATCTGGAGAGCCTGCGCAGCGGAGCGGCCAAGTCCGATGCCGTCATTCATACCGCCTTCCGGCACGACTGGTCGAGGTTCGCGGAGAGCTGCGAGTGGGACAAGCGCGCAATCGAAACCATCGGCGCCGTCCTCGAGGGCTCCCGCCGTCCCTTCCTCGTGAGCGCCGGGGTGGGGGTGGCCGAGGGCCGCGCAGCCACCGAGGACGATCCGCCGTTTCCCGTGTCTGCCGCATTCCCCCGCGCATCGGAGGCGGCGGCGATGGCACTCGCCGCGCGCGGCGTTCATGCCTCGGTGATGCGCCTGCCGCAGGTGCATGACACGGTGAAGCAGGGCCTGGTCACCTACCTGGTTCAGATCGCACGGGACAAGGGCGTATCGGCTTACGTGGGCGATGGCGATAACCGCTGGCCCGCTGCGCATATTTCAGACGTAGCCCGTCTCTACCGGTTGGCGGTGGAACAAGGCTCGGCGGGAGCTAGATATCACGCCGTTGCGGAAAACGGCGTGCCGGCCAAAGACATCGCCAAGGCTGTCGGCAGCGGGCTGAAGATACCTGTCATTTCCATAACGCCGGAACAGGCAAAAGAGCACTTCGGCTTCCTCGGATTCTTCGTAGGAAGAGACGGTCACGTATCCAGCGCAAAGACCCGGGTAAAGCTGGGCTGGAATCCAACCGGTTCTTCGCTGCTCGCCGATCTCGCAAACATGCGTTACACACAGGACTGAACCATTCACTGCACACGCTCAATACTCGAGAGGAATTGCTATGAAGAAGACATGGCTCATCACGGGCGCTTCCCGCGGTTTCGGCCGCATCTGGGCGCGGGCCGCACTGGAGCGCGGCGATCAGGTGGCCGTTACCGCACGCAGATTGGCAGACGTGACCGATTTCAGAGCGCGCTTCGGCGATGCGGCCCTGCCGCTTGCGCTTGACGTAACAAACGCAGAGCAGGTGCAGCAGGCGGTTCAGGAAGCCTATGCGCACTTCGGCAGGATGGACGTACTCGTCAACAACGCCGGTACGAGCCTGTTCGCAGCTACGGAAGAGGCGAGCGACGAGCAGATCCGCGGCCTGTTCGACGCAAATTACCTTGGCATGGTCCGCGTCATCCGTGCAGCCCTGCCTCTGCTGCGCAAGCAGGGCTCGGGTCACATTCTCGGTGTCTCCAGCGGCCTCGGGATTACCGCGTTGCCGCTCATCGGTTTCTACTGTGCCACGAAATGGGCCGTGGAAGCGCTGCATGAATCGCTGGCGCAGGAGGTGAAGGCATTCGGTATCAAGGTCACACTGGTTGAGCCGGGGGCCTATGCAACCGAATTCGGCAAGTCAGCACAACTCGCCGGGTCTCTCGAACCGTACACCGAGTTCCGAAAGGAATTTCTGGCGCGACTCGCCACCCTGGAACGCGGTGACCCGGAGGCGACGGCCGAGGCCGTCCTGAAACTGGTGGACACGAATGATCCGCCGTTACGACTCGGTCTGGGCAACTCGATTCTGCCCAGGGCGCGCGCCGCCTATGCAGAGCGCCTCGCGACGTGGGAAGCCTGGGAGGGCGTCATGAATGCTGCGATGGGCGAGCCGAAGAGGACCGTCGAACCGTGGGTTCAGCAGTTGATCCACGAAGCTACGGATCAGGCATCAAGAGGGGTCTGACTGGAGCATCGGGGAATTGCTGTTGGCGGGCAGGTCACCATGGGAACCAGGTTCATGCTCCGCTCGAGCATCCCGCTGATCGTCGCCGCCGGCCTGAGTTTCGCCACGACGGCCAGTGCAGCCAACAGGTTGACGCCGGTGACCCTGAACGCCGACCCCGTGCTCACCACGGTCGTCGGTCGTACGAATTTCGGTGCGCCGATCACGGTGACTACGACAACGGCAACCGTCAGCTACGCCAACCTTGACCTGGCAGCTCGCGCGGGAGCCGCCGTACTCATCCAGCCGGTCAAGGCGACCGCATGGGCTGCCGGTGAGCGTCTTACCGCCAGGTCACCGACCAACCTGCCGCAGACGCTGGCCTGCGCACGCAAAGCCGTGATTGGCGCACTGAAAGAGGCCCGTCTGGCGGTCGCCGTGGCCGACGCGCTTGGCGGAAAAAGCTGAGCCCCGGTGGCGCATCGGCCAAGAAAGATTCCGCGTCCCAAGTGCGCGTACATCGTCTAGACAGCTGACGCTGAAAACGGGTGCCCCGCTTCTTAGGCGGTGGCGGCCCGCCCGGTCAGAGCAAGCGCTCGCCGGCCGCGGTGGCGGCCCGAAGTCGGGCTTCACCCGTCTTCGCTTCGCCCTGCAGCTTGTGGAATGCGGCAATCTGCGCCGGATCCGGTGCCCGGTAGTCAAGCCCGATGCCCGATTGCAGATAAGCGAGGAAACTCCGCAAGCGCATGTTGTGCATCACGTCCCCCTCGCTCGAACGCACGTGACGCTGCACGACTCCGTGAACGGCGGCATGCAGCGCCTGGATCGCGGGGGCCGCCGCGGACGCATCGACCTCGTGCGCGGCGACTGCCTTGAGGAGACGCCGGCGCAGCAGGATAGCCGCATTGATATCCTGATCCAGCACATTCACGGTGTGGTGCAGGGCTAGCTGCAGCGCCAAATGCTGCTTCAGGATCGCCGGGGTCGTGTGCAGGCGAGGGTCGAGGTCCACTTGGAACGTCTGCTGGTAAGAGTGATCGCCATAGCGCAGAACGACCGTGTACCGGCCCGGATTGACCAGCGGCCCGATCGCCGCCCCCGTCATGCCGTCCGTGTATTCAGGCGGCTCCCACCCGATCACATTGGTGGCACTTGCATAGCGCAGATTCCACTGGAAGCGGTTCATGCCCGGCGATATCGCGGTCAACTTTCTCTTGGCGATCCGCTCCGCCTGGGAGGGCAAAAGGTTGTCGCGGATCGTGGCGGGCAGCTTCTTTGTGTGCTTGGTCCTCAGATGCAGCGTGTAGTGCTGGATGCTGCTGCCCTGCGCGTCGAGAAATTCCAGGCTGACGGGCGTCGCACCCCGGTAGTTCGCGGGGATATGGAAGAACACGGTGGCGCCAAAGGGCGGATTCTTGCCGACGCGCCCGCGACGTTCGGCCTCGCGGCTCTGGCCGTACGCCCGTGTCAGCCATGCCGTTTCGGGCGCGTACAAAGACACCGCGCCGGCCGCCGGCTGGACCTCATGCGACATCTGCTCGAGCAGCGCGAGGTTGTCGAGGATCCAGAACGAACGGCCGTGGGTCGCCGCCACCACTTCGCCTTCCCGGGTGGCGATGGCCAGGTCGCGCACCTGCGCGTGCGCGAGGTTGACGCCGAGAGGTGACCAGAGCGCCCCGCCGTCGAGACTGACGTATACCGTGTCTGCGGTGCCGAGGAACAGCAGCGAGGCGTCACCCGGATCCTGCTTCACCACGAACACGTACTGGTCGTCCGGCAGGCCATGGGTGAGAGCCGACCAATGTTTGCCGTAATCCGTCGTCTTGAAGACGTACGGCCGGTAGTCATCCCACATGTAGCGCGAGGCGGTCAGGTAGGCCGTGCCCGCCGCAACATGCGAGGGCTCTATGGAGGTGATGGTGGTCCATTCCCTCAATTGCGGCGGTGTCACCAAGTGCCAATGCTTGCCGCCATCGGTGGTGACATGGACCAGGCCGTCCTGGGAGCCCGCCCAGATCACCTGCCCGTTCACGCGCGAGACCGCGAGGGCCGAGATATCCGGGAATACCTCGGCGCCGGTCTGATCCAGGTCGATCGGGCCGCCGGTCGGCCCCTCGGTCGCCGGATCATTGCGTGTCAGATCCGGGCTGATCACCTTCCATGTGTCGCCGCCGTCAAAACTGACCATGACGTACTGGGAAGCGAGGAACAGCTCCTTCGGATTGTCCGGCGAGAAGAAGATCGGATGGGTCCAGCCGAAGCGGTACCTCATCCGCGCCGAATCCCCGCCGTCGCGGTAGATGGGCGAAGGGCTCACCGATTGGCGCACACCGGTCAGCCGGTTGTAGCGCTGCATGATCGTGTAGTAGTCGCTCCCGTAGGTCACATGGCGGCTCCCCGGCTTCGGGGCGACGAACGAGCTCTCGCCGAGCGCCACCGAATGCCACGCAGACACGGGTATCGCGCCGCCCGGCATCGCGCTCGGACCCTCGAAGGAGCCCTCGTCCTGCTGCGCGCCGAACACGTCGAACGGAAACTCGCTGTCGATCGCGACATGATAGAACTGGCCGGTCGGCTGGTTGTGCTCGGTGCTCCAGGTCTTGCCGCCGTCGGTCGACACCGTGGCGCCGCCGTCGTTGCCTTCCAGCAGAATCTTCGAATTGTTCGGGTTGATCCACACGATGTGATTGTCACCGTGGGGGGTGTGGAGCTCGGAGAAGACCTTGCCGCCGTCGCGCGAGACCCACAGCGCGTCCACGTTGGGGGCATACACGGTGTCGGGGTTCCTCGGGTCGGTGTAGATGGTCGTGTAATAGAAGGGGCGTTGACGCAGGCTCCAGCTGCGGTTCACGCGCTTCCAGGTCCGGCCGCCGTTGGCGGACCGGAATACGCCGCCGTGCTTCGCCTCGATGATGGCATAGACGATGTTCGGATTGCTGGCGGCGATGGAGACGCCGATGCGGCCGAGGAGGCCGCGCGGCAAGCCGGGATTGCGCGAGATGTTGCTCCAGTGCGCGCCGCCGTCGGTGCTTCTGTACAGCCCGCTGGCCGGTCCGCCATCGATCAGCTTCCACGGCAGCCGCCGCGCCTGCCACATGGCCGCGTACAGCACCTGAGGGTTGCGCGGATCGATGACCACGTCGATGGCGCCCGTTTGGGCGTTGACGTACAGCACCTTGCGCCAGGTCTTGCCGCCGTCGGTGGATTTGAATACACCGCGCTCGGCATTCGGCTTGAATACGTGTCCCATGGAGGCGATGTACACGACATCCGGATTCCGCGGATCGATGGCAATTGCGCTCGTGGTGCGGGTGTCGCGCAATCCGGCGTATTGCCAGGTCTTGCCCGCGTCCGTGGATTTGAATACACCGTCGCCGGTGACCATGTCTCCGCGGATGTCCGCCTCGCCGGTGCCGACATAGAGGACATCGGCATTTGAGGGAGCGACCGCGAGCGCCCCGACGCTGTCGCTTGCCGATTTCCACTTGTCGCGGGTGATGTTGTGCCAGCGGATACCGTAATCGGTGCTCTTCCACACTCCGCCGTCGACGGCGCCCATATAGAAGAGATCCGGGTTGCCCGGCACGCCGGCTACCGCGACCACCCGCCCGCCGATGTATGGTCCGATACAGCGCCATGTGAGCTTGCCGTTCAGAAACCTCTGCAGCGGCGCCGCATGCGTCGTGAACGGCAGACTGAAGAGCGCCGCAAACGCCACTGCCAGGCGCCTGCCACGGATGAGCCGCGTATCGGGACGGACGTTGGACATTCAAGCTCCCCTTCTCGTCGCTGGCGCACGGAACGCAGGACGATATGTATCGCGCGAGCTTAACCGAGGACGAATCAACGCTGCAACGAATGCCCTCGCCGTGAGAGTCGTGAAACACCTCGCCCGCGCCGCCCCTCGGCCGCGCGATCTGGAACGCGAGCGGGCATTTCCGCCGCAGCGCTCCGCATTGGCCGCGCTGCCGCCCGCGGCTCATCGGCGCCAAGAGTCGTGCAGGGGGGATGAGCAGGACCCTCTTGCCATACCGAAAGACTATGAGATCCCAGAATTCCATGCTGCTGAGGAATTCGTTGGCAGCGGCAGAGGCCGCTTCTGGAGCCGGCGCACCTGCCTTCCGGGCTCCAGTGCGCCTTGCGCTTGAATTTCATCTGCCCAGACGGGAAGGTGGCTGAAGCGCAACGGGGAGGATTGTCGGGCGCTGCTCGCGGCCGGTGCCGGAGCGGGACTTGCAATCGCATTCAACGCACCTATCGCGTGCGCGGTCTTCGTGCTCGCAGAGCGTATCGAGCACTTTGAGGCTCGAACCACGATCGCGGTGCTTTCCGCGTCCGCTGTGGCGATCTCGGTCGAGCGATTGATTCTCGGCGATCAGCCGGATTTCGTCGTTCGCCCCCTGGCATCGTGCACGACCGCTCTCCCTGCTGATCGGGGTCTGTGCCGGCTTCGCGGGGATCTTGTACAACTGGACGCTGCTGTGGGGTTTGAAGATCGCGGACCGCTTTGTGCCGGTTGAGCTGCGCGCCGCAGCGGTGGGGGCGGCGGTAGCCGTTGTCGCGTGGTTCGCACCCGCGATGGTGGGCGGGGCGATGCGCGCACCCAGTAGGCGCTCGACGGGGTGGGCCTGCTCGCGATGCTGCCCTTTGCTTATCTGTTGCGGCTCGGTCTGATTTCCGGCTCTTATGCCGTGCGAACGTCCGGCGGGCTGTGCGCGCCCCTGCTCGCTCTGGGAGCCGTGCTTGGTCTATGGTTCGGAAAGCTCTGCGCGCTCGCCCTTGCCGCAAACGGAGGCCTGAGCGTGCCCTGCGATCTCCGCTGCGGTCACAGCTGTCGATACATCACGAACGCATCGACATGGCCGGTCGAGGGGTGTTTGAAAGCGCCCGGCAGACGGCCGACGATCTCGAATCCCAGCGACTGCCAGAGCCTCACGGCGCGCTCATTCGTGCTGACGACGAAATTGAACTGCATGGCTCGATAGCCCTTCGACCGCGCATGCTCCAGCGAGTGCTCGCACATGCGACGCGCGATTCCTCGGCCGGTCGCCCCCGCCTTCGTCATGTAGCCGCAATTGCAGACATGGGCGCCGCCGCCGGCCTGATTCGGGCGCATGTAATAGGTGCCGACCACGACACCCTCCTCTTCGGCGACGAATGTCTCTTTGTCGGGGGCCATCCAGTAGGCCAGGGATTCGGCTTCACACATGTCTGCCTCGAGCGCGTAGGTCGCGCCCGCGCGAATGGTCGGGAGGATGATGGCGGCGATCGCTCCGGCGTCCCGTGGCTCCGCCTTTCGAATATGGAGCATGCCCGAGCCGGTCATGATCCCGGCCAGGCCTTGCGCCACACCTCGATCGCAAGGAAGTCTTCCGGCGTATCAAGATCGAACGCCGCGCTTTCCATCGGCACGCGCACGACACGCTCGGTGTGGTGCTTGAGAAGCGTCCGGGCACCGACGTCGCCCCTGAGCTGGCTGAGATCGCTGAAGAGAAAAGAAGGAAAGATCGCCGGCACCCCGATCGTCGCCCCGTACTGGGCGGCGGCGATCGAGTGCGGCTGCCGCCGCCACGCTCCGGCCAGCCTGCCCAGATCCTCCGCCGTCACCGCGGCCTGATCGGCCAGAACCAACATGGCGCCGGCGCACGAGGAGGGCAGCCGCGCGATCCCGGCGCGGATCGAGCTGGCAAGCCCCTCCCGCCAGCCGCGATTGATCACCACAGAGACCGGTGAGTGCTGAAGCATGGGCGTGAGCTGTGCCGCGTTCGCGCCGAGGACCACGAGCGCGCCTTGCCCCACGTTCTCGACGACGCGGCCGATTACCGCGCTCAGCAGAGGCTGATCCGCGATGCGCGCCAGCTGTTTCGGCGAGCCGAAGCGGCTCGAGGCGCCGGCCGCCAGGATGATGGCGTACAGCCCTTGCGGTGCGAGTGCACTTTCGTCGCTCATGAGCCGCTCGCCGCATCGCGCACGGCGGTGCGCCCCGCGGCTTGCATCTGCCCGATGCTGATCCGTGATTGGGGCATTCGCCTCTCGCTCATGGACGAACCGTTCTCTCGCGCTGCGGTGCGCCCCATAGGAACGCGTGAATCTCCGCGACGATTGCGAGCGCTATCGATTCCGGTGTCCGGCCGCCCAGGTCAAAGCCCACCGGCGCCCGCAGCCGCCCGCTCAGCGTCTCGGCCTGAGGTCCCAGCTCGCCGAGCAGCTTGTCCCGGCGTGCGGGCGGCCCGAGGAGTCCGATGTACCGAGGTGCCGGACTCTGCGCCAGGGTCCGCAGATACTCGAGATCGGAGGGCAGGTGGTGACTCATCACGACCGCGGCCGAGAAGCCGCCGAGATCCACCGCATGCGCAAGCGCCTCCGGACGGGACAGCACGACGCGCTCGGCCAAGGGAAAATGCGATGGGTCCGCATAGGCGGGCCGGTGATCGACCAGGGTCACCTTCCAATGCTGGCGTGCGGCGAAGTCCGCCACCGGCAGGGCGTCCGGTCCGGCGCCGAGCAGCAGCAGCCTGGGAGGCAGCGACAGAGGCAGAAGGAAAAGCCTCCAAACCGGGGCCGAATCCTCGACCCAGCCGACTGCGGCGGTCTCGCGCGCCGAATCCAAAGCGGTGGCGACACTCGGAACGGTCAGCCGGGCCTTCGCCCGCCGGGAGAGCGATCGGGGTAGCGGTTGAGGACTGGTGGGGCCGGGCAGCACAAGCGCGCCGACGGGAAGCTCTGCGTCGGCCGACTCCGTGACGATACCCACGGCAGCCGGTGAATGTGCGGCGAGTGCCGAGGCGAGGTGTGCCAGCGGCTCCCACTGCTCCTCGGGTCCGGCGCGCAGCAGCAGAATGCGCATCGCCCCCTCGCAGCCGAGACCGAGGCCCCAGACGAGATCCCGCTCGTCCCGCAGGTCGTAGGTGACGAAGCGGGCGCGCCCGGTCTCGATCACCTCGCGCGCGTGCTCCGCGAGGTCGCCTTCGAGGCAGCCGCCGGAGAGCAGCCCTGCATACTCGCCGCTTTGGGCGATCAGCAGCAGCGCGCCAGGCTTGCGATAGGTCGAGCCGGCGGTGTGGACGAGTACCCCGAGCGCGAGCGCGCGACCAGCGGCCCGCTCGCGCTCGAGCAGCGGAAGCAGAGGACCCAGGGATGATTCCATTTCTGCCCATTATGCGATGCATCGGCGGGTGGCGGGCAACTTCGAGCGGCGGGCTTGCTCAATTTCATCTGCTCATTCGCCGGAGCTATCGTCTCCTGCGCCGTCTTCGCCGCATGCCAGAACGGGACCACCCGGGCCCATGCGAAGCCCGTCGGTGCGCTGCCAGGGGTGCCCCGGCATGATGAGCGCACTGCGGCAGCATGGGCTCTCGATGTCGCTGGCGGTGGACGCGATCGACCGGATGGGCGACATCAGCGACCGGGTGCGATTCGGTTGCGTGCCGGCGCTCGCCATCTGGATATCGCCCAGGCCGAGGCCGGTGACCGACGTGGCGGGCGTTCATTGAGCCCGCCCGCCTCGCTTGAAGAGGCGCGCAACCGAAGTCTGCGTCGGTCCGAGGTCGCTTGGCGCCCGGCGGACCTGTCGCGCCGAAGCGTCATCCCGCCCCTTCGAGAGAGATCGGATGCTCCCATACGGGCGGTCTGTGCGACGCCGGAACGATCCAGCCGGCCGGGATTCCTCTTGTGAAACGCAGCTTCTACCAATGATGCGTTGCCGCCACCAAGTTTGACCCATAGATTATACCGGGTGACGAAGTGTCATTGCGTTGATGCAACAGGATCGGAAGGAGAATTTGATGAACGCTAGAATCACCACGCTGGGACTTGCCATGCTGGCTGCCGCCGCGGTGCAGAGCGCGCCTGCGCTCGCCCAGATCCGTCCCGGTACGCAGGACGTGCAGATTTACGCCGGTGAGCTATCCGGAGACCGCTTGACGAATACGCGCTTGTCCGGGCGGTTCCCCTTGCTCGACGACAATCCCACCTTCGGTGGACGGTATACCTACGATTTCGCGCGCCAGTGGGGCGTGCAGCTCTCCGCGGGATACAGCCCGGGCCGCGCCGCCGATGTCGCCGGCGGGGACAGCAACCTCGGGCTCACGACGACGGATCTCGATGTGCTCTGGTACGTCGCACCAGGGCTCGATCTCGGTGGGCACACGCTCTTGCCGTACACGCAGCTCGGTGTCGGCTATGCCTGGGCCCATCTCGATCACCCGCTGACGGGCATGGTCGGGGCGACCCCGGTGACGCTCCGGGGCAGCAATGGATATACGGCCAACATCGGGTTCGGCGTGAGGTACTACGTGATGCACAGCCTCTTCGTGGACTTCGACGCCCGGTACCGCTATCTCAGCAGACTCGTCAACCGTCACGGAAAGGGATTGAACACCGCGGAGACCACGCTCAGCCTCGGATATCAATTCTAGCGACCGCTGTGGTGGGCCGGCGGGGTGCAGGGAAGGGCGCCGCCGGCTCTTGGATTGGGGAGTTGCGGCAATGAGCGAAGCTTTGTCCTCGAGAGCGCCATTGTGGGTGAATGCTGCCCGGCCCTGGCATCCGCCCGTACCCGCGGGCCTGGCGCTGTACGAGGCGCTTCGCTTGCGAAAATCGTCGCTGTCGCTGGAAGAGAGTGCGGCCCGGCCCCGCGGTGCCGTCTGCCGTGCGCTGCGCAAGACCTTGCCGTACGAGGCGCTCCCCGCTGCTTCGCGCGCTGCACCTTCCGCCCGACCGGCGGCGCTTGTTCCGCACATCGGGCATAAAACGATCGCACTCCGATGATGCCCGAGGCTCTGGGCGAGCGGCCCGGACCGCCCCCTCCCGGGGCGGACCAATGTTCTGCCGTGCTGTACTCGCCGCCCTCGAATCCGGACAATGTTCCGCCGCAGACGCGGGAGAATGTCCCATTCGGCGGCGTACACGGTGGCGGCTCATGAGCGGCAAAGCGGAAGCATTCGAGCACTGGATCCGGACCTCTTTCGTCCAGATCAACACCGAGCTCGAGAACCTGTACTTCTCGCGGACCAACCGGATGGAGGTGATGGGGCACGGAGAGCCTCTGAAGCGAGCGTTGCGGGAGGAAGGGCATGCCTTCGTGGAGGCGCTGCTGGCCGAGGGCAATACGGGCGAGGGCTTTCAGAGCGCCTTCGGCGTATTGGGCAACGTCGGCATGTACCTTGCGGCTCTGCGTCGTCATGAGCTCACCAATCCCGCGCGCGAAGAGCGCTCGCCATTCCCCGAGGCCTCGGCGCTCGCGCTGCATGTCGGCGCATCTCTCGGGATTGCGCCGAGATTCGCGACCAGCCATCTCGCCACCCACAACCGGGCACGGGAGGGGGTCCGCAAGAGCTTCACCAGCCTGCGTGACGAGTTTCTCTTCATCGATGAGAATACTCGCGCCATTCTCTCGTTGCAGCTCGCGGCGAACGCGTTGACCAGCGTCGTTCACCTGGGCGTCTCCAGTCCCGTCGCGGACGTGATGTTCGAAGCAGCCAAGAGGTCGCTGGAGGAGGTGATCCGCTGCAACTCGCGGCTGATCGAGCGGTTGGATGTCGAGCGCTTCTTTTACTCCGTGCGGCCGTATTACAAGCCCTACCGGGTTGGCCGGCAGGAGTATCGCGGTGCCAACGCGGGTGATTTCTCCGGCATCAACGAGCTCGATCTGCTGCTCGGCCTGTGCCGCGCCAACGATCCCTATTACGCGCAGCTGCTGGTCGACAAGATGCTCTTCATGCTGCCGGCGGATCAGGCGCGGCTGCGCGATTGCATGACGTTCAAGAGCCTGCTCGATGAGCTGCTCGCCCTCCTGAGCGGGCATCGCCGCGCCGACTGGTTCATGCGCAGCGCCCGCGCGTACCTCGAGGTATGCGATCTGTTCGGGCGCTACGCGGCGCAGCACCATGACGGTCTGGTCAGACGCTTCATCGTCGAGCCGGTGTCCCGTCTCGATGCGCAGGACCTGCAGGGCATCACCGCCAGCGGACCGCCGCTGCCGGTGCTGCTGCGCTCGCTGGAAGTGCTCCGCGACATGCGTACGGCTGCGCCTCGGGCGGATGGAGCCACGCGTGCCGGCGACATTGCCCGTCTGCGGGACGCGGTGGCCGAGTAACGACGCCCAGGGGTCCTGTCCGGACGGCCGATCGGGGGGGGGGTCGGTGCTCTTGCGCCACCCGGATGACATTCGGCTGCGCCAAAGGTCGCCTCCGCGGCGCCTTGCCCGCTCGCATCCACGAAGCGGCCGGCGCCGTTTGGGCGACCGATGGCCGGATTCGGGCGGCCTTCGCCTTTTCCATCAAGCGGCACCCGCTCACCGGGATCGACATCATCATGGATCGGGCGCCTGTCGCGGACCTTGACCTGAAGGTCGATTGACGTGCCGCGCCATAGCGATGGGTCCGCCCGCCCGCGCACCGGCGCCCGCTGGCCGTCCGGGGGCGGGTGTGGTACCTTGACTTTTGCTTTAAGTATTAAATAATTCCACGGCAAGCGGTCGCGCCTGAGGGGGTCTGGGTGCGGCCCGCGCAACCCGCCGTCGGGCACGAGGGGCATAGTCTGACTTCGCGAGTGGACGCTCATGGCCACGCGATCGACGCAACAGCGTATTCTTCAATCCGCCCTCGAGCTGTTCAATGCCGAAGGCACCGCGACGGTGTCGGCGAGCCGCATCGCCGAGCGCTGCGGCATCAGCAAGGGCAACCTGCAGTATCACTTTCCCAACAAGCGGGACGTGATCTTCGCGCTCTTCCAAAGCGCAGTCGATGAGATGAACGCGGGCTGGTACCGGGATCACCTGGCGCCGACCCTCGATCACATGGTGGCAATGTTCGTCCGCCAGCTTCAGCTGATCGTCAAGTATCGGTTCTTCTATCGCGAGCTCGCCGGCCTGCTGCGTCAGGACCCCGAGCTGCGCCGCCGCTACGCCGAGAACCGGGAACGGCGGCTGCGGGTCATCGAGCAGTTCATGCGCGCGCTTGCCCATCGCGGCCTCATGCGTCTGCCGTCCGATCCCCGGCGTCTGCGCTCGATCATCGAGGTCACGTGGATCCTCTCGGAGAACTGGGTGAATTACACCGAATGTCAGGAACGCGAGCTCTGCGCCGAGACCATCCAGGAAGGCTATCACGGCATTCTCGAGGTGCTGCGCCCGTGTCTTTGCGACGACCCCCAACGCATCACCCAGCAGTCCTCCTGCGCCATCGAGCAGATGATGCCGCAGCCTGCCGCCGAGCAACCCTGGCGCACTGAGCCCGATCCGGCTTTGCCTGCGCGCACATTAGGCCTGCCAGCCTAAAGCGCATCTGTACAAGGGCGGAGTCGTTGGCGACAGTATCGCGCCATGGACTCGCCCGTCGTCGCCCAACCCAAACCGTACCTCGTCACGCTGGAGCGTGGCCGCGCGTACTTCTGGTGCGCCTGCGGGCGATCGGGTCGGCAGCCGTTTTGCGACGGTTCCCACAAGGATACGGGCATCGAGCCGCGCCGCTTCGTCGCTGCCCGCACCGAAGAGGTGCTGCTCTGCGGCTGCAAACACACACGCGGCGGCCCGTTCTGCGACGGCGCGCATACCAATCTGCCCGGCGGCTCGCCACTCGATGATCCGGACAGCCCCGCCAATCGAGCGATCCCGCTCGTGACGGAGACGGACGGCCCGCGGCGCTGGCTCGACGGCGGCTGCTTCCTCATCCGCCCGGAGGCGGCTCCGAAAGCCTGTTGCGGCAGTCTGCGCCACTGCCGCATCGTCGGAACCGAGCTCGGCGCACGCCACCAGACCCAGTTCCTGCTCGAGGCAGAGGGCGGCACACCACCGGTGTCGGTCGGAGTCAGCGAAGCGATCCTGCTCGTGAGCTCGGGCCGCGGCGAGCTCGTCCTCTCGGGGCGCACCTTCCCGGTCCAGGCGAGGGATGGGGTGTATCTGCGTCCCCGAGAGACGCTCGAGCTCGTGCCGAGTCCCGGCGAGTCGCTCAAGGTTTTCCTGCTGGCCTCGCCCCCCGCCGCGCTCGAGTGGCCGGCCGGCAGGAGCGATCATTTCGACGGCAGGTTCCCGCAGCGAGTGGTGGCGGTCGATCCGGCGCAGCGCACCGGCATGGGGCCGCGCTTCTTTCAGATACTGGTCGACAAGCGAGTCGGATCGGGTGTGGCCACCCAGTTCATCGGCCACATCCCTCGCTCGAAAGCCGCTCCGCACCGGCACCTCTATGAGGAGACGCTCATCGTGCTCTCGGGCCGCGGCTGCATGTGGACCGAGACGCGCAAGGCGGCGGTCGCCGAAGGCGATGTGATCTTTCTGCCGCGCAAGCAACTGCATTCCCTCGAGGCGACTTGTGCCGAGGGCCTGTCCGTCGTCGGGGTCATCTGCCCGGGAGACAATCCCAGCATCAACTATTACGACTGAAGCTGACTTCGACCCATACAAGAATTATCCACGGGGGTTCAATCGTGTCGACATCCGTCCGGAGCCCAATTGCCTCATTGGTGTCCTCGATCATCGCGCTGGCGGCCCTCGGGGTGCAGCCGGCCGAGGCGCGCGTTTCCATCAACGCCACCGCGCCCACCGGCAGCGCAATCGACGGCAATTCCGTTGTCCGAACCGGTGAGCTGAGCGAAGTCGTGGTCACCGCAACGAAGCTCGGCGCCGCGGACGTCATCGACGTGCCGGCGTCCATCCAGGCCATCACCGGCGCTACCCTGCAGCGCGAGGACGCCTCGGGCATCATGAGCATCGCCGGCCAGATTCCCGGTCTCGCGGTGCAAACCCTCGGGCCGGGCGACCGCAGATACATCATCCGCGGCATCGCCTCCACCGGCTCATCGACCGTAGGCGTCTATTATGGCCAGGCGGTAATCACCCAGGGCAACGGCGACGACGGCGGTGGCTTTCAGCCCGACATCCGTCTCTATGACATGAACCGCATCGAGGTGCTGCGCGGCCCGCAGGGAACGCTCTATGGCGCGAACTCGATGAGCGGCACCATCCGCTTCATACCAAATAAGCCGAAGCTCGACCGCACCTATGGGTACGTGACGCTCGAGGGATCGAATACCCAGCACGGCGGTAACAATTACAACCTGAACGGCATGGTCAATCTGCCGATCGTGGACAATGTCCTGGCGCTGCGTTTGGTCGGCTGGAAGCTCTACGACAGCGGCTACGTCAATCAGATTCGCGTCGGCAGCGGCGTGACGGCGCTCGTCAACGGTGTTGCCGTTCCCGTGCAGCCGCTTGGGTTTCTCAAGGGCGTCAACTACGAAAAAGTCGGCGGCGGACGGGCAATCCTTCGCTACCGTCCGAACCGCAACCTGACCGTCGACCTCAATTACACCGCCCAGAGCGGCAGCTCCGGCGGCTCGTCACGCTGGACTCCGCCGGGCGTGACGGCGTTCTCCGGCGGCACGATAGAGTCGGTCACCGGCTGCGATCTCTGCAATACGGACGTGACGCAGAGTCCGTGGACGGACAGTCTGAAGGTCTACGGGCTGACGGTCCGGTGGCGGACGCATCTCGGAAAATTGACCGCGACCACCAACCAGTTCAACCGCAACACCGGGTTCACCTTCGACTCAACGCCGATCCTCGCATCCTTCGCCGTGCCGGTGCCGGCCGAGACCCTCGAGCCCCGCGAGCGCAAATCGAATTCGACGGAAGTGCGCTTCGCCACCACGCTCGACTCGCCGGTGAATTTCGTGGTCGGGGTGTTTCGCCAGCAAACCAGCATGAATCTCGCCGTGGACGTCATTACGACCAACGCCCTCGGCCTGGTCACCGGTCCGTTCAGCAGCGCGAACAGCGCCGACGCCTTGAGCTATCCGGGCGTGGGCGACACGTTCTTCGGGCGCACCGATCACCGCGAGACCGAGCAGTGGGCGGGCTACGGTCAAGGCACCTGGAAGATCACCCATCGGTGGACCGCCGTCGCCGGCGCCCGCTACTTCACGGAGAGTCTCACCGGCTTCCAGGTGCAGACGCACCCGTTCGGCGGTTTCCCGCCGGGCACCCCGAGCGACGTGCCGGTCTTCGACCCCAATGAGTCTTTCAACAAGGTCACCTGGATGGGGAATCTCAGCTACAAATTCGGACCCGCGGCGCTGCTGTACGCCACCGTCGCGACCGGATTCCGCGGCGGCGGCCTCAATGCGCTCAGCGAGCCGTTCGAGCCCGTGCCGAAGGCCTATGCGCCCGATTCGCTCACCAATTACGAGCTCGGTCTGAAGGGAAGCCTGTTGAGCGGCTACCTCCAGTACCAGCTCGACGGATACCTGATTCACTGGAACAACATTCAGGTGCAGTTGACCACCCCCGACGGAGCGTTCGTGTACCAGGGCAATGCCGGCACGGCCGAGGTGAAAGGCGCGGAATTCCAGGTCAAGGCGCGACCGGTGCGCTACCTCACCGCTTCGTTCGCCGGGTCCTATCAGGACGCCTACCTCACGCAAGGCGCGACCGCGCTGCAAAAGCAGCTCAATCCCACTCTGGGCGTGACCGGCGATAAGATTCCGAACGTGCCGGACTTCCAGTGCAACGTGATGCTCGATTACACGCGCCCGCTCCTCCGGAACTGGATTGGCACTCTGGGGATGAACCTGAGCTACCGCGGCGCCGTGAACTCCTACTTCTCCTCCAATCCCTTCAACCTGCCACTGAAGGCCTATACGTTGACGAGCCTGCGGGCCGGGATCATACATCGCCGCTGGTCGGTGACGCTGTTCGCGCACAACGTGACCAACGAGCGTGCGCAGGTGTCGGCCATCAATTCGACCCAGGACCCGCATGCACTGCTGACGGTCCAGCCCCGTACCGTGGGGATCACCGTAACGCTGCGCTTCTGAGGGCCCGTGGACAATCCAAGCCAGGAGGTTCTCGGTGAGCGCGAAGGCGGCTTGCACCGCGGGCTGAGCAAGGCCCAGGTGGTGATGATCGGCCTCGGCGGCGCGATCGGCACAGGGCTGTTCATGGGCAGCGGGCTCGCGGTGGGCTACGCGGGTCCGGCGGTGATCGTGAGCTATATCCTTGCCGGTTTCGTTGCGCTGGTGATGGTCCTGAGCCTGTCGGAAATGGCGGTCGTGCACCCGACCGCCGGTTCCTTCGGCATCTACGCCGAGACTTACCTCAATCGCTGGTCGGGCTTCGTGGTCCGGTACACATACTGGATCTCGCAGGTCATTGCCATCGGCGGCGAGGCCGTCGCGGCCGGTCTGTACATGCGGTACTGGTTTCCGGGCGTGCCGGTATGGACGTGGGCGCTGGGGTTCTGTCTGGTGATGCTGTATTTCAACTCCCGCTCCGTGGGCAATTTCGGGACCCTGGAGTCCTGGCTCGCATTGATCAAGGTGGTGGCGATCGTCCTGTTTATCCTCCTCGGCGCCGCGGCTATCGCCGGGATCGGCCGGCCGGCCGTCGGGTTGCACAACCTGGCGGGCCTGCAGGGCGGTTTCCTGCCCAAGGGGATCGGCGGACTGTGGATGGCGGTAACGGTGGGCATCTTCTCGTTCAACGGCATCGAGGTCATCGCGGTCACCTCGGGCGAGACGAAGGATCCCAAAGTGGCCATTCCCGCGGCGCTGCGTACCATGGGGCTGCGGCTGTTCCTGTTCTACGTGCTGGCGATGACCGTGATCGTCGCCGCCATACCGTGGACCGATACCGGGGTTGCAGTCGTCGCGCAGAGCCCGTTCGTCACGGTGTTCCAGCATTCCGGCATCCGCGATGCCGCCGGCATCATGAATTTCGTGGTGATCAGCGCCGCGCTGTCGAGCATGAACACCAACGTATACCTGTGCGCGCGCATGCTGTTCTCGCTCGCCCGCGGCGGATATGCGCCCCGCCGGCTCGGTATGCTCTCAAGGCGCGGCAGTCCGGTCCCGGCGATTGTCACCTCCGGCGCCTGCGTGCTGATCTCCGCGGCGGTATCGGCGTTTACGCCGAACGCGTACGCTGACTTGTTCGGTGTGGCGCTGTTCGCGGCAATCCTGGTGTGGATGTTCATTCTCGTCTGTCACCTGAGCTTCCGGCGCCGCAATGCCCTGGTCAATCTGCCGGTCCGCACGCCGCTGTTTCCCTGGATGCAGTATGCGGGGCTCACCATGCTCGGCGCGATCCTCGTCACCATGGCGTTCATGCCGGCGCTCGATCTGTCTTGGGTATACGGCGTGCCTTGGGTGATCTTCATCTCGATCGCGTATTTCGTATGGCGCGCTCGCGCGGCATGCTCCGCTGCGCAGGCGCAGGCCTGAGCAGCCGCCACGCGACCCACTCGACATGAACGGATAGTCCGACGAGGCAAAGAATGAGAACTGACTTTGCGGTGCTGCGCCGCAGATTCCCGGTGCTCGAGCACAAGATCTACCTGAACAGCGGCTCATACTGCGCGCTCGCGGAAAGCGTGCGCGATGCGATCATTGCCTACATGGACGATCGTCTCGCGGTCGGAGCGAACTGGGACGTGTGGATCACCAAAAACGAGTCGGTGCGCGCGCTGATGGCTCAGGTGCTCGGGGTGACGGCCGAGGAGATCGCGGTGACCGCATCGGCTTCGGCGGGCATCAATGCCCTGGCCAGTGCCTTCGACTATACCGGGGCGCGTGACAAGATCGTGGTCAGCGACTTCGAGTTTCCGACCAGCGCCCAGATCTGGCATGCGCAGGAGCGCCGCGGGGCGCGCGTGGTGCACGTGCCCCGCGCCGCCGATGGCTATATCCCCCTCGAGCACTTCGAGCGCCTGATCGACGAGCGCACCGGTCTGGTCGCGGTGACGCACGTATGCTTTCGCAATGGCGCTCGCCTCGACATTCCTGGCATCGTCCGTCTGGCACACGCCAAGGGCGCGCGGGTTCTGCTCGATACCTATCAGGCGGTCGGTGCGCTTGCGGTGGATGCGCGCACCCTCGACGTCGACTTCATGGTCGGCGGCATGCTCAAGTATCTGCTCGGTACGGCAGGCATCGGCTTTCTTTACGTGCGTAAACCGCTGATCGAGGCACTGGTGCCGGGCAATTCCGGCTGGTTTGCCCAGCAGGACATTGCCGCCATGGATATTACCGCCAACCGACCGTCGGCGAGTGCCCGTCGCTTCGAGGCGGGCACACCACCGGTCGTGAACTGCTACGCGGCCGAGGCGGGTCTGAAGATCATCGTGGAGGCGGATCCTGTCCAGATCGAGGCGCGCGTGCGGGCGCTGACGCGCCGCTGCATGGATCGGTTGCGCGAGATCGGGTGGCCGGCGGCGACGCCGCTCGAGGATGGGCGACGCGGCCCGATGGTGGCCGTGCCTTCGCGCGATGCGCCGGCTCTGTTCGCACAGCTCATGCAGCAGAACATCGTCACCTCCTTCCGGGACAACAACATTCGGGCGACGTGTCATTTTTACAACACCGACGAGGACATGGACCGGTTCGTGTCGGCTCTCGCGGGCCATCGAGACCGATTCGCTCCCGAAGACTGAGCGGCCGGAGCGCCCACGGCCCGCGGCGTCGAATCGGCCGAGAAGAGCTTAAGCATGACAACTCATCCAAGTGACCGACGCGCTTTTCCCGTCGACGCGTTGCGCGCACAATTTCCCGCGCTGCACCGCGCGGGCAAGTTCGTGTTCTTCGACAATGCTGCCGGCGCGCAGGTGCCGCAGCGGGCCATCGATGCGGTGAACCGCCATCTGCTCGAGCACAATGTGCAGCGCGGCGGCCGCTACCGGCAAAGCATGGCCGTGGACCAGACGATCGCGCGCGCCCGTGAGAGCGTTGCGGCCCTGGTCAATGCCCGGCGCGGCGAAGAGATCGCCTTCGGCATGAATGCCACTTCGTTCATCCGCCAGGTGAGCCTGGCGGTCGGGCAGATGCTCGGCGAGCGTGAGGAAATCATCGTGACCGACCTCGACCACGAGGCAAACGTGGCGACCTGGCTGGCACTTCAGCGCACGGGGGCCGTCATACGCTGGTGGCGTGCGCGGGAGGACGGCCGGCTGTATCCGGACGATTTGCGTCCGCTGCTCGGAGCGCGTACCCGCCTGGTCGCATGCACGCTTGCTTCGAATGCCATCGGCAGCATCGTCGACGTCCGCAGCGCCGCCGACCTGACGCATGCGGCGGGCGGTGAGCTGTTTGTCGACGCCGTTCACTATGGGCCGCATGGTCCGATCGACGTGCAGACGCTCGGATGCGATTACCTCGTCTGTTCCGGCTACAAGATCTTCTCGCCGCACATGGGTTTTCTATGGGGGCGGTATGCGGCTCTGCGCGCGCTGCCGACGTTCCGTGAGGAGTTCATTCCGGACGAGCCGCCGGGAAAACTGGAAGCCGGCACGTTCATCTACGAGAACGTGGCCGGCATGGCCGCCGCCGTCGAATATCTCGCCGCACTCGGTCGCCGGCTCGGCGGACGGGATGGCGATATCGATCCGGAGACTCTGCGCGGGGATTGCCGCGAGGCGATGCTCGGTATCGAGGCCTATGAGCGCACCCTGTCAGCGGCACTGCTCGAGCGGCTGAAGGCGCTGGGCGCGCAGGTCTATGGGATCGCGGATCCCGCGCGGGCTCACGAGCGTGTCCCCACCGTGTGCTTCAACCTTCCGGGCCGCTCCCCGGCGCAGGTGGCCGCGGCGGCAGCGGCGGCCGATATCGGTATCCGCGACGGGCACATGTACGCCCCGCGGCTGATGCGGCGCCTGGGATTGCCGGCCGATACGGGGGCCGTGCGCGTTTCGCTTGCGCACTACAACACACATGCGGAAATCGACAGGCTCGCTCAGGTGCTCGGGCGGCTGCGTGCGCGCTGACCGGGGCCGGTCGCTGCTCAGCTCAGCACCCCATCCGGTCCGCGCCGGAGGCGGTGGCGGTGGGTCGGCAGTGGCGCGCCCGGCTCCTCGGCGAGGGTTACGCCGTGCGGCCACTGTGGCGGAGCGATGGCGATGTAGCGGGCAAACCCGCCGGTGCCGCCGGCGAATTTCGCGAAGCCAATGGTGATGAGCGCGCCGCTTTCGGGAACCTGGTCGAGATTGGCGACGCCTTCGGCCTGCGCGAAGTTGTGCTCGAGCAGCCAGGTCTCAGCGAGAAATCTCGGCGCCGTATTGTCGGTGTCCAGCGGCTCGTGTCCGTGCATCAGGATGTGCCGCTTCAGATGTAGGAATTTCAGGGTCGCCAGCTCCACCCCGGGGAAGGGCTGGCGCGTGAAGCGGCGCGGGTGATCATGCCACATCTTGTACCAGTCGGAGCGGAACATCACCACCGAGCCGGTTGGGATCCGCCCGTGACGGCGCTCCCAGGACTGCACGTCGCTCACCTTGGCTTGATACCCCGGATCGGCCCGCACCTGCGCCGCACAATCGATCACCACCAGAGGGCGCAGCGACACGGTGGGCGGGATGTCACTGATCGTCGCCCCGTGCTCATTCATGTGCGCCGGAGGCCCGTACTGCGTACCGATGTGGTCCATCGGCAGATCGTAGGCGGTGATCGCCGCGCCCACGGTCGAGTAGGTGAACGGCTCGCCCTTGCGCACGAGTCCGGGAACGCTCACGCCGGCCACCGCCGCGCCCACGGTGAAATCCTTGAAACCCTCGCCAAGCGGGCATCCGGGCGCGAGCGCGTGAGTGAGGTCGATGTACTTGGCTCGCTTGAGCATCGAGTCGTAGAACCCCCAGAGCGAGGCCCCGCCCGGGCCGGGCTGCGCGGCGAGCGCGGCCGGGACTCCGGCCAGCGCCAGCGCTGAACCCAACATATTTCGTCTGGAGATCGTACGCGGCTTTTCTGACATGACGGATGAGGTTCCGTGTTGGCGATGAATGTGACTCAATCCTAACAGCAACCCGGAGGTGGTGTCATGCGAAACGTCCCGCGGTGCATGCCGCGCGAGGCGGGCGGGCGCCTGTCTTTGCGGAAATCACCGGCCAGTTGCCCCGCATCGCCGTCGCCCGGTACAATCGCAGCTGTCCGGCGGTGTCATGGAGTGCGCATGATCGCGCGCAGTGAGCCGTCAAAATCCGGGAGGCGGATCGCAGCATCCGATCGAGCTTTGGTTACTGCCATAATCATGATCAATGTCGAGCCGTCACGCACCGCCTCGGTCGCCGAGACCCTCGGCGAAATGCGCGGCATAACCGAGGTTTACTCGGTGGCCGGAAATTTCGATCTGGTCGCCATCGTGCGCGTGAAGGAAAACGAGGCACTCGCGGATCTGGTGACGCAGCGTGTCCGCGGCATCGAGGGCGTGACGCGCACCGAAACGCTGATTGCCTTCCGAGCCTATTCCCGCTACGACCTGGCGAGCCTGTTCAGCCTCGACTGAGCGGCTGCGGCTGAGCGGCGGTTGTCAGGCCGGGGCGACCTCAAAGCCAGGATCCACCTCGGCCGCCCAGGCGAGCAGGCCGCCCTCGAGATGCGCCGCGCAGTCGACCCCTGCGCGAAGCGCGATTGCGCAGGCGGCGAGGCTCCGCCCGCCGCTGCGGCACACGAAAATCGCGGGGCGCTCGCCGGTGAGCTCCGCCAGCCTGCGCTCGGGCTCCCCCAGCGGGATGTCGCGCGCCCCCTCGAGATGCCGGGCCTCGAACTCGCGCCGCTCGCGGACATCGATCAACACCGGCGCGTGGCCGGGCGTCAGCCAGAACACCCGCTCCACGGGGCGCGCTTCCTCGCCGTCGCCCGCCTTGCGAAAGGCGGGCGGCTGGGAGGCTTCCCGCCAGGCTCGGCCACGATCGGTCGAGCGGAACACCGTCGGGCCAGGATGTCCGGCCTTGGCGGCCATCAGCAGAACCCGGGGCTCGCGCGGGTCCTGGATGATGTGATGAACGATGTGCCCCAGGAACCGCGGCCCGCAGAGCGTCCAGCTTCGCCCACGGGTGTCCGGCCGCAGCGTGAAGGCACCTTTGCGGGTGCCGATCCAGAGCGTCGTGGCCATGGCCCGCAGCATTGGACCGTCGCGGCCGCCGGCGCCTCCGTTTCCGCCTACTCGGAAAACAACAGGCTGCAGCAGGTGACTCCGCCTTCCGCCTTTTCCGTTTCCGACATGTCGAGAGTGTGCACACGGATCCCGTACCGTCGCAGACGCTCCGCGGTCCGGGGATGGGAAGCCGGGTAGATCGCGCAGTTTCCGATCATGACGGCATTGGCGCCGAAGGGCTCGGCTGCATCCACCTCGATGAAATGCACGCCGGCGAAGCTCTTGCGGTCTGCCCACTGCGGATTGATCAGCAGCGTATCGTCGGAGATGCGCGTGACCGCGCTCTTCAGGTGCAGGCAGCCGTGTACCGCCACGGGCTGCACACGGTAGCCCAGGGGCGGGAGCAGGGCGCTCAGCTGCTCGAGGGCCCCGCGATTGCTGCGGCTCGAGACCCCGATGTACAGCGTTCGATCCACGCGCAACACATCACCGCCGTCCAGCGTTCCGGGGGGTTCGATGCGGACGAGCTTTCGGTACCTTGCGAGCACGCCGGCGACGGATGATGTCTCCGCTCGGCGCGATTCGGCGCCGGGCCGGGTGATGACTGCGAACTCATCAAGAACGATGGCGGTGTCTTCAACGAACACGGAGTCAGGAAGCTCCGGCTCCTCGGGAAGGGTTTCGACGCGGCAGCCGAGCGCGCGCAGCGCCTGCTCGTAGGCATGGTGCTGTTTCCTCGCCCGGCCGATGTCGATGGGTGCGCGCTGCAGGTGAGTCAGCTCGCAGCGTTCCATGGCCGGACTGACCTGTCTCGTCACGGCAATGCGCACGCCGTCCGGCGGTTCGGGCATGGGAGCTCCGCGTCTGCACCGTACTCATCGGCGAGGATATCAGGTAGTGTACGCGCTCCGAAACCGCCGGGACCAGAAGAAGCCGCTCATGCAAACCGGTGCAGAACCCCGTCGCAGTCTCGGCCTCGCCACCACCACCTCGATGGTGATCGGTAACATGGTCGGCTCCGGGGTGTTCCTGCTGCCCGCTTCGCTCGCGTTGTACGGTATCTACAGCCTGTGGGGCTGGCTGTTCAGCGCCGCCGGCGCGCTGGTGCTGGCCTGGGTGTTCAGCAGTCTGTCGCGGCGCGCGCCCCGGGCGGGAGGGCCCTATGCCTACCCGCGGGAGGCCTTCGGCGATTTCGCGGGCTTTCTCATCGCCTGGATGTATTGGATCAGCATCGCGGCATCGATCGCGGCCATCGCCGTGGCGTTTGCGAGCTACCTGACAGCTCTCGTGCCGGCGCTCGGTGCCCGTCCGCTTGCCGGGGCGGGCGCCGCGCTCGGGGCCAGCTGGCTGCTGACCGGAGTCAACGTCTGGGGCGTGCGCGCGGCCGGGCGGGTGCAGCTCGTCACGGTGATCCTTAAGCTCTCCCCGCTCCTGGCGCTCGGGCTGTTCGGGATCTTCTACTTCAACCCGCACATGCTCGCCTCGGGCCACGGCGGGCGCCCGCCGCTGTCGGCGCTCAATTCGAGCGCGGCGCTCACCATGTGGGCATTCGTGGGCCTCGAGTGCGCGACGGTCCCGGCCGACCGCGTGAAGGACCCGCAGAAGACCATTCCCCGTGCGACCCTGCTCGGCACCGGCATCGCGGCCGCTTTCTATATCCTGTGCACCATGGCAGTGATGGGCGTGACTCCGGCCGCCTCGCTGGCGCATTCCAATGCGCCGTTCGCCGAAGCGGCGAGAATCCTTTGGGGCGGCTGGGCGGGCAATCTCATCGCGCTCGCCGCCGTCATCTCCTGCTTCGGTGCGCTCAACGGCTGGATCCTGATGGCGGGGCAGTTCCCCCGGGCGGTGGCGGCGGATAATCTGTTTCCGCGGGTCTTCGCCCGGGAACTCTCCCGCGGCACGCCGGCCTTGGGTCTGGTGTTCTCGAGCCTCATCGCCACGCTCCTGATCCTGATGAACTACAGCCACGGACTGGTGGGTATGTTCAATGTCATTATCCTGATCGCGACGTTCTTCACGCTGGTGCCTTACATGTTGTGCTCCCTGGCGGAAGTGCTGCTCAGCCGCGGCGAGAAACGGCACGCCCACAGCGTGCTGCTGGCATCCCTCGCCTTTCTGTTCGCGCTCTGGGCCGCTGCGGGCACCGGCAGGGATTCGCTCTACTGGGGAACGCTGGTGATGCTGGCCGGGCTGCCGATCTATGTCTGGCAGAAGCGCGATCAGTCCCCCCGATCGGTCGGCCGCTAGATTCGAATCGTCCCCCGGGCACGGTCCGGCGGGAAACCGCTGCCTCGGGGCGGATCCTCCCGCCAGTGGCATCACGGCTGTGCCGCAACCGCAGGCCCCCGCCGCGAATCGGCGGCCTTGGCGGATCCGCGGGCGGCACGGATGTGAAGTACCGCAAAGAATCCGCGGCGCAGGAACCCGGTCGAAGAGCCGTTCAGCCGCCAGTCAGCCGGCTCGGGAGAAACTTCACCCTGCGGCTCGATGCCGCACGAGGGGAGGAACCTCATGAAACGCACCATCATCGCGGCCCTGACTTTCTCGCTGCTTGCGGGCCCGCTGGCGCTCGCCGACCCGCCCTCCTGGGCCGGCCATGGGCGCGAAGGCGATCATCACGAATGGCGGCACGAGGATCACGGCCGTCGCGACCATGGCTGGCATCACGAGGAGCGCCGGCGCTGGCGTCGTGACGATGACCGTGGAGAGCACCGCGGCCGGGAGCGGTTCGATGCGGATCGATACCGGCCACCGCCGGGCTACTACTACCGCATCTGGGCTCGAGGGCAGCGCCTGCCCATCGCGTACCGGGCGCCGCAGTACATCGTTCCCGATGCGCTCATCTACCATCTGGCACCCCCGCCGCCCGGGTACTGCTGGGTCCGTGTCGCCAACAGAGCGGTGTTGGCGGCTGTCGCCACCGGTGTCATCCTCGAGGTCGTAAACGGCGCATTCCATTGATCGTCCGGTCGTGAAGGCCGCGGGGAGGGCCCGCGGCCTGCGGCCCGCGGGGGCGGTGACGTCGCCCGCCAGGGCGGCCGCGTGCAACCATAAACACCTGACAGTGCCGCCCGAAGCCGCTCCGCGCGAAGCGGTGCGGGCGCCCTCGAGGCCAGAAATGCCTCGCTTCAGTCGCGGGTCTTCAATCGCAAGCTTTCCCAGCTCGCGTCCGCAATCCACCCGCCATCGACCGGCAGGCTGACGCCGTTCACGAACGCGCTGCGCTCGCTGTCGGCGAGGAACGCGATCGCCTCCGCCACGTCCTGCGGACGGGCAAAGCGGCCCATGGGAACCCGATTGATGATGTCGACGTCGGAGTACGCGCCGCTGCCCTGGTCGCTCACATCCATCTCGGTCTTGATCCAGCCGGGGCAGACGGCGTTGACCCGCACCCCGCGACCACCCCATTCCGCCGCGAGCGTCCGGGTGAGTCCGATCAAGCCATGTTTGGAGGCGTTGTAGGCGCTGCGCTGGCCAATGCCGGCAAGCCCCGCAATCGAGGCGACATTGACGATGCTGCCGCGGCGGCACCCGAGCATCTGCAGCCCAAGCGCCTTCGACAGCAAAAACGGGCCGAGCAGGTTCACGTCGAGCACGCGCCGCCAATCGGCCGCGGTCGTCTGTTCGGCCGGACGAATCAGACTGACGCCGGCGTTGTTCACGAGGGCTTCGGCCGGACCGTCGTTGGCTTCGACCCAGGAGGCGACCTCCGCCGCGAACGCCTCCGAGGCAACATCGCCGCAGAGGGCGTCCGCCGTCGCGCCTTCGGCGCGAAGCTTCGCCAGCACCGTTCCCGGATCCTGCCGATCGAGCAGCAGCAATCGAAATCCGCGCCTCGCAAGAAGGGCGCTCGTGCACAGGCCGAGGCCCTGCGCCGCGCCGGTGACCACGGCGAGTTTCATCGGTGTCTCTACCTCTGATGGAGCGTGGTAATGGCGGCAGTCTAGCAGCGTGCGGCGCATCGGACCTCATGGCGGCTGCGCCGTGCAGCCGCCAGCGGGGGGCGAGCCGGATGGAGGCTGTGCCCAAGCTGGAACCTGAGGCCGCCCGGCGCCGCCAAGCGGGCCGGTCCCGGTTGCGCGATAATGGCGCCTTCTTTCACTGGAGGTCCGTTCCATGAAGGCAGTCAACTGGCGAAGCCTCGCGTGCCTCGGACTGGTACTGGTCGCCCCGGTCGCGCTCGCCGATCGTTACACCGACACGATCGCCTTGTTCAGACATGCGGGCCCGGCCGCGGAGTTTTTCAAGATCAGCTACGGCTATGCCGTCTTCCCGACGATCGGTAAAGGCGGATTCGTCGTCGGCGCGGCCCATGGCGAGGGCCGGGTCTTCCGCCAGGGCCGCTACATCGGCAATACTTCGATGACCCAGGTCAGTTTCGGCTTTCAGTTCGGCGGTCAGGCCTACAGCGAGATGGTGTTCTTTCAGGATCAGGCTGCGCTCAAGCGCTTCGAGTCCGGCAAATTCTCGTTGAGCGCGGACGTCAATGCCGTGGCGCTTACGGCCTCGGCCTCCGCGAGCGCGGGAACCGCGGGCACGGAGGCGGGGGCGAGCGGCACCGAATCGCATGCAATAGCGACCGGCCACTACCAGAGCGGGGTGGCCGTCTTCACGATCGCCAAGGGCGGCCTGATGTATCAGGCCGCAGTGGCCGGGCAGAAATTCTCGTTCACGCCGGTGCGGTGACTGACGTCGATGCGCTGAAGCCCGTGGACGCATCGCGACTGGGCTTGCGCTGCGGCCGACGTGATCTGCTCGATTCGTGCGGATGACGTCCGCCGGCTCAGCGATCGAATTGGCCCCGTCCCTCGGGGTAGCCCTTCTCCCACTCCTGCCCGTTGAACGGTGTGGCCGTCACCGCCTCGATCGTGCCCGGGTCCAGGCAGCGTACGTTGACGCTGTAGCCGTCCGGGTGGGACCGCGGCACGTAAAACGACTTGATGCCGCACACCGAGCAGAACAGGTGCTTCGCGGTGCCGGTGTTGAAGGTGTAGGTCGTCAGCGCTTCCTGGCCCGAAAGCAGCTTGAAGTGCTCGGCCCGCACGAGCAGGTGCAGCAGGCCTCCTTTGCTGCAGATCGAGCAATTGCATTCCGTCGCACGGATCCGCGCCGGGGCGAGGACTTCGAAGCGCACGCGGCCGCAGTGGCAGCCGCCGCGATGGGTCATCAAAGTCTCGATCGGCATAGGCATTCCTGGGGATTTCCCGCAGTATAGCCGGCATGGATATCCTTGGCCGCCGGCATCGGGCGCGAGCGCGGCGAGCGCCCGAGCAGGATGCGAGGGCTCGGGCCCAGCCGCCGGAGGCGGCCGGCGCGATACACCCCTGCCGGGCAACGACTCACCGCGGCAGGGGCTCGGCTTGCCGTGCGGGACTGGCGCGGGACGAGAAAAAAGTCCGGCCACCCGGTAGATTTACCCGTTTGTCGCGGGGGGCCGGCTGCGGCTCGATCGTCCCCGCGCGGCGCTCCTGAACCCGTCCGTACCTCGTGGGAGGCTACCGGTGCGATACGCTGCTGCTGCATTGCTCGTCCTCGGAACGGCCACTGTCTTGATGACTCAGGCCGATTCTTCTCCGGCCGTCTCTCGCGCGGCCGCGCCCGGCGCCTCGATCGCGCATTCCGCGGTGAGTCCCGCCGACTACCAGGCGCTGCGATGGCGGCTGATCGGTCCGTTTCGCGGCGGGCGCGCCCTCGCGGTGACGGGCATTCCCGGCGACAGCCGTCATTTCTACTTCGGCGCCGTCGACGGTGGCGTGTGGGAGACCGGGGACGCCGGCCGCACATGGCGGCCGATCTTCAATCACGAGCCGGTGGGCTCGATCGGCGCGATCGCCATCGCGCCCTCGCGGCCGGGCACGATCTACGTCGGCACCGGCGAGGCCGATATGCGCTCGGACATCGCCCAGGGCGACGGGATGTACAAGTCGACCGACGGCGGCGCCCATTGGACCCATATCGGCCTCACCGATACCCGCCAGATCGCGAGCATCATCGTCGATCCGCAGAGCCCCGAGCGGGTGTTCGTCGCCGCGCTGGGCCATCCCTACGGTCCCAACGCAGAGCGAGGCGTGTTCCGCACGCTCGACGGCGGACGGCACTGGAGCAAGGTTCTTTATCTCAACCCCGACACCGGAGCGGCGGATCTGGCGTTCAAGCCCGGCGATCCGGAGACGATCTACGCCGCGATGTGGCAGACACGCCGTCCGCCCTGGAGCGTCTACCCGCCCTCCGACGGTCCGGGCAGCGGACTGTATGTGTCCCACGACGGTGGCAACCATTGGACACACATCGTCGGCAACGGCTTTCCCGCCCATCCGGGGCGCATCGGGATCGCGGTCGCACCGACACGACCGGATCGAGTCTATGCGCTCGTCGCCGGCACCTGGAAGACCGGCGGGCTGTACCGCTCGGACGATGGAGGCGTTCACTGGCGGCACGTCTCGCGGGACTGGCGGATCGTCCGCCGCTGCTGGTACTTCTGCGCGCTCACCGTCGACCCGAGCAATGCCAACCGGGTCTACGTGATGAATACCGTCGTGCTGAGGTCGGATGACGGCGGCAAGCACTTCATCGCGCTCAAAGGCGATCCGACCGGCGATGACTTCCACCAGCTGTGGATCGATCCGACCGACACCGACCGCATGATCCTCGGCAGCGACCAGGGCGTGCAGGTCACTCTCGACGGCGGCAAGACCTGGAGCACGTGGTACAACCAGCCGACCGCGCAGGTCTATCACATCAGCACCGACAACCGCTTCCCGTTCCGGGTGTACGGCACGCAGCAGGACTCGGGGGCCTTTGCGCTGCCGAGCCGCACCATCGGCTCCGACGGCATCACGATGGAGCAGTTCCGCGAGATCACTCCCGGCGGGGAGAACGGCTACGTCGTTCCCGATCCCAAGAACCCCAACATCATCTACGGCGACGGCACGGGCAACACTACCACCGTCTTGAAGCTCAACGTGCGCACCGGCCAGGTGCGTGACGTCGATCCGACGCTGGCCTATCCGGATGCCCACTACCGCACCGCCTGGACGCTGCCGCTGGTGTTCTCGCCGTACGATCACAAGACCCTGTATTTCGCCGATCAGTATCTGTTCAGCACCGACGACGGCGGGCTGCACTGGCGTCGGATCAGTCCGGACTTGAGCCGCAAGAACCCCGGCGTGCCGCCGAATCTCGGTCCGGTGACCGCGGCCGACACCATCGATGTCGGCCCGCGCCGCGGGGTGATCTATTCGATTGCGCCCTCGCCATTCACCAACAAGGCGATCTGGGTGGGCACGGACGACGGACTGGTGTGGCGCACGGAAGACGGCGGGGCGCACTGGGTGAACGTCACACCCAAGGCGCTGACCCCCTGGTCGAAGGTGGCATGCATCGAGCTGTCGCATTTCCATCGCGGCACGGCCTATCTGGCCATCGATCGGCACCGCCTGGATGACGAGACGCCGTACATCTACGTGACGCGCAATGACGGCAAGACCTGGACTCTCATCACCAACGGCATCCCGCGCCACGACTTCGTCAACGTGGTGCGGGAAGACCCGGTCAAGCCCGGCTTGCTTTACGCGGGCACCGAGTACGGGGTGTTCGTGTCGTTCGACGACGGGGCGCACTGGCAGTCGCTGCAGCAGAACCTGCCCGTCTCGTCCGTGCGCGACATCAAGATCCGCGACAACGATCTGGTGCTCGCCACGCACGGGCGCAGCGTCTGGATCATGGACGACATCACCGCGCTGCGGCAGATGAGCGCGGTCCACCCCGGCGCCGTCACGCTGTTCAAGCCCGAGCCCGCGATCCGCCTGCGGCCCGCCGGCTTCACCGGCACGCCGTTCCCGAAATCCGAGCCGACGGCGGCCAATCCGCCAAATGGCGCCTACATCGACTATGTGCTGCCTCGGGACGTGAAGGGGTCCGTCACGGTGAGCATCCTGAATGCGCGCAACAACGTCGTGCGCCGCTACAGCAGCGCCGAATACGTGCCGCCGCCCAATCCGGCCACGCTCAACTACGCGCCGGAGTGGGTGCCGCCGCCAATGATCCCGTCGGCCGCGCCGGGCATGCACCGGCTGGTGTGGGATCTGCACTATGCCAAGCCCGCCGCTGCGGGCGCCAAGGGGCCCGAGCAGCCCGGCGTGTGGGCGCCGCCGGGCCTTTACACGGTCGAACTGAACGTGGACGGAAAAGCTTATCGCCAGCCGCTCACCGTGAAGCCGGACCCGCGCGTCAAAGTGTCGCAAGCCGCCCTGATGAGTCAGTTCCATCTGGCGCGCAAAGTCGAGCGTGCAGAGTTCCAGGCCTCGCAGGCCGAGTCCGCAGCCGTGAAGCTGCTCGATGCCCTCGATACCCGGATGAAGCACGCAGGCGCGGAGCGCGGTGCGCTCGCTGCACTGTATGCGCGGGCGCGGCACCTCTCCGGGGAGCGGCCGTTTCCGGCGCATCACCGGGGCTTCGGAAGCCCGCCTTCGCGCAATCTGCAGAGTCTAGCGATGCTGTCCCAGGCTCTGGTGCGCCTCGAGCGGGCGGTCGACGGCGCCGATGCCGCCCCCAGTCCGGACGCGGTGCGCGGCTACTCGATCCTGTCGCGGGAGCTGAAAGCGACGCTCATGAGGTGGCAACGCCTCGAGCAGGTGGACGTGCCGAAGGCCGATCGGCAATTGAAGAAAGCGGGCGGGCCGCCTCTCTCGGGCTGATCCGGGTGTGCCGGGCCCGGTGCAAGGGTCCGGCGCGCTCCTGCGCGGCGCCGCAACAGGAGCGCGGTTCGCGCCTGGTCGTCGGGCGCGTCATCGATCCGGTGAGCTCGAAGTCTTCCTTGCCCACGCCGCACAAGGGGCAGCGCCAGCTGTCAGGAATGTCCTCGAAGCCGGTGCCCGGTGGAATGCCTGCCTCCGGAAGTCCCAGCGCCTCCTCGTAGATCCAGCCGCAGATCCTGCAGATCCATATCCTGAGCCCGGCTCCGCAGGCTGCATCTGCGCCCTGGACACGGCCGCGCGCGAGCGACCCTGGCGACTCATCAGGAAAGGAGGAGTCAAAAGAGGGTACAGGATCGTCGTTCAACATGAATCCGGCCAGAATGGGCGCGGCGGCGCGCCGCCCTCGTGAATTGTTTCGGCGCTCATCCGGGCGCGCTGCCCCTTGCAGACCACGACGCTCTCTGTGTGCCGCCCTGAGCACGGGCCGAGTCACGAAGACTCGATGCGTGGATATTGGAGCGCAGATTCGCACCGAAAGCGATTCCCCGGCTCGCAAAGCTGAATTGTCCGCCGGGTACTTCTGCAGGCCGCGATTCGCCGCCAGCCTGAGAGAATCGGTCTCGCGGCGACCACGCGCACGACACACCGTCCCGGCCTTCCAGCCCCGGCGCCACCCCGGTTTCGCAAAGCTCAATTGCGCGCGGTGTCGTTCCAGGATCCATCGACCGATCCTATATTGACCTCGATGCTGGTGGCTGCCGCACCGATTTCGGCGCTGATCGGCGTAAGTCGCCCCGAACGGGCGCCCTGTATTGGAGACTGCCATGCTGGACACACTTGCCGTCGGCGCTCGACTCGCGTGCGAGGACGTGACGCGCGAAGCGGAATATTTCGAATACACTTCCTCGGCCAACCCGATCGGCGCCAAGCTGATCACGAGGGTTCCCTATCGGTCGTTCCTCGCGTCCCTTTACGACAGCGGCGCGACGCGCGTCGTGCCCCTGGATCTGTCTGCGGAGCTGCGCTGCCAGGGGCCCGCCACGGGTCCGGGACTGCTCGCAAGCTTCGTGCGCATCGTCCGTGGAGAGTACGTCACGTTGCGCCCCAACGCGACCTCCCAGGTGTTCTATGCCTTCGACGGCTCGGGCACCGTTCAACAGGGCGAGACCATGCTCCCGTTCGCTAAGGGCGATTTTTTCGCGCTTCCCGGCGGCGCCGAAGCCGTCCTCACCGCTGATGAGACGGCGCGCCTCTATAACGTCAACGACGAGCCCCTGCTGAGCTACCTCGGTGTAACGCTCGGCAAGCCGCGTTTCTCGCCTACCCTGTATCCGGCCGAGCGGGCGCGGAATGAGCTCCTGAAGGTTGCGAGCGCTCCGGGCGCCGCCGGGCGGAACCGGGTCAGCATCCTGTTCGGCAACACGAATTTCCCGCAGACTCGTACGGTGACCCACTCGATGTGGGCCATGTTCGGCCTCATCAAGCCGCACTCCATGCAGAAGCCGCACCGTCATCAATCGATCGCGCTCGACTTCATCTCCGAATGCAAGCCGGGCTGCTACACACTGGTCGGTACCGAGCTCGACGGGAAGGGAAACATCGTCAATCCGGAGCGCGTCGACTGGTCACCCGGCATGGCGTTCGTCACGCCTCCGGGGCACTGGCATGCCCACTGCAATGAGTCCGGTGCAAATGGCTATCTGATCCCGTTCCAGGACGCGGGATTGCATACCTATCTGCGATCGCTGGACATCCGGTTCGCGCGGTAGGCGCAATGAGTGACGGCGTGGCGCTAACAGTACGCGCCCGCCGGGCGACGTCGGCCGTGTGGAGGTGCTTGGCCGGAGACTCGACTTCGTCGAGGCGATGCCCGACACACCGTGAATCCGGAGGGCCGCGCAAGGCCGTCTACGCGGCATGGCGGCCATGATAAAGTCCTCGCGCCCAATCATTATCGGACCGGCGGCGAGGATGCGCGCCGCCGGCCGAGACGACGCTCAGGTGGTGCGACGAGCAGACGGTGGACTACTTTTCCGCGATCCGCGCCTTTCTTGATGCCGCCGATCTTGGCAGCTTCAGCAAGGCCGCCGAGAAAATCGAGGTCAAAACCTCCACGGTATCGCGCTACATCGACGAGCTGGAACGCGCCCTTGGAATCGCGCTTTTCAACCGCTCGACGCGCGGACTCGTCCTGACGGAAGGGGGGCGTGTGTTTCGAGAGCACGCCCTCGTCGTCATCAGGGATCTCGATGAGGCCTGCGCGGTCGCCTCGGCGCTCAACAAGTCTCCCCAGGGCGTGCTGCGCGTGACGATGCCGACGTCCTTCGGGCGCCGGCATGTCATACCACACCTGCCTGCGTTCCTGGATGAATATCCCAAGATTGATGTCGATGCGGTGGTCACCGACGAGGTCCTCAACATCATTGATTCGCGGATTGACCTCGCCGTGAGGATAGGCGCGCTCCCGGATTCACAGCTCATGGCGCGCCAGCTCGCCGAGCATCGCAGGATCGTGTGCGCAAGTCCGGACTATGTGGCCGAGAACGGCATGCCGGGCTCGCCCGCCGATCTGGCCGGGCACGCGGCGATCAGGTTCGCCTTGAAGACCGACGACAAGTGGCTTCTCGTCAACGCATCGCACCCTGATCGGTCCGAGAAGGTCACGGTGCAACTGAGCGGGCGGGTGCGCATCAACGATACGGATGCGATGCAGGAGATGACGATTGCCGGTCGGGGGATAGCGTTGCTGCCTACCTGGGCAGTCGGTCGTGCGCTTCGCGAGAGGAAGCTCGTGCGGCTTTTGCCGGACTGGGAGGCACGGCCCACGCGCGCCGTGCCGGCCGTCTGGGGCGTGTATCCGCCCAAGAAGACGGTCGCTTCCAAGGTACGCGCTTTCCTCGATTTCTACGCGAAGCTGTACTCGCGCAAGGACTACTGGGAGAGCTGAGGCCCCGATTGGGCAGTGCGCGGCCCTTCCGTCTTTCCAGCGGTCATTTGTCTCGGAGGACATTCCGGCGGCGCATGATGGCTGATGCCGTCCCCAGCGGCACCCGAGGCCGCGCGACATGCTGCCGTCAGCGCCGCAACGGCGTTACATCGAAGACGGCGGAGGCGATTGCCTCCGTCCGGCCCGTGCAAAGGGTGGTGCCCGTCGGACGCCGACGGTGAGCCCGCGGCGAAGGGCTCCGGGATCCCGGCGACGCTCCAGGGCCGCAGCGGGCGCTAGAGCCTCAGCTCCCAGTTCTGGCCCAGTAGGTCCCGGCCGAAGGAGTGGTGCCGCTCCTCTTTGACCAGGCGGAAACCCTCGGCCTGATAAATGTGCCGCGCCGAGGCCAGCACGTCGTTGGTCCATAGCGTGAGCGTCTCGTATCCTTTCTCACGCGCGCTCGCGATGCACTCCCGCACCAGTCGCCGGCCGATGCCGAGTCCACGCGCGCTCGGCTCGACGTAGAGAAGGCGCAGCTTGGCGATGCGCCCGGACTCTCTCACCAGGAAGATGGACCCGACAACGGCGCCGCCCTGCTCCGCCACCCAAGCGTTCTCGGTGTTCGGGTCGAAATGCCGGACGAAGTGGGCGAGGATCTCGGCCACCAGTGCCTCGTATGTCGCATCCCAGCCATACTCCTCGGCATACAGCACTCCCTGGCGGTGGATGATCCAGCCGATGTCCCCGACCCGCAGCGCACGCAGGTGATAATCCGCCTGTGCTGTCACGGGACTCAGCCGCCGCCGCACGGTGCTCATGGCGGCAAGCAGCTCGCTGACTTGGGCGGGTGAGAGTCCCTCGATCAGGGAGGCGACCGCTTCGCTCGAGGCCTGATCGAGCTTTTTGAACAAGCGTATGCCCCCTTCGGTCAGGCTCAGGGGTCGCTGGCGTGCGTCATGCTCGCCCCGACCGCGATTCAGATGGTGCTGCCGCTCGAGTTTGCTCAGCAGCCGGCTGAGGTACCCCGGATCGAGCGACAACTCACCGGCAATCTCCGTGGCCGTCGAGGTTGTGCGCCGGGCGAGCTCGTAGAGCACGCGGACCTCGGTCAGCGTGAACGGACTGCCCAGGAATCGCTGATTCAGCAGCCCGAACTGACGGGTATAGAATCGGTTGAAGTCACGGATGGTGTCGATCGCCTCCGCGGTCTCCACCGGCTTCGGCGTGCCGGCCACGGCGTTCTCGATTACAGCCATGGCATGAGTATTCGGCAGTTAGTTGACTTAGTCAACTAAATGGGTATTCCACGGCGGATCGTAAAGCATGGGCTCGACCCGCGCCGTGGGCTGCTCCGAGCAGATGACCGGGGCGATCCCGCGAGGCGAGGGCCGGTGCCGGACATGCACTACTCTGCCCAGAGCGTCCTCTGCCCGGACGGATCCTCTCCCGCGCCAGGCAGTGCGTGCTCGAGCGCAAGCAGCGCCCGCTTGATCGGCAGGCCGCCGCCGAAGCCGGTGAGCGAGCCGTTCGCGCCGATCACGCGGTGGCAGGGCACGACGATCGGCAGGGGATTGGCGCCGTTCGCGAGTCCCACTGCGCGCGAGCCACGCGGATTGCCGATGCGATGCGCCAATTCGCCGTAGCTGATCGTCTCACCGAAGGGAATGGTGGCAAGGGCGCGCCAGACTCGCCGCTGGAAGTCGGTGCCGGTGGGCGCGAGCGGCAATTCGAATCTGCGGCGCCGGCCTTCGAAGTACTCGCGCAGCTGCGCGATTGCCGTCTCAAACGGTTCCCTCGATGCCGTCCAATCGTCCTCCGGGCGCATCGGATGCGGTCCGGACTGGAAACAAACGTGCGTCAGACGGAAGCCGTCCCCGGCAAGCAGCAGCTTGCCGACGGGCGTGTCGATCTCGTGCCAGTACTTCATCGCCGATGGTGTCATGATTTGTGCTACCGAACCCGCTCTGCGTCTTGCGCGCGAGATGCGCCGTGGGCGCTCCGCGGCGTAGCCATCTTTTGCGCCCGCGGCTCGCCCGCTGCGCACCACAAATGCATCACCGCGTAGCTGCGCCACGGGCGCCAGAGCTCGCCCCGCCGTTCCATCTCCTTCGTCGACAACGGGCCCTTTCCGTTGCCCGCCATGCGCCGCAGCACCAGGTCGGCGCCCGGCAAGGCGTCCGGCTCCCCGAGCGAGCGCAGCGCGATGTACTGCGCCGTCCAATCTCCGAAGCCCGGCAGCCCCTTGAGGCTCTCCATCACCTCCCCCGCGGGGCGGTCGAACGCGATCCGTCCCTCGGCGACCGCAGTGGCCAGAGCTTTCAGCGCGATGATCCGGGCGCCGGTGAGGCCGAGGCCATCGAGATTTGCGGCCGCGAGCGCCTGCGGGGTGGGGAAGAGGTGGGTCAGGCCTTGCGTGCCTGGCGCAGCCCGGCCGGCCCGCTGCACCACTCGCGCCGCCAGGGTGCGTGCCGCCGCAACCGTGACCTGTTGGCCCAACACGGCGCGCACAGCGCACTCGAACGGATCCCATGCCCCCGGAATGCGCAGCCCCGGACGCCGTCGCACCAGGGGGCGCAGCAGTCGGTCGGCGCCCAGCCTCTGCGCGACCTTTTCCGGGTCGGCGGACAGGTCGAACACACGGCGGGCGGCCGCGGCGATCTGGAACAGCCCGCCCGCCGGCGCCCCGTGTACGCGAAGCTCGAGCGCATTGCGCTCGAGGAGCGGTCGAATGCCGATCTGCGCATGGCCGTCGGCCGTGAGAATGAGGCGTGTGTAGCTCAGAGCATCGACGTGCTCCACGCCGGGAATTGCGCGCTGACCGAGGAATTCGCGCAGGTGGTTCCAATCGTAGGGTGGCCGGTAGGCGAGGGTGAGCCGCACCTCGCCGGCCGCGACACTGGGCGGCTGCTCGCCACGCTGTTTGCGCAGCCCGCGCGGCGGCACTCCATAGGCCTTGTGGAACGCGTCGTTGAATCGGCGCAGACTGCCGAATCCGGCCGCCAGCGCGATCTCGGTCATCGGCAGATCGCTCCCGTCGATCAGCCGCTTGGCGAAGTGCAACCGCCGGGTCTGCGCGATAGCCAGCGGAGAGGCGCCCACGTGTCGGGTGAACAGCCGGTCTAGGTGCCGCGGCCCGAGCCCCAGGCGCGCGGCGAATTCGCTCACGGTCTGCTCATCGAGCGCCCCGTCCTGGATCAGCCGCAACGCACGTCGTACCACCGCCGAGGTGCCGGTCCATGCAGGGGTCCCGGGCGCGGCTTCCGGCCGGCAGCGCAGGCAGGGGCGAAAGCCCGCCTCGTGCGCTGCGGCCGCGCTGGCGAAATAGCGCGTGTGCCGGCTCTTGGCGCTCGCGGCGGACGGGCAGACGGGCCGGCAATAGATGCCGGTCGAGGTGACGGCGATGAAGAACTTGCCGTCGAAGCGGGGATCCCGGCTGAGGCGCGCCCGCTCGAGCACCGACAGATCAAATGGCAACCCGCCTTCCATGGGCATGACCATACGCCGCAGGCCTCCCCGGAACCAGCCATTTTCGGACCTGGACGCGGCGCATGCCGGCGGCGGGATCTGCGCGCCGTGCGGCCCCGGAACGGAACGTCCTACTCAGGGCCGGCCGGGCAATTCCCGCAGCGCAAGCCGCAGATCGTGCAGCCTCGAGGGCTTGTCGAGCGCCCGGCCCACGTCAGGCGGGACCTCGTTGTCCGCTGTCAGGCGCTGCCCCAACCCGTCAGGAGGATCACCGCAGTGGCCGGCGAGCGAGTCTTGACTGCGGCCGCGACGCCTCGCCCGTCCACATGCGGCATACCGCGGTCGGTGAGGGCGAGCTCAAACGGCTCGTCGCGGTCGCATGCCACTGCGAGCGCATCTACAACGCCCGCGCGGTGTTGTACGTCTCCATCATCAGGCCCGTGCCACCGCGCGAGACGTGCGCCACGACGGCAGTGCGCCGATGCAGCTTGGTGATGGAGCCCAGGTTGATCGCAAAAGACAGCACGACCTGCTGGCCCTTGCGTAGGCCCAGATTGTCGGTCTCGATGAAAACGCCGGTCGCGCTGAGGTTGATCGCCCGGCAGAGCTTGCGGCAGCCGCCGGGGATGCTGATATAGACGGTGGTTCGGGCACGATGCCGGGTATGCAGCCGACGTTCCACGTGGGTTCTCTGGGCGGTGGCCGGTTTAGGGTTGCTTATTTTGGAGATTATGCCCCCCTTCCGGCCGGACCAAGGTGCGATTGAACTTATCTTGATTGGCGGAAATCGCCGAGGCGATTTCCGCAAGACCCTATACCTTTACCGCGGGCTCGGGAACACGTCGTGCTGTCCCTCTCCGGGGAGGTTGATTCCGAGAGCGCCATACCCGTCTTGTCGCTGCGGGGAGCTTCCTAGCCTGCGAGGAACGCGCCTATCTCGCGCCCGAAGCGCTCGATGTCGATGAGGAACGCGTCATGGCCCTCGATACAGGGCAGCGGGGCGAAACGAGTGGCGGTCCCCGCGGCCTCGAGCGCCTGGGCGAGCGAGCGCTGCTCGCCGATCGGAAACAGCAGATCCGATTCGACCCCGATCACCAGGGCGCGCTCCAGACTCGCCCTGCGCAACACCGCCTCGGGCTCACCGTGAGCGGCGAGATCGAAGCGGTCGATCGCGCGGGACAGGTACAGGTAGCAGTTGGCGTCGAAGCCGTTGACGAAGCGGTTGGCCTGCGCCTCCATGTAGCCCTGAACGGCGAACTCCGAGGTAAACGGCGTGCGGTCCTTCAGGTCCGCACGAATGGGCTGGCGATCGAAGCGCTGCTGCCATTCGGCGGCCGAGCGATAGGTGAGCGTGCCGAGCTTGCGCGCCAAGCGCATGCCGGCGATCGGCGGCCGATCGGTGCTGTACTGACCGTTACGCCAGTCAGGATCGGAGGTGATCGCATCGCGCTGCACGGATCGCAGTGCGATCGCGAACGGCGAAGCGGCCGCCGTTCCGGAGATGCTGACCAGGTGGCGGGCAGCGCCGGGGAACAGGGCCGCATACGCCAGCACCACCATGCCCCCCAGCGAGGGACCCATCACGGTATCCAGGCGCAGGATCCCGAACGACCGCACGACTTCGTGGCCTGCGCGGGCGATGTCCTCGACCGACAGATCCGGGAACTCGAGCCGGTAGGGCGTCCCGGTCGCCGGATTGATCGAAGCGGGGCCGGTCGAGCCGAAGCAGCTGCCAAGCGAGTTGACGCAGATGACGAAGTACCGGTCCGTATCCACGGCGAGCCCCGGTCCGATCATTCGCTGCCACCAGCCGCTCCTCGGGTCCTCGGGCGAGGAGGCCGCATGGGCCGACGGTGAAAGACCGGTAAAGAGCAGCAGCGCGTTGTCCCGGGCCCGGTTGAGCCTGCCCCAGGTCTCGTAGGCAATCTGCCCGCCGTGCAGCGTTCCCCCCTTCCACATGGGGAAGGGATCCGGAAGCTTCACGTAGCGTCGGGCGTCCGGCTCATCGTGTTCGGTCTGCGGGGCGGGGGTGGCCATCATTGCGAAGGGTCTCAGGGCTCCGGGTCGCCGCCTTCGGCAATGCCTTCGAACAGCGGTGTCGACAAGTAGCGCTCGCCCGTGTCCGGGAGCATGGCGAGGATGACGGAGCCAGTCTCAGCCTCGGCGGCGACCTTCAGGGCCGCCGCGAACGTTCCGCCCGAAGAAATGCCGCAGAAAATGCCCTCGCTGCGTGCCAGTGCACGGGCCGTCTCGATGGCCTCCTGGTCCGTTACGGTCACGGTGCGGTGCGCGACTTTGCGGTCGAGCACCTCGGGAACGAAATCCGGGGTCCACCCCTGGATCTTGTGGGGCGAGAAGGCCTGACCCGAGAGCAAGGCCGCGGCGGCGGGCTCGGCGGCGATGATCTGCACTTCCGGCCGGGCGAGCCGGATCATTTGACCGGCTCCGGTGAGGGTGCCGCCCGTGCCCCAGCCACTGACGAAACAGTCGAGCCGGGATCCGGCGAAGTCTTTGAGGATCTCGGGGCCGGTGGTGCTGCGGTGGTAGGCCGGATTGGCCGGGTTCTCGAACTGTCGAGGGAGGAACCAGCCGTGCTTGCGCGAGAGCTCCTCGGCTTTGCGGACCATGCCTGTGCCCCGTTCCGCCGCCGGCGTCAGCATCACGCGCGCGCCGAGCAGGCGCATGATCTTGCGCCGCTCGATCGAGAAGCTTTCGGCCATGACCGCGACGAACGGGTACCCTTTGGCCGCGCAGACCATCGCGAGTGCGATTCCGGTATTGCCCGAGGTGGCCTCGACCACCGTCTGTCCAGGCTTGAGCGTGCCTTTCTGTTCGGCATCCTCGATGACCGCGATCGCGAGGCGATCCTTGACCGAGCCCAGCGGATTGAAGAACTCGCACTTGACGTACATCGTGACGTGGCTTGGAGCAAGCCGCCCGATGCGCACGATGGGTGTGCCGCCGATCGTGTCAAGGATGCTGTCATAGATCACGGGAAGTCCTCCTGCCAGGGATTCGTTCTACCCTCGCACGGGGCGGTGCCACAAACAATGGTGGGCTATCTCCTGATATCCGCGGGTTATCATGGAAAGCCCCCCCAAGCGGTCCGCACGCATGACCCGCCTGCAAAAACTACTCGCCTCCGCCGGGATCGGCTCTCGGCGCCAAGTGGAGCAGTGGATCCGCGAGGGGCGGCTCACGGTGGGCGGGCGCCTCGCGCACCTCGGTGATCGGGCCGGTGCCGGGGAGGAGATTCGCCTCGACGGTCGCCGCCTCGACCTTGAGCTTGCCCAGAGGGAACCCGAGCAGGCGCTCCTCTACTACAAGCCCATCGGCGAGGTGACCACCCGGCGTGATCCCCAGGGCCGGCCCACGGTCTTCGACCGCCTGCCCGTCCCACGGCGCGGGCGCTGGATCGTGGTTGGGCGACTGGACGTCAATACGGCTGGGCTGCTCCTCTTTACCACCGATGGTGAGCTGGCGCACCGGCTGATGCATCCGTCCAGCCGGATCGAGCGCGAATACCTCGTCCGGCTCAGGGGTCGGCCGCAGCCGCAGACGATAAGGCAGTTGCTGCGAGGGGTGGAGCTCGAGGATGGCCCGGCCGCCTTCGATCGCATCGAGCCCTCCTCCGCGCAAGCCATGCCGAGGTCCGACGATGTCCGCAATGCCGTCTTCCGCGTGGTCCTGCGCGAGGGCCGCAATCGAGAAGTGCGCCGGCTCTGGGAGGCGGTTGGCCACGAGGTGAGCCGCCTGCTGCGCTTGCGCTACGGCCCGATTGAGCTGCCCCGGGATCTCAAACCCGGAGGCTGGCGGTATCTGAATGAGAGCCTGATCAGGGCCCTGGCTGAGGCGGGTGCCTCGGGCGGGAGGCCTGGCCGAGACCTCGTCGAGGATGGTGCAAATAGTGCGCCAAAAACGCATTGACACCGGCACGGCCCGAAATCAGAATACGCGGCTCGTTTTCGCGGAGGGGTACCCAAGCGGTCAACGGGAGCAGACTGTAAATCTGCCGGCTTACGCCTTCGAAGGTTCGAATCCTTCCCCCTCCACCAGGTGCAGTCCGTGGGACGGGTGCGGGCAGGACCTTCCGGGCGCGGGCGGGCGGACTCGGCGGCATCAGCGGGTGTAGTTCAATGGTAGAACCTCAGCCTTCCAAGCTGATGACGTGGGTTCGATTCCCATCACCCGCTCCAGGACCACGTTGTTCCGATGCAGCACGCCAGGCCCACGTAGCTCAGTTGGTAGAGCACGTCCTTGGTAAGGACGAGGTCACCGGTTCAATCCCGGTCGTGGGCTCCATCGCATGACGATGAAGGCCTGGGTTCGTTGCAAGGTTGATTGCCAAGATTGATTGATCTCGCGGGGCGCAGCCCCAGGAAGTCTTTGAGGAACATTCCATGTCCAAAGAGAAATTTGAGCGCAGCAAGCCGCATGTGAACGTTGGGACGATCGGGCACGTGGATCACGGGAAGACGACGCTGACTGCGGCGCTGACGAAGGTGATGGCCGAGACGAACGGCGGGACCTTCATGGCGTATGACCAGATAGACAAGGCGCCGGAGGAGAAGGCGCGCGGGATCACGATATCGACGGCGCACGTGGAGTACCAGAGTGCGAAACGTCACTATGCGCACGTGGATTGCCCCGGGCACGCCGATTACGTGAAGAACATGATCACGGGAGCGGCGCAGATGGACGGGGCGATTCTGGTGGTGTCGGCGGCGGATGGGCCGATGCCGCAGACGCGCGAGCACATACTGCTGGCCCGCCAGGTGGGTGTGCCGTACATCGTGGTGTACATGAACAAGGCGGACATGGTGGATGACAAGGAGCTGCTGGAGCTGGTGGAGATGGAGGTCCGGGAGCTATTGACGACGTACAAGTTCCCCGGGGACACGACCCCGATTGTGGTGGGGTCTGCGCTGAAGGCGCTGGAGGGGGACAAGAGCGAGATTGGGGTTCCGTCTGTGGTGAAGCTTGTCGAGGAGATGGACAAGTACATTCCGGTGCCGAAGCGTGAGGTAGAGAAGCCGTTTTTGATGCCGGTGGAGGATGTATTTTCGATTTCCGGTCGTGGGACGGTGGTGACGGGGCGCATTGAGCGCGGGATCATCAAGGTGAACGACGAAGTGGAGATCGTGGGGCTGAAGGCGACGCAGAAGACCACGTGCACGGGAGTGGAGATGTTCAGGAAGCTGCTCGATGAGGGGCAGGCCGGGGACAACGTGGGAGTGCTGCTGCGCGGCACGAAGCGCGAGGAGGTTGAGCGCGGTCAGGTGCTGGCCAAGCCCGGCAGCATCACGCCGCACACGAACTTTGAGTGCGAGGTGTACGTGCTGACGAAGGAGGAGGGAGGCCGTCACACGCCGTTTTTCAAGGGGTATCGGCCGCAGTTTTACTTTCGCACGACGGACGTGACCGGGACGATTGAGCTGCCTGCGGGTGTGGAGATGGTGATGCCCGGGGACAACATCAAGATGACGGTGGACCTGATTGCCCCGATTGCGATGGAGGAGGGGCTGCGCTTTGCGATTCGCGAGGGCGGCCGCACCGTCGGTGCCGGCGTCGTCGCAAAGATTCTGAAGTGAGAGAGGTGCTTGTTCCGGCGCGCAGCGCCGATGGCCGCGAGCGGCGGGCGCCGGGTCGCCCCAAGTGCGCGGCAACTTTGTAGGGTATTGCTGAAATCGCCTCGGCGATTTCAGCCCGTTAACACAGGCCAGTAGCTCAATTGGCAGAGCGGCGGTCTCCAAAACCGCAGGTTGGGGGTTCGATTCCCTCCTGGCCTGCCAGTCGGTGACATGACAGACGAAACCAAACTCGACGCATTCGGCCCGGCCGACAAGGCGAAGCTGTGGATCGCCGTGCTGGCAGTGGCCGCGGGCGTCGCCGCCTATTACCTGCTTGGCACGCAGGCCGACTGGCTGCGCTGGCTGTGTGTGATCGCCGGCCTTGCAGCCGGCGCGCTCATCGCGGGCTTCTCCCGCTATGGGAGCGAATTTCGCCAGTTCGTCGCCAGCGCACGCGTGGAGCTGCGCAAGATCGTCTGGCCGAACCGGCAGGAGACCGGCATGACCACCCTGGTGGTGTTCGTGTTCGTCGCCATCGCCGGTCTGTTTTTTTGGGGACTCGACGTCGTGCTTGCCTGGGCCACCAAGATATTGACCGGACAAGGGGGATGAAGTGGCTCTGAGATGGTACGTGGTGCACGCCTATTCGAATTTCGAGCACCGGGTGGCGGAGTCGCTCAAGGAGCGGGTCAAGCGGGCCGGGCTGGAGCCGAAGTTTGGCGAGATCCTGGTTCCGACCGAGGAAGTGGTCGAGATGCGCGATGGCCACAAGCGCCGCAGCGAGCGCAAGTTCTACCCAGGCTATGTGCTGGTGCACATGGAGATGGACGAGGACACGTGGCACCTGGTGCGCGAGGTCCCGAAGGTGCTCGGCTTCATCGGCGGCACGCCGGAGAAGCCCGCGCCCATCACCGATCGCGAGGCGATGCAGATCCTGCGTCGCGTCGAGGAAGGCGTGGACAAGCCGAGGCCGAAGGTGCTGTTCGAGCCGGGCGAGGTGGTGCGCGTGATCGACGGGCCCTTCAACGACTTCAACGGTGTCGTCGAGAGCGTCAACTACGAGAAGAGCCGGCTGCAGGTGGCGGTGCAGATCCTCGGGCGCTCGACGCCTGTGGAACTCGATTTCTCGCAGGTGGAGAAGGCCTAGCGGGGAGGCGGGTTCAGTTTTTGGCCGGCGCGCAGCGCCGCCTGCGCAAGGGACGCGGCGCACCGGGCTTGCGCTGAGCAGCGACTGCACAGCGGGCTGGGTCCGGGCAGGGCAGAGCAACGGTCGTTGGCGGTTTGAGAAGGCGGTAATTGTTAACGGGGAGCCTTGTGAAGAGGCGCTTGAACCCGGGAGAGATCGATGGCAAAGAAAGTCCAAGGTTACGTGAAGCTGCAGGTGCCCGCGGGCTCCGCAAATCCCTCGCCGCCCATCGGGCCGGCGCTCGGCCAGCAGGGCGTGAACATCATGGAGTTCTGCAAGCAATTCAATGCGCAGACCCAGAAGCTCGAAAAAGGCCTGCCCATCCCGGTGGTGATCACGGTCTACTCGGACCGCAGCTTCACCTTCATCATGAAGACGCCGCCGGCGTCGGTCCTGATCCGCAAGGCCATCGGCATCGAGAAGGGCAGCGGCACACCAAACACCGCCAAGGTGGGCAAGATCAACCGCGAGCAGCTCGAGGAGATCGCCAAGACGAAGCAGCCCGACCTGACCGCCGCCGATCTGGATGCCGCCGTGCGGACCATCGCCGGCAGCGCGCGCAGCATGGGCGTCGACGTGGAGGGGCTCTGAACATGGCACTCAGCAAACGTGTGAAGGCCTGGGAGGGCAAGCTGGCCCAGGGCAAGCAGTATCCGGCGGACGAGGCGCTCAAGCTGGTCAAGGAATTCGCCAAGGCGAAGTTCGACGAGTCGGTCGATGCGGCCGTCAACCTCGGCATCGACGCCAGCAAGTCCGACCAGCAGGTGCGCGGCTCGACCGTGATGCCGCACGGCACCGGCAAGACGGTACGTGTGGCCGTGTTCACCTCCGGAAAGAACCAGGACCTCGCCAAGGCCGCCGGCGCCGATATCGTCGGGCTCGAGGACCTGGCCGCCCAGGTGAAGGCCGGCGAGATCAACTTCGATCGGGTCATCGCCAGTCCCGATGCCATGCGCATCGTCGGCCAGCTCGGTCAGATCCTGGGACCCCGCGGCCTGATGCCGAATCCCAAGGTCGGCACCGTTACCCCGGATGTGGCCACCGCGGTGAAGAACGCCAAGGCCGGTCAGGTGACCTACCGCGTGGACAAGGCGGGCATCGTGCACTGCACCATCGGCAAGGCCAGTTTCGGGGTCGATGCGCTCAGGGAGAACCTTGCTGCACTGGTTGCAGACCTGCACAAGGCCAAGCCTGCCACGGCCAAGGGCCAGTATCTGAAGCGTGTCACCGTATCCTCCACCATGGGGCCCGGCGTCATGGTCGATCAGGCCACGTTGGGTGCTTGAGAGTGAACGGGATCTGATCGATCTCGCTTTTTTTTATCGACGGAGTTCGCCCGTTACGGCGAATCCCGCAAGTCCCGCGCGTTGGCGCGTGACGGTTCTCGCGGATCCCGGTCCGGGGCGGATTTGGCTGGCGAAGTCCGCCGCCCGGCAAGGATCCGCCGTTGACAGATTTGATGCGGGCCGATGTTGCGCAAGCGGCGTCGGTCATCATCGAAGACCGCAGGCGAGGGGTTGGCCCTCTTAATGAGCGCCTGCGCAGATGGTGAACCGCTGATCGTATCGAGGTCCATCCTCGAGGCGAGAAGGGTCACCGCGCGGCAACGGCACCGCAAGGCGCCGCAGCCGCGGCTTTAAGGGGAAGCGCGGCCGGGCGACCGGCGGCTTCGTTCGTAAACCGTGATCTTCTCACCCGAGAGGAGAGAGGGAATGGCACTCAACCTGGAAGACAAGAAGGCGTTGGTGGCCGAGGTGGCCGAGGTGGCCGCCGCGGCGCAGTCCGTCGTGGCTGCCGAGTACCGTGGCCTCACCGTCGGACAGATGACCGAGCTTCGCGCCAAGGCGCGAGCGCAGGGCGTGTACATGCGTGTGGTGAAGAACACGCTGGCACGCAAGGCCCTCGCGGGCACGACCTTTGAGCCGGTGGGACCGAAGCTCAAGGGACCGCTCGTGCTCGCGTTCTCGAAGGACGATCCCGGCGCGGCCGCGCGCCTGGTGAAGGACTTCGCGAAGGCGAACGAGAAGCTCGTGGCGACATTGGTGTCTCTCGGCGGGCAGGTTCTGCCGGCCGCTGAGCTCGACAAGGTCGCCAATCTGCCGACCCGCGAGCAGGCGCTGTCGATGCTGCTCGGCGTGCTCAAGGCGCCGATCCAGAAGTTCGTCGCGACGCTGGCGGAGCCGCCGGCGAAGCTCGCCCGCACTCTGGCCGCGGTCCGCGACCAGAAGCAGGCGGCCTAGCGCATCAACGACTTGTCCAATTTCAATCTGCGGAGACTCAACATGGCTGTCAGCAAAGACGAAATCCTCGATGCAATTTCCAAGATGACCCTGATGGAGGTCGTCGAGCTCATCTCCGACATGGAGAAGAAGTTCGGCGTCACCGCCGCGGCCCCGGTGGCCGTGGCCGCCGCACCCGCCGCCGCGGCCGCCGCACCCGCCGAGGAGCAGACGGAATTCACCGTGATCCTCAAGGAATATCCGGCCGACAAGAAGGTCACCGTCATCAAGGTGATCCGCGAGATCACCGGTCTCGGCCTGAAGGAAGCGAAGGATCTGGTCGAAGGAGCTCCCTCGACCGTCAAGGAGGCGGTGTCCAAGGCCGATTCCGAGAGCTTCAAGAAGAAGCTGGAGGATGCCGGCGCGAAGGTGGAGGTCAAGTAAGGACTTTCTTGCGCGCGAGCGCAGGACTGACGGGGTTCGCGCTGGAGGCGCGGACCCCGTACAGGGAAAGATTTCCCAAGGACGGATGTACGATCGAGGACATACGCGGAGCAAGCCCTGGGGGCGCGACGCGCACACCGAGCCGGGAAGGCTCACTATTTTGTCTCTGAGGTGAACCCGAGATGGCTTATTCCTTCACCGAGAAGAAGCGCATCCGCAAGAACTTCGGCAAGCAGCCGGGTATCCTGGACACCCCTTATCTGCTCGCCATCCAGCTCGACTCCTACCGCACGTTCCTGCAGGCGGACCGGCCCGAGGACATGCGCGAGCCCGTGGGGTTGCACGCCGCGTTCAGGAGCGTGTTCCCGATCACGAGCTATTCCGGAAACGCTTCCCTCGAGTATGTCAGCTACCGGCTCGGCGAGCCGGTGTTCGACGTGAAGGAATGCCAGCTCCGCGGGCTCACCTACGCCGCGCCGCTGCGCGTCAAGGTGCGTCTGATCGTCCTCGACAAGGAGGCTCCAGGCGCCAAGAAGCCCGTGAAGGACGTGCGCGAGCAGGAGGTTTACCTCGGCGAGCTGCCGCTGATGACCGACAACGGCACCTTCATCATCAACGGCACTGAGCGGGTCATCGTCTCGCAGCTGCACCGATCCCCGGGCGTGTTCTTCGACCACGATCGCGGCAAGACCCACTCCTCGGGCAAGCTGCTGTTTTCCGCGCGCATCATTCCCTATCGCGGCTCCTGGCTCGACTTCGAGTTCGATCCCAAGGACTGCCTGTTCGCCCGCATCGACCGCCGGCGCAAGCTTCCGGTCACTATTCTGCTGCGCGCCCTCGGCATGAGCGAGGAGGAGATCCTCGCGACCTTCTTCGATACGAACACCTTCCACCTCGGCTCCGAGGAGGTGGCGCTGGAGCTGGTGCCGCAGCGCCTGCGCGGCGAGACCGCCACCTTCGAGATCCGCATCGGCGAGAAGGTGATCGTCGAGGAGGGCCGGCGCATCACCGCCCGGCACGTGCGCCAGCTGGAGGAGGCCAATGTCACGCGCCTGCGCGTGCCGCGCGAGTATCTGTACGGCAAGGTCCTCTCCCACGACGTCGTCGACACCGACACCGGCGAGGTGCTCGCCAAGGCCAACGAGGTGCTGACCGCCGCATCGGTCGAGAAGCTGATCGCCGCCGGCGTTGCCCGGGTCAATACGCTCTACGTCAACGACCTGGACCGTGGCCCGTATATTTCCGACACATTGCGCATCGATCCGACACGCACCCGTTTCGAGGCCCTGGTCGAGATCTACCGCATGATGCGCCCCGGCGAGCCACCGACCCGGGATGCCGCGGAGAACCTGTTCAGCAACCTGTTTTTCAACACCGAGCGCTACGACCTCTCTGCGGTCGGACGCATGAAGTTCAACCGCCGAGTCGGGCGGGACGCCATCACCGGCGCGGGCATCCTGTACGATCACAAGTACTTCGCCGCCCGCACGGACGAGGGCGCCAAGAAACTGGTCGGGCAGTACGGGTCGACCTCGGACATCATCGATGTCCTGAAGGTTCTGATCGACATCCGCAACGGCAACGGCCAGGTGGACGACATCGATCACCTGGGCAACCGCCGGGTGAGGAGCGTCGGGGAGATGGCTGAGAACGCCTTCCGGGTCGGCCTGGTGCGCGTTGAGCGCGCCGTCAAGGAGCGTCTCACGGTCGCCGAAAGCGAGCCGCTGATGCCCCAGGAGCTGATCAACGCCAAGCCGGTGGCCGCCGCGGTCAAGGAGTTCTTCGGCTCCTCGCAGCTCTCGCAGTTCATGGACCAGAACAATCCGCTCTCCGAGGTCACGCACAAGCGGCGCGTCTCGGCGCTGGGCCCCGGAGGCCTCACGCGCGAGCGTGCCGGTTTCGAGGTGCGCGACGTGCACCCCACCCACTACGGGCGCGTCTGCCCGATCGAGACTCCCGAAGGCCCGAACATCGGCCTGATCAATTCGCTGGCCGTGTATGCGCGCACCAACCAGTACGGCTTTCTCGAGACGCCCTACAGGCGCGTCGATGACGGGCGGGTGACCGACCAGATCGACTATCTGTCGGCGATCGAGGAGGGCAATTTCGCGATCGCGCAGGCGAACGCCAATCTCGGGCCGAACGGCGAGCTCGGCGATGAGCTTGTCTCGTGCCGCTTCCAGAACGAGTTCACACTGATGCCGCGCGAGCGCATCAACTACATGGACGTGAGCCCGAAGCAGATCGTCTCCGTGGCGGCCTCGCTCATTCCGTTCCTGGAGCACGATGACGCCAACCGTGCCCTCATGGGCTCGAACATGCAGCGCCAGGCCGTGCCGACGCTGCGCGCCGAGACCCCGTTCGTGGGCACCGGCATGGAGCGCTCCGTCGCGATCGACTCGGGCGTGACCGTGGTCGCCAAGCGTGGCGGCGTGGTCGATTCGGTGGACGCCTCGCGCATCGTGGTGCGGGTGAACGATGAAGAGACCACTGCCGGCGAGCCCGGCGTGGACATCTACAACCTCACCAAATACACCCGCTCCAATCAGAACACCTGCATCAACCAGCGGCCGCTGGTGAATGCGGGCGATGCGATCGCCCGGGGCGATGTGCTCGCCGACGGTCCCTCGACGCACCTCGGCGAGCTCGCGCTCGGGCAGAATCTGCTGGTCGCGTTCATGCCGTGGAACGGCTACAACTTCGAGGACTCCATTCTGATCTCCGAGCGGGTGGTCCAGGAGGATCGCTTCACGACGATCCACATAGAAGAGCTGACCTGCGTCGCCCGCGACACCAAGCTCGGGCCGGAGGAGATCACCGCGGACATCCCCAACGTCGGCGATGCGGCCCTTGCCAAGCTCGACGAGGCGGGTATCGCCTATATCGGCGCGGAGGTGAAGGCCGGCGACATCCTGGTCGGCAAGGTAACCCCCAAGGGTGAGACCCAGCTCACCCCGGAAGAGAAGCTTCTGCGCGCCATCTTCGGAGAGAAGGCCTCGGACGTGAAGGACACCGGGCTGCGCGTGCCGCCCGGCATGGACGGAACCGTGATCGACGTGCGCGTGTTCACGCGCGACGGCGTGGAGAAGGACTCCCGCGCGCTCTCCATCGAGAAGGCCGAGATCGAGCGGGTTCGCAAGGACTTTGCGGACCAGCAGCGCATCCTGGAGGATGACCTGTTCCATCGCGTGCGCTCCATGCTGATCGGCCAGAGCGCTGCGGGCGGTCCCCGCAAGCTCAAGGCCGGCACCCGGATCGAGGCCGACTACCTCGACGTACTGGCGCGCGAGGAGTGGTTCGAAATCCGCCTGCAGGATGAGGACGCCAATTCGCAGCTCGAGCAGACCGCGGAGCGGCTGCAGCTGCAGCGCAAGGCCTTCGAGAAGCGCCTTGAGGACAAGAAGGCCAAGATCACCCAGGGCGATGACCTCGCCCCGGGCGTGCTCAAGATGGTCAAGGTGTATCTGGCGGTCAAGCGCCGGGTCCAGCCGGGCGACAAGATGGCCGGCCGTCACGGCAACAAGGGCGTGATCTCCACCATCGTGCCGGTGGAGGACATGCCGTACCTGGAAGACGGCACCCCGGTCGACATCGTGTTGAACCCGCTCGGCGTGCCATCGCGCATGAACGTCGGTCAGGTGCTCGAGACGCACCTCGGCTGGGCGGCCAAGGGGTTGGGCCTGAAGATCGGCCGGATGCTCGAGGCGCGTTCCCAGGAGGCGGAGTTGCGCGGGTTCCTCAAGCAGGTATACAACCAGAGCGGCGGCCAGCCGGAGGACATCGACAGCCTCGGCTCGGATGATCTCGCAAGGCTCGCCAGCAACCTCTCGCACGGCGTGCCCATGGCGACCCCGGTGTTCGATGGCGCGAGCGAGGCGGAAATCAAGCGGATGCTCGAGCTTGCCGACCTGCCGACGAGCGGCCAGACGTACCTGTACGACGGCCGCACCGGTGAGCGCTTCGAGCGCGCGGTGACCGTGGGCTACATGTACATGCTCAAGCTCAATCACCTCGTCGACGACAAGATGCACGCCCGCTCCACCGGCCCGTACAGCCTGGTCACCCAGCAGCCGCTCGGCGGCAAGGCCCAGTTCGGCGGCCAGCGCTTCGGCGAGATGGAAGTCTGGGCGCTCGAGGCCTACGGCTCCTCCTACACCCTTCAGGAGATGCTGACCGTCAAGTCCGACGACGTGAACGGCCGCACCAAGATGTACAAGAACATCGTGGACGGCAATCATCAGATGGACGCCGGCATGCCGGAGTCCTTCAACGTGCTGGTCAAGGAGATCCGATCGCTTGGCATCAACATGGAGCTGGAGCAGGACTGATCACGGCGCGCCGTGAGGAGAACATCCGATGAGAGATCTTCTTAAGTTTTTCAAGACCAATGCTCCGGTCGAGCAGTTCGATTCGATCAAGATCGGACTTGCTTCGCCGGAGATGATCCGCGCCTGGTCGTACGGCGAGGTCAAGAAGCCGGAGACCATCAACTACCGCACCTTCAAGCCCGAGCGCGACGGCCTGTTCTGCGCCAAGATCTTCGGCCCCGTGAAGGACTACGAGTGCCTGTGCGGCAAGTACAAGCGCCTGAAGCACCGCGGCGTGGTCTGCGAGAAGTGCGGCGTCGAGGTCACCCAGGCCAAGGTGCGCCGCGAGCGCATGGGGCACATCGAGCTCGCGAGCCCGGTGGCGCACATCTGGTTCCTGAAGTCGCTCCCGTCGCGCATCGGTCTGATGCTCGACATGACGCTGCGCGAGATCGAGCGCGTGCTGTACTTCGAGGCTTTCGTGGTCATCGATCCGGGCATGACCCCGCTCACGCGCGGGCAGTTGCTCACCGATGAGATGTACCTCGAGGCGATCGAAGAGCACGGCGACGAGTTCGATGCCCGCATGGGCGCTGAGGCCGTCTACGAGCTGCTGCGCAACATCGACCTGGCGGCCGAGCTCACCAAGGTGCGCGAGGAGATGGGCTCGACCTCGTCCGAGACCAAGCTGAAGCGCCTGTCCAAGCGCCTGAAGCTGATCGAGTCGTTCATCGAGTCCGGCAACAAGCCGGAGTGGATGGTCATGACCGTCCTGCCGGTGCTGCCGCCGGACCTGCGCCCGCTGGTGCCGCTCGACGGCGGCCGCTTCGCCACCTCGGACCTGAACGATCTGTACCGGCGCGTCATCAACCGCAACAACCGTCTGCGGCGGCTGCTGGAGCTCAACGCGCCCGACATCATCGTGCGCAACGAGAAGCGCATGCTGCAGGAAGCGGTGGACGCGCTGCTCGACAACGGCCGCCGGGGCCGGGCCATCACCGGTACCAACAAGCGGCCGCTGAAGTCGCTTGCCGACATGATCAAGGGCAAGCAGGGCCGCTTCCGCCAGAATCTGCTCGGCAAGCGCGTCGATTATTCGGGCCGCTCGGTCATCGTGGTCGGTCCGCAGCTGCGGCTGCACCAGTGCGGTCTGCCGAAAAAGATGGCGCTCGAGCTCTTCAAGCCGTTCATCTTCCAGAAACTGCAGCTGCGCGGGGAAGCCTCGACCATCAAGGCCGCCAAGCGCCTGGTCGAGCGCGAGGGACCGGAAGTCTGGGACATCCTCGAGGAGGTGATCCGCGAGCACCCCGTGCTGCTCAACCGAGCCCCGACGCTGCACCGCCTGGGAATTCAGGCATTCGAGCCGCAGCTGGTCGAGGGCAAGGCGATCCAGCTGCACCCGCTGGTATGTACCGCTTTCAACGCCGACTTCGACGGCGATCAGATGGCCGTGCACGTACCGCTGTCGCTCGAGGCGCAGCTCGAGGCGCGCGCCCTGATGATGGCCTCCAACAACATCCTCTCGCCCGCCAACGGCGACCCGATCATCGTGCCCTCGCAGGACGTGGTGCTGGGCCTTTATTACATGACCCGCGAGCGTGTGGGTGCCCGGGGAGAGGGCATGCGGTTCTCGGACGTGCACGAGGTGCACCGCGCCTACGAGAGCCGCATGGTCGATCTGCAGGCCAAGGTGCGGGTTCGCATCAAGGAGCGCATTCACGGCGCAGAGCCTCAGGAGCGCACCCGGACCGTCGACACCACCGTCGGCCGCGCGCTCCTGGTCGAGGTCCTGCCGAAGGGGCTGTCGTTCGATCTGATCAACCAGGACATGACCAAGAAGGCGATCTCCGCGACCATCAACGCCTGCTATCGTACGCTGGGGCTGAAGGAAACCGTCATCTTCGCCGATCAGCTGATGTACACCGGTTTCCACTACGCCACCCGGGCCGGAGTGTCCTTCGGTATCGACGACATCGTCATTCCGGAGCAGAAGCCGCGCATCATCGTCAACGCCGACAAGGAGGTGAAGGAGATCCAGGAGCAGTACGCCTCGGGCCTCGTGACCAATGGCGAACGCTACAACAAGGTGGTCGACATCTGGTCGCGGGCTAACGACCAGGTCGCCAAGGCGATGATGGACAAGCTCGGTGCCGAGGACGCCACGGACTCCACGGGCCAGACGGTGCGGCAGAAGTCCTTCAACTCCATCTTCATGATGGCGGACTCGGGCGCGCGCGGCTCGGCGGCGCAGATCCGCCAGCTCGCCGGCATGCGCGGCCTGATGGCCAAGCCCGACGGCTCGATCATCGAGACGCCGATCACGGCCAATTTCCGCGAGGGCCTCAATGTTCTGCAGTACTTCATCTCCACGCACGGCGCACGCAAGGGACTCGCGGACACGGCGCTGAAGACCGCCAATTCCGGCTACCTCACCCGCCGCCTGGTCGATGTGGCCCAGGACCTGGTGGTGACGGACCCCGATTGCGGCACGGACAACGGCCTGGCCATGACGCCGCTCGTCGAGGGCGGCGACGTCGTGGAGGCGCTGGGCGAGCGCGTGCTGGGCCGCGTTCTGGCGGACGACGTCCACAGGCCCGGCACCGAGAATGTGCTCATCGAGCGCGGCACGCTGCTCGATGAAAGACTGATCCGGGAGCTCGAGCACGAGGGCGTGGACCAGATCAAGGTCCGCTCGCCGATCACATGCGAGACCCGCTACGGCGTGTGTGCGCAGTGCTACGGGCGTGATCTCGCGCGCGGCCGATTGATCAGCATCGGCGAGGCCGTCGGCGTCATCGCCGCGCAGTCGATCGGCGAGCCGGGCACTCAGCTTACGATGCGTACGTTCCACATCGGCGGTGCGGCTTCGAGGGCGGCTGCAGCCAGCAGCGTCGAGGTGCGCAACAAAGGCACGATCCGCTTCCACCGCATCAAGACCGTGCAGCATGAGAAGGGGCACCTCGTGGCGGTGTCGCGCTCCGGCGAGATCGGCCTGGTCGATGACTTCGGCCGCGAGCGCGAGCGCTACAAGATCCCCTACGGCGCCATGATCAACGTCAAGGAGGGCGATCAGGTGACCTCGGGACAGGTGGTGGCGACCTGGGATCCGCATACCCACCCGGTGGTCACCGAGGTGGCGGGTTTCGTGAGGTTCCAGGAGTTCATCGATGGCCTGACGGTCACCACCCAGGTGGATGAGGTCACGGGCCTTTCCAGCACCGTGGTGCTCGACACCAAGCAGCGCGGCGGCAAGGATCTGCGTGCCACCATCAAGCTGGTGAATTCCAAGGGCAAGGAGGTCACATTCGCCAACACCGAGATCCCGGCGGTGTACTCGCTTCCTGCCGGCGCGTTCGTGGCGTTGGAGGACGGTGCGCGGGTGTCGGTCGGCGATGTCATCGCGCGCATCCCGCAGGAGTCTTCCAAGACCCGTGACATCACCGGAGGACTTCCGCGCGTGGCGGATCTGTTCGAGGCCCGCAAGCCCAAGGACCCGGCGATCCTCGCCGAGAAGTCCGGCACCGTGAGCTTCGGCAAGGAGACCAAGGGCAAGCGCCGTCTGGTCATCACCAGCGACGACGGCGACAAGTACGAAGAGCTGATCCCCAAGTGGCGCCAGCTCAACGTGTTCGAGGGTGAGACCGTCGAGCGCGGCGAGGTGATCGCCGACGGCGAGCCCAATCCCCATGACATCCTGCGCCTGCAGGGCGTCGAGGCGCTGGCCAACTACCTGGTGCGCGAGATCCAGGACGTCTACCGCTTGCAGGGTGTGAAGATCAACGACAAGCACATCGAGGTGATCATCCGTCAGATGCTGCGCAAGGCCGAGGTGCAGGCTTCGGGTGAAACCTCGCTCCTGCGCGGCGAGCAGCTCGACCGCGCGCGCGCGCTCGACATCAACGATCGCGCGCAGCAGGACGGCAAGCAGGCCGCGGCGCTGCAGCCGGTGCTGCTCGGCATCACCAAGGCCTCGCTCGCGACCGAGTCATTCATCTCCGCAGCCTCCTTCCAGGAGACGACTCGCGTGCTCACCGAAGCGGCGGTGCGTGGCTTGCAGGACGACCTGCGTGGGCTGAAGGAGAACGTCATCGTCGGCCGGCTCATCCCGGCGGGTACCGGGTTCGCGACCCATGCGTCGCGGCGCCGCAAGAGCGAAGGCACGGAGCGCCGTAGCTTCATGGAAGTCGGTGGCGGCATGCCCGAGGCGGACGAAAGCAGCGTCGGGGAGGAGTCCGAGAGCACGGCGGGGTAACGGAGCTTGCGAGTACCCGGGGCAGTTCCCGTGCCCGGGTAACGCGAAGATCGGACCGATCGGATGGGTCGGCGCAAGCGCGAGCTTCCGCCGGCCTTTCCGATGAGCTGTCGCGCAGCACTTTCGGGGCTCGCCTCCCGGCGAGCCCCGAGGCTGAGCGGCGCCACGCGCGGAAAAGAATGATATCTACGGCACTGCCAGTAAATCGCGGATGTGCCGGGGTGCGCGGGGCCTGGCGTACATGCGCTGCACGTAGTCCTTGAGCTGCGGAAAGCCGCCGAGCAGGCCGGCCACATCTGCCCAGTCGAGCGTGAAAGCCACGACGAAATCAGCGGCGCTCACCCGCTCGCCCACGACGAAGGCGCGGGCCGACATGTGGTGCTCGAGCACTGCGGCCATCTCCCTGAATTCCCGCTGCGCGATGGACACGTCGCCCGGCAGGCGCTCGGCCTGCGGGTACAGGGTGGTGTGGCGGGCGATGCGCCAGAGGGGCTGCTCGAGCTCAGTGACGGCGAAGAGCGTCCAGCGATACATCTCCGCCCGCTGCCCGATATCGGAGGGCAGGAAACCGGCCTCTGGGTATTTCTCGGCCAGATAGAGCACGATGGCGGCCGACTCGGTCAGCACGCGTCCGCCATCGACCAGCGCCGGAACCTTCCCGGCCGGGTTGATCTCCAGGAATTCCGGACGCCTGTGCCCGCCTGCCCTGAGATTCACGGTGATGGCTTCGAAGTCGACGCCGAGCTCCTGGAGTATCCACCGGGCGCGGATCGAGCGGGTGGGGCCGAACTCGTAGAGCTTCATGAACGCCTCCGTCCTCGGACTTTAAGAACAATTCTAGCATTCCATGGACGACACGCCGGCGCGCCCCGGGTCGACCATTGCAGTCGCCACCGCTCGTTGAGGAACCGCCCCGGCCGCTATTCCCATCGCCTCTGCATGCTGCCCCGGCGGCGACCGGTCCGTCCCCGCCTCTTGCCGCGGACTCGTTCGGGCGGTGGGCTTCCTACCGGATTTCGGCTTTCCGTCATTGCCTTCCCCGGGGAGGCGCTGATAATCTTATGCAAATGCGAATCAATCTTATTCATTGCCTAGGTCACCAGAGCTCGAGCGCCGGGCCGTTCGTGCGGCTGGACGCTTCGGAGTGCAGAGCGCTTCGCCCGCCCGTGGCATGAGGTACCCTCACCGTGGACCAACCCGCAGTTGACGTCCTCACCCCCTCCCGGCTTTTCGCCAGTGGCTGGAAGACGTTCCTTCTTGTCATGGGGCCGGGACTGGTGGTCATGCTGGCCGATACCGACGTCGGCAGTATCATCACCGCCGCACAGAGCGGCGTGCAGTGGGGCTACCGGCTGCTACTGCTGCAGATGCTCCTGGTGCCGGTGCTTTTCATCGTGCAGGAGCTCACCGTCCGCTTGGGCGTATTCACCGGACAGGGCCACGGGGAGCTCATCCGCAAGACCTTCGGCACGGGCTGGGCCTGGTTGTCCGTGAGCGGCCTGGGGGTCGCCACCCTGGGCGCGCTGGTGACGGAGTTCTCGGGCATCGCCGGTGTCGGCGAGCTGTTCGGAATCCCGAGGCTGCTCAGCTTGAGCCTCACCGTGCTCATGCTGCTCACGGTGGTGCTGACGGGCAGCTACCGCCGGGTCGAGCGGGTGGCCATCGTGCTCGGGCTGTTCGAATTCGCCTTCTTCGTGGTGGCCTGGCGCGCCCACCCGCATGGCGCCGAGGTGGCCCGCGGCCTGGTACAGCTGCCGCTCGGGAACAAGGCCTACCTGTATCTGGTCGCCGCCAACATCGGGGCGGTCATCATGCCGTGGATGATCTTCTATCAGCAGTCCGCGGTGGCCGACAAGAAGCTGCAGCCGCATCACTACCGCTTTGCGCGCTGGGATACGGCCATCGGCTCGGCGGTGACGCAGCTGGTCATGGCCGCGATTCTGGTGGCCGCCGCGGCCACCATCGGCGAGCGGCATCCGGACGCCACCCTCAGCACCATCGGTGACATCACCAAGATGCTGGTGCCTTTCCTCGGCGCCGACGTCGGCCGCGTCATCTTCGGCCTGGGCACCATCGGGGCGGCCCTGGTGGCGGCGATCGTGGTGTCGCTCGCCTGCGCCTGGGGCTTCGGCGAGGTGACCGGATACCGCCATTCGCTGGAGCACCACCCGCTGGAAGCTCCATGGTTCTACGGCATCTATGGCCTCGCGGTCATCGGTGGCGCCGCAGTGGTCGACCTGGTGCCCAACCTCGTGCAGCTGAACATCGGTGTCGAGGTCATGAATGCGCTCATGCTGCCCCTGGTGCTGGGATTTCTCGTGGCGCTCGCCTTCAAGGCGCTGCCACCCGAGCATCGTCTGAAAGGCCCCTACGCGTGGGTTGTCGTCGCGGTGTCCTTACTGACTGCGGGCCTCGGTGTTTACGGCGGTCTCACCGGCATCAATCTCTTCTGATCGGCGCCCGCTCGGCCGGTGCGGACAGCGCCGGTTTGCCGCGCGGCGCAGGCGGAGCAAAAATGTGCACCCACGCCTTTTGCGCATCGGAGAGTCTCATGGAATTGCGCCCCCTCGGTAAGACCGGCCCCCGGGTTTCCGCCATCGGCCTCGGCTGCATGGGCATGTCGGGCATGTATGGTCCGGCCGATCGTGGCGAGTCCATCGCCACCATCCACGCCGCCCTCGATGCCGGTGTGACGCTGCTCGACACCGGGGACTTCTACGGCATGGGCCACAACGAAATGCTGATCGCCGAGGCCTTGAAGGCGGTGCCGCGCGATCGCTTCCAGGTGAGCGTGAAGTTCGGCGCCCAGCGCGACCCGGCGGGCGGCTGGGTCGGCTACGATGCGCGTCCGGCGGCCGTGAGGTCCGCCCTCGCGTACTCGCTGCAGCGTCTCGGACTGGAGTACATCGACGTGTATCGTCCGGCGCGCCTCGACCCGGCCGTGCCCATCGAGGAGACGATCGGCGCAATGGCCGACATGGTGAAGGCAGGCTATGTGCGTCACATCGGGCTGTCCGAGGTCGGGCCGGCCACGATCCGCCGGGCCGCCACCGTGCACCCGATCTGCGATCTGCAGATCGAGTACTCGCTGATCTCGCGCGGGATCGAGGCGGCCATCCTGCCGACGGTGCGCGAGCTCGGCATCGCCATCACCGCTTACGGTGTGCTCTCACGCGGGCTCATCAGCGGGCACTGGATCAAGGGCTCGGCAAGCCCCGGGGACTTTCGCGCGCACAGTCCCCGTTTCCAAGGCGACAACGCCGACCGTAATCTTGCCCTCGTCGATGCGTTGCGCACCGTGGCCGAGGCGCGCGGGGTCAGTGTCGCCCAGATCGCCATCGCCTGGGTCGCCGCCCAGGGCGCCGACATCATTCCGCTCATCGGCGCTCGCCGCAGAGATCGCCTGGCCGAGGCCCTGAGGGCGCGGGAGGCGGATCTCACGGCAGGCGACCTGGCCGCCATCGAGCGGGCGGTGCCCAAAGGCGCCGCCGCCGGCGAGCGCTATGCGCCGGCTCAGATGGCGAGCCTCGACAGCGAGCGCCAGGGATAGGTCCCCGCTCCGTAAACGCATACGGGAGGTATTTGCGATGCTGTCCTCGGGCGCCCTTCGAGGCCGCACTTGGCTCGCAGACCCTGACCCCGTGAGCTCCTCGGCCGTACGCCCGAGTCACGGGCTGCCGCCGCGCCGGGACTTGCGCGCTACATCGCCCTGCGCAGCCAGAACAGCCCCGTCCGCAGGATGAACGATCCGTCGGGCTCGATCGCCAGCGCCTCCCTGACCTCGCGCGGCGCGGCCTCCTGCAAGCCGCGAATGGCGGCGACCCGGTCGGCGGGGGTATGCATCCGCGCCACCCAGGAGGAAAACTCCAGGCGTGTGGGCCATTCTCGGTGCTCCACTTCCTCCAGGCCGGCCGAATGCAGCAGCGAGCGCCATTGGCTCCTGGAGCGATTGCGGACATGCGACACGTCGCGCAGCAGCTCCGTCGATTGCAGATAGGTGTCGGTCAGTGCGTCCTCGGCGCCCAGCGCGTCGATGATCAGCGCGTGGCCGCCCGGGGCGAGGACGCGGCGCATTTCCCGTATGGCGGCCTCGAGCCGCGTCCAGTGGTGCGCGCTGTAGCGTGTGCAGACCAGGGGAAACAGGCCGTCCGGGAACGGCACCGATTCCGCCCTGCCCTCGCGCACCTCGATCCGGCTCAAGCCGCGCCGCGCCGCGCCGCTCGACACCGTCGCCAACATGCCGGGAGAGGGATCGAGCGCCACCACGCGGCCGAGATACGGCGCGAGCGCGAACGCGAGGTGCCCGGCGCCGCAGCCGATGTCGAGCGCCTGGTCCGTACGCGCCGCCGTCCGTTGCACAAGAACCTGGGCGTACTCGAGGTCGGGCCCCCCGGAGTGGACCGCGCTGTTGAGGTACGCCTCGGCGCGGGGATCGAACTGCTGCTGGACCGTCTGCTCGTGTGTGCGCATCGCGCGTGCTCCGGTGTTGGAAGGTTGTCCAGCCTAGGCCGCGATTTATGCTGGTACAAGATCGGCATTTATCCTATTATAAAAGGCACCCTTCTTCCCGGTCACCTCCATGTCGTCACGAGAGCAGGCCGGCGGCGGCAAGCCGTATTCGCGCCTTTCGCCGGGTGAGTTTTTGCGTGCACGGCGCGACCGGCTCAGGCCGGAGGAGTTTGGGCTGCCCCGGGGCAGGCGCCGCGCTCCGGGCCTGCGGCGCGAGGAGGTGGCGCAGCTCTGTGGGATCAGTCCGACCTGGTACACCTGGATCGAGCAGGGGCGCACCGCCGCCGTCTCGGTCGCGACGCTGAATGCCCTTGCGGACGGGCTGCGTCTTTCCCGGGCCGAGAGGGCATACCTCTTCGAGATCAGCTCGCGCGCCGATCCTGCGCCGCCGCCCCTGGAGGATTCCGACCCGCGGCGGCTGATGGCGCTCGTTCGGGCGATCCGTACGCCGGCCTACGTCCTCGATCGCCATTGGGACGCCATCGTCTGGAATCGGTCCGCCGCGGAGCTGTTCGTCGATTGGCTGGGCAAAGGGGCGGCGAAGGCGAAGGGCTTCCCGGTTCCTCACGAGCGCAACCTGTTGGGTTATGTGTTCCTGGATCCGCGTGCGCCCGGGTTCATCGCGCAATGGGAGGAGCGCTCACGGCGCCTGGTGGCCGAGTATCGCGCCGACACCGCGAGCTCGGGCGACGATCCGGTGCGGCAGTCGCTCGTGCATTCGCTGTGCGAGGCGAGTCACGCCTTCGATGCCGCATGGCGCTCTCAACGCGTGCTTTCCCGCGAGGGCGGCACGCGGGTGTTTCACCCTCGCGGGCGCGGGGAATGCCGGTACGAGCAGCATACACTTCGTCCGGCGCAGCACTCCGAGCTGAAGCTTACGGTTTTGGTGCCCGCGGACACCTGAGGCGCGGCTCGCGAGCGGCCGGCAGCGCCCGGGTGCCCTTCGAGTCCCCCGCGTCCCGTGACGAGCGCCGTTGCAGTCCCAGCCGGACCCGTAGTCGTTGCATGCCGCGGGCGAAAATCGCCGGATCCTCCAAGGCGCGTGTGAGTACGATCGTGCCTTGAATGGTGGTGACCGTCTCCTCGGCCAGCGCCGCCGCCGCCGCCGGGGCATTTCCGCCGCGCGCCAGCGCTTCCGCTAGCGCCTCGATCCAACGCGCAAAATACGCGCGCACCTCGCGCGCGAATGCGTCCCGCGCATCGCCGAGCGCAAACAGCCCCACGAGGCAAACGCGCCGTCCGGTGCCGAAGTATCCGTCGACGGCGTCCAGCATTGTCGCGATGTCCTCCCGCGGTCGTGTTCCGTCACGAAGCGGCGCAAAGACATGGCGCTCGAACCACGCATCGATCTCGGCCAGAACGGCCGCCGCCATCTGCGCCTTGCCGCCCGGGAAAAAGTGATAGAGGCTGCCTTTGCCGAGTCCCGTGGCCCGGCTGATCAGAGAGAGGCTGGCTCCCTCGTAGCCGTGCTCGCGAAACACCTCGGCCAGGGCCGGCAGGACCTCCTTCCGCCCGTCGACCGGTCCCGCCATTGCCGCTAGAGGCCCAGCTCGCTGAGACCCGGATGGCCGTCCGGCCGCCGACCGAGCGGCCAGTGAAACTTCCGGTCGGACTCGGCGATGGGCAGGTCGTTGATGCTCGCAAAGCGCCGGCGCATCAGTCCGTGCTCGTCGAATTCCCAGTTCTCGTTGCCGTATGCGCGGAACCAGGAGCCGCTGTCGTCACGCCACTCGTAGGCGAACCGGACCGCGATGCGATCGCCCGTGAAGGCCCAGGGCTCCTTGATCAGACGGTAGTCCAGCTCCCGAGCCCATTTCCGTTTGAGAAACGCGATGATCTCGGCGCGCCCGGTGACGAATTCCGCGCGGTTGCGCCAGCGGCTGTCCTGCGTGTAGGCGAGCGCGACGCGCTCGGGCTCGCGGGTGTTCCAGGCGTCCTCCGCCATCCGTACTTTCCGGGCGGCGGTCTCGGCAGTGAACGGTGGCCATGGCGGGCGGTTGGACATGGGGTCCTCCCGAGGCAGTCCCCGGATGCTGAAGTGTACCGAACGGTACAGACCGATGCGCCGGCCGTCAAGCCCTCTCATCGATGGCACCGAGCGCGCGGCGCCCCCTGTTCTGCAAACCCGCGCAGAAGGTCCCGCCCGGCCGCCGACGGGGTGCGCGTGATCCGCATGGCGAGGCGTACGCACCTCGATCCGCAGGGGCCGCCCGGGTTGCCGGCGCCGCTTGCCCGTGCCACCCTCTGCCGCTCAAGCGGATCGGACGGAGACCTGTTATGGCGACCCCTTCTTCCACGCCTGTCAAAGACTGCCTGGCGGTCCGCTCGCTCGGGACTACCGGCATGGCCATCTCCCCGGTGGGGCTCGGTGCCTGGGCGATGGGCGGCACCGAATGGGGTCGGCAGGACGATGAACACTCGATCCGAGCCATCCGGCGTGCACTCGAGCGGGGCGTCAATTGGATCGATACGGCTCCCATCTACGGGCTCGGCCATTCCGAGGAACTGGTGCGCCGGGCCCTGAAGGAAACGCCTGCGGCCGAGCGACCGTACGTGTTCACCAAGTGCGGTCTGGTGTGGGACGAGGGCAACCGGGAGGGGCCGCCGCGCAGGGTGGGGTCGGCAGAGAGCCTGCAGCGCGAGCTCGATGATTCGCTACGCAGGCTGGGAGTCGAGCGCATCGACCTGTACCAGATGCACCGGCCGGCGGACGACGTCGCGCTCGAGGAGTACTGGCAGACATTGCTCGAGCTCAAGCGGGCAGGCAAGGTGCGCGCGGTGGGCCTGTCCAATCACACTATCGAGCAGCTCGAGTGCGCCGAGCGCCTGGGACATGTCGATTCGCTGCAGCCGCCGTTCTCCGCCATCTGCCGGCAGACGGCCGCGGAGATCGCGTGGTGCCGGGCGCACCAGACGGGGGTGATCGTCTACAGTCCCATGCAGGCCGGGCTCCTGACGGGCACGTTCACGCTCGAGCGTGCCCACTCCCTCCCGCAGGAGGATTGGCGCACTCGCGATGCACAGTTCACCGGCGATGCCCTGGCTCGCAACCTGCGGCTCGCCGAGGCCCTGAAGCCCGTGGCAGCCCGCCGCGGCGCCACGGTGGCATCCATCGCCGTGGCTTGGGTATTGACTTGGCCTGGCGTGACCGGCGCCATCGCGGGCGCGCGCAATCCCGCCCAGGTGGACGGGTGGATCGGCGCCGCAACGCTCGAGCTGACCGAGGCAGACTTGCGCGAGATCGCCGCTGCCATCGCGCGCACGGGGGCGGGTACCGGGCCCGCGCTCCCTCCGCATGACAGGGAGGGTGCGGCCCGGTGATTGCCGGGTGAAGCCGGCCGAGCGGCGGATTGCGACCTGATGGCGCAGGCTCTGCAGCGGTTGCGCACCGAAGGACCTTCGGTGCACGAATCCCGCGTCAAACCACCTTTAGTGCAAGAATTGGCATTCAATATCCCCGGGCCCGCGCATCCGCAGCGGGGCGCGGCGGACCGTAGAATCTCGCGCTTGCAGGAGCAGTCCATGAAATGCATCCGATTCCACGAGCACGGCGGTCCTGAGGTCCTGCGCGTCGAGGACTGCGAGCCCGGCAAACCGGCTCCCGGGGAGGCGCAGATCCGCCACAGCGCGATCGGTCTCAACTACATCGATGTCTACGACCGGACCGGCCTGTATCCCGGTGAGCTGCCGAGCGGCCTGGGCCGTGAAGCGGCCGGTGTCATCGTTGGGCTCGGGCGCAACACGCGGGGATTCCGGCTCGGGGACCGAGTCGCCTATGTTGACTCGAAGCCGGGCGCATATTGCGAGCTGCGCAACGTGGCCACGGACCGCCTGGTGAGGGTCTCCAAGGGCATCTCCGACGAGCAGGCCGCCGCGATCATGCTGAAGGGCTTGACCGCGCGCGCGCTGCTGCGCCGTACCTATCGCGTACAGCGTGGCGATGTCATCCTGGTGCACGCCGCGGCGGGCGGGGTCGGCCTTATTCTCACGCAGTGGGCGAAGGCCCTGGGTGCGACAGTGATTGGCGTCGTCGGCAGCGAGGCCAAAGCGGAGCTGGCGCGCAGACACGGCTGCAGGCACGTGTTGATTCTGGGACGCGACGAGCTGGTCGAGGGGGTGAGGAAGCTCACGCGCGGGGAGGGCGTGGCGGTCGTGTACGACTCGGTCGGCCGGGACACCTTCATGGCCTCGCTCGACTGCCTGCGGCCGCTTGGCATGATGGTCTCCTACGGCAACGCCTCGGGACCGCCGCCGCCGATCAGTCCGCTCGAGCTGAGCAAGCGCGGCTCTCTTTATCTCACCCGGCCCACGCTCTTCAGCTACATCTCCCGGCGGGCCGACCTGGACGCGGCGGCGCGCGATCTGTTCTCGGCCGTGAGGAAGGGCGTGGTGCGGGTCAGGATCGGGCAGCGCTACTCTCTGGCAGAGGCCGCGGCTGCTCACCGCGATCTCGAAGCACGCCGCACGACCGGCTCGACGGTGTTGATCCCTTGATCAATCGCCCGAGCGGGAAACATCGAGGGCGTCCCGCCGCTTACTCCTGCCGCCCAAGCAGCGCCAGCGTCCGCGGATCCTCGAGGCCGCCGAAGTAATTCTCGAGCGCGTCGCGGAAGACCCGATTTTCTGCGGACGCCGGCTCGCCGAGGGCGGCCGCCCGGGCGAACAGCGTCATGCAGGAGTGGAATTTCAGATCGTCGGGATGGCCGAAGATCTCCCCTATGGCGCGTCCCTGGATCTCGTTCACCAGCCGGGTGCATTCCCGAAGCCGCGCGCCGAGCATCGGCTCGCGCAGGTAGTCTTCGGCCTCCTCGATCGAGGCGAGGGCGAAGAACTGCGCAGTCGGACTGTGGCCGAGGCCAAGCAGCTGAGGGAATACGAACCACATCCAATGGCTCCTCTTGCGGCCGGCGCGCAGCTCCCTCAGCACCTGGTCCCACACCGGCGCCTGGGCCTCGGCGAAGCGTCGGAGTCCGGCACCGGAATCGCTCATGCCGGCCCGGCTGAGCGCTGCTTCACGATCGCCTGCCGTCCGGGTTGCTGGCCATGGTTTGGTCCCAGCGGCGGGCGAACCGCCTCTCCACCCATTGCCGCACCCTCATGGCATCCGCGGTGCGCGTGTACCGTCCCCAGGAGTGCATCAGCACCACGATGATGTCGTGGTGAGCGATCCAGGCATCGAGCACCAGGCACTGGCCCGCGGGGTCGGTGAATCCGGTCTTCTGCAGCACAATGTGCCACCACCGGTCCCTGACCAGCGGGTCGGTGGGATAGTAGGGCAGGCGCCAACGGCCTACGCGGATCGCATATCCGGGGCTGGTCGAGTACCGGCGCAGGATCCGGTTGTGAGAGGCTGCCAACACCAGCTTCGCGAGATCATCGGGCGTCGAGACGTCACCGGCCGAGAGTCCGGTCGGCTCGACAAAACGGGTGTGCGTCATGCCGAGTGCCCGCGCCTTGGCGTTCATGGCGCGCACCGCGGCGGCCACCCCTCCGGGGTAGTTGCGGGCCAGCACGTGCGCGGCGCGGTTCTCCGAGGACATCAGCGCCAGATGAAAGAACTGTGCCCGGGTCAACCGGGCGCCGAGCGGCAGGTGCGAGTACGGCGTCATATCCGCCCGCGTGACCGTAAGGACCTGATCGAGTCGCTGGTGCGCCTCGGCCACCACCAGGGTGGTCATCAGCTTGGTGATGGAGGCGATGGGCGTGACGCCGGCGGCCCGTTTGGCGAAGAGCACCCGGGAGCGGGTCGCATCGAACACCAGCGCCTCGCTCGAGCGCACATAGGGATGGCTCGTACGGAGCCGCTGCTCAGCCGGCCGATAGGGGCGGTAGACGTGGCGGTGGCAGACGCGCCGATGATGGGCGTAATAGCGGCAGACGTAGCGGTGGGCGGCGTGGGCGGGCGAGGAGGCGAACACCGCGGCCAGAACCACGGCAACCGGCATCAGGACCGGCAGCCCGAAACCTCGTTTGTTCATTGTGAATTCTCGCGGTCGACCTGTGGGTCAACAAGGGACAGGCGGTTCGAGACGAGCTGCCGGAGCGGCGTTTCGGCCGGGGCCCGGTGCGTGAGCCCAACATTAACATAATGCCGCGGCCACATTCCGTGATCCGTGTCGATCCAAGGCGAGGGACGGAGCCGCAGGGCAGGGTGTTGCCGGAGAAGGAAGCCCGCGCGGGCTCGGCGCTTCAGCGCATGCGCGTGCCTCGCATTCTCAGCCCCGAGCGTACGAGCATGCCGATTCCCGCCAACAGGGTGAGCGCGAACAGGATCATCCAGATGCGGAACGATCCGTAGGGCAGGGGCAGCAGACTGAATGCCGGTTGGACGGCAATGAACCAGGCGCAGGCCACGATCAGCAGCGCCGTCCGCCGGCGGAAGACCTTCTCTGCGGCGTTGGCCTCGGCCGCTCTCGCTTGCAGCGGCTGGCGCAGCAACAGCGCGGCGAGCGCGAGGAAGGCGAGGCAGAGGGTTCCCATGGTCCCGACCCTCATCGCCACGGCCGACGGGGTGCGCCGCACCCAATAGTCCGGAAAGCCGTTGAGCCCCCAATGCGCCGGCATCATCGGCGGAAGCTCTGCCCAGCGGATCCAGACCCACCCCGTCAACACCCCCAGCCACAGCAGGGGGATTGCCCCGGACAGCCATCCGCCGGGCAGGCGCGGCGATGCGGGCTTCGCGGGCGAAGGCTCGGACATGGCGCGTTCTCGCAGTATGAGGCGTTGAGTGTCGCGCATGATACGCGATCGGCTGATGTGGCCGCTGCGCTCGGCGGGGCACGATGCACGGCTCCGGGGCGTCCCTCAATAACGCCGCAAGAGGCTTCGCAGCGGCTCGAAAAAGGCGATCCCCAACCCTATCGCCATGCCGCCCAAGGTGAGGGCCTCCGGCGTATAGGTCCCCAGATGCGCGCGCAGCCAGGGCAGTGCGATCGCCGCTGCGGCGCCGGCGGCGAAGGTCACGCCGATCAGGGTGCCGAGCGCGCTGCGCCGGAGGCGGATGTAGTTCGTTTCCAGCCTCTTAAGCTGCTCCCGCCGCTCGCTCTCCAGGCGCTCGCGCAGCGTGGACAGATCGGCCTCGGCGGCGCGGGCCAACCCGGCATGCAGACGGGCGTGAACGGTCTGAGGGACTCTCGGCGCGCGCAGCGCGCATTCCAGCGCTCCATCGAGCGCGCGGTCGAGCCTGGTATTCGCTACGGGTCCGGTCATGAGCGCTCCTCGGCCCAACAAGCCGGATCATCCAACCCCGGCGTTTCAGCATCTCGGTCAATGCGGCACGGGCCCGGAACAGCGCGGTCTTCACCGTGCCCTCCGGGCAGCCCAGCATCAGAGCCACCTCGCCCACCGAGCGGTCCTCCTAATAAATAATAGAGCAGCAAGATCTGGCGCAAGCGCTCCGGCATCCGCTCCACCCGCTCGCGCAGCCGCTTCGCGCGTCCATCCCAGGGCTGCGCGGCAGTCGGCGCCAATACCGCTTCGGGCGCCTCGCCCGGCTCGTCCAATGAATCGGAGATCCGCCTGCGCTCGAGCGCTGTCAGACAGCGGTTGCGGGTGATGGCATAGATCCAGCTCGACAGCGACGCGCGTCCGTCGCAACGGTCGAGCGCTTTCCACACCCGCACAAGGCTGTCCTGGGCGGCATCCTCCGCCAGGGTGCGATCACGCGGCAGCGCGCAACACAAACGGTACACCTTGCCCTCGTAGCGGCGCAGCAGCTCCTCGAACGCGCCGTCCCGGCGGCCCAACCGGATGAGCTCGACGATGTCCTGGTCCCGGCCAGTTGCCCCGGTTGCTGCTGCGCGCACCATCGCCCCCTGGACTCCCCGGAATGATCCCCGCGCGGGACGCTCCAAGGCACCTTTTGATACCCGACCGCGGCGGGATCGGCTTCAATCATTCATCTTTAGCGTGTATTGAAACCCCTGGCCAGCTTGTCGGGTATCAACTGCGTAATCGCACCCTCATCCGGAGATCTCGCCCATGATCATTCCGGTTTTGGGACACATTAGCTCGGGGGTGCTGGCGATGCGCATTCCAATCATCGCCATCGTCGGGGCCTTTGCCTCCGGAATGTTCGCGGTGTACCACAGGGCGCAGAGACAGCGAGAAATGCTCCAGCTCTACCACGCCGAGCGCATGGCCGCGATCGAGAAGGGGATAGAGCTGCCGCCGCTGCCGCCCGAGGTCTTCCAGGACCAGGATGGCGGCCATCACGGTAAACGATACCTGGGCCGCAGCCGCTATAGAGGTGTCATCACTCTCCTGGTGGGTGTGGCGGTCACTCTGGCGCTGCGACAGTCACCGGGGGTGAGTACCCCATGGTGGTGGGGCCTGGTCATCGTCGCCGTGGGCCTGGGGCAGCTTTTGACCGGATACCTGGAGCGGGACAATGCCTCAGCCGCTTCGGCCGGACCCTCGGCCCAGCCTGGCAGCAATATGGACCCCCCGCGCTCCGGCCGCAGCTGGCCCGGCTTTGGCGTTCCGCAATCCGAGTCTTGGCGCGGAAGAGGTTTCCCCAGGGGAAACCATGCCCCGCCCGGACGCTCGGGAGCGGATCCCGGAGCTCGCCACGGTTGACACTCTCGTCCCCCCTCCCTAGAATCGCCGGCCTTTCCCGGGTCGGCCCGACGGCATGCCGACCCCCGAAACAGCGACACACCGACACCGGGCCACATCCTCGCGAGCGCGCCAAAACGGGGTGCGTAGCGCGCAGGGGGCCCGGTTTTCGTCCGGCCGCTCACCGCGCGGGCGCATCCTTTGAACGTTCAGAGGAGGCGATCCGTGCCCGAACGCAGGATTTTGGAGACAGTATGGCGACCACCGGTCAGCTCATCCGGCAACCGCGCCGCACGCGGACAGAAAAGACCAAGGTGCCCGCTCTGGGGGCTTCTCCCCAGAAGCGCGGCGTCTGCACGCGTGTGTACACCACCACGCCGAAGAAGCCGAATTCCGCGCTGCGGAAAGTCTGCCGTGTGCGCCTTACCAACGGCTACGAGGTCACCAGCTACATCGGTGGCGAGGGCCACAATCTTCAGGAGCACTCCGTGGTGCTCATCCGCGGCGGCCGCGTCAAGGATCTGCCGGGCGTGCGCTACCACACCATCCGCGGCACGCTCGACTGCGCCGGCGTCGGCGAGCGAAAGCAAGGCCGCTCCAAGTACGGCGCCAAGCGGCCCAAGAAGTAAGAGGTCCACGCGATGTCCCGTCGAGCCCAAGCTCCGGTCCGCACCATTCTGCCGGACCCCAAGTTTCACAGCGAAATGCTGGCCAAATTCATGAACGTCGTCATGAAGGACGGCAAGAAGTCCGCGGCTGAGCGCATTCTGTATGGCGCGATCGCCCGCATCTCCGAGAAGACGGGCAAGCAGGGCCAGGACGCCATCGGGCTGCTGTCGGCCGCGCTCGATAACGTCAAGCCCGTGGTCGAGGTCAAGTCCCGTCGTGTGGGTGGCGCGACCTACCAGGTTCCTATCGAAGTGCGCGCCACCCGCCGTCAGACGCTTGCCATGCGTTGGGTGATCGAGGCCGCCCGTGCCCGCAGCGAGAAGTCCATGGCCCACCGCTTGGCGCACGAGCTGCTGGATGCCTCCGAGAACCGCGGCGCCGCGGTGCGCAAGCGCGAGGATACGCACCGCATGGCGGAGGCCAACAAGGCCTTCGCGCACTACCGCTGGTGAGGTTGCCCGTTTCCTTATCACTCGACACTGCACCGCCCCAGAGGAAAGTGAATCGTGGCACGCGCGACGCCCATTGAGCGTTACCGGAACATCGGCATCTCCGCCCACATCGATGCGGGCAAGACGACGACCACCGAGCGCATCCTCTTTTACACCGGGGTCTCGCACAAGATCGGAGAGGTTCATGACGGCGCGGCCGTGATGGACTATATGGAGCAGGAGCAGGAGCGCGGCATCACCATCACCTCCGCCGCCACCACCTGCTTCTGGAAGGGCATGGACGGCGCCTATCCGGAGCACCGCGTCAACATCATCGATACGCCCGGACACGTCGACTTCACCATCGAGGTGGAGCGCAGCCTGCGCGTGCTCGACTCGGCCGTCGCGCTGTTTGATTCGGTCGCCGGCGTGCAGCCGCAGTCCGAGACCGTGTGGCGCCAGATGAGCAAGTACGGCGTGCCGCGCATCGCCTTCGTCAACAAGATGGACCGTGCGGGCGCGAACTTCCTGCGTGTCGTGGACATGATCCGGGCGCGCCTGCGCGCCAATCCCCTGCCCATCCAGCTGCCGATCGGGGCCGAGGACAGGTTCGAGGGCGTCGTCGACCTGATTCGCATGAAGGCCATCTACTGGGACATGGAAACCCAGGGCATGCGCTTCGAGTACCGCGACATACCGGCCGATCTCAGGGAGCAGGCGGAAGAGTATCGCGGCAAGATGATCGAGGCCGCCGCCGAGGCCAACGACGCGCTGATGCACAGGTACCTCGAAGGCGAGACACTCACCGAGGAGGAGATCCGCGCCGGGCTGCGCGAGCGCTCGATCCGCAACGAGATCGTGTTGTGCATGTGCGGCTCCGCGTTCAAGAACAAGGGCGTTCAGGCGCTGCTCGATGCGATCATCGAGTTCATGCCATCGCCGGTGGAGATGCCCGCTGTCAAGGGCATCGACGAGGGCGGGGAGCCCGCCACACGCAAGGCCGGCGACGATCAGCCGTTCGCCGCGCTCGCTTTCAAGATTCTCAACGACCCCTTCGTCGGCAACCTGACGTTCTTCCGCGTGTATTCCGGCGTGCTCAACTCTGGCGACACCGTGTACGTGCCGACCAAGAGCCGCAAGGAGCGCGTCGGGCGCCTGCTTCAGATGCATGCCAGCGACCGTACCGAGATCAAGGAAGTCCGCGCCGGGGACATCGCCGCCGCCGTGGGTCTGAAGGACGTGTTCACGGGCGATACCCTGTGTGATCTCGAGAAGGTCATCACGCTGGAAAAAATGGAGTTCCCCGAGCCGGTGATCTCCGTGGCGGTGGAGCCCAAGACCAAGGCCGACCAGGAGAAAATGGGCCTCGCCCTGCAGCGCCTCGCCAAGGAGGATCCGTCCTTCCGCGTCAGCACCGACCAGGAATCCGGCCAGACCATCATCGCCGGCATGGGCGAGCTGCACCTGGAGATCATCGTCGACCGGATGAAGCGCGAGTTCAATGTCGAGGCCAATGTTGGCCAGCCGCAGGTGGCCTATCGCGAGACCATTCGCACCCGCGTCGAGCAGGAAGGCAAGTTCGTTCGCCAGTCGGGCGGCCGCGGCCAGTACGGGCACGTGTGGCTGAAGATCGAGCCGAACGAGACCGGCAAGGGCTACGAGTTCGTCAACGGCATCGTCGGCGGCTCCATTCCGCGCGAATACATTCCCGCTGTCGACAAGGGCATCCAGGAGGCCTGTCAGACGGGCGTCATCGCCGGCTATCCGGTGGTCGACGTCAAGATCACGCTGTTCGACGGCTCCTATCACGATGTCGACTCCAGCGAAATGGCGTTCAAGATCGCCGGCTCGATGGGTTTCAAGGAAGGCTTCAGGCGCGCCAAGCCGGTGCTGCTCGAGCCGATCATGAAAGTCGAAGTGGTGACTCCGGAGGAGTACTCCGGTGATGTCATCGGCGACCTCAATCGCCGGCGCGGGCAGATCATGGGCATGGACGAGTCGCCTGCCGGCAAGGTCATCACGGCCGAGGTGCCGCTGTCGGAGATGTTTGGTTACGCGACCAACGTGCGCTCCATGAGCCAGGGTCGGGCGACCTTCACCATGGAATTCGCCAAGTATCTCGAAGTGCCGCCGAACATCGCCGACGGCATCATCAAGAAGTAGTTTTTTTCAAGGTAAGCAGCCATGTCCAAAGAGAAATTTGAGCGCAGCAAGCCGCATGTGAACGTTGGGACGATCGGGCACGTGGATCACGGGAAGACGACGCTGACTGCGGCGCTGACGAAGGTGATGGCCGAGACGAACGGCGGGACCTTCATGGCGTATGACCAGATAGACAAGGCGCCGGAGGAGAAGGCGCGCGGGATCACGATATCGACGGCGCACGTGGAGTACCAGAGTGCGAAACGTCACTATGCGCACGTGGATTGCCCCGGGCACGCCGATTACGTGAAGAACATGATCACGGGAGCGGCGCAGATGGACGGGGCGATTCTGGTGGTGTCGGCGGCGGATGGGCCGATGCCGCAGACGCGCGAGCACATACTGCTGGCCCGCCAGGTGGGTGTGCCGTACATCGTGGTGTACATGAACAAGGCGGACATGGTGGATGACAAGGAGCTGCTGGAGCTGGTGGAGATGGAGGTCCGGGAGCTATTGACGACGTACAAGTTCCCCGGGGACACGACCCCGATTGTGGTGGGGTCTGCGCTGAAGGCGCTGGAGGGGGACAAGAGCGAGATTGGGGTTCCGTCTGTGGTGAAGCTTGTCGAGGAGATGGACAAGTACATTCCGGTGCCGAAGCGTGAGGTAGAGAAGCCGTTTTTGATGCCGGTGGAGGATGTATTTTCGATTTCCGGTCGTGGGACGGTGGTGACGGGGCGCATTGAGCGCGGGATCATCAAGGTGAACGACGAAGTGGAGATCGTGGGGCTGAAGGCGACGCAGAAGACCACGTGCACGGGAGTGGAGATGTTCAGGAAGCTGCTCGATGAGGGGCAGGCCGGGGACAACGTGGGAGTGCTGCTGCGCGGCACGAAGCGCGAGGAGGTTGAGCGCGGTCAGGTGCTGGCCAAGCCCGGCAGCATCACGCCGCACACGAACTTTGAGTGCGAGGTGTACGTGCTGACGAAGGAGGAGGGAGGCCGTCACACGCCGTTTTTCAAGGGGTATCGGCCGCAGTTTTACTTTCGCACGACGGACGTGACCGGGACGATTGAGCTGCCTGCGGGTGTGGAGATGGTGATGCCCGGGGACAACATCAAGATGACGGTGGACCTGATTGCCCCGATTGCGATGGAGGAGGGGCTGCGCTTTGCGATTCGCGAGGGCGGCCGCACCGTCGGTGCCGGCGTCGTCGCAAAGATTCTGAAGTAAGGGAGTCGTCATGGCCAACCAGAACATACGTATTCGGCTGAAAGCCTTCGATCACCGGTTGATCGACAGCTCGGCGCGCGAGATCACCGATACCGCCAAGCGCACCGGCGCCACGGTCCGCGGTCCGGTCCCGCTGCCGACCAAGATGGAGCGCTTCACCGTGCTGGTCTCTCCGCACACGGACAAGGACGCACGCGACCAGTACGAGCTGCGCACTCACAAGCGGCTGATGGACATCCTGAACCCGACCGACAAGACCGTCGATGCGCTCATGAAGCTCGAGCTGCCGGCCGGGGTGGACGTGCAGATCAAGCTGAACTAGTTTTATTGGCTGCAAGGCGCCTGCGGCGCTTGCAGCAAGACCCTACACGGCTGCCGCGGGCTTGGGACCGGCCCGTCGCCCGCTCGGCGGTGCCGAGGCAAGACCCCGCACGGCTGCCGCGGGCTTGGGACCGGCCCGTCGCCCGCTCGGCGGTGCCGAGGCAAGACCCTACACGGCTGCCGCGCGCGCTCTGAGGCCCGCCCGCACTGGATGAAGAAGCTCCGGGAAACGGAACGGCTTTGTGCAGGCGGAACGGAAGCGGAATGTTCGGGTGTTTTCAGGGTTGATTTGAAATCTGGGCGCGCGTATACTTCGCGCCCCTTTGCATCGGGCGAGGTTGGGGCGTCGGCCCCAAGACCACTCGAGATCGGCGGATCCTCCGCCTCGCGACCCCTCGGGGTCGTGCCATCTCAGTCGTTTTCCTCGTTTGGGCAGTCCGGCGCCGGTGGCCACTCTGGCAATCGTTTCAGGGTGGGCGCGGGACGGGGAATGGGTTAAGAAATGCGCTAACAGCGCGAAGAGGCCGGTGGCACGGCGCATGACAGGCGAAGGGCCGCTCCGATTCCTGGGGCTTTTGCTCCGTGCGGACGGGCCTCGAGGAGCCTGCGGTGACTGTGCAGGGCTGCGCGCATGTCGCCTCGGCGATGTGCGCCAACGAACGAGAGGCTAGGCAATGACAATCGGAGTCGTCGGCCGCAAGGCGGGCATGACGCGCATCTTCACGGATGGCGGCGAGACCGTGCCGGTCACAGTGATCCATGTGCTGCCCAATCGCGTCACTCAGGTGAAGTCCGTGGACAAGGACGGCTACCGTGCCGTTCAAGTCACCTTTGGCGAGCGTCGCCCGCAGTTGTATTCCAAGGCCGCGAACGGCCATTTCGCCAAAGCGGGTGTCACCCCGGGGCGAGCTCTGGTGGAGTTCCGTCTGGCGGCCGGTGAGAAGACCGAGCTCGCCGCAGGTGCCGAGGTCAAGGTCGATCTCTTCAAGGCGGGCGAGGCCGTGGACGTGACTGGAACCACCATCGGCAAAGGATTCGCCGGCACGATGAAGCGCCACAACTTCGGCGGGCAGCACGCCACCCACGGTGTGTCCGTGTCGCACCGCGCGCCGGGCTCGATCGGCCAGCGTCAGACGCCGGGGCGCGTGTTCAAGGGGCGGCGCATGTCCGGGCATATGGGTGTGGTGCGCCGCACCACGGAGAACCTGCAGGTCGTGCAGGTCGACCTGGAGCGCAATCTGCTGCTGATCCGTGGCGCCGTGCCGGGGGCCGAGGGCGGGCAGGTCATCGTTCGCCCGTCGCTGAAGGCCGGCCGCCGAGCGCTGCGCAAGACCATCGCTCCGACCAAGATCGGCTCGGCCCCGTCGGCAAACCCGATGAAGCAGTCGAAGAAGTAAGCCGCCATGAAGCTCAAGATGGTCAATGGAGCCGGTGAGCTCCAGGTTTCCGAGGCCGCCTTCGGCCGTGAGTTCAATGAGGCGCTGGTGCACCAGGTGGTGACGGCGTACCGGGCTGCCGGCCGAGCCGGTACGAAGGCCCAGAAGACCCGCGCCGAAGTCAGCGGCGGCGGCAAGAAGCCCTGGAGTCAGAAGGGCACTGGCCAGGCCCGTGCCGGCTCCAGCCGCTCGCCCATCTGGGTCGGTGGCGGGCGGGCGTTCGCGGCCAAGCCCCGCAGCTTCGAGCAGAAGGTCAACCGCAAGATGTATCGCGGCGCCATCCGCTCCATGCTCTCGGAGCTGGCGCGCACCGAGCGGCTGGTCGTCGCGGAGCAACTCTCGCTCGATGCGCCGAAGACGAAACTCCTAGCCGGACAGCTCAAGGCGTGGGCGTTGCCGAGCGTGCTCATCGTCATCGAGGCACTCGATGAGAAGCTGTTCCTGGCCGCCCGCAACCTGCCGCACGTCGAGGTGATCGAGGCATCCGCGCTCAACCCGCTGTCTCTGGTCCGCCACAAGAAGGTGCTGATGACTGTCGGCGCCGTGAAGATGCTGGAGGAGCGCCTGCAGTGAACAAAGAACAGCTGATGAACGTGCTGATCGCACCGCACGTGACGGAAAAGACCGCACGCGCGATGCAGGACCATAACCAGTACACCTTCCGTGTCCGGCGCAATGCCACCAAGACCGACATCAAGAAGGCTGTCGAGCTGATGTTCGAGGTCAAGGTGAGCGGCGTGCAGGTGGTCAACGAGCCGGGCAAGGAGCGGCGCTTCGGCAAGACGGTCGGGCGCACCCAGGACTGGAAGAAAGCCTACGTGAGCCTGGCCGCCGGGCAGGCGATCGATTATGAAGCCCGGGCGAGAGGCTGATCGGGAATCACTGACATGGCACTGATCAAGTACAAACCCACCTCGCCCGGAACGCGCTCGGTCGTCAAGGTCGACCGCTCCCATCTGCACAAGGGCGGACCCTACCTGCCGCTCACCGCTTCCCAGAGCAAGACCGGCGCACGCAACCATTCCGGCCGCATTACCACCCGACACCATGGCGGCGGCTCGCGGCAGAAGTACCGCACTATCGACTTTCAGCGCGGCAAGGATGGCATCCCTGGCGTGATCGAGCGCCTGGAGTACGATCCGAACCGCACCAGCCACATCGCACTGGTGAAGTACGCCGACGGCGAGCGTCGCTACATTCTGGCGCCCAAGGGACTCAATCCGGGCGACGAGGTTCGCTCGGGGTCGGACTCGCCCATCAAGCCGGGCAACGCCATGCAGCTGCGGCACATCCCCGTCGGCACTACGCTGCACAATGTGGAGCTCAAGCCCGGCAAGGGCGGCCAGCTCGCCCGCAGCGCCGGCAGCTCGGTGGCCTTCGTCGCCCGCGAGGGCAGCTACGCCTCTCTTAGGTTGAAGTCCGGTGAGACCCGCAAGGTGCACATCGACTGCCGCGCCACCATTGGCGAGGTCGGTAACGACGAGCACAACCTGCGCAGCTACGGCAAGGCCGGCGCCAAGCGCTGGCGCGGTATCCGTCCGACGGTGCGCGGTCTGGCGATGAATCCGGTCGACCATCCGCACGGCGGCGGTGAGGGCAAGTCCGGCCAGGGCAACCCCCACCCGGTCTCGCCATGGGGCTGGAACACCAAGGGATTCAAGACCCGTAACAACAAACGCACCGACAACATGATCGTCCAGCGCCGGAAGAACCGGAAACGCTAGCGGGAGCACGAGCCAAGATGCCACGTTCATTGAAGAAGGGTCCGTTCGTCGACCTGCACCTCGCCAACAAGGTGCAGGTGGCCGCCGCGAGGAACGACCGCAAGCCGATCAAGACCTGGTCGCGCCGCTCCATGGTCGTGCCCGAAATGGTGGGTCTCACCATTGCCGTGCACAACGGCCGGCAGCACATCCCGGTGCTCGTCACCGAGAACATGGTCGGCCACAAGCTCGGGGAATTCGCTCCCACCCGCACCTTCAAGTCGCATTCGGGCGACCGCAAGGTTCAGGCCGCTAAGTAGGCAGCCGCAGGAGACACACCATGCAAGTCACCTCCAAGCTGCGATACGCGCGCATCTCTCCGCAGAAGTGCCGGCTGGTCGCCGATCTGGTGCGGGGGAAATCCGCGGGCAACGCGCTTGCCACCCTCCAGTACATGCCCAAGAAAGGCGCGGAGCTGATGCGCAAGGTGCTCGCCGCCGCGGTCGCCAACGCCGAGCACAACCACGGTGCGGACATCGATGAGCTGAAAGTGTCGCTCATCCAAGTCGACACCGCGCCGGTGCTCAAGCGCTTTGCCGCGCGGGCCAAGGGCCGCGGCGCGCGCATCGTCAAGCGCAACAGCCACATCACCGTCGCCGTGAGCGACGGCAGGAAGGATTAACGCATGGGTCAGAAGGTCAATCCGCTTGGCATCCGGCTCGGCATCACGCGCGAATGGTCTTCGCGCTGGTACGCAGGCCGTGAGCAGTTCGCGCAGCACGTGCACACCGATTTCCGCGTGCGCGAGTTCCTGAAGAGGAAGCTCGCCGAGGCCTCGGTGAGCCGTGTGCACATCGAGCGCGCCGCGAAGAAGGTCAACATCACGATCCAGACCGCGCGCCCGGGCATCGTCATCGGCAAGAAGGGCGAGGACATCGAGAAGCTGCGCGGGGAGACCGCCCGGATGCTCGCCATGCCTATGGCGGATGTCCGGCTCAACATCGCCGAGATCCGCAAGCCCGAGCTCGATGCGCAGCTGGTCGCCGACAGCATCGCCCAGCAGATCGAGAAACGCGTCATGTTCCGACGTGCCATGAAGCGCGCGGTAATGAGCACCATGCGCAGCGGCGCGCTCGGGGTGAAAGTGCGTGTCTCCGGGCGCCTCAACGGCGCCGAGATCGCCCGCACCGAGTGGTACCGAGAAGGGCGCATCCCGCTGCATACTTTCCGCGCGGACATCGACTACGGCCTGTCCGAGGCCAAGACCACCTACGGGGTGATCGGCGTCAAGGTGTGGATCTTCAAGGGCGAGGTGTTCGAGAAGACCGAGTTCGAGAAGTCGGCCGAGGCGGAGAGCGCCCCGGGCGCACCTGCGGCCGCCGCGGAAGCGCCGGCGCAGGCTTGATGGAGCGGTAGAGCATGCTGCAACCGAAACGCACCAAGTACCGCAAGCAGTTCAAGGGCCGCAACGGCGGTCTGGCGCACCGCGGCAGCGATGTGTCCTTCGGCGAATACGGCCTGAAGGCCACCAGCCGCGCGCGCATGACTGCGCGTGAGATCGAGGCGGCGCGCCGGGCCGTGGCTCGCTACGTCAAGCGTGGCGGCCAGATCTGGATCCGGGTTTTCCCGGACGTGCCGATCAGCAAGAAGCCCCTTGAGGTCCGCATGGGCAGCGGCAAGGGTAACGTCGAGTATTACGTCGCGCGCGTTCAGCCCGGCAAAGTGCTCTTCGAGATGGAAGGCGTCGATGAGGCGACGGCACGCGAGGCGTTCCGGCTCGCCGGCTCGAAGCTGTCCGTGTCCACCATGTTCGTCAAACGGCAGGTTCGGTGATGAAGCGCGGAGAGATCAAGCAGTACCGCGAGAAGCTTGCGAAAAGCTCGCCGGCCGAGCTCGCCGATGAGTTGGCGAAGCTGCGAAAGGAGCAGTTCGCGCTGCGTCTGCAGCGCGCCAGTGGCCAGGCGCCGAAACCCGACCAGTTCGGGGTGGCGCGCCGCAACATTGCGCGCGTGAAGACCGTGCTGCGCCAGCAGCGCGCGAGCGGAGAGAGCAAATGAGCGAGAATCCAGTTTCTTCCGGCGTGCAGGGCACGCCGTTACAGCCTGCGGACGGCCAAGTCGCCGAGCAGCCGAAAAAAGGCCAGCGCACGCTCACCGGGCTCGTGGTGAGCGACAGCATGCGCAAGACCGTCACCGTCGAGATCGAGCGGCTGGTCAGGCATTCGCGCTACGGCAAGTACGTGCGCCGAACCACCAAGCTCCTCGCCCACGACGAGCGGGGCGAGTCGCACGTCGGCGACCTGGTGACCATCATTCCGTGCCGGCCGCTCTCCAAGCGCAAGTCCTGGCGCCTGCTCGAGGTGCTGAAGAAGGCCGAGGAGATCAAGGGGAAGCAGGCATGATCCAGCTTCGCACCATGCTCTCGGCCGCGGACAACAGCGGCGCACGCACGTTGATGTGCATCAAGGTGCTCGGCGGCTCGCGCCGCCGCTACGCGACCGTGGGCGATGTCATCAAGGTGAGCGTCAAGGACGCGATACCGCGCGGCAAGGTCAAAAAAGGCGAGGTCTACGATGCGGTGGTCGTGCGCACCCGTCGTGGCGTGCGCCGTTCCGACGGCTCCCTCATCCGTTTCGACGGCAACGCCGCCGTGCTGCTGACCAACAAGCTCGAGCCGATCGGCACCCGCATCTTCGGGCCCGTCACGCGAGAGCTGCGTACCCAGCAGTTCATGAAGATCATCTCGCTCGCCCCCGAGGTGCTGTGATGAGCAACAAGATACGCAAGGGCGACAACGTCATCGTGTTGAGCGGTCGCGACAAGGGCCGCCGCGGCGCGGTGCTCCAGGTGTTCCCGGGGGCACTGGTGCTCGTCGAGGGAATCAACAGGGTCAAGAAGCACACCCGGGCGAATCCGCAGACCAACTCCCCGGGGGGCATCATCGACAAGGAGATGCCGCTGCCGCTGTGCAAGGTGGCGCTGTGGAACCCCTCTGCCAAGAAGGGCGACCGCGTCGGGTTCAAGACGCTTGCCGACGGCAAGAAGGTGCGCTTCTTCAAATCCAACGGAGAGATGATCGACGCCTGAGGGCGCCGGTCGCGACATAACGTATGGCCAGGCTACTTGAGTACTATCGCGAGCAGGTCGTGTCCCGCCTGCAGAAAGACCTCGACATCGGCAATCCGATGCAGGTGCCGCGAATCACCAAGATCACGGTGAACATGGGCGTGGGCGAGGCCGTCGCCGACAAGAAGGTGATGGATGCCGCGACCGCGGACCTCGCCAAGATCAGCGGTCAGAAGCCGCTCGTCACCCGCTCGCGCAAGGCGATCGCCTCGTTCAAGATCCGCGCGGGGCTGCCGATCGGCTGCATGGTGACCCTGCGCGGGGAGCGCATGTACGAGTTTCTCGATCGTCTCATCAACATCGCGATGCCCCGCATCCGCGATTTCCGCGGCGTCTCGCCGCGCTCCTTCGATGGCCGGGGCAACTACAGCCTGGGCGTCAAAGAGCAGATCATCTTTCCCGAGATCCAGTACGACCAGATCGATCAGGTCCGGGGCATGGACATTACGATTACGACGACGGCGAGGGATAACCGTCAGGGCCGAGCGCTGCTCGAGGCTTTCAACTTCCCCTTCCGGAAGTGAGTGAGGAACCGGTACGCCTATGGCGAAGACGAGCATGGTCGAGCGCGAGAAGCGTCGCGCCAGGATCGTGAAGAAACACGCGGCCAAGCGGGCTCAGCTGAAGGAGCTGATCCGCAGCCCCAAGACCTCCCCCGAGGAGCGAGCGGCCGCGCAAGCGAAGCTGCAGAGCCAACCTCGGGACGCGAGTCCCTCGCGCATGCGCAATCGCTGCGCCATCACGGGCCGTTCCCGTGGGGTGTATCGCAAGTTCGGCTTGTCGCGCGTGAAGATCCGCGAGGTCGCCAATCGGGGCGAGATCCCCGGCCTCTCGAAGGCGAGCTGGTGAGGAGCGCCGTATGAGCATGACCGATCCAATCGCGGATCTGCTGACGCGCATCCGCAACGGCCAGTCCTCGGGCAAGGCCGAGGTGCATCTCGCCTCGTCCAAGCTCAAGACAGCCATCGTCAAGGTGCTGAAGGAAGAAGGCTACATCGCCGACTTCCGTCTCGAGGCCGAGAGCGGCAAGCCGACGTTGACCATCGGCCTGAAGTATTACGAGGGCCGTCCGGTGATCGACCGCCTCGAGCGGGTGAGCCGCCCGGGCCTGCGTATCTACCGTGGCAAGGACGAGCTGCCCAAGGTGCTCGGTGGCATGGGTACGGTGATCGTCTCCACCCCGAAGGGCGTCATGACCGACCGGCAGGCGCGCTCCCTCGGACAGGGCGGGGAAGTGCTGTGCATCGTCGCCTGATCGGAGTTCCGACCCCATGTCTAGAATAGCCAAAGCTCCGGTTCCCCTGCCGCAGGGTGTGACCGCCACGGTCGCCGAGGATGCAGTCACCGTGAAGGGCGCCAAAGGGTCCCTCACGCTGGGTCTCGCCCCCGGAGTGTCGGTGGCCCAGGCCGACAAGCTCCTGACGGTCAAGTATTCCGATCCGGATCAGGCGCGCACGCATGCCGGCTCGATCCGCGCGCATCTCGCCAACATGGTGCACGGGGTCTCCAAGGGCTACGAGAAAAAGCTCGAGCTGGTGGGTGTGGGCTTTCGCGCCCAGGTTCAGGGCAAGACCCTCAACCTCACGCTCGGTTTCTCGCACCCGGTGAACTTCCCCATTCCGGAGGGCATCACCATCGAGACCCCGAGCCAGACCGAGATCGTCGTCCGGGGCATCGATGTCCAGAAGGTCGGCCAGGTGGCCGCCGAGATCCGCGACATCCGCCCGCCCGAGCCCTACAAGGGCAAGGGTGTGCGTTATGGCGGAGAGCAGATTTCCCTGAAAGAGGGGAAGAAGAAATGACGATGACGAAGAAGGAGCGGCGCCTTCGCCGTGCCGTGAAGACCCGTGCTCATATCCGCGATCTCGACGTGGCCCGTCTCACGGTGCATCGTACGCCTCGGCACATCTACGCCCAGGTGATCGATGGCGCCGGCGGAAAAGTCATTGCCGCGGCCTCGACACTGCAGGAGGCGGTGCGCACGGGCCTCAAGGGCACGGGCAACGCCGATGCCGCCAAGGCGGTCGGCCGGGCCATCGCGGAACGCTCCCGTGCCGCCGGCGTCACCCGGGTCGCGTTCGACCGGGCGGGATTCAAATACCACGGGCGAGTGAAAGCGCTCGCCGATGCGGCTCGCGAAGCGGGCCTCGAGTTCTAAGGTCAGGTACATCCTATGGCAAGAACGGACAAGACCCAACCGGCCGATGAGCTCGTCGAGAAGCTGGTTGCGGTCAATCGCACCGCCAAGGTCGTCAAGGGCGGCCGGCAATTCGGCTTCACGGCGCTCACGGTGGTCGGTGACGGCGCCGGCAGCGTGGGCTTCGGTTTTGGCAAGGCGCGCGAGGTGCCGGTGGCCATTTCCAAGGCCATGGCGCAAGCTCGAAAGAGCATGGTGAACGTCGCCCTGAAGAGCAACACGCTGCATTACGCTGTCAAAGGGGTGCACGGCGCCACGCGCGTATACATGCAGCCTGCCTCCGAAGGTACCGGCGTCATCGCTGGAGGCGGCATGCGCGCGGTGCTCGAGTGTGCCGGGGTGCGCAACGTGCTCGCCAAGAGCTATGGCTCGCGCAATCCGATCAACGTGGTGCGTGCCACGGTCAAGGCGCTCGCCCAGATCCGATCGCCCGAGGACATCGCTGCGAAGCGCGGCAAGACGGTCGAAGAGATCACGGGCTGAAGCACATGGGCAAGCAAGCAAAGGCGCTCAAGGTCACGCTGGTCCGGAGCCTGCACGGGCAGCTCGCCAACATCTCGGCCTCGGCCCGGGGACTGGGGCTTCGCCGGATACATCAGTCCGTCAACGTGGCCGACACACCCGAGAATCGCGGCATGATCCAGACTGCCGTGCATCTGCTGAAGGTCGAGCAGGCCGGCTGAGAGGAACCGAAATATGCGACTCAATACACTCAAGCCCGCCGCAGGTGCCAAACGGGCACGGCTGCGCGTCGGCCGCGGCGCCTCCGCCGGCCAGGGCAAGACCTGCGGCCGCGGCGTCAAGGGCCAGCGCGCGCGCAAGGGCGGCTACCACAAGGTCGGCTTCGAAGGCGGTCAGATGCCCCTGCAGCGCCGCCTGCCGAAGGTCGGCTTTCGCTCAGCCTTGACGGCCACGCGAGCCGAGGTGCGGCTCGGTGAGCTGGCCAAGCTCGAAGACGCGGTCATCGACCTCGAGGCCCTGAAGAAGGCCGGCATCGTTCCCGTGACCACCGAGCGGGCCAAAGTCATGCTGTCAGGCAAGATCGAGAAGGCCGTGACGCTCAAGGGCGTGGCGGTCACCCGCGGAGCACGCGCGGCCATCGAGGCCGCCGGCGGTAAAATCGAGGCCTGAGGGCTGACGCTCGCATAGGCTAACCGGTAACCCTCATGGCCAATACGCTGAACAATCCCGCCGTCGCACTGAGCGAAGCGGCCCGCTTCGGAGAGATCCGATCGCGGGTGCTGTTCCTCGTGGGCGCCATGATCGTCTATCGCATCGGGACCTTCATCCCGGTGCCCGGCATCAATCCGGTGCAGGTGGCCCGCTTCTTCAGCGAGAAGTCCGGGACGATCCTCGGGATCGTCAACATGTTCTCCGGAGGAGCGCTCGCGCGCCTCTCGATCTTCGCCATGGGGGTGATGCCGTATATCTCGGCCTCCATCATCATCCAGATGATGTCCATGGTGGTGCCGAGCCTCATCGAGCTGCGCAAGGAAGGCCAGGCGGGCCAGCGCAAGATGACCGACTACACCCGCTGGGGCACGGTCGTGCTCGCCCTGTTCCAGTCCTTCGCAGCCGCCGGCGCCCTGGTCAAGGGCGGCATGACGCTGGTTGGCGGCTGGCAGTTCCTGTTCACCGGCACCGTGACCATGACCACCGGCACGGTGTTCCTGATGTGGCTCGGCGAGCAGATCACCGAGCGCGGCATCGGCAACGGCATCTCCATGATCATCCTGGCCGGCATCGTCGCCGGCCTCCCGGGGGCGATCAGCAGCACCGCCGAGGCGGTGAGTTCCGGATCCATGCAGGGCCCCTTCGCGCTTCTGCTCATCATCCTGGTGGTCGGCACCACCGCCTTCGTGGTGTTCATGGAGCGCGCCCAGCGACGTATCACGGTCAACTACGCCAAGCGCCAGGTGGGCCGGCGCATGTACGCCGGCCAAAGCAGCCACCTGCCGTTCAAGATCAACATGTCGGGCGTGATCCCGCCGATCTTCGCCTCGAGCATCCTGCTGATGCCGGCGACCATCGCCAGCTTCCTCGGTACCGGCGCCAAGGGCGGGCTGGCCAGTTTCATGCAGGATGTCGCCGCCGCGCTCGGCTTTGGCCAGCCCCTGTACACGGTGCTCTACACCGTACTGATCATTTTCTTCACGTTCTTCTACACCGCCCTGGTGTTCAATTCGCGCGAGACGGCCGACAACCTCAAGAAGTCGGGCGCGTTCATCCCGGGCATTCGCCCCGGACTGCACACTGCCGAGTACATCGACAAGGTGCTCACCCGGCTCACGCTGTGGGGCGCGCTCTATGTGGCCGCGGTCTGCGTACTGCCCATCCTTTTGATCGCGAAGGAGGGCGTGAGCTTCAACTTCGGCGGCACCTCACTCCTCATCGTCGTGGTGGTGGTCATGGACTTCATGGCGCAGCTGCAGGCGCATCTGATGTCCCACCACTATCCGGGCCTTCTCAAGAAAGCGAACCTGCTCGGCTATGGCCGCCAGGGGCAGGGTGGATGACGCGGCAGCATCTTCAGCCGGCGCGGAGCGCCGCTACGTGGCGCGGGCCCCTTCGGCCCGCAGGACAGTTGCGCGCAGCGCATGGGAAATTCCTATGAAAGTCAGACCCTCGGTCAAGAAAATGTGCCGGAATTGCAAGATCGTGCGCCGCCGGCGCGTGGTGTACGTCATCTGCTCGGACCAGCGTCACAAGCAGAGGCAGGGTTGATCCTTTTCGGTTAAACTACCGCGTTTTTCGCGCGGTTTTTGGTACAGCAACATGGCACGCATAGCCGGCATCAATATCCCTCTCAACAAGCACGTGTGGGTCGGGCTCACGCATATCTACGGCGTGGGCCGCGCGCGCGCGCAGTCGGCCTGCCAGGCCGCGGGCATCAAACCGGATACCAAGGTCAAGGACCTCACGGAGGCCGAGATCAATGCCATCCGCGCCCAGATGGCCAAGTACGCGGTTGAAGGCGATCTCAGGCGCGAGGTGTCCATGAACATCAAGCGTCTGATGGACCTCGGCTCCTATCGCGGTATCCGCCACCGCCGGGGACTGCCGGTCAATGGTCAGCGCACCCGCACCAATGCCCGCACGCGCAAAGGCCCGCGCAAGCAGGCCGTGAAGCTCAACGCACCCCCGGGCAAGGCATAACCGGAAGGAATTTGAAGCATGGCTGAGCAGAAGCAGCAGCAGCAGCAAGGCGGCGGTGCCGCCGCCGCCAAGAAGCCCAAGAAGGCGCGCAAGAATGTGCTGGACGCGATCGCGCACGTGCACGCCTCGTTCAACAACACCATCATCACCATCACCGACCGCCAGGGCAACACCCTGTCCTGGGCCACTGCCGGGGGCTGCGGCTTCCGCGGCTCGCGCAAGAGCACCCCGTTCGCCGCCCAGGTCGCGGCGGAGAAAGCCGGCGTTGCAGCGCAGGAGCACGGTGTGAAGAACGTCGAAGTGCGCGTCGGCGGCCCGGGTCCCGGCCGCGAGTCCGCAGTCCGCGCGTTGAACGGCTGTGGTCTGAAGATCACCAGCATCGCCGACGTCACGCCGATTCCGCACAACGGCTGCCGTCCCCCGAAGAAGCGCAGAGTTTGAGCGCTTTCGAGTCCGCAAGACAGCCCAGTTAAGAGAGACCATCCAGCATGGCGCGTTACCTCGGTCCCAAGTGCAAGCTCGCCCGCCGCGAGGGCACGGATCTGTTTCTGAAGAGCGGTGTCAAGCCTCTCGAGAGCAAGTGCAAGCTCAGCGTAGTGCCGGGCGGCCTGAAGGGAGAGCGGCGTCAGCGCCTCTCCGATTACGGTTTGCAGCTGCGCGAGAAGCAAAAGCTCCGCCGCATGTACGGCGTGCTCGAGCGCCAGTTCGGCAACTACTACACCGAGGCCGCGCGCCGCACCGGCTCGACCGGCGAGAACCTGCTGCGCCTGCTGGAGTGCCGCCTCGACAACGTCGTGTACCGCATGGGCTTCGCCGTCACGCGCGCCGAGGCGCGCCAGCTGGTCAGCCACAAGGGCATCACCGTCAACGGCCGCGCGGTCACCATCGCCTCCTACCAGCTCAAGGCGGGCGACACCATCGAGGTGCGCGAGAAGGCGCGCAAGCAGCTGCGCATCCAGAATGCGCTCAACATCGCCCAGCAGGTCGGGCTTCCCGAATGGGTGGAAGTGAACGACAAGGAGTTCCGTGGGGTGTTCAAAGCGGCCCCGGGCCGGGATGATGTCCTGCCGGATATCAACGAGAACCTGGTCGTGGAGCTCTACTCGAAGTAATCGGCCGGACCTCCCGCGGGCGCTCGCCGCGGGAGGTCCGGGCCCAGGTTTCGGTTTGCGCCGGCCAGCGGCCGGCAAGGTGAGACTGCAATGCAGGGATCCGTCACAGAGTTCTTGAAGCCGCGCATGGTGAAGGTGCAGCCCGTCGCCCCTCGCCAGGCACGGGTCACCATCGAGCCGTTCGAGCGGGGCTTCGGCCATACGCTCGGCAACGCGCTGCGCCGCGTGCTGCTCTCCTCCATGCCGGGCAGTGCCGTTACGGAGGTCGAGATCGATGGCGTGCTGCACGAGTACACCAGCATTGACGGGGTCCAGGAAGACGTCGTCGACATCCTGCTCAACCTCAAGTCCGTCGCCATCCGCATGCACACGCGCGACACTGCCGAGCTGCGGCTGCACAAGAAGGGTCCTGGCCCGGTGACCGCCGGTGACATTCAGGCCGACCATGACATTGAAGTCGTCAATCCGGACCTCGTGATCGCCAACCTGACCCAGGCGGGCGAGCTCAGCATGACGCTGCGTGTCGAGCGCGGCCGCGGCTACCGCCCGGCGGCCTCCCGCGCGAGCTTCGAGGAGCAGACCCGTCCGATCGGCCGGCTGCAGCTCGACGCATCCTTCTCGCCCGTCCGCCGCGTGACCTACGCGGTCGAGGCCGCCCGCGTGGAGCAGCGCACCGACCTCGACAAGCTGGTCATCGATATCGAGACCAATGGCACGATCGACGCCGAAGAGGCCATCCGCCGCGCCGGCAGCATCCTCAAGGATCAGCTGTCGGTGTTCGTCGACCTGCAGGGCGAGGAGGAGACCGCCGCCAAGGTCACGGAGATGCAGTTCGATCCCATTCTGCTGCGGCCCGTGGATGAGCTCGAGCTCACCGTGCGCAGCGCCAACTGCCTCAAGGCGGAGAACATCCACTACATCGGGGACCTGGTGCAGCGCACCGAGGTGGAGCTGCTTCGCACGCCGAATCTCGGCAAGAAGTCTCTCACCGAGATCAAGGAAGTGCTGCACAGCCACGGCCTGATGCTCGGCATGCGGCTCGACGGCTGGCCGCCGGCCAGCTTGAAGCACGCCGAAGAACATACGATCTAAGGATTTCCTGCAATGCGCCACCATTTGACTGGCCGGCAACTGTCCCGCAATAGCTCGCACCGGCATGCGCTGATGCGCAACATGAGTGTCTCGCTGCTGCGTCACGAGACCATCCGCACCACGCTGCCCAAGGCCAAGGAGTTGCGGCGGGTGGTCGAGCCCCTGATCACGCTCGGCAAGAGCGATGGTGACGCCAATCGGCGGCTGGCGTTCTCGCGCTTGCGCGACGCCGCCGTGGTGGAGAAGCTGTTCACCGACCTGGGACCCCGCTTCAAGAAGCGCCCCGGCGGGTACACGCGGATCTTGCGCATGACTCCCCGCCCGGGAGACACCGCGCCCATGGCGCTGATGCAGCTGGTCGACGGGCCGGCTGCCGCTGAGTCATCCGAAGTGCCTTCCGGGGAGGGCAAGAAGAAGTCCCGCCGCAAGGCGGCTGCGGAAGAGTCCGCCAGCTAGCCGGCCGAGGCGCCCGCCGAAGCAAGCCGGGGGAAAAAAAACCGGTGCCGTAAGGCCGAAGCGGTCTGAGCCCTTGCGGTCGGCCGAGAGTCCCTCGCGCAGGCGGTGGGCCTGATAAAAGTCACCGGAGCCGGACATCGCGCCCGGTGCGGTGGCGGCCGGGCATCGAGGTTTTTGACCACCGCTCGCCGCCGGTGGCGGCACGTGCCTGTGCCGCTGCTTCATGCCTCGTGTTCGCCTGAGGGCGACCAGCGCCTTTTACTTTTTGCCACCCAGGGGGGGTTCGGCTACGCTCTCATGAGCAGCTATCCGGGAGGGTCGTCTATGAGCCTGGCATCCGAGTTCAAGGAATTCGCGGTCAAGGGCAATATGATCGATATGGCGGTCGGCATCGTGATCGGCGCGGCATTCGGCAAGGTCGTCAGCAGACTGGTTGCCGACATCCTCATGCCTCCGTTGGGCCTGCTGATCGGCCAGATCAGCTTCTCCAAGCTGGCGGTACAGATCGGCACCAATCCGGCTGGAAAGCCGGTGATGCTGACCTACGGCATGTTCATCCAGGCGATTCTCGATTTCCTTTTGATCGCCCTGGCAATCTTTTTCCTGGTCAAGGTGATCAATAAGGTGAAGCGGCCTGCGCCCGCGGCCACACCTGCGCCACCGCCGCCCACCAAGTCCGAGGAATTGCTGAGCGAGATCCGCGACTTGCTGGCCAAGCGATAGCTAATTTCCGGGCTGCTCGGAGCGGAACGCCTCGCGGGTCAGGTTCTCGCAGCCCGTCGCGGTCACAGCCAGGTCGTCCTCGATACGGATGCCGCCGAATTTGCGCAGAGACGCCACCCGGGACCAATTGATCAGGCTGGCGCGCTGATCCGCCCGTGCCGCCTCGAGCAATGGGTCGATGAAGTAGATTCCCGGCTCCATGGTGACCACGAAGCCCTCCGTCAGGACGCGGGTCAGGCGCAAGTGAGGATGTCCCTCCGGTCTGGGGATGTCGCCGCCCTCGGGCGAGCGCATGAGCCCTCCCGCGTCGTGCACTTCCAGTCCCAGCAGATGACCGATGCCGTGGGGCAGGAACACACGGGTTACTCCCGCATCGAGCGCCTCGTCGGCGGAGCAAGTGACGATCTGCGCCTCCTGCAGCACTTCGGCCGTCAGTCTGTGCGCGCGCAAATGCACTTCACGCCAGTCCGCGCCGGCCCGGATGCCTGTGCACAGAGCCTGCTGCAGGGTATCCATACGGGCAATCAACGCGGAAAAGTCCCCGTCTCCCGCCGAATACGTCCGGGTGATGTCGCTGGCGTAGCCGCCAAACTCCGCACCGGCGTCGATCAGCAGGGAGTGCCGCGCGGCCGGCGCGCGCTTCTCAAGCACCTGGTAGTGCAGTACCGAGCCGCCCTCGTTGAGGGCAATGATGGGGTTGTACGGCAGCTCCTGCTCGCGCAAACCGCACGCCGCGAGGAAGGCCAGCTCGATGGCGAATTCCGATTCGCCCGCGGCAAAAGCCCGTTGGGCGGCCATGTGCCCCCGGGCGCCCAGGCGGCTCGCTTCGCGCAGACAGGTGAGCTCATAGGGGGACTTGACTGCCCGGCCGAAGTCCAGATGCCGGATGAGGCGGGCGGGATTATGGGCCATCACGCCCCAGGAGCCGAGCTCGGCGAAAGGCTCACCCAGGTAAGCGGTGCCACCCAGGTCCGGTGGCAGCAGGGCGCGGGCCGACTCCCGGTCGGGGCAGGTGCGGATGTCGAAATACTCGGTCCAGTAGTCTTCGGGCGGCGCTGGGGGCTTGTACCAATAGTCCCTGGGCTGGCTGAACACCAGAATCGGCCGTTGGCCCGGCTGGAAATATACGAAACAGTCCGGCTCGGCGAGCGGTGTCCAGACCTTGAAGGGCGCGTTGACCTCGAAAGGGTAGGTCCGGTCGTCCTCGAACACAGGCAGCAGGGAGCCGGAATGCACCACCAGGGCCCGGTAGCCACAGGCCGTGAGCGCCTCGGCCGTGCGGTGGCAGACGGTTTCCAGGTAGGGGGCGAAGAGGTTGGAGAGCCCGCTTGCGGGTGAGGTCGTGGCACCAGGCATGATCGTCCTCCGTCGGCGACAGCATTGAATTGTAAGCGCAGCCGTCGCTTTCAGCGACATGAGATGTCGTCTAAGAGAGACAGTGGTCCGGTTTCAAATCACACCATTACCCGATAGAATGCATGTCCGCGCGACCCGTGAAGGAATCGCGGAACGACTACAACTCGTTCAAATAAATGTTTTTCAGTAGCTCTCACTCCACCGGGGTACCATCGATGAATATGAAAGTTGCTCTCAGCGCGCTTGCCGCCGCCATGCTGTTGACCGCATGCGCCAAGCAGCCGTCTTCCACCAGCACTCCGGCCTCTTCGCCGCCGTCCAGTTCCAGCAGCAGCAGCGGCATGGGTAACGGAAGCAGCAGCGGCACCAGCAGCGGCACCAGCAGCAGCAGCAGCGGCAGCGGCACCAGCGGCAGCGGCACCAGCGGCAGCGGCAGCGGCAGCGGCAGCGGCACCAGCGGCAGCGGCACCAGCACCAGCGGCAGCGGCACCAGCACCAGCGGCAGCGGCACCAGCAGCGGCTCCAGCGGCAGCAACCCGCCGCCGACCAACAAGAAGTAGGCGATAGATCGCTGGGACGGATGGCCGTCCCAGCGATCTCAGCATCCATGGCCCGCCTTGATCCGCTCGCGCGGAGGAGGCGGGCTATGTTTTTTCAGAGGCTCGCTGCTACAGAGCGGAGGTACGCTCCGGTGTGCGAGCGTGCATTGGCCGCTACCGCCTCGGGCGTGCCGCAGGCCACGACTTCCCCGCCCCCATCGCCCCCTTCCGGCCCCAGATCGATCAGCCAGTCGGCGCTCTGGATGACATCCAGGTTGTGCTCGATCACCACGATGGTATTGCCCTGGTCGCGAAGACGGTGCAGTACCTCGAGCAGCTGGGCGACATCGTGGAAGTGCAGTCCCGTAGTGGGCTCGTCCAGGATGTAGAGCGTGCGGCCCTCGGACTGCTTGGCGAGCTCCCGCGAGAGCTTCACTCGCTGCGCCTCGCCGCCCGATAGCGTGGTCGCGCTCTGGCCGAGGTGCAGGTACGACAGCCCCACCTCGCACAGCGTCTTCAGCCGGCTCTCCACCGCCGGCACGCTCTGGAAGAACTGCCGCGCCTCCTCCACGGTCATTTCCAGCACGTCGTGGATCGTGCGGCCTCGGTAGCGAATCTCCAGTGTCTCACGGTTGTAGCGTTGACCATGGCAGATATCGCACGGTACGTACACATCCGGTAAGAAGTGCATTTCCACCCGGATGACGCCATCGCCCTGACATGCCTCGCACCGCCCGCCCTTGACGTTGAAGCTGAAACGTCCCGCGTCATATCCCCGGGCGCGTGCCTCGGGGACGGCGGCGAACAGCTGACGCACCGTGGAGAAGACATTGGTGTAGGTGGCGGGATTGGAGCGGGGCGTGCGGCCGATCGGACTCTGGTCGATGTCAATGACCGCCTCGATCTGTTCCAGTCCTTCGATCTGCTCGCAAGGGGCCGCCTCGGCGCGCGAAGCACCATTGACGCTGGCAACCGCATGGTTGAACAGCGTATCGATGATCAGCGTCGACTTGCCGGAGCCGGAGACCCCGGTGACGCAGGTCAGCAGGCCCAGCGGGATTTCCGCGGTAACGTGGCGAAGATTGTTCCCCGAGGCGCCCCGGATACGGATCTGCCGCTGCGGTGAGCGCGCCACCCGCCGCCGTGGCGGGGCGATGCGAAGCCTGCCGCTCAGGTACTGTCCGGTCAGTGAGCTTTCACTCGCCTCGATTTGCGCAGGCGTGCCGCAGGCGACGACCTGCCCGCCGTGTGCGCCGGCGCCGGGCCCAAGGTCGACCACGTAGTCCGCTTCGCGAATCGCTTCTTCATCGTGCTCTACCACGATCACCGTGTTGCCCAGGTCCCGCAAGCGCTTGAGCGTGGCGAGAAGCTTGCGATTGTCGCGCGGGTGCAGCCCGATCGAGGGTTCGTCCAGGATATACATCACTCCAGTCAATCCCGAGCCGACTTGGCTGGCGAGACGGATGCGCTGTGCCTCGCCACCCGAGAGCGTCTCGGCGCTACGGTCAAGCGTCAGATATCTCAGCCCCACATCGGCCAGAAAGCGCAGCCGCTCGGCGACCTCACGCACGATCTGACCTGCCACCTCACCGCGCCAGCCCGGAACTGCGAGGGAGCCGAAGAACTGCAGTGCTCGCTCCACGCTGAGTTCCGTCAGCTGCGGCAGCGTTCTTTCCCCGACGAAAACCGAGCGTGCCGCGCGGCCGAGGCGCGTGCCGAGGCATTCCGGGCAGGTTCTCAGGCTCAGGTATCGCGACAGCTCCGCACGCACGGCCCCCGACTCGGTTTCGCGGTAGCGCCGCTCGAGGTTCGGCAGAATGCCCTCGAAGGGATGGCGCTTGACGGCCGTGCCCTGGCCGGCGGCGGCTTCATAGTTGAATTCGATCGCCTCCTCGCCGCTGCCCTCGAGCAGCACGTGACGCACCCGCTCCGGCAGCTCGGACCAGGGCGTCTCGATGTCGAAGCCATAATGGCGGGCCAGCGATTGGATGAGCTGGAAAAAGTGCTGATTGCGCCGGTCCCACCCCCGCACTGCGCCACCGGCGAGCGACAGGTCCGGGTGGCCCACCACGCGATTCGGGTCGAAGAACTGCTGCGTGCCGAGGCCGTCGCAAGCCGGGCACGCCCCGAGCGGATTATTGAAGGAAAACAGCTTTGGCTCGAGCGGGGGTACGCTGTAGCCGCAGATCGGGCAGGCATGGCGGCTGGAGAAGGTCAGCTCTCCCTCCTTGGACGAGCCCTCGATGGGGGGCTGCTCATGCGCCTCGGCAGGCCTTTCGGGGGAGCCGGCAAGGAGAATCACCCGGGCGAGCCCGCCAGAGAGTCTCAGCGCCGTCTCGAAGGATTCCGCCAGCCGCTGCTGCGCATCAGATCTGAGCCGTATCCGGTCAATCACCGCTTCGACGGTGTGCTTGCGTCTGGGATCGAGCTGCGGCAGCGTGTCGAGCTCGTGAATCCGCCCGTCGATACGGGCGCGCACAAATCCCTGGCCGATCAGCGTCGACAGCGCTTCGGCGTGCGCACCCTTGCGGTCCGTCACCACAGGTGCCAGCAGCGCGACGGCCGTGCCGGCGGGCAGTTTCAGGACCTGGTCGACCATCTGGCTGATCGTCTGCGCCTCGAGGTCAAGGCCGTGGTCGGGGCAGCGCGGCACGCCGGCACGGGCGAACAGCAGTCTCAGATAGTCGGAGATCTCCGTGACCGTGCCGACCGTGGATCGCGGGTTGTGCGAGGTGGCCTTTTGCTCGATGGCGATAGCGGGCGAGAGGCCGTCGATGTGCTCCACGTCGGGCTTGTCCATGACCGAGAGGAACTGCCGCGCATAGGCCGAAAGCGATTCCACGTAGCGGCGCTGTCCCTCGGCGTACAGGGTGTCGAAGGCGAGCGAGGACTTGCCTGAGCCGGACAGTCCCGTGATCACGATCAGGCGGTCGCGGGGCAGGTCGAGATCTACACCCTTGAGGTTGTGGGTGCGGGCGCCGCGGATGCGAATCTCTTGCATGACCACCCAGTTTACGCGCTCGCGTGCCTCCAGCGCCCGGGGAAACCCGCCTCTGCGATCGACTCCGACATTTGCGAATCTATGCGTTTGCGGAGTCTTTCCCGCTTCGCGCCGGCTTAGGGGCCGTCTACAATGACGACCTTTTACGGAGGGCTAGCTCATGGCGCGTGGCATCAATAAGGTCATTCTCATCGGTCACCTGGGCGCCGACCCGGAGACTCGCGCCATGCCCTCGGGCAGCTCGGTCGCGAACCTGCGCATCGCCACCACCGAGTCCTGGCGAGACAAGCAAAGTGGCGAGCAGCAGGAGCGCACCGAGTGGCATCGCGTGGCCCTCTTCGGCCGTCTGGCCGAGATCGCCGGCGAGTACCTGCGCAAGGGGTCCCAGGTCTACATTGAAGGGAGCCTGCGTACCCGCAAATGGCAGGACAAGCAGGGCAACGAGCGCTACAGCACCGAAATCGTCGCCAACGACATGCAGATGCTCGGCGGGCGGGGCGGCTCCGCAGCCGGTTCCCCTGCTGGTGGCGGCTCGGGCACGGGCTCCCGCGAGCCGGCCCCGGAATACGCCTCCGGCGGCCCCTCCGGCGAGGGGGCCGGCACCGATTTCGATGACGACATTCCGTTCTAAAACTGACCTAGAATAATTTGTAAATACAGAGGCTCGCAGTCCCAGGATTGCGCGTCGCGAGCCGGCTGAGACCGGTTTCGCGCCACGCCCTTCCGGGCGTGGGTCTTCAGGCCCTGCAGCGAAGCGAACTGGCAGGTGATCGGCCCCGGCGGCTTCCGTCACCGCGCAGCGGGATGTCCGCCGGTCCGAACGACCAGACCCAAGACCGGCATCGGCTCGCGCAGCTGATAAAATCTCAGCCAGGCGAAAGCCTCTACCGCCGAGCAGGTGGAACGGGAAGCGGGTGGAGCGGATCGGAGAGGCCGCCTGGCCCACCCGAGCGAGGCAAGTCCGACCGCTGAGAAGCGCGAACCGGATGGAAGGTCCTGAGGAACCGAGGCCATGCGCGTGCTGCCGGGGACAGCTGAGCGCGGGGGCCAAGTCTGGATGCTAACAAGAGCGCCTGAGACTGCCGCTCGGCGGGCCGGGCACGGGCCGCGTATCGATCGGCTCGCAGCAAGGGCGGCTCAAAGGCATCGGAAATCAGGCGCTCTTGCGCTCCGCGTGCCGATTGCCGGCCGATCGACCGGATCGCCACGGAGGGGCGCCGCCGGCGATCTCGGTGCGTGGCGGGCTCGGGTCTGGGACGGCAGCTCCCCAAAGAGCAGCTTGTAGTTCTGCGAAAACCGGCTCCAGTGCCACACTCCGTATCGGGCGGCGATATCGCCGATCGACGCCCCGTCTTGCTCACCCGACAGCAAATCGCGCCGCACGCGGTTGAGTTGGAGATTGCGGATGTACGCGCCCGGGCCCATGCCGAGGATCGACTGGAATATGCATTCGAGAGATCGCCGACTGGCGCCGGTGTGCCTGCAGACCTCCGCAATCGAGATTCCATCCGTGAGGCGGTGATCGATGTACTCCTGTGCGATGCGAAATTGCCGCAACGCGCGTCGTTTCGCGCCCCGGGGCACGCTCTGAGCGGTGTCCGCCGCGGTGCGCGACATGACCCGCCACAGCGCATCGGCCACCGAGGACTTGAATGCCATTGCAGCCGCCGACGGTTGCTCGGGCGACTGCAGTCGCGCGAGAGTCGTGAGCCCGGATTCCAGTACCTCGCGCAGGCTCTGTACGCCGGGGGCGTCGTAGATGACATCGACGCCGTTGCGCTCGGCTGCCTCCTCGAGCAGCAGCCCTCGAGACACGTCCATGCAATAGACGTTGAGTCCCGCCGGCGTCTTGCCGACGAGCGCCTCCCCTCCCGGACACACCGCCAGATGATCCCGGGCCAGAGTCGATCCGTTTACTGTGCAGGACGGGGAAGTCTCGGTCAGGAGGCAGACCCCCCATCGGTCCGCAGGCGTGGCCGCCGCCTGCGCGAGCGCCTGGTTGGCCGTCTCGAGCTGGACGATGAAATCGCGGCCAAAATCGAAAGAAGTTACCCGCCCTTCAAATGCGCCAGCACTCAACTGCTGGTATTCCTGGCCATAGCCTCGATAGTGGGCCGCCTGCGATTCGATATCTGAAAATCGCTCCACGCATACCCAGGGTGGCGGAGTCGCCGGATCGCCGAACACACGTGATCTCTGCGCAAAGCGGATAACGGACCCAGTCTATCGCGGGGTACCGTGCCGATCAACGGTGAAATCACCGGGGGGTAAAAAATGCACCGCTTTCGGCCGGCGCTGCCGGTGGTATTCGTCTGTCTGACTACTCTCGCCTTCAATGTCAGCGCGAGAGCGCTGTCGGCGCCGAACACCTCATCGACGGGCCTCCAGCAGATCGTCATCACGGCGACCAAGCGCAGGACCACCGTGCAGACGACTCCCATCAGCATCACGGCCCTTACCGGCGCCGAGATGGCGAGCAGGGGGCTGACGACACTCGATTCCATCGTCGCGACCGTGCCCGGCCTCGCCGTGCGCGACTCCGGCAGTCCGGGGACGGACGAGTTCGAGATCCGGGGTCTGAACTCCCAGGGCGGCAATACCTCCATGGTCGGACTTTACCTGGGGTCCATACCCCTTTCCGCGCCCGCCACATCGGAATTCGGCAAGGTCGTCATCGATCCGAACACCTATGACCTGAACCGGGTCGAGGTGCTGCGCGGCCCGCAGGGTACGCTGTACGGTTCGAGCTCCATGGGCGGGACCATCCGGCTGATTCCCAACCGGCCACGGTTGAGGACCTTCGAGGCGAGCGGTGAGGAAACGCTCTCCCACACCGGCGATGGCGGTGGCCTCAACCATCGGGAAAATGGGATGGTCAACATTCCATTGGGCAAGACCGCTGCCGTGCGCATCGTCGGCTCGTTCACGCGCGACAGCGGCTGGATCAGACGTCTCGTCATACAGGACGGTGCCGTCGCTGTCGATTCAGGCGTCTATCCCAACGTATCGCGTCCGGGAAATTTCTATACCGCGCCGCTGCAGGAGAGCGTCTCCGGAGTCAATACGACCAACGTCGATCAGATCCGTGCCGGGCTTCTGTGGAAGCCGATGAAGAACCTCACGATCTATCCGATGTTAATGTACGAGGGAACGCGCGCCGGCGGCCCCAACGAGGTCGATGTCAATGGCGAGCCCATCCGGCCGCGGCTGCCGTCCGTCCTGGCGCATTATGAGGTCTATAACACCCCGGAGCCGCAGACGGACAGCTTCAGCTTTGGCAGCCTGCGGGTCGCATACGACCTGCCGTCGATGTCCTTGACATCGGCCACCGGCTTCTGGCACCAGAACTCCATACACCAGGAGGACAGCACGGAGGAGATCGCCTCCGCGATCGGCATCCCGGTGTATGACGTCGCCGCGGGCGGCATCGGGCCGAACGCATCGCCCTACGGCCAGGGCATCGCCAACCAGGACTACACCCGGCAGATCAGCGAGGAATTCCGTCTGGCCTCCATCAAACCGATCCGCCTGCCGCGGGGACGGCTGCAATGGCTGCTCGGCTACTTCTACCAGGATCTGTACTCCGAGACGGACCAGGTGGTGTCCGCCCCGCAAGCGACGCCGATCATCGGCGGCACGGCGCTGTTCGCCAACCTGCAGCCTCAAGACATCGTGCAGAACGCGATTTATGGCAATGCGTCCTGGGAGATCACCCCGCACTGGAAGATCGCCGCGGGATTTAGGCATTACCAGTACAGCCTGAGCCAGACCAACAGTCAGTGGGGGCTGTTCAGCGTATATCCCACCCCTCCGTATACCCGGAAGTTCAATACCGCGGCGTCGGTCGCGGCGAGCGGCACGATCCCGAGCTTCACCCTGACGTATACGATCAACGACAACGACATGATTTATGCCAACGTCGCCGAAGGGTTCCGCCTGGGCGGGGCAAGCCAGCCCGTGCCCGTGCTCGCGGCGACTGCGGCCAATCAGGCCCTGAACGCGGTGGAGGTGAGCAATGAATGCGCGATCCAGGCCAAGGTGCTTCTGAGCACCAGCTGCAATCCGGATATCCTGCTGCAGGCCCCCGCGACCTTCAAATCGGACACCGTGTGGAGCTACGAGCTCGGCGAGAAGTCGGCGTTCTTCCACCGGCGAATGACGGTGGACCTCAGCGCCTACTACGAGCATTGGCTGCACCCGCAGATCGAGACCGCCATGTCGGGCTTCAATATCACGGTCACGGGCTCCGACGCCGCCATCGCCGGTCTTGACCTGCAGGTGAATGCCCTCCTCCCATGGGGCTTCCGTTTCCTGTTGAGCGGCGGCTACACCCACGCGCAGTTCCTGTCCGACAGTCCGCTCACCGGCTACCCCGCTGGATACTCGATTCCCGATACACCGAAGGTGACCGCCTCCGGCGTCCTCAGCTGGCAGCGCGATCTGTCCGACAGTCTGGCGATGTTCGGCTCTATCGAAGCCGATTACGTCGGCGACAGAAGCGAGGTGCCGCTCGTGGTCACCGCCACGCTGCAGAACATCAATCAGGTATTGATGACGCTGCCGGCCTACTCTCTCGCGAATGTGCGGATCGGGCTCAAGGGCGTCACCGACAGCGGCGACTCGTGGACGGCGGCCTTGTTCGTGAACAACCTCACGAACAACCTGGTCCTGCTCGATCCGCAGCCGCAGATGGCGTTGCAGACGGAAGCGTATACCCGCTTCACCATGACTCAGCCCCTCACCGCGGGTGTCGATGTGTCCTATGAATTCGATTGACGCGCCCGGCGGGAGCGCCCTGAGCGCAAATCGAAGGGCGGGGGATCGAAATCCGGCGCCATCGAGTGCGCCGCCCACGACGCGCGTCCGAGGCGAATGGGAGCGACATGTCCGTGAATGACGTCGAGATCCGGTTGTTTCCCGACCGGCAGGGGAGCCCTGCGCGTTCACCACGCACGCGCTGGCTGATGCGCATCGCGCTGTGCGGCGTGCTTGCGCTGGCGGGCGCCGCGGCGGCTCGCCTGTCCCATGCCAAGGGCGTGTTACCGCCCGGTTGGGTCGACACGGCCCGGCTCGAGAATGCCGCGCGTGAGCCGGGCCAGTGGCTCACGGCTGGCCGGGATGCCGGTCAGACGTATTACTCGCCGCTCCATGCGATCAACCCGGGGAATGTCGCGCGCCTGGGCTTCGCCTGGCAGCACCGGCTCGGCATGCGCAGGGGGCTCGAGGCCACGCCGATCGTCGTCGATGGCGTCATGTATACCTCCGGGCCGTGGGGGTATGTCTACGCACTCGATGCCGCGACCGGTAAGCCGCTGTGGACATTCAACCCGCATGTGCCGGGCGGGTACGGCAAGTATGCGTGCTGCGACGTGGTGAACCGCGGTGTCGCAGTCTGGAAGGGGCGAGTCTACGTCGCCGGCCTGAACGGTGATCTCTTCGCCCTCGATGCGCGTACGGGCCGGGTCATCTGGAGGGTGAACACGCTGCCGCCCCACGGCCCCGGAATGCACTACTATGTGACCGGAGCGCCGATCATTGCGGGCGATGCCGTCGTCATCGGCTACGGAGGGGCGGACTTCGAGGGAACGCGGGGATCCGTGTCGGCCTACTCGATCGCCACGGGGAAGTTTCGCTGGCGCTTTTACACCGTGCCGCGCAATCCGGCGCTCGGACCGCAGGACCGACCGCATCTGCAGGCGGCCGTGAAGACCTGGCCGTCCGACTATGATTGGGCGATGGGCGGGGGCGCCACGGTCTGGGACGGCCTTGCCTATGACCCGAGACTCCACCTGGTGTATTTCGGTACGGCGAATGCATCGCCCTATCACGGCGGGATGAATCCGGCGAAGTATGGCGATGACCTCTACGCCGCATCGATCATCGCGGTGCACGCCGACACCGGCAGGATGGCCTGGTACTACCAGGAGGTGCCGGCCGAGGGATGGGATTATGATTGCATGAGCCCGCTGGTGCTGACGCGCTTGATGGTCGACGGCCGCCCTCGGCGGGTCATCCTGCAGGCGAGCAAGGATGGCTTTCTGTATGTGCTCGACCGCGCCACGGGCAAGGTGCTCTCCGCCAAGACATTCACCTACATCAACTGGACCAAGGGTCTCAATCCAAGGACCCATGAGCCGATTGCGCCCTCGATCGACTGGACCCATTCCCCGGCGCTCATCTGGCCGAGCCCTCTCGGCGGGCACAATTGGCAGCCGATGTCGTTCGATCGGAAAACCGGTCTCGTCTACATCCCTGTGATCGACACGCCGATGGTGTACGTCAATACGACCCATCGCCGCGCCGGACTCATCCAGGGCAACTTTCACCTGGCGTTCTTTCTCCCCGACCAATACTCGCCGAAGGCCCTGAAGAGCCTCTTCGGCCCATTGCCGCCCCTACGCGATCTCGCTCGGGGTGGACCGCCGCCCGTCAGTCGCGGCTTCATCAAGGCGATCGAGCCGATGACCGGCAAAGTGGTCTGGAAGCGGCAGACCGCGAGCGACTGGGACGGAGGGATTCTCTCCACAGGCGGTGGCCTGGTGTTTCAAGGCGACGCCGATGGCTTTCTCAATGTCTATGCGGCCGATACGGGCAAACTCCTGAAGCGGATCGACGTGGGAACATCGATCATGGCGGCACCCATGACCTACCGCGTGGGAGGGGTGCAGTACGTCTCGGTGATGGCGGCCTACGGCGGCGGGATGCTTTACGCGCCGTTTCCAAAGGCGAGTGCCGCCTACCGGTTCGGTAACGAGGACCGCCTCGTCACGTTCCGTCTCGGAGGCGGCCCCACCCCGATCCCGCCGCCCTTCCGTCCGGCGCCCCTCCCGAAGCTGCCACCGCGTACGGGGACGCCGAGGCGGATTGTCCGCGGTGACGTGCTCTACAATCGATATTGCTCGCGGTGTCATGTGTTTGGCCGGGGACTTCTGCCGGACCTGCGCCGCTCGCCGCCTGCGTTGAGCCCGGCCATCTATGCCATCGTGCTGCACGGTGCCCTGCAGGCAAAGGGCATGGGTCGCTTCAACAACGAATTGACGCACGCTGATGTTGCAGCCATTCAAGCGTACCTCATCGACCAGGCCTGGAAAATGCAATCGGCGCACGCGGACACCCGATGAATCCTCGGCGGTCGTTGGAACGGCGTGGGCTGGCTCGCCTCGTTCCGTTCCTTGCGCTTCTTCTGGTGGTCGGCGGCTGCAGCGCCCGGGCGGGCGCCGGCGCGCCGATGGGACGCAAGCGATTGTGGGAGGCGTTCTTCAATCGAGGTGATGCCGCTGCGGTCGCGGGGCTCTATTCCAGGAATGCCGAGCTCGTCCTCTCCGGGGCTCCGCCGATTCGCGGCCGCGGCGCCATCCGCGCAGCCGTCACCAAAATGGTGCACTCGGGCGTCAAGGTGCGCATCCGCACGGACCGAAGCGCGGCGGCCGGCGAGCTCGCGTACTTCTTCGGCCCCTACAGGGTGTTGCTCAAGCGGCGGGTCATCGAGCGCGGCACGTATCTGGAGGTCTGGCACCGGTACGGCGGGCGCTGGCTCATCGACCTCGACGTCAATGCGAGCGGCGTGCCGATCATGCGGAAGCCGCGGCACTGGTCGGAATCCGCGCCTCCCCGTCGCCAGGCGCCGAGGTGAAGGGACGGGTCGCGACGATCCGCCAAGCCCGCCGGGACCCCGTCCCGGCTAGCCGTTGTAGGCGCGCTCGCCGTGCTGGGACAGGTCGAGGCCCTCGCGCTCCTGCTCTTCGCTCACCCGCAATCCAATGGTTGCCTGCAGCAGCTTCAGGATCAAGTACGTTGCGAGAGCGCACCAGAGGCCGGCTGCGGCCACTCCCAGCGCCTGCGTGCCCACCTGCCGGATCATGTCCATCCCGGGGGCGTAGCCCACTCCGCCGAAGCGCGACGCCACGAACACTCCCGTGAGCACGGTGCCGATCATACCGCCGACGCCGTGCACCGGCGAGACATCGAGCGAATCGTCGATGTGGAGTTTGCGCTTGAGGAATTGGGTCGCGAAAAAGCAGACTCCGCCGGCGGTGGCGCCGATCACCACCGCGCCGAGAGGCCCCACGAACCCCGATGCCGGCGTAATGGTGCCGAGGCCCGCGACCATGCCCGTGACGATGCCCAGGACGCTCGGCTTGCCGAATTTGAGCCACTCCAACGCCATCCAGGTGAGCGCGCCGGTCGCCGCTCCAAGCTGGGTCACCAGAATGGCCATGGCCGCCGAGCCGTTGGCCGCCAGCGCGCTGCCGCCGTTGAAGCCGAACCAGCCGACCCAGAGCATCCCCGCGCCGAGGACGGTCAACGACATGTTGTGCGGCGGCATGGCTGTGTGAGGAAAGCCCTTGCGCTCCTTGAGCACCAGTGCGCTCACCAGGGCGCCGACACCGGCGGTCACATGCACCACGATGCCGCCCGCGAAATCGAGCACGCCGCGCCTGGCGAGCCAGCCACCCCCCCACACCCAGTGCGCCACCGGCAGGTACACCACGATGAGCCAGAGGCCGGAAAACCACAGCATGGCACTGAACTTCATGCGCTCCGCGAAGCCGCCGACCACCAACGCCGGAGTGATGATCGCGAAGGTGAGCTGGAACATCATGAAGGCCGATTCGGGCGTGTCGCCCCGCAAAGCGTTGCGGCCGATGTCCCCGAGCCAGCCGCCGTGCAGCGAGCCGATGAGCGCCTGCGCCGCGCCGCCGTTGTCGAACACGAGACCGTATCCGCCGGCGAGCCACAACACACTGACCAGGCACGTGATCGCGAAGCACTGCATGGCGACCGACAGCATGTTCTTGTTGCGCACGAGTCCGGAGTAGAAGGCGACCAGCCCGGGCAGGGTCATCGACAGCACGAGCGCCGTCGCGGTGAGCAGCCAGGCGGTATCGCCCGAATTCACGGAAACGGCGGCGGCCGTGGGTCGATCCGCGGCGAACGCCAGGGGCGAAGCGAGCATGAGCGCACAGGCCGGCACCACCGCTCGCGCGGCGGAAGCAAATCGTCGCATATTCCCCCCCCGAGCCGGCGGCATGGCCGGAATGGTCCCGCCCGATGTTGGACGAGCACCGCATTGTCGGGGCGGCGGCGCCGGAAAATCAAGTTTGCGGGGGCCGGAGAGAAGCCGGCGCGGACCTCACACGTCGAACGGGTCGTCCTGCTGCCACAAGCGCAGCCCGCCCGGGAAGGCGTTGAGGTTGTCGCCGCTGCGGGCGCCCGACGGCAGCGTCTTCAGCCGCCTCACATTGCCGCCGCCGAGCACCACGTAGTCGACCTCGAACACCGCTTGGAGCTGCTCGACCACCTCGGCGACGGCCTTGCGCCATTTCCTGGTGCCCAAGCGCTGGCGGCCGCGCTCCCCCAGGTAATCCTCGAAGCTGCGACCGCGCTTGAAGTGCCCGTGGCCGATTTCCATCGACTCCACCGTGCCATCGAGAATGAGCGCCGTGCCGAGCCCGGTGCCGAGCCCGAGAAACAGCATCCGTCCGCCCTCGTAGCTGCCGAGGGCCTGCATGGTCGCGTCGTTGACCACCCGGACCGGTCGGCCGAAATTCTTCGCAAAGTCATAGCGTACCCAGCCCGAGCCCAGGTTGTGCGGCTCGGCGACGATGCGCCCTCGCACCACAGGTCCCGGGTAGCCGATCGAGACCGCCTCGTACGCCAGGTCCTTGGCCAGCCGGCGCACCTGGCGCGTCATCGCGGCCGCAGTCATCTGCGGACCCGATTCGAAGCGGAGGATTTCCCCCTCGGAGCCCGCCCGGAATTTCACGTGGGTTCCGCCCACGTCGATGACCAGGATGCGCTCGGCGGAGGGTCGGCTCGGCGTGCGGCGGCCGGAAGAGGTGCGGCGGCCGGAAGAGGTGCGGGTAGTCATCATTGCATTATCGCTCGAAATTGCCTCAGGGCCCATGGTGGTGCCGAATGACCTTGTACCGCCGAACCTGCTCTCGACGATAGCGTCCGTAAGCGCGCAGGCGCTTGATGAACTGCTCGCTTGCCGCAGACTCGCCGGAGGCCTTGCACCCGACACTCGACATCTGGGCCTGCCTCTGGAGCTGAGACTCGCCGAGCAGCGGGGGATTGGAGACGACATAGCAGCGCTTTCCGACCCAGGCAACCCGTCGGCCGGTGTCCGTCCGATACGATTCTCCGGCGTGCGGCCCCGAGTCAGCCGATGAGCTGCTCAAGGCTCGATAGGGGCCCGCGCCCTTTGGAAAGCCCAAGGCCCTGTTTGCCTTGCGGGCGAGGAGCGTGGCGACCGCCCGCTTCGCCGCAGCCATCCAGTCGATCGCGCGGGGGACCTCGATGCGCCACGCGTTTGGTCCAGGTGCCGTCATCCGGGGGGGGAGGGTTGCGGTGATCGGGGCGATGATCGGGGCTTCCTCGAGCGGCGCAGGCGGGGGGAACTCACGGGGCCGGCGTCTCATCGTGAGGAAGACCATCATTGCCGCTGCAGGCTCGGCGTCCGGATGATCGGCCAGCGACTGGGTTTCGATGAAGACGGCGACGAGGACGATGTGCAGACCCGCCACCGCCGCGGCGAGGAGATAGCGAGTCTTGTTCTCCGCCCGCGCCATCCACTCCCCCCCTGCGATCCGGCCTCCCCTTTTTGTATGGACATCGGGTGGCGGGAGCCGGTTCCCCGTCGAAGTGCCCCGGTCACCCGCTCGGCGGAGCGAGGCGATGCTGTGCTGAAAGACGCGGAATCGGCTGAGTACGGGCAGCGGTGAGTGCTGATAAGCATTTGAAAGAAATGAATATTTAACGGGATGCCAGCCCCGGAGCCTCACTTCTCGTGCGGCCGTCCCTCCCAGGCCTTAAAATCCCCTACCCCTCGCTTGAGCGCCATGCCCCGCCACTACTACATCAAGACCTTCGGCTGCCAGATGAACGAGTATGACTCCGCCCGCATGGCGGACGTACTGCGCGAGGGCGCTGGACTTGCTCCCACCGACGATCCGGCCCAGGCGGATGTGTTGCTCATGAACACCTGCTCCGTGCGCGAGAAGGCGCAGGAGAAGGTGTTCTCTCTGCTGGGGGAATGGCGCCGGTTGAAGACTCAGCGTCCTCACGTGCTCATCGGCGTCGGCGGCTGTGTGGCCAGTCAAGAGGGCGAGGCCATCACCGAGCGCGCGCCGTTCGTGGATCTGGTCTTCGGCCCTCAAACCCTGCATCGGCTGCCCGATATGATCGGGGAGCTGCGCCGCAGCGGCCGGCCTCAGGTGGACGTGAGCTTCCCCGAGATCGAGAAGTTCGACCGACTGCCGGCTGCGCGCGCCGAGGGAGCCAGCGCCTTCGTGTCCGTGATGGAGGGCTGCAGCAAGTATTGCAGCTTCTGCATCGTCCCCTACACCCGCGGCGAGGAAGTCAGTCGCCCGTTCGAATCCGTCCTCGAGGAAATCCGCCAGCTCGGCGCCCAGGGTGTGCGGGAGATCACCCTGCTCGGTCAGAACGTCAATGCCTACGCGGGCGCCATGGCGGACGGGGCGGTGGTCGACCTCGCCACCCTGATCCATCACATCGCGGCCCTGCCCGAAATCGAGCGCATCCGCTTCACCACCTCCCACCCGCTGGAGTTCGACGACAGCCTGATCGAGGCATTCGCCCACATCGACAAGCTTGCCAATCACCTGCACCTGGCGGTGCAGAGCGGCTCGGACCGGGTGCTCGCGCTCATGAAGCGCGGCTACACTTCGCTCGAATTCAAGGACAAGGTCCGCAGGCTTCGCGCGGTGCGGCCCGACATCAGCATCTCGTCCGACATCATCGTCGGCTTCCCCGGCGAAGGCGAGCGCGATTTCGAGGCGACCCTTGCGCTCGTGCGCGACGTCGGCTTCGATCAATCCTTCAGCTTCCTCTACAGCCGCCGTCCCGGCACCCCCGCGGCCTCGCTCCCCGACGACACGCCCCACGAGGTGAAACAGGCGCGCCTCGCGCGGCTGCAGGCGCAGATCGAAGCCCAGTCCCGCGCCATCAGCGAGCGAATGGTCGGCACCGTGCAGCGCGTGCTGGTCGAGCGGCCGTCGGTCAAGGACGGCCGCGAGCTCGCCGGCCGCACCGAGAACAACCGCTGGGTCAACTTTGCGGGTCCCGCGGGGCTGATCGGACGCTTTGCGCAGGTGGCCGTCACCGCCGCTCTGGCGCACAGCCTGCGCGGGCGCCTGTGCCAGTGACCGCACCCGACATCTCGCGCGAGTTCGCTCTGCAGGCGGACAACGCGCGTCTGGCCAATTTGTGCGGTCCCCTGGATGAGAACCTGCGGCTGCTCGAGGCCCGGCTCGACGTCGAGATCCGCCGGCGCGGCGATAGTTTCAGGGTCCTCGGTGCCCGCGCCGGCAGTGCCGAGGACACTCTGCGCGAGTTGTTCGCGCTTGCCCGGAATGAGGAGGTGACGCCCGAGCGCGTGCACCTCGCTCTGCGAGAGCACGAGTCCGGCGAGGCGCCCTTCGCGGGAACCGAGGATTCCGGCGTTCGTCTGCCCCGTGGCGGCGTCAGGGCGCGCGGCGGTCACCAACGCCAGTACCTCGCCAACATCCACGGCGGTGATCTGACCTTCGGCATCGGCCCGGCCGGCACCGGCAAGACCTATCTCGCCGTCGCCTGCGCCGTGGAGGCGCTGCAGGCCGAAGCCATCCGGCGCGTCGTGCTGGTGCGGCCCGCCGTGGAGGCGGGCGAGCGCCTGGGGTTCCTGCCGGGGGATCTCACGCAGAAGGTCGATCCGTACCTGCGGCCCATGTACGATGCGCTGTACGAGATGCTCGGGTTCGACCGGGTGTCGCGCTTCATCGAGCGCAATGTCATCGAGGTGGCGCCGCTTGCATTCATGCGCGGCCGCTCCCTCAACGACTCCTTCATCATTCTCGACGAGGCGCAGAACACCACCATCGAGCAGATGAAAATGTTCCTCACCCGCATCGGCTTCGGCTCCAAGGCCGTCGTGACGGGCGATGTCACGCAGACCGACCTGCCCGCCGGCCGCCAGTCCGGCCTGAGCCACGTGATCGACGTGTTGCGCGGCGTCGAGGGCGTGGCGTTCACCTTCTTCGACGCCCGCGATGTGGTGCGCCATCCGCTCGTGCAGCGTATCGTGCAGGCTTACGAGTCGCGCGCAGCCGGCGAGCGCAGGGAAGGAGAGCCGTGACACGCACCGCCACAGCGTCCAGGTCCGCCACCGTCCGGACCTCTTTGCAGGTCGATGTGCAAAGGCGCGTGAGCGGCTGGGTGCCGCGTACGGGTGACATCCTCCTTTGGGCGTGCAGCGCGCTCGGACGCCGTGCTTCGGGCGCCGAGATCGGCGTGCGTGTCGTCGGCCCTGCCGAAAGCCGGCGGCTCAATGCCCGCTACCGCGGCAAGGACAAGCCCACCAATGTGCTGTCATTTCCCGCACAAATGCCTCCCGCGCCGACCCTGGGGCCTACGCCGCTCGGGGACCTGGTGATCTGCGCCCAGGTGGTGCGGTCCGAGGCGTGCGAGCAGGACAAGGGACTGCGTGCCCACTGGGCGCACCTGGTGGTGCACGGGGCGCTGCATCTGATCGGCTACGATCACGAGCGCATCCGCGATGCCCGCCGCATGGAGCGCCGCGAGATCGCGGTGCTGCGCCGCCTCGGCTTCGCCAATCCCTATCTGAGCCGCTGATGCGCCAGCCCCAGGAGACACGGCAGTGGCTGAAGCGGCTGTGGAGGACCTTCGGAGCCGAGCCGCGTACTCGCCAGGATCTGCTGCAATTGCTGCGCGAGGCGCGCGCCCGCGGCCTGTTCGAGGCCGATGCGCTGACCATGATCGAGGGCGTGCTGGCGGTCTCCGATCTGCATGCGCGTGACGTCATGGTGCCGCGCGCGCAGATGGTGTACGTGCGGCGTGATGACCCGGTCAAGCGCATCCTGCCGACAGTGGTGGAGTCCGGACATTCGCGTTTCCCGGTCATGGAAGAGGACCGTGACGACATCGTGGGGATCCTGCTCGCCAAGGATCTGCTGCGGCTTTGCGCTCACCCGGAGGATGAGCGGTTCGACATCCGCGAATTCATGCGCCCGGCGGTATTCGTGCCGGAGTCCAAGCGCCTGGACGTGCTGCTCAAGGAGTTCCGTGGAAACCGCCAGCACATGGCGATCGTGGTCGATGAGTACGGCGGCGTTGCCGGCCTGATCACCATCGAGGACGTGATCGAGCAGATCGTGGGCGAGATTGACGATGAGTTTGATGTAGACGACGATCAGAACATCCGGCGGGAGGCGGACCGCCAGTACCTGGTGCGGGGGGTCACTCGCATCGAGGAATTCAACGAGTACTTCGGCGCCCACTTCTCCGAGGAGCAAGGCTACGAGACCGTGGCGGGCCTGCTGATGCGCCAGTTCGGCCGCCTGCCCCGCCGTGGCGAGTCCCTCACGTTCGAGGGATTCGAGTTTCGCGTCATGCGCGCCGACCGGCGCCGGATCGATGCGCTGCGGGTCGTGCTTCCGGCCGGCACACCGGCTCCGAGCGATACGGAGTCGGCCGTTTGAGCGCCGAGCGGTCGGAGCAGATCGCCTCGCGTCTCGGGCGCTCTCGGGCGGCAAGGGCACACGCGGCGGTCGTTGCGGGCGTACGTCGCGCCGTCCTGTCGCGCTATGCGCTCGCGCTCGGCACCGGCACGCTGCTCTCGTGCGCTTTCGCGCCGTTCCAGTGGTGGCCGCTCGCCATTCTCTGTCCGGCGGTGCTCATGGGGCTGTGGGAAGGCGTCACGGCGCGCCGGGCGGCCTGGCTGGGGTTCTGGTTCGGCTTCGGCATGTTCGCCGCCGGCACCTACTGGCTCTACGTCGCCATTCATACCGTCGGCCATGCCCCGATCTGGCTCACCCTGATCGTGGCCGCGGCGCTGATGGGGCTGATGGCCGCTTATCACGCGCTCACCGGCTATGTGGTGGTGCGCTTCATTCCGGCAGGTCCGGTGCGCTGGCTGCTCGGGACCCCCGCTCTGTGGCTTCTGCTGGAGTGGCTGCGGGGCTGGCTGCTGTCCGGATTCCCGTGGCTGTCCCTCGGATATACCCAGACCGGCACGGCGCTTGCGCACCTGGCGCCGCTCGCAGGCGTCTACGGCGTCAGCCTGGTGCTGCTGGCGAGCGCGGGCGCTCTGGTGGCGCTGGTGGGCGGCACGGCCCGGGTTCGGATCGTTGCGGCGGCGGTGCTGGCGGCGCCGTGGCTTGCCTCGGCCGCCCTCGGCCACATCGCCTGGACCCATCCCTCGGGCGCGGCGGTGTCCGTCGCCATCGTACAGGCCGACATCCCCCAGCAGGACAAGTGGCTGGCCGCCCATTCCCAGCGGATCCTCGAGCGCTACCAGCGTATGACCGAGTCGGCGCTCGGCACGAAGCTCATCGTCTGGCCGGAGTCGGCGCTGCCGTATCCGATCAACAACCTGCTGCCCTATGTGGAGAGTCTGGACCGGCAGGCGCGCGCGCACGGCTCCTCGCTGGTGCTCGGCACGCAGCGCGTCGCCCTCCACGACGGGCGCTACGATTACTACAACTCCATTCTTGCGCTCGGCAAGCGCGCCAGCTGGTACGACAAGGTTCATCTGGTGCCGCTCGTGGAATTCATTCCATTGCCGCGCGTCGTGCGCCTCTGGCTGGCGCGGATGAATCTGCCTTCCTCGAGCTTCACTCCCGGGCGGGCTCACCAGCGGCCGCTGCCGGTCGCGGGGCTCGTGCTCGGGCCCACGGTGTGCTACGAGGTGGCGTACGGCGGGTACATGCTGCACATGCTGCCGCAGGCGAACGCGCTGGTGAATGTCACCGATGACGCCTGGTTCGGTGACACCTCAGAGCTCTCGCAGCAGTTTCAGATGGCACGCATGCGCGCCCAGGAAGAGGGCCGTTACATGATCGTCGCCACCGATGACGGTGTCTCGGGCGTCATCGGGCCCCTGGGGCAGGTGATCGCGCGCGCGCCCATCATGGCACCCTACGTGCTGCGCTCGGCAGTCACGCCCATGATGGGGATGACTCCCTTTGCCCTCGTGGGCAACGGGCTGGCCGTTGGCCTCGCGGGCGCGGGTCTCGCCGCGGCGCTGGCGGCGGGCTTGCGGCGGCGGCGAGCCTGAGCGGCCCGCGCCCGGCTCCGGGGTGCGCGGGCTCGTGTTAAGCTACCGGCCAAATTCCTGCAAATTCCACAGGTTCCGGGCATTTTCGGATGGATGAGACCTACGATCCGGCCGCCGTCGAGCGCGCGGCGCAAGAGTATTGGGAACGGCATCGCACCTTCGAGGCGCGCGAGGATGCCGGGCGGCAGAAGTTCTATTGCCTGTCCATGCTGCCCTACCCATCGGGGCGGTTGCACATGGGACACGTGCGCAATTACACCATCGGCGATGTGCTGGCCCGCTTCATGCGCATGCAGGGCCGCAACGTGCTGCAGCCCATGGGTTGGGATGCGTTCGGCCTCCCGGCCGAGAACGCCGCCATCAGCAACGGCGTGCCGCCTGCCCGCTGGACCCGTCAGAACATCGAGTACATGCGCTCGCAGCTGAAGTCGCTCGGCTTCGCCATCGACTGGAGCCGTGAGCTCGCCACCTGCGATCCGAGTTACTACCGCTGGAACCAGTGGCTGTTCCTGCGCATGCTGGAGCAGGGCATCGCCTACCGCAGGACGGGCGTCGTGAACTGGGACCCCGTCGACCAGACCGTGCTCGCCAACGAGCAGGTGATCGAGGGGCGGGGCTGGCGCACGGGGGCTCTCGTGGAAAAGCGCGAGATTCCGATGTACTACCTCCACATCACCCGCTACGCCGATGAGCTCCTCGGTGACCTCGAGAAGCTCCCGGGGTGGCCGGAGCGGGTGAAGGTCATGCAGGCCAACTGGATCGGCCGCAGCGAGGGCTGCGAGATCGCCTTTCCCTACGCGCCCGACACCCGCGAGGCGATGAGCGCGGACGGCGCGCTGAAGGTGTTCACCACGCGGGCGGACACACTGTTCGGCGTCACCTTCATGGCCATCGCCGCCGAGCACCCGATTGCGCTCGCCGCCGCCACCGGCAACCCCCGGCTTGCCGCCTTCATCGACGAATGCCGCCGCGGCAGCGTAATGGAAGCCGATGTCGCCACCCAGGAAAAGAAGGGCATGCACACGGGGCTGCACGTGCTGCATCCGTTCACCGCAGAGCCGATCGGGATCTGGGTCGCCAACTACGTGCTCATGGGCTACGGGGAGGGCGCGGTCATGGGCGTGCCCGCCCATGACGAGCGCGACTTCGAGTTCGCGACGAAGAGCCAGCTGCGCATCGCGCCCGTGGTGCGCTCCACGACGGGTGCCTACGAGCGTGTGCAGGCGCCCTGGAATCCTGCCTACTCCGAATACGGCCTCACCGCCGATTCCGGGGAGTTCTCCGGCCTCACGTTCAAGGCCGCCGTGGACGCGATCGCCGCCGCCCTGGAAAAGCGCGGCCTCGGCCGCAAGCGCACCCAGTATCGCCTGCGCGACTGGGGTATCTCGCGCCAGCGCTACTGGGGTTGTCCCATCCCGCTCATCCATTGCGGCCGCTGCGGCGAAGTGCCCGTTCCCGATGAGCAACTGCCGGTGCTCCTGCCCGAGGACCTCGCGCCCGACGGCAGCGGCAACCCGCTCAACAAGTCTCCCGCCTTCCACCAGTGCGTGTGCCCGCAGTGCGGCGGCGCGGCGCGGCGCGAGACCGACACCATGGACACCTTCGTCGACTCGTCCTGGTACTACATGCGCTACACCTGTCCGGACCAGGCGCGCGCCATGGTCGATGAGCGCGTCGGCTACTGGCTGCCGGTGGATCAGTACATCGGCGGGATCGAGCATGCGATCCTGCACCTGCTGTATTCGCGCTTCTGGACCAAGGTGATGCGCGATCTCGGCCTGGTGCGCTGCGATGAGCCCTTCACCAACCTGCTGACCCAGGGCATGGTGCTCAACCACATCTACTCCTGCGCCACCGCGGAAGGCAGGCGTCGATACTTCAATCCCGCGGACGTGCGCGCGAGGCGAGAGGGCGGCGCGGAGATTTTCGAGGCCACCACACCCGAGGGCGGGACGATCCGGGTGGAGTACGGCGGTCTCGGCAAGATGTCCAAGTCCGATAACAACGGCGTCGACCCCGAGGGGTTGATCGGGCGCTACGGCGCGGATACGGCGCGTCTCTTCACCATGTTCGCCTCTCCTCCGGAGCAGACGCTGGAGTGGTCGGACGAGGGGGTGCAGGGAGCCTCACGCTTCGTCCGCCGGCTGTGGAGCGCCGTGTACGAGCACGTGAGCCGTGGACCCGCCGATCGAGCCGATGGGGCGCAATCGGTGCCGCAACGCGACCTGCGCCGCGCCGCCCACCACGCGCTCGCCAAGGCCACGGACGACATCGGCCGCCGGCGTAACTTCAACACCGCCATCGCCGCGTGCATGGAGCTGCTCAACGCCGTCGGCCGATTCGATGACACCTCGCCGGGCGGGCGGGCGGTCCGGCAGGAAGCGCTGGAGATCATCACGCTCGCGCTCTCGCCCATCATTCCGCACGTGTGCCACGTGCTGTGGCAGGCGCTGGGCCATGGACGGGCGGTGATCGATGAGCCCTGGCCCGTGGTCGATGAGGCGGCTTTGGCGCAGGATATCGTGGAGATCGTCGTGCAGATCAATGGCAAGCTGCGCGGGCGCGTCCGCGTCGCTGCCGGCGTCGATGAGGCGAAGGTGCGCGAAGCGGCGCTGGCCGACGAGCAGGTGAGCAGATTCGTCGCCGGCAAGCCCGTGCGCAAGGTCATCGTGGTGCCAGGCAAACTGATCAACATCGTCATATAGGCCGATGAGACCGCGCACGCCAGGATTTTGCGCCTCGAGCGGCCCCCCCGGCCCGCCGCTCATCAGGCGCGTGAGGCCGCTGCTCGCCGCGCTGACGATCGCGGCCGCCACGCTGCTCGCCGGCTGCGGCTTTCACCTGGAGGGACGTGCGCCGCTGCCGGCCGCGATGAGGCATCCGTACATCCAGACGCAGGATGAGCAGAGCGACTTCGTGCAGAGCCTGCGGCGTGCCCTGCTCATCTCCGGCGCACGCCCGGCTGCGCATGCCGGTCACGCCAGTGCCGTCATCAGGATTCTGCAGGACCACGTCGCATCCCGCGTGCTCTCCGTGTCGGCGACCAACAGGCCGACGGAGTACGAGGTGCGCTACTCCGTGCGCTTCTCGGTCAGCGCCGCCGGCAAGCAGCTGCTGCCCCCGCAGACACTCTCCGCCCTGCGCTCGTACACTTTCAATGAGAGCCTGCTGCTCGCCGATCAGCACGAGAAGGCCATCCTCGAGGGCGCCATGGGGCGCGAGCTCGCGGACAACGTGATGCGCAGGCTCGCGAGTCTCCGAGCGATGACCCGCCCGGGCGGACGGCGGTGACCTGCCCTGCGGCATCACATGGTTTCCGTACCGGATTCAAAGATGATCCCCGCATCCGTCCTGAGACTCGGCGATGTCGAGCGCCAGCCAGTGGTATCGCTGCTCGCACGCTACGGCTTGAGCCTCGAGGTGGTGGCGCCGGATGAGGAGATTCCGGGGTCCTATTGGGGCGAAAGCGAGGCCGGCCTCAAGGCGAGCCGCCTCTGCGCCCGCCTCGACACCCCCATCCACTCCATCCTGCACGAGAGCTGTCACTTCATCTGCATGAGTCCCGAGCGGCGCGCGGGCCTCGACACCGACGCCGGCGGGGACGACCCGGAGGAGTCCGCCGTGTGCTGCCTGCAGATCCTGCTCGCCGACGCCTTGCCCGGCGTCGGCCGCGAGCGGCTCCTCGCCGACATGGACGCCTGGGGCTACAGCTTCCGCCTCGGCAGCGCCCGCGCGTGGTTCGAGCAGGACGCGCAGGACGCCCGGCTGTGGCTGCGGCGCCATGCCCTCACCGATGGCTCGGATCGGCCGACGGGCCGATGCCGGGGGTGAATGGCTCCTGCGGCGCAAGTGACGATGGCGGATTTGTCAGGTGTTTCGGGGCTATTGTCCGGATTGATACTTCGCAGTTTTCGCGCACCGGGAGACGTCTCTGGCCCGTCCCTGAGAAACGCCGCCCGCGGGCCTGCGAGCCGGATCTGACGCGGCCGGCCGGCAGTGGGCCGGCGCTGCGCAAATGCCGTACTTGCCGCCCGGACGCCCCGAGGGTAAGTTGACCCTTGCGTGCCACGGTCAGGGTGGCCCGTGGTCGCGGTCGAACTCCCAACGGACTCACGCGAGGCTTGGCGTGTCGCATTTCCCATCCGGCCCGCCGGCGGGCGGACAGGCCGGCGCATCCGGGACCGGAGCCGCCGACGAGGTCACGATTTCCGCGGGGGCCGTCCTCGCGGTGGTACGCGCGCTGTACGCGGAGCTGCACCGCGGGCAGCCGCCGCAAGAGACCATGGATCTCGGCAGCACCCTGGAGCGCGATCTGGGTTTTGACAGCCTGGCGCGGGTCGAGCTGCTGCGGCGGCTCGAGGATCGCTTCCGCCTGAAGCTGCCGGAAGCCACGCTCTCGTCCGTCGACACAGTGCGCGATCTGCTGCGGGCGTGCGGTGCGGCGGAGGCGTCGCGGCGCGGCGCGGCGCTGGTGGCGGCGGTTGCCGCCGCGCCTGCTGTTGTATTCCCGATCACGCAATCCGCCGGCCAGGCGGGAGTTCCGTCGGCCGCGGCCACCTTGATCGATGTCCTCGACTGGCATGCGGACCGGCAGCCCGAGTCCGTCCACACCATCGTGATCGTCGACGATATTCCAACGCCGCTCACTTACGCCGAGCTGCGGCGGGGCGCCCGCTCGGTCGCCGCCGGATTGCTGCGCGCCGGTGTTCAGACCGGCTCGACGGTGGCTTTGATGTTGCCAACCGGGATCGGCTATCTGCAGGCGTTCTTCGGCGTGTTGCTCGCGGGCGCCGTCCCGGTGCCCATCTATCCGCCGACGCGGCTGTCGCAGCTGGAGGAGCACGTGCGACGCCACGCGGGCATCCTCTCGAGCGCCCGCGTCGCAGCGCTGCTCACTTTTGCGCAGGCGCGCGCGGTCGGGCGCCTGCTCGGCTCGATGGTGCCGAGTCTCGAGCACGTGCTGGCGCTCGAGGATCTTCGGGGCGGGGAGGGCCTGCGCGGCACCCCGCGCGGCGTCGGCGCCGGCTCGATCGCGCTGCTGCAATATACCTCCGGCAGCACCGGGGATCCCAAGGGCGTCGTGCTGACGCACGGCGACCTCCTGGCCAACATCCGCGCCATGGGCAAGGCGGGCGAGGTGACTCACGCCGACACGTTCGTGAGCTGGCTCCCCCTGTATCACGACATGGGGTTGATCGGCGCCTGGCTAGGGTCGCTGTATTTCGGCTGCTCCCTGATCCTCATGTCGCCGATGGCGTTCCTGGTGCGGCCCGCCCGCTGGCTTCGTGCGATTCACGATTATCGGGCGACGCTGTCCGGCTCTCCGAACTTTGGCTATGAGCTGTGCGCGGCCCGGGCGCAGGAGGAGGAGCTGAGCGGCCTCGACCTGTCCTCGTTGCGGATCGTATTCAACGGGGCCGAGCCGGTCCTTCCCCAGACCCTCGAGCGGTTCGAGCGGCGCTTTGCGCCGTACGGGTTCCGGCCGGAGGCGATGACGCCGGTCTACGGGCTGGCCGAGGCCGCCGTGGGACTGACGTTTTCTCCCCTCGGCCGCGGACCGAGGATCGACGCCATCGACCGAGCCGTGATGACGGCCGCGGGACGCGCCGTGCCGGTGCCCGAGGGCGGAGCCGATGGGCAGCGCATCGTCTCCTGCGGGCGGGCGCTACCCGGGTACCGCGTGCGCATCCTAGGGCCGGATGGCGTGGAAGAGCCGGAGCGGATCGAAGGGCGCGTGCAATTCACGGGCCCTTCCGCCACATCGGGCTACTTCCGCAACGACGCCGCCACGGCACGCCTGTGCCAGGGCGAGTGGCGGGAGACGGGGGATCGAGGCTACCTCGCGGACGGGGAGCTGTTCGTGACCGGCCGGGACAAGGACCTCATCATCCGTCGCGGCCGCCATATCTATCCACAGGAGATCGAGGAGGCCGTCGGGGCGATAGAGGGCGTTCGCAAGGGGTGTGTCGTTGCATTTGGAGCGAGCGGACCCTCGAGTGCGACCGAGCGGCTCGTCATTCTGGCGGAGACCCGGTACAGCGACCCGAGCAAGCGCATCGGGCTGACCGCGCGCATCAACGAACGCGTCATCGACATCGCCGGGGAACCGCCAGAGGAGATCGTGCTGGCTCCCTTGCACACCGTGCTGAAAACCTCGAGCGGCAAGCTGCGGCGCGCCGCCACCCGAGCGGCCTACGAGGAGGGCTCCCTCGGGCGTGCCCGATCCCCTCTCGTCCTCCAGGCGCTGCGGCTGAGTGTTGCGGCGGTGGTGCCGCTGCTGCGCCGGTTGCGGCGTCGCCTCGCGCAGGGTGCCTACGGCGTGTTTGCCTTGCTCGCGGCCGCGGTCATCGCACCACCGGCCTGTCTGTTGTCGCTGCTCGCTCCCAGCCGGCGGCAGGCCTGGAGCCTGACGCGCTGGGCGGCGAGGTTGATGGTCCGGGTCTCCCGCATTCCCATGTCCGTCAACCCGATCATGAGCGACCTGAAGCGCCCCCACGTCATCGTCGCCAACCATTGCAGCTATGCGGACGCCATCCTGCTCGTCGCGCTGCTCCCAACTCCTCACCGATTCCTCGCGACAAGCTGGCTCGCCCGGGTGCCGCTGCTCGGGGCGTGGCTGCGCAGATTGGGCACGGTGTTCATCGAGCGCACCGAGCCGATCGGCAGCGGTGGCGCGAGGGTGAGACCGCCGCTCGATATGGCGGCCGACAGTCTGGTGGTGTTCCCCGAGGGCACGTTCACCGCCGTCACCGGGCTGCGTCCCTTCCATCTGGGCGCTTTCGAGCTTGCGGCGGCGGCGCGCGTTCCCGTCATTCCGGTGGCGGTGCAGGGCACGCGTACGATCCTTCGGGACGGACATGTGCTGCCGCGCCGCTGGCCGGTCAGGATCACCGTGGGCGCCCCGCTCGAGCGCAAGAGCACCGAGGATACTTTCCCGGCGGCGGTGCGGCTGCGTGACGCCGCCCGCGACCACATTCTCCGCTACTGCGGGGAGCCTGATCTGGAGTGAGGTGTGATGCTCCGCGCAACCAGGGTGCCTCGCCCCTCAGGCCCGGTCATTCCCGCCATCGATACGGCGGTCCGCCGCCGGCGAAATGGCTCAGCCAAGGTCGAGCTGTGTTGGTCGCACATAGCAAATAACCCGCCGTCCGTCAATTGTTCCGACGAACAGCCGTAATGGGCCGGGCCGGTGGCATCATGCCCGGCGTGCAGGATGTCACCGGGCACCAACAAGGGACTCGGTTCTGCGATTGGGGGGCGTCATGAGCGCCACGAAGCGATTCATCGAGATACGAGACCTGCTGTTGCGGTTGCGGGAGGATCCGGCCGCGGCGCGGCGGGAATTCGAGTGGCCGCAATTCGACGAGTTCAATTGGGCGAGAGAGTACTTCGATGTGATTGCCCGCAACAATGACCGGCCGGCGCTGCGGGTCGTGGATGATGCGGGCCACGACGAGACGCTTTCCTTTGCGCATCTCGCCCGCCGCTCTTCGCAAGTGGCCAACTGGCTGTCCGGGTTCGGGCTGGGGCACGGCGACGCGATCCTCATCATGCTCGGGAACGTGACGGCGTTGTGGGAGACGATGCTTGCGGCAATCAAGATCGGGGCGGTGATCGTTCCGGCGACCACGCTGCTCGAGCACGGGGACCTGGCTGATCGCATCGCGCGGGGCCGAGTCAAGGCGGTCGTGACGCACTCACGATTGACGGACCGGTTGGACGGAACGGGTGGAGTGCCGATACGGATAACGGTCGGCGGGAAGGTGCCGGGATGGCAGGATTATGCGAGCTCTTGGCAGGCCGAGCGGCGGTTTGTCCCCTCGGTCAACACCAAGGCGGACGATCTGCTGTTTCTTTATTTCACTTCCGGAACCACCGCCCGCCCGAAGCTGGTCGCCCACACCCAAGCGAGCTATCCCGTCGGGCATCTATCAACCATGTACTGGCTCGGTTTGAAGCCCGGAGACGTTCATCTCAACTTGAGCTCTCCGGGCTGGGCAAAGCATGCCTGGTCGTGCTTTTTCGCTCCCTGGAACGCTCAGGCCTGTGTGCTGGCCTACCAGTACGAACGGTTCGATCCCCCGGGGCTGTTGGATCAGCTCGTCCGCAGCCGTGTGACGACTTTCTGCGCGCCTCCTACGGTCTGGCGCATGCTGATCCAGCAGGATCTGCGGCGCTGGCCTGTGGCCTTGCGCGAGGTGGTCAGCGCCGGTGAGCCGCTCAACCCGGAGGTCATTGAGCAGGTTCAGCAAGCCTGGGGCCTGACGATACGCGACGGCTATGGTCAGACCGAGACGACCGCTCAGATCGGCAACTCTCCCGGCCAGCCCGTCAAAGCCGGCTCCATGGGCCGGCCTCTGCCGGGCTATGCGATAGTGCTGCGCGACCCGGCGGGGCGGATCGGGGAGGAGGGCGAGATTTGCATCGATCTCGCGCGGCGTCCCGTGAGTCTCATGCGCGGGTACCTGGACGATTCGGAGCGCACCGCCGAAGTGATGCGCGACGGGTACTATCATACGGGCGATGTGGCCTCGCGGGATGCCGACGGCTATCTGTCCTACGTCGGCCGGATGGACGATGTGTTCAAGTCGTCCGACTACCGGATCAGTCCCTTCGAGCTCGAGAGCGTCCTGGTCGAGCATGCGGCAGTCGTGGAAGCCGCGGTCGTGCCGAGCCCGGATCCGATGCGGCTGTCCGTGCCCAAGGCGTTCGTAACGCTCGGGGCCGGGTGTTCCGCCGATGCGGATACGGCGCGCTCGATTTTCGAGCACGTCCGCGCGCGTGTCTCTGCCTACAAGCGCATCCGGCGGCTGGAGTTCAAGGAGCTTCCCAAGACCATATCCGGCAAAATCCGCCGCGTGGAGCTGCGTAACGCCGAGCTGGCGCGCACCGCCGGTGGGCGCAATGCCAACGAATTCTGGGAAGAGGATTTCTCGGAGTTCTCGGCCGGAGCAAAGCGTTAGTTCGGGAGTCGCGCCGGTGACGGCCGGCTCGCCATCGGTGGTCAAAATGAGCGTGCAGCAGCAAGACCCAAAATCCATCGCGCGGATCAGCACGCAGGCCGCCGGCGAGCAGGCCGCTGCGGAGGCGATTGCCACGCAGCTGCCAGGCGGGCAGGATGGATTCACGACCCTGTTCTGCTGCGGTCCGTACGATTTGGGCAGGCTCGGCCACGCCTTGAGCGCGGCAGGTCATGACCGCCTGGTCGCGGCTGCCACCAGCCGCGCGATCGGGCCCGCCGGATTCCTCACCAACGGCATCACGGGATTCCATCTGCCGGCCGGACGCTTCAAGGTCGCGGATGCGCTCATCGAGAATGTCGTCGAATTCGGCCTGCCTGACGCACGGCACGTGGTCCAGTCGTTGCTGCGACGCCTGAGACACGCCGCGGAAGCCGAGTGGTCTCATCTGTTCGCCATGGTTCTGGTGGATGCCGAGCCAAGGTGCGAGGAGCGCCTGGTCGCTGCGCTCGGTACCGAGCTGGGAGGCGTGCCTCTGGTCGGTGGCTCGGCGGGAGATGTCTATTTCAATCCTTTGGGGCAGACCACGACCGCAACCCGTGTGCTGCATCAGCGCCGCGCAGTACGCGGCGGGGCCGTGTTCTGCATCGTCGCCGGGCGCGACCCGGTGCTGGCGCTCAGCCATCACAATTTCGTGCCCGGTCGGCGGCGGCTCGTGGTGACCGACGCAGACCCCGACAGACGGCTCGTGCGCGAGATCGACGGACGAAGCGCCCTGAAGGTCTACACCGCGGCATGCGGCCTGAAATCCGTACCGAAGGACGCGGGGGTTTTTGCCCCATTCCCCTTGATGATCAAGGTCGGCGGCCAATACTTTCCTCGCGGTATGCAACGCATTTATGAGGACGGATCCATAGAGTTCGCCTGCGCAATGGAGCCGGGGCTCGTGGTCACCGTTGCGCAGCCGGTGGACATGCTCGAGCGGTTGACCGGAACCTTTGATACTCTGAGCAAAGCGCTCGGTACCCCGGATCTCGTCATAGGATTCGATTGCGCGGCGCGCACCGCGGACATGGAGCGGCATGGCCTGTCAAAAGCCGTCTCCGGCCTGTTCGAGAAGCATCGTGTCGTCGGGTTTTCCACGCTTGGAGAGCAATTTAACACCATTCACGTGAACAACTCCTTCACTTGCCTGGGCGTGGCGCCAAGAAAATAGCGGCGGGCGAACCATGTCCATCCTGTCCACCCGTCGAAATTCCAAAGGTGCGGATCTCGAAAGGCAGCTCGCGCGACTCAAGGAACAGAATCGGGCGCTACGCAAAACCGTTCAAGCCCTGATGGCGCGCGTCGAGCGGGAAGTGGACGCGCAGGGTACGTCATTTTCCTGGTTCCAGGCCGCGGCCAAGCTCGAGGAGGCCATCCGCCAGCGCACCGAGCAGTATGAGATCCTCAATGCGCGTCTCTCGCGGGAGCTCGAGTCACGTCGTGACATCGAGCTCGCCCTGAAGCAGGCCAAGCAGCAGGCCGAGCTTGCCGATCAGAGCAAGACCCGCTTTCTCGCAGCGGCGAGTCACGATCTGCGGCAGCCGCTCAATTCAGCGGTCCTGTTTCTCGAGTCCATCGACGATGACGCCTTGTCCACCGGCGACCGTGCCCTGGTGCATCGCTCGCGGCTGGCGCTCGCCTCGCTGAACAACCTGTTGGCAACTCTGCTGGATGTGGCACGGCTCGACTCAGGCGGGATCGAGCCGAAACTGACCGATTTTCCGGTCTCGACCCTGCTCGACCGGCTGGGCCCGGAATTCCAGGCGGTGGCGCGCGCGGCGGGAATCGAGCTGCGCATCATCGCTAGTCACGCATGGGTCCATACGGACCTTCGCCTGCTGGAGACCGTGTTGCGCAACTTCATCAGCAACGCCATCCGCTACACTCCTCGAGGCCGGGTGCTGGTGGGGTGCCGGCGCTGCCCCGACGGCCTCATGATCTGCGTTTACGACACGGGGGTCGGGATCGAGCGCGAGCACCTGGATGCGATCTTCGACCCGTACTATCAGGTGCCACACAGCGCTCGGTGCGATGGCGTTGGGATTGGACTCGGTCTGTCGATCGTCAGCCGGATCTGCCAGATGCTCTGCCTCCGGCGGGTGCTGCGCTCACGGCCAGGCAAAGGATCGCTGTTTGCCGTGATCGTTCCTTACGGGGCGGCCTCTGCGGAGTCGCCCGAGGATCTTGCTTGGCCGGGCGTGCGGCGGGCCATGCGTGGTGCCCGTCCACTGGCCGTGGTCGTCATTGACGACAGCGCAGAGGCCTTGCTAGGCATGTCGGCGGTGCTCGAGAAGTGGGGCTGCCGGCCGGTCACGGCAGCCACTGCGAGCGACGCTGTGGTACAGCTCATATCGGCCGATCTAGAGCCTGATCTGGTGATCAGCGACTATCATCTTGCCGGCGGTCTCAAGGGCGATGCGGCGATCGCACAAATCCGCCGGGAATTCGACCGCTCGCCGGTGTCACTGATCATGACCAGCGATCCTGATCCTGCGCTGCGCGAGCGGCTTCAGAGCCGGGGGTTCCGGGTGCTCGACAAGCCGCTCAACGTCGCCAAGCTGCGGGCGTTCATTGAGCGCCTGACTGGCTGAGGCGCCCGTCAGCACGGCGGGCGGGCTCGGCGAGGCGCAAGCGCTCTAGTCGTTCAGGAGTCTGCGGGCCGCATTGGCCGCCTGCGTTCGGTTCGATACCCCAATCTTCCGGAAGATCGCCGACACATGCGCCTTGACCGTGATCTCGCTGATCTCGAGGTCGCGCGCGATCTGTTTGTTGGACAGCCCCTGGGTCAGCAATCTGAGCACTCGTAATTGCCGCGAGGTGAGCGGCTCGGCGATCGGGTCGGCGGGGACCGAGCCAAGTGACATCGAATGGCGCAGCGCCGCCGCCGTGGGCAGGTAGGTTCCGCCGGCCATGACGAGGCGAATGGCCTGCACGAGCACGTCCCCGGGCGCCGATTTGGGGACATAGCCTGCGGCGCCAGCCAGACGCGCTTCGCTCATCGTAGCGGGATCCTCATTGCCCGAGACGACGATGATGGGAGTCAAAGGCGCGGCGTTGTGAACATATCGCAGGCAGGACAGGCCTGTCGCCCCCGGAAGGTTCAGATCGAGCACGATCAAATCAAAATCGGAATCGGACGCGACTTGGTTCATTACCTCGTCCTGGCAGGCCGCCTCGGCTACGTGGGCCCCGCTGCAGGCGCGCGGCAGGATCGTCTGCAGGGCCGCCCGGTACAGCGGATGGTCGTCCGCAATCAAAACCCGTTTTGCCTGGTCGGTGAGCATCGTGGTGCCGTATGTCTTGGGCGCACGGGACAACAAAGGCTATGAACCCTAGACATCATACCAAAGTATCCCCCGGCACCGCCCAATGGCTGATGGCCAAGGGCGCCAGCCCGGGGATACTGCTGTGTACAGGCACACGAACGCTTGGCAGATCCGATCGATGGCATCGGGCGAGCCGGGCGCGGCCTGTGATCGCGGACACCCATCTGCGCCGACCGAATTGGGGGATGCATGATAAGCATGGCACAGTCTCGTTTCCGCCCGGCCTGGGCGATCCTCGGCATGGTTCTTGGAGCGTTCCTCTGTACCGGGCGCTCACAGGCGCAACAGCCCGCCGCGTCGGCCGTCGACGCAGACCCGCCGGCCGTGCAACCGACTTCATTGGTCAGCGTCCCGAGTGGCGCTCTGCAGGAGGTCGTGGTCACGGCCGAGCGGGTCGCTCAAAACATTCAGCGGGTGCCGGCCTCCATGAACGTATTGACATCGAGGAGCCTGAGCCACCTGCAAATCACTACGCCCCAGGATCTCATGACGTATATCCCACAGCTTCAGGCGAACGGCATCGCCGGAGAGGCGACGCCGATGTACTCGATTCGGGGTGTCTCGATGATGGATTACAGCGTGGGCCAGCAGGGACCGGTGGAAGAGTACCTGGACCAGGTTCCGCTCGAGACCCTCGCGCTCAGCGGTGGCGTCAACCTCTTCGACATGCAGCGCATCGACGTTCTTCTCGGGCCGCAAGGCACCCTTTACGGACACAACGCGACTGCCGGCGCGATCAATTTCGTCACCCAGCCGCCGAAATTCCACGATTCCGGCTACATCACCCTCGGTGCCGGCAATTACCGCTTCCGCGAGGCGAAGGGGGCGGTGAACGAGGTGCTCATCAAGCACAAGCTCGCGGCCAGGGTGGCCTTTACCTATGCCAAGCGCAGAGGGTTCCTGCAGAACATCGCCCCGGGCAGCCCGAACGCCGATGCCTTGGGCCAATACGGCATCCGGGCGACGTTTCTGTACAAGCCGACTCACAAGCTCAACTTTACGCTGATGTTTACCAAAAGCAGACAGAATGCATATGGCTACGACATCATCGATGGTTGCGTGACGCCGCCAATCCACACGTACTGCGCTCCGGGCGGAGTTGGCTTTGCCGGCTACTATCGGACCACGAACGGAACGCTTTCAGGAAGGCCGCTCACCCCCTATCAGATTGATCTGCCGTATGTGCAAAAACGCCGGCAGAACGTCGAGTCTTTGACGCTCACCACGAACTGGGAGGTGTCCCCGGATCTCGCCTTTACCTCGATCAGTGGCTGGCAGGAAGGAGACCTCGTTTATCCGGATAACACAGACGGCGCTCCCATCAATATCTTCAAGATCGTATACGAGGGCAGCACGCGTCAATTGACGCAGGAGTTCAGGATCTCTTCCGCGCCGCAAAAGCGCTTCAGCTACATCGCCGGGGTATTTTGGGAGCACCAATTCGTCTACAACTACACGGTGAACCGGCTGTTCACGGCTCCCATCTTCAATACAACCTCGTCCGACAACTACCAGGAGTGCGCTGCGAACTCATTCGGACCGGGTGTCGGGTATTCGGCGGGCAGTCTCATCAACGTCGGCTGCGACTATGTGAATCACTTCCAGCAGTTCTACAACAGTTGGTCGGCGTATCTGCAGACTAAGTTTCGCATGACTCGGAAGTTGACTCTGGTTCTGGGCGGGAGAATTAATCATGACAACAAGTCGATGAGGGATGCCATCGCTCAGTTGCAAGGCAGTGATGGCGTGCCGATAGCAAACATCATTCCGGGACAGGTCGTCAACGGCAACTGGTCGCCGATCGAGGCGCTGCCCGGCTCGCCGAATTACGCCGCCCTGGTCAGCAAGACCGCCTCGCAGTACCTGCACAGCGTAGTGGGTACCGGCGACGTCAGTCTGGACTTCACTCCCTCGGCGAACAGCATGCTTTACCTGAAGTACAGCCGCGGCTATCGGCCCGGCTCCTTCAACATGCAGTTCTTCTTTTCCAATACCGATTTCAGCAAGGTTCCGCCCGAGAAGCTGTATTCCGTCGAGGGGGGATTCAAGACCTCCTGGTTCCAGCACCGCCTGCAGGTCGACGGCGCGCTGTTCCATTACCGCTACATCGACCAGCAATTCGTCGATGTTCGGCCGAACGGCTCACAGCCGTTGAGTCATATCCCGCTCTCGCAGATCTATGGCGGGGAGCTGGATATCGCCGCTCGCCCGATCGAAAGGTTGACGTTGAACGTGTCGCTCGCAGGCCTGCATACGCAAGTGCTGCAGGGAACCCTGGCGGGAGGAACCATCAACATAGATGGCAAGAGACTGCCGTACGCGCCCAATTTCCGCGGAGTGTTTTCGGTGGACTGGGAAGCGCTGTCGTGGCCGAAGTGGGTGCTGATGCTGCACGTGTCGGAGACGTACCAGACGCTGATGTACGAGGAGAATCTCAATCAGAATTTCCTGGCCCAGCCGGCCTTCAGCCTGCTCGGCGCGCAGGCGTCTCTGGACTCCTCGAACGGTCGGTGGTCGCTGCAGCTGTGGGGTACCAATCTGAGCAATTCGCTGTATTTTACAAACGAGGTCAATTTGGAATCGTTGGGGTACAATTACAGGCACGTCGGCGAGCCGAGGATGTACGGCGGGGACGTGACCTATCGGTTCTGAGAGGCGAGACTTGTGGCGGACGGTCGCTGTGCGGAAATCACCATATTGGGCAGCGGCCCGGCCGCTGTGGCGACTGCCTGCGGGTTGCGCCGCATCGGGCACGAGGTGCTGCTGATCGGGCTTCCCGGCAATACGGCCTGCGAAGGGGTGTCTGCGCGCACTCTGGCGCTTTTGCGTCAGTGGGGGCTTGCCGCTGCGGCCGACAGCATCGAAGGCCCGGGCGAACGGCAAGGAAGCTGGGCGGGCCGCGATCTCGTGGACGCCAGCGAATACGTGGTGGATCGGGCGCAATTCGATCGCTCCCTGTTGACTGACGCAGCCTCCCGAGAGGTGACAATTGTCAGCGATCGAGTGATTGGTTATGCGCGTGGCGGGCGCCTCTGGCGGGTCCGGACACGGCATGCGTGCATCGACTGTCGGGTCGTGATTGATGCGCGAGGACGGCGCGTGCGCCGGGCGTTGCGCAAGGGGCCCGACCTCGTTGCGGTATGTCAGCGATTCCGTACCCGGCAAACCACCAAGGTGCTGACTCGGATCGAGGCTTTCCCCCAGGGTTGGTGCTGGTTTGCCGAGAGCGGCCACGGCATGGGCTGGCTGCAAGCCGTGTGCTCGTGTAACGAGCCGTCGCTGCGCTTCGGGCTCGAGCGGCATTTGGGGAGCGTCCTTGCTGCGGTGCCGCAGACCGCCGCGGCATTGTCGGCGGCGACGCCGGCAGGAACTGCGCTCGCGCGCGCCGCGACGGCCGCTCTGTCCGTGCAGCCGGACGAGCCGGGGGTGTTTCGTACCGGGGATGCGTTGGTTGCGCTCGATCCGCTTTCGGGTCAGGGAATGTATGAGGCGTTGCGTTCGGCGACCGTGACGGTGGCGGCGGCGCACAGCTACTGCTCGACAGGTGAATGGGATTCGGTTGTCCGGTTCGTGCGCGAACGGTCGTGCGACTTGTGGCGGCGAAGGAGCGAGATGGCAGCGCTCTTCTACGAACAGCAGGCTGTGCACACGCCGTCGGCCTTTTGGGTCCGTTCGGCCGAGGCGTACGCAGCGTGTCAGGATGTTGATCAGTCCGCTGCCACAGGTGAGCCCCGGATCGAGCGCCGGCCCGTGCTCAATGGCTCACTGATCGAGCTGCGGCGGGTGGTGGTCACTGCGCAATCCCCGCGAGGCGTGTGGCGGGTCGATTCGGTCGATCTCGCCGAGTTGGTCGATTTTCTGAGCGCGACGCACACGATGGACGTCGAGCACATTGCGCAGCGATTTTCATGTTCGCCCAGGGCGGTTGCGCATGCCATGCAGTGGCTGAGGACACACGGGCTGTTGAGGCCGGCTGCAATCATGGCGCCGGAAATGACGATGGCGTAGAGTGTAAAGAGTTAAGCGGGTCGAGTCGCGAATGACCAAGTCATGGGGGTAAGGCGCATGCACTGGAGAGTCTGGTCGCTCATTTCAGGCGGAGTGGCTGCGGTGGCCGTGCTGCTCGGCACAGTGGGCGCGGCGCACGCGGCGATGATGCCCCCGGCAGCGGCGCGGGCGGGATTGGCGGTTGTGCAGGCGCATTGTTCCGCATGCCACCGAGAGACGGCGCCAGGGCATTTCGCGCGCATCAGCGAGGAGCGCAAGAGCCCCGAAGGCTGGGCGATGACGATCTTCCGGATGGAGAACGTGCATGGCGTGAGGCTGACCCAGAAACAATTGCGCACCATCCTCCGGTATCTGAGCGACGTTCAGGGCCTTGCCCCATCGGAGACACGCGCCGGCCGCTTTGCACTGGAGCGCCGTCCCAACCATCCGATCCTTAAATTGCCCTACAATCTGCCGGTCATGTGCGGGCGATGCCACAGCCTGGCGCGCGTGGCGCTGACGCGGCAGCCCGCGTCCGAATGGCGGAAGTTGATCAATTTCCACGTTGGCCAATTTCCGTTTCTCGAGTACCAGGATGGCAGCCGGGACATCCGCTGGTGGAAGATCGCCAGCACTCAGCTGCCGGCCAAACTGGCCAAGCTCTTTCCGCTGCATAGCGCGGCATGGCGGCAGTGGAGGAATCGCCCGCGCGCGGATCTGGCGGGGGTGTGGATCGTGCATGGCGACATGCCGGGCCGGGGAGATTATTACGGAACGGCCCTCATCAGGCGCAGGAGCTGGGACAGGTACAGGGCGCGTTACGTGCTGCATTACGCGAATGGTGCCGCCTTCAACGGCTCTTCTGACGCGATCATATACACCGGGTTTCAGTGGCGCGGTACCGGGACGCTCGGCGGCAAGCCCGTGCATGAGGTGTACTTTGCCGCGGCGAACGGCTCGCGGATCAGGGGCCGGTGGTTTCTGGCCGGTCACTCGGAGATCGGCGGCGACTGGGATGCTGCGCGCACCACGGGAGCGCCGAAGGTCATGGCGGTGATCCCGAGCGCGCTCGAGGTGGGAACGAGGCAGCGGCTGATCCTGGTCGGCAGAGGACTGCGCGGCGGCGTTGACCTCGGGCCGGGGACGAAAGCCAGGATTCTGGTGCGCCGACCCTATGGGCTGATCCTCAGTGTGCGCGTGAACGCCCATGCCGCCCCCGGTTACCGTACCGTACGGGTCGGGGGCGTGCGAAGCAGAGATCTGCTGGCCGTCTACCGACGCGTGGATCACCTCGAGGTCGAGCCGGCCTTTGCGATCGCACGCCTAGGCGGTGGAACGTTGGCCCCGGTGGACGCGCAATTCCAAGCCATCGGCTACACGAATGTGCTCGGGGCCCACGGCAGGGTCAGTGCCGTGCGTCTCGGTGCAATGCCGGTGACCTGGAGCGTAGCGCCATTCAACGCCGAAGCCGCCAAACGGGGGGATGTCCGCTTCGCGGGCACCCTGAGGCAGGACGGACTATTTGTGCCGGCCGAAGGCGGACCGGATTCGAAGCGCCAGTTCTCCGCCGACAATACCGGCGATCTTTATGTCGTGGCGACTCGCAGGACGGGCAAAACCGCTGTCGTGGCCAAAGCGCACCTGATCGTGACCGTGCAGCGCTGGATCAAGCCCCCGATCTATTGATGGAGCAGAACCCGTGATATTCGACTCCACCAATGCCCATCTCGTGCCGATCGCCGGCCGCGCGATGCTGTTGCACATTCCCACCACGGCGCTGTTCGAGCTGGATGAGATGGGCATGGAGGTGCTGAGGCTCGTGCAGGCCGACCGGAGCCTGGATGCCGGGCGGATCCAGGCGAGACTCTCGGGCCGTTTTTCGGCCCAGGCGGTGGGCGAACTCATCGGGCAGCTGATCCGGCTTGAGGTCCTGCGGCACGAGGGCGCGAACCGGCCGATCAACCCTTCCGGAGTCCACGTCGACGCCTATCCGCTGAGCACCATCGTTCTCAATGTCAACACCGGATGCAATCTCGCGTGCCGCTATTGCTACAAGGAGGACCTGGACATACCCGCCGCAGGACGACGCATGGAATTCGCTGTGGCGGCGCGCAGTGTCGATTTGCTCTTCTCGCAGGGGCAGGGGCGGCAGCGGGTGGGGATCGTGTTCTTCGGCGGCGAGCCGCTCACCAACATGCCGCTGATTCGCCAGGTGGTGGAGTACGCCGAGGCGCGGGCGGAGGCGCTCGGCAAGACGGTGGATTTTTCCCTCACGACCAACGCCACGCTGCTCACGGAGGAGCTGATCGACTACTTCGATGCGCACCGCTTCGGGCTTTCGGTGAGCATCGATGGGCCACGGGCCGTGCACGACCGCAACCGCCGCACGGTAGGCGGGCACGGCACCTATGAGGTGGTGGCCCGCAAAGTGCGCATGCTGCTGGCGCGGTACCGCGCAAAGCCGGTGGGTGCCCGAGTGACGCTGACCGCAGGCACGACGGACGTCGAGGCCATCCATGAGCATCTTCGCGACCGGCTCGGCTTCCACGAAGTCGGCTATGCGCCCGTGACCGCCGCCGACGAGGCCGGTCATGCGCTCTCGGAGGCGGAGCTTGCCGAGGTGTACGCCGGCTTCGAGCGCCTCGGCGGCCAATACCTGGCCGCGGCGCTCGCGGGAAGAAACACCGGATTCTCGAACCTGCACCAGCTGATGACGGATCTGCACGAGGGTCGACGCAAGACGCTGCCGTGCGGGGCCGGGGTGGGGCTGCTCGCCGTCGATCACCAAGGGGGCCTCAACCTGTGTCACCGGTTCGCCGGGTCCGAATTGCCGACCTTCGGCAGCGTCCAGCAGGGCATCGCCTCGGACAGGCTCGGCGCTTTCCTCGAGCGCGCAGCGGATCGCAGTGGCACGCATTGCGCGACCTGCCACATCCGCAATCTGTGCGCCGGCGGTTGCTATCACGAGTCCTGGGTGCGCTACGGCGATCCCCATCATCGCACGTATCACTACTGCAACCTGCTCAGGCGCTGGGTCGATTTCGGCATCCGCGTGTACGCCGAGATCAGCACCCGCAACCCCAAGTTCTTCAGCGCCCACATCGAGCCGAGGAGAGCCGCATGAGTGGACTGAAATCCGTCAATCACAAGGCCGATCTGCTGCTCGAGGCGGCCGAATCGGGGCACGTGGAGGAAGTCTCCGCGATGGAGACCGTGGCCGGATGCGTCACAACCTTCGATCCGGGCTGGGAGGTGGATCCGTTCGGCGGCGTGGCCTCGTTGTGTCAGCCGATGGAGGCCGATCTGTACGGATGTTCCGACCCCTGTTGGTGGCCGGCGCAGGTGCCGGACACCATGAACACCTACCCGAACTGGCAGGACGGCAAGCCTTCGGCGCAGCACGACTGGCGCGAGCTCAATCCCGTGTACCCCAATACCAACGCCGTTTTTCCCAAGAAATGAGGCGTAAGTCGGCTGCAGAGGACTGATATGAACTTGAAATTCCTTGTGCCGGTGGCGCTCGCCGGTCTGCTGGCGGGCTGCGGCTCAGTGCTTTCGCCCGGACACGCTTCGCACGATTTCATCGTGACCGGCGCAGCTCCGGATCATCTCTTCGTCATCAATCCGCGCACGCGGAAGGTCGTGTCGGATTTCACGATACCAGATGCGCACGATTATGTGAGCGTCATCGTCCCCTCTCCGAACGGGAAGGTGGCGTATGTTCTGGTCAACCGGACGCGGAGCATCGCCGGGATCAATCTGCGCACCGGCAAGGAGGTCTTTCGCGCGAACCTCGAGTCTCCCGGCGAGCGCTTGACTTGCATGTATGCGTTCGATGTCACGCCGGACGGGAAGGAGCTGATCGTCTACGTGTACCGAACGCGCCTGGAGATCGACCAGTACAAGGTTCAGGCGCCACGGTTCCTCATATTCAGCACCGCGGGCGGTCTGCACGCCAAGCCTCTGCGGGAGTTTCCGGCGCCACGCAGGGTGCAGATGGTCCTCGCGAAGAAGGACGGCCGCAGCTTCTTTGCGATCGGGTTCAATCTGTACGAATATGATCTGAAGACCGGACGGCTCATCAAGAGGCGCGGCATACTCGACTGGCATCGCCCGCACCACCTGCGACCGGATATGCTGGCGTTCTGGCCGGTCACCGAGCCCACGGGCATCTTTTCCAGCCCGGTCTATTCGACCCTGACCGGGCCGGGAACGCCTTCCGGTGGGGTGCCGGAAACGTCTCTGCTGACCCTGAATCTGCACAATGGTCACCTGGCCTATCACGACATCGGCAGGACGGATGCTTTGATCTTCTCCACCGTCATCGGCCCGCAGCGAAAGTGGGCATACGGCGCCTACACGCAGCTTACGAAGATCAAGCTCGATGGCGCGCACTGGCGGGTGGCTGACCGGGTGAATCTGCCGCACACGTATTACTCAGTTAACATCTCTCCGAACGGCAAGGACGTCTACGTGGGAGGGACGATGTGCGACGTCATCATCTATGACGCACGGACCATGCGCGAGAAGGGCGACGTTCGATTGCCAGGATGTGATGACCAGGCGACGGCGACGCTGCGTGTCATAGAGCGGCGGTAAGCGCGGGTGAGCCCGGTCCGGAAGTTGCCCATGAGCTTCAATTGGTTATGGCCATACGTCCGGCGTCATCGGCGCGCGATTCTGGCGGTGATGGCTCTGGCGGCCCTCACGTCGGCACTCTCGGCCGTGCAGCCGTATCTGTCGAAGCTCATCATCGACGACGGTCTGCTCGGCAAGCACTTCGATCTGCTGGCCGAGCTCTGCGCCGCCATCGTCGCGCTGGCGGCCTGCGGGTTCGCGCTGGGGGCCCTGAACCGGCTGCTGTATGTCCGTGTCTCGGGAAAGATTCTGTTCGCGATCCGGGAGGACGTCTACTCCCACATTCTGAGTCTTCCACCCCGCTTCTTCCGGATCCGTCCGGTCGGGGACATCGTCACGCGCCTCGACGGAGATGTCGCCGAGATCCAGCGTTTCAGCACCGACTCGGTGCTGGCAGTCGTCAACGGGGTGCTGCTGCTGATTTTCTCCGCCGCCATCATGGCGGCGATGAGCCCCGGTCTGACGGTGGTCGCAGCCTGCATATTGCCACTGCATCTGCTCTTGCGGCATCGGGCGCGGCGGCACGTTTCCGACAGCACGCGCGAGGTGCGGGAGTCGCGAAGCGTCATCACGCATTTCCTGGTCGAGACGCTTGGCGCGGCGAAGGCGGTGCAGAGCGCGGGCGCCGAGCGCTGGGAGCGGGATCGCCTGAGCGGCTTGAACCAGGGGTTGCTGCGCCGGGTCATCCGCCAGCAGCTCGTCGGGTACACGATCGGCGCGCTGTCGAGCCTGCTGTCCCATTTGACTACAGCCATCGTGTTCATCATCGGTGGGTGGGAGGTGATCCACGGATCGCTCACGGTGGGTACCCTGGTGGCCTTTACGGCCTACCTGGCACGGGGCACGAACTCTGCGACCTCGCTGATGGGGCTCTACACCGCGTATCAGCGCGCCGTTGTGAGTCTGAAGCGTGTGCAGGAATTGAGGGATGCCGAGCCCATGCGAGCTCGCAGTGCGGGCTCGCGTTCCCTTGCGGCGCGCTCGGGTCCGATCCGGTTCCAGGACGTGAGCTTCCGCTACCCGGAAAGCGAGCAGGCGCTGTTCGAGGATCTTACGCTCGACATCGCCGCAGGATCCAAAGTGGTTCTGTTTGGCGAGTCGGGGGTGGGTAAATCCACCCTGGTCGATTTGCTGCGCGGTTTTGCCCGGCCGGACTCGGGACAGATTCTTCTCGATGGAGTGGATCTATCCGATTTCGACCTGCAGTCAGTTCGGCGTCGCATCGCGGTGCTGGAAACCGATCCATTGCTGTTTCGCGGCACTATCCTTGACAATGTCCAGTACGGGCACTTCGATGCGCCGACGGACCGGGTGCTCGAAGTGGCGAGGCAGACGGGAGTCGAGCCATTCGTATCGACGCTCCCGGAAGGCTACACCACCGAGCTCGGCTCCCGCGGGGCGGGCCTGTCCACGGGTCAGCGGCAGAGGATTGCCGTTGCCCGCTCGCTCCTCGGCTCGCCCTTTGCGCTGGTGCTCGATGAGGCAACCAGCAACCTGGATATGGCCGCGTGCCACGCCATGCACGCGCTGATCGACCGCCATTTCGAGCAACAGACCCGCATCGTGATTACCCACTCCCCGGATGCCGTACCGCGAGCGGATCGCATTTTGGAGCTGCGCGACGGCCGAATCACGGAGAGAGAGTGTGCCAGCGCGTATGCCTGAGCGTGCGTGGACGGTCGCTGTCTTCGATAGCGGCATCGCCGCTCTTCCGGGGCATGCCGTGATGCAGGTCAAGCGCTTCGTGGACGGGGGGGATCGGGTCCTCGAGGCGGCACCGCGCGAGGATCCGATAGGCCACGGCACGGTCATCGCCGGCATTCTCGCTTCCTCGCCACAGCCGGTGCAGCTACTGATCGCACAGGTGCTGAATGAGCGGGGGCGCTGCACGGCGGCGGTGCTGGCCGCGGCGCTCGAGTGGGCGGTAGAGAGCCGGGCGCAGTTGCTGCATTTCAGCTTGGGACTCCCCGCTGACCGTGGCGTTCTGAGGGCCGCGATCGCCAGGGCAGTTGCGGCAGGCATGCTTGTCGTGGCCGCCGCGCCCGCTCGCGGCCTGGCAAGCTACCCCGCGTCCTATCCCGGGGTGATCCGTGCGACGGGAGATGCGCGCTGTGGCGCGGAGCAGATTTCATATCTCGGCACTGCCGGGACGGACTTCGGGGGCTGCCCCCTGCATCGCTCGCGGTCGGGGAAAGTGGCTCGAGGAGCCAGCGTGGGGGCGGCGTACCTGTCGCGGTTCGTCGTGACTCACCTAGTGGCCGGACTCCCGGATCCGACGACGCGTGAGGCCCTGATCCGGTTCGCCGCTTTCCATGGCCCGGAAAGACATCAGCCGGTGGCACGCGCTTGACTGGCAGGCCGGCGGCCGTGGGGCAGACACCCGAGGCGAGCGCGCGAGGCCCCGGGCTGCGGGCGGTGAACCGCCCGGCGACAGTGCGGTGGGCGGTATCCTTCACCGAGCCGGACCGGCTGGTCCGTTTCCTCACCTCGCTGTGCGCCGCGGGGACGGACTGGCCTCGCCTGTTGGGGCTCGATTTGCCCGAGTGGGCGCCAATGCCCGATCACCAACGGGTCTCGCGCATCCATTTTGGCAACGAGTTCTGCGAGAGACTGCTGCCCTCGGCGAGGGAGCTGCAGGCAGCGTTCGGCGCCACGAGCGCATCGGGGCTCGACTTTGGGCTCGCGCTTCCCATGTTGACGGATGGCGGCATCGAAGAAGCGGACGTGCTGCTGGCCATGCTGCCCGAGGGCACCGAGGTCACCGTGAACGATTGGGGGCTGATGCGGCGTCTCACGCGGCGCTTTCCCGGATTGAGACCGACCGCAGGCCGGCTCTTGTGCCGAATGCTGAAGGAGCCGCGCGCGCCTTCGGCCGCCTTTCTGGAGTTGGGGGGGCATGGATTCATGACCGCGGGGCTGGAGAGGCTGCTCGAGCGGTTCGGAGTGGGCCGTCTCGAAATCGACGTACCGCCATTTGCCCGCAGCACGGACCTGTGTGCACAGCGAGGGCGAATTTCCGTACACACACCGTTCGGGTTCGCGACCACGGGCCGTATCTGCCGCATCGGCAATCTGCACCGCCCGATGGAACGTAAGTTCGCAACCGGCCACACCTGCGCGCGCGAGTGTCTGAGATACTGGTGGGAGTTGTCGGCCAGGCAGGAACCAGACGATGCGAGCATGAGGATCTTCCAGCGCGGCAACACGATCTTCTATCGGCACACCGCGGCGATGACGCAAGCGCTCGCCGGGGCCGTTGCGGCGGGGTCGATCGATCGTATCGTGATATCGGGGGACTGCAATGCGGCTCGTCGCGCCGATCTCGGCGCCTGAAGACATACCCGTCCTGGCACGGGCCGGCGCCGACGAGTTTTATTGCGGACTGGCGCCGCGCGAGTGGCAGGCGCGTTTCGGGCGCTCCACGCTGAACCGCCGGATGAGCGGCAACCTGCAGAGCTTCGAGGATCTGGCACGGACGATCGCCCTGGCGCACGAGCTCGGCAAGCGCGTGTCGGTAGCCTTCAACGCGCAGAGCTATTCGGCGGATCGGTGGAACGATCTGCTCGCGATGCTCGACCGAGTTGCCGCGAGCGGCGCCGATGCGGTGATCGTCGGCGACCTGGGGCTGCTGGCAGCGCTGTACGAGCGCCGCTTGCCGGTGCGCCTGCACTTGAGTTCGGTGGCCTCGTGCCATAATGCCCAGACGGCGGAGCTGGCCGCCGATCTCGGTGCGGCGCGAGTGATCCTGCCGCGCCACGTGACGCTGGGCGAGATGCGCAGGATATGCCGTTCCATGCCCGCACTGGAATTCGAAGCCTTCGTGCTCAACGACGGCTGTGTGTTCGAGGAGGGCTCGTGCCACACGCTGCATCTGCCGGGGCCGCTCGGCGGGCCGATTTGCCTGCAGCGCTTTCATCACGAATATCACCGCAGTGACGGGGAAGCGCTTCGCGAGTCCGAGCTTGAACGGCTTCAATCCAACGACGAAGCCTGGGAAAAATGGCTCTGGTACATGTTCTCGTGCGGCTTTACCGTCACGGCGGAGGGACTCCCGCACGGTCCCTGCGGGCTATGCGCCATCCCGCAGCTTGCCGCCGCGGGCGTCGCGGCCGTCAAGATAGCGGGACGCGAGGGCCCGCTCGAGCGGCGGCTCAAGAGCGTCGAGATGACGCGGGCGGTGCTCGAGCGCAGTGCGGGTGCGGGCAAGCGGGAAGCGGCCGCCTTCGCCCGCGGTCTGCGCGGCAAGCCCGAGCTGTGCCAAAGCGGCTTCATGTGCTACTACCGGGAGGTCAGTCCGGGCTGCGACTGATACCAAAGTATCCCCCGCTTCCCGCCCAATGGATCATGGCATCCCCCCCCGGTTTGCCGATACTTTGCCGTACCGGTATCCGAATGCCCGGCGGGACCGGCAGAAGCATACCGGGTACAGGATGATGAGAGAGGGGCCCTATGCCGGACACCATACGCAAGAGTTCAGTCGCAACGTCCGCTGCACTGGCCAATGATCTGTCCAGCATTTCAACAGCCAATACGGCGTTTCTCGGCAGGCCCCACCGGCTGCTCATAGACGGCCGCTGGATCGATGCGGTGAGCGGCCGGACCTTCGAGGTGCGCGACCCCTCGAGCGACCGCGTCATCGCCAGCGTTGCCCAGGGCGAGGCAGTTGATATCGATCGGGCGGTGGCCGCGGCGCGCCGCGCCTTCGAGGACTCCGAATGGTCGCGCATGAAGCCCGTCGAACGGGAGCGCGTGCTGCATCGGATCGCGGACTTGGTGGAGCGTCATGCCGACGAGTTGGCTGAGCTCGAGGCCATCGATAACGGCAAGTCGATGGTGATGGCCCGTCACGTGGACGTGAAGCACGCCATCGAGGTCTGGCGGTATATGGCAGGCTGGCCCACCAAGCTCGAGGGGCAGACACTGCCGGTCTCGGGAACCCTCGTGCCCGGCCAGGAGTATGCCGCGTTCTCGCTGCGCGAGCCCGTGGGGGTGGTCGGTGCCATCATCGCCTGGAACTTCCCGCTTTTGCTGGCAACCTGGAAGATCGCCCCGGCACTCGCCGCCGGCTGCACCGTGGTCTTGAAACCCGCCGAGGAAACGCCGCTGACCGCTTTGCGGCTCGGGGAGATCGTGCTCGAGGCGGGGCTGCCCGAAGGGGTGCTGAACATCGTTACCGGGATGGGTCCTACCGCGGGTGCGGCGCTGGCCGAGCATCCGGGCGTCGACAAGATCACCTTCACCGGCTCCACCGAAGTCGGCAGGCTCGTCGTACGTGCCGCTTCGGGAAACATGAAGAAAGTCACGGTCGAGCTCGGAGGCAAGTCGCCGGCGATCGTGCTCGATGACGCGGATCTCGACCAGGCCATCCCGGGAGTGACCTCTGGAATATTCTTCAATCAGGGCCAGGTGTGCTGCGCCGGCTCACGCCTGTACGTCGCCAAGCGGCACTTCGATCGTGTCCTCGAGGGCGTGGCCGAACGAGCGAAGGCAATGAAGCTTGGGCCCGCTCTGGACTCGGGTGCCGAGGTTGGACCGCTGGTCTCTGCCGTGCAGCGAGAGCGCGTCATGAGCTACATCGCCCAAGGCCTGGCGGCGGGTGCTTATGCGGCCGCGGGAGGACGGCAGGTCGAATCGCCGGGGTATTACGTTGAACCGACAGTCTTCGCGAACGTTTCCGACGATATGTCGATCACACGGGAGGAGATCTTCGGGCCCGTCCTCGTGGTGAAGCCATTCGAGGACCTGGGGGAGATTGCGCGGCTCGCCAATGAGTCGATCTACGGTCTGGCAGCCAGCATTTGGACGCGCGACGTGAAAAAACTGTTCACGCTGGTGCCGAAGATCCGCGCCGGCACGGTGTGGGTCAATTGCCACAATATCCTCGATGCCACCATGCCATTCGGAGGGTACAAACAGTCGGGGTGGGGCCGGGAGCTGGGGCGCGAGGCGGTCTACTCGTGCCTTGAGAGCAAGTCCTTGTGCATCAATTATGCGATGTAGCGGTGTTAAGATAGTTGCGGCTCGGCCGGGGACAGACCGGGAAACCGTCAAGACCCGCGGCGCCCCGGGTGCCGTGGGCCGGAGCGGGAATTCGAATTCGCGTGTCTGAGCCAAGCTACGTCTGCGGGCGGACCGATTCGCCGCTGTTCTACCGGACTGTGGGCGACGTGCTGCGCCTGGCCGCCGAGCAGTGGCCGGATCGCGAGGCGCTGGTTGTGTGCCATCAGCAGGTGCGGCTGACATATGCCGGGCTCTACGAAAGGGCCAAGGAACTGGCCATGGCAATGCTCGCGCTAGGATTGCAGCCGGGCGATCGGGTGGGCATCTGGTCGCCGAACAACTCCGAATGGGTGCTCACCCAGTTCGCGACGGCGCAAGCGGGCCTCATTCTGGTCAACATCAATCCGGCCTATCGGACGGTGGAGCTGGACTACGCGCTTCGCGCGGTCGGTTGTCGGGCGCTCGTGCTGGCGCCCTCGTTTAAATCGAGCGACTACGTCGCCATGATGAGATCCCTGCTGCCGCAAGGGGATTGGGCGGGCGGCGACGGAGTGCGCTCCGGGAAATATCCCTCGCTGGAGTTTCTCATTCAGCTGGGCGGCGATCTGCGACAGGGGTTCATGTCCTTCGATGCGCTCTGCGAGGCGGGACGGACCGCGGACCCGAGCTCTCTGGAGGCCGTAGAGGGGCACCTCGATCCCGACCAGCCGATCAATATCCAGTTCACGAGCGGCACCACGGGATTGCCCAAGGGCGCCACGCTGACGCATTTCAACATCGTCAACAATGGGTTTTTCGTCGGCGAAGGCATGCGGTTCGGTCCTCAGGACCGGCTGTGCATACCGGTGCCCTTGTATCACTGCTTCGGCATGGTTCTGGGCGTGCTCGCCGCAGTCACGCACGGGGCGACGATGGTGTTTCCGTCGGAAGCCTTCGATGCGGAGGCTGCCCTGCGGGCGGTCGCTACGGAACGCTGCACGGCCCTGCACGGCGTGCCGACCATGTTCATCGCGGAGCTCGATCATCCCCGCTTCAGAGAGTTCGATCTGTCCTCGTTGCGCACGGGAATCATGGCCGGGGCGCCATGCCCGATCGCCGTCATGCGCAGGGTCATCGATGAGATGCACATGCGCGAGGTCACGATCTGCTATGGCATGACCGAGACCAGTCCGGTGAGCTTCCAATCGGGCGTGGAGGACCCCATCGACAAGCGGGTCTCGACCGTCGGCAGAGTGCACCCGCACGTGCAGGTGAAAATCATCGATGCCGAAGGTGCAGTCGTGCCGAGAGGCTCGCCCGGTGAGCTGTGCACGCGGGGCTACTGCGTCATGCGCGGTTACTGGGAGGACCCCGAGCGCAGCGCGGAGGCGGTGGACGCGGCGGGCTGGATGCACACCGGCGATTTGGCAGTCCTCGATGAGGACGGCTATTGCAACATCGTGGGAAGGGTCAAGGACATGATCATCCGTGGCGGCGAGAACATCTATCCACGGGAAATCGAAGAGTTTCTATACCGGCATCCGAAAGTGCTCGATGTCGCCGTCGTGGGAATTGCCGATCGCAAGTACGGCGAAGAGGTTTGCGCGGTCATCCGCCTGCGCGAGGGCGCGAGCGCCGATGCGCAGGAGATCGTCGAGTTCTGTCGCGGGCAGATCGCACACTACAAAGTGCCGCGCTACGTGCATTTCGCAAGGGAGTTTCCCATGACGGTGACGGGGAAGGTGCAAAAGTACCTGATTCGGCAACAGCTCGAGCAGGAGCTCGGGGTGGAGCGCGCGCGTACCGCGTGATGTGACGGTCAAAAGCCCGAGAGCCAGACGGGGCCCTCGCCGGAACGGGTCAACTCAGGCGCATCACCGCCACGGTGCAGCCGACGGCGAATATGGGAATCGGCACGTAGCACCACAGCTCGCCGGCGCATCCTTCGGTCGCGCCCGCGACTGCGATGAAGGTGCGGATCTCGAATCCCTCCTGGCCGCCCTCGCGCCACACATCCTCGTCCCGATAGGCGAGGAGCGCCTCCCGGCGGTTGTGCAGGAGGTTCTCGAGAAACTCCCGGTCCCAGACCTCATTGATCCGTCCGGAGTCCGGCGTCGCCGGCCAATGGGAGATTCCTCCGGTGCCGATGACGGCGATGCGCTCGGGCCGCGCTTCACAGGCGCGTCGCAGCGCCCGCCCGAACTCATAGGCGCGTTTGAGCGGAATGAACTTCGGCTGCTCGCCGACCGGCTGGCTGTAGTCGAGGTAATGATGCTGCTCGAGCAGCCCATTGAAGCAGCGCTCCCCACCCGTGCGCCGCACCTGCTGCGAAGACCAAGTCCCCAGCTCGCGCAGCTTCCCCGATATCGGCGTGCACTCTGAGCTCAATCGATCCCGGCCGCTCCCGTACGGCAAACGGGTTCGGCGGTCGCCACTTCACAGCCGGCAGCTCGATGTGTCCCGCGCGGGCCAGCGCCAGCATCAATCCCCGGGCCACCATATCCCGCGGCGCTCCGTTTGCCTGTCGCCAGTCCCACGCCTCGCACAGCCGCTGCGAAAGCCGCCGCCGACTCTCTTCGGGGTGGGCGGCAATCAGCTCGCGAATGACGCCGACGTCGGCTGCAGTGACGGCTCGGCCGCGAAACGTAAGCACGGTCTGCATGACCGGGAACGATAGCGAAAGTCGAACTGGAACGTCGGCCCGCCGGCGCTCACCCCCGTCCGCCGCTCCCCGGCGCCAGAACAAGTCACACAGGGTTACGCATCCTCACCGCAAACGGTGTTCCCGTCGCTGAGCGGTCGCCTGTCTGCCGGTGACCTGCAGTGTGAGACTAGGCTGCGGGCGCAAAATGCAGCGCCCGCAGCTATTTCGAGCCTATTGTCTCTCCGCGGAGTCGAGGGTTCGCTTCGCTGGGTTCCACTTCATTTCGCCCGCCCTTGACCCTGCTCCGAGCCAATTTGAACCCGCCTCGCCGTGCCGCCAGCCTCGGTTACCCACTCAGAATTCAATGGAGGCATATTCTTTCTCTGCCGACGTGCGCCTTGGGCGTCGAATCCGAGCTCCCGTATAGCGATCGTAATCGCCTCGGCAACGAGCAACAGTCCGGACCTTTCATCCCGTGTCATCGCCAAACGTATGCTCGCGTCGAGCATTTCAGTGACAATCGTGGCTCGAGTGGGCAATTCGGAAGTCTTAAGCGCTGACCCGGCTCTCTCCGCCATTTGAACCAACAGGACACTATAGAACTCGTTATCCTTCATCTGCGCCAAAGTAATTTCTCGATCAGCCTGAAGCCCTCCCCAGATGTCCCGGGTCAGCCGGTCAGCTCGCGCGAACCGGTAGATGTGATGCACAAGGCCATCAAGAGCCCGCGCGAAACGCGGCGGCGAGGTGCTTGCTTCGAGCGCTTCCACAGCTGGCTTGTGGAAAGTCTCCAAAATATCCAGATACAGACGATGAATAAGCTCGCCCTTCGTCGGGAAAAATTGGTACACGGACCCTATAGGAATCTGCGCGCGCCTCGCTACGGCGCTCATTGTCAGGCCCACCATGCCGTGCTCTCGAATCAGCTCCGTGCTCGCGGCAAGGATTTTTGCGACCCGCACACGACTGCGGGCCTGCTGCGGTGTCTTGCCGGCCTTCTCCTGAGACAACTTCATCATTTCCTTCCGCAACCCGCGCATTTTTTTTGACAGCGTAGCCACGCTAAACAGCAATAATTCAACTTGTATTCACGTCCGAGCCAGAGCGCGCAGGATACGTTTCTGCACCATCGGCGAGCACGCTGGGCGCTGCGCCGCAACCCCTCCAGAGGTTGATCATCCCACTAAAGTCAGCCGTACACCAGTGTCCCTTTCCGAGCGGTCGTGCTCTGAAAAAACAACTAGTTCCATTTTACCACGTTTAAGTTTTTGAAAATGCAAGAGATTTTTATATACATACGTTGAGTTAGGGAGCCGCTTTTTGACCGGACAGAATCATGTTCAGATTCACTGAAACGAACGTAAGCGTCCCACCGTCTACAGGGTAGCGGTCTGAGCGGCGCTGTGGCAGGCGAACGGATCAGGCTGCCGCGAGCGTCGCGGCGTAATCCTGCGCCAGGAGCCCATCGACCTGACCGCTCGTGGTTGCGGCCAGGCGTGGCAGGAACCAAGTCAGGTAGTCGACCGGGTTGATCTTCAGCAGCTTACGACCCGGTGATCGAGTAGATCACTGCCGAGCGCAATCGGCGTCCGGATGCCCAATGTACATCCAGTTCTTAGCGCCAAGCTTCGTCGGGCGGATGCCGCGCTCGACGCTGTTCTGATCGATCAGCACATGGCCCATACCGGGCTCGGCGTAACGGGTCAGCGTCTCCCAACTGGCAAGGGCATAGGCGGCGGCCTTGCGAGGCGACTCTGGGGGAGTTCGCTCTGGGCAATGAGTTTGAACATAAGGACTCCGGCCCCCGTCCCTTGCAGGGACGGGGGCCGGAGTCCTTATGTAGTAACGGTCATGAACGCACCAGTCCCGGCCAATCCCCTCACTGAGGTGCAGCAAGCAGGAACCGCACGAAGTCCGGAGTGCGTGTGCGGGTCCAGCATGTGTTTGCCACCATGACCCAGATGGGCGGCACGTTCGCGCGCAGCATCGGACTTGAGCGAACGCGTGCGTGGTCGACGATGAAGGCATTGGCCTACGACCTAAAGCAGCTCGAGCCCGTGATCCGACTGGGCAAGGTACCCATCGATGGGACAGGTGTACTCGGATGATGGGGCTGTCTGTTACACAGATCGTTTCTAACGGCCGGCAGTTGGGTACCGGATGACGAGACAGGCGTCATATCTACCCGTTGCAGAGGTGTGTTCGAAAGTCGTGTTGCAGAGGATTAACCCAGATGGCTTTGACCGGCTCGGCGTAGCGGTGGAACCGGTCGAGCTTGCCACGACCTTGCGTGTCGCCGAGATACCGCCAGTTGGCTGCCTTGTAGCAGGCGCCGGTGAAGCGCGGCTTCTCGACGAAGGTCTCGATCAGAACCGGACGGTAGCCGTAGTGACGCTGCCAGTCATCGGGCAGACGGCGGCGCACGAGGGCGAGCACGCGCGAGGCGAGATTGTGCCGTCGGATCCAGGGCAGGATGAGAAAGCGGGCGTTGTTGACGATGAGGTGGAGATTGCGCTCTCGCTGGGCGCGGCTCCAACCGATGAACTCATCGCGGGGCTTGCTCTTCCAGGCGCTCGCGCCGAAGGAAAGCAGCGCCACGACCTCCCCGGCGGCGTGCACGAAGTAACGGCGCTGCGCACCCGGTATGAGCTGGTGACCGAGGTAGTGATGCCGCTCAATGTAGGCGTTCCAGAGCAGGGAGTCGTGCTTCTTCTCCACCGGCTCGACGCTGAGCGCTGCCGAGTCGAGCACCGGCGGCAGCAACGGCTCGAGCACTGCCTGCTCGATGTGCGGATGGGCCTTGAAGCTGACTGGTTTGGCGCACTTCGGCGGCGGCAGTGTGATCAGGCTGTCCGCCTGCATCCGCAACAACGCTACGCGGCAACTCATATCCTTGAGCCCCCCGTCGGGGCGGCGCCAGGACAGCTCTTCGCAGACCTGGCGGGACAGCCGGTACCGGCTCGGCGCGGGCTCGGCGGCGATCAAGGCCCGGATGCGCTCGATCTCGGCGGTCGTAAAGGGGCGTCCGCAGTAGCGCATGGGTCAGCTCGAGGGGATCAGGCCCGCAAGTCGCGCGGCGCGCAGCGCGATCACCGTCTCATAAAGATGCAGCCACCCGCGCCAGATGACCGTCATCCCGGGCTCGCCATCGCCCTTGCGCAGAAGGTGGCCGCCGAGATTGCCGATCATGCGCACCACCTCGCGCAGGGGCGGGGATTGCGCCGGAGGCAAGGCGTGGTGGACCCGCACGTGCAGCGCCTCGATCTCCTCTTGGGAGAAGAGCTCCGTGGCGGGGATGTCCGGGTGCACGCGGGCGAGGTAGGCCACGTGCATCAAGCGCACCCCGATGACACTGAAGAGCGCCAGGTAGCGCGCGAGCCGTTCGGCCGTCTCGAGCAGACAGTCCTCGACAGTGCAGCCGGACTTGAGGACCTTGTGCCAGACCTCGATCCCCCAGCGCTTGCCGTACCAGTCGATCTTCTCGCAAGCACTGGCGAAGTCCGGCACGAGCAGGTCCGTCAGCAACACCCAGCTCACCGCTTCCTGCCCTTCGGGGGGCGCCGCCTCGGTGGCAGCGATTACCCGCACGGTGATGGGCTCGATCGAGGCGGACGCCTTGGCCGCCTCACCGCGCCGATGTGGCGGCTTGATCGTCACCTGCGTGGCGCGCACCTCGAGCTTGGCCTCGCGTGCCTTGCGCTTGCCGTTGCCGGGGATGCTGACAGTCGTCTGCCCGAGCACCTCACTGCAGGCGAGCGCTTCCTGGATGCTCTCACAGCACTCGCTCTCCTCGGGCACGAGCTTGCGATCCACGCGAGCGCGGATCAGAAAGTGCTCTCCTTGCTCCTTCGCCTCCGTCAACAACTCCCAGAAGTCCGATTCCCGATCGGCAACCAGGATCAGTTTCGAGCGCGGCAGGGCATGCGTGCGGGTCTCGCGCATCGCCTGCAGCCACTTGAAGCTCTCCTTCTCCTCGATCGGCGTCATCTGCAATCGCACGATCTTCTCCTGGTACTCCTCCTCCGGCACCGGCTGACGAGCCCAGATGTTCTGACTCAGAATCCCGAGCGGCACGCCCGATGTCGTAAAAGCCAGCGCGTTGTGTACGCAAAGCCCGCGCTCGTGCGCGCTGTTACTCTTACCGATCGGCCCGAGCCCTTTGGTCCGCGGATGTTGTCCGTAGGAGTAAAACACCGTGTCTTGCACCGCCAGCACCGGCCCGCTGACCTGCATGACGCGCTCAATGGTCTCACGGATGTGCGGTGTGCGGATCGCCTCAGGGCTCGCCCGGCGGTTGTCGAACAACCGATAGGCACCCTGGGTGGCAGCCCAGGTCCCACACGCCTCATTGATAGGCGCGCCTGGATTTCTCGTCAGCATGGTCGCCGTCTTCACCAACCGCCGATCCAACCGCTTGTCGCCCAGGTCGATGCCGGAGAACTCCTGCCCGACCCACTCCACCGACTCGGTGCCGGAGCCCATGATAGACAAAATCTCAGGATCTTCGCATCGCGATCTCTTCGACACGTTCTCGAGCTTCCTCCCGCGTACTACACTGTGGGAGAAAGCCTATCAGAGCCGCGCAGTTGTGTCCAGCCCCCCCCCCGTTATCGGGGCATCGGCGGGGTCGAAAATCGACCAGAAATGTGTGTAACAGATCGCGCTGGGAAAAGCGCGGAGAAAGAGGATCTCAGTATGAGTGAGTGAAACTTTCTGTTGAGACCCAGTGGGTGCGAGTCCCATCCGGACAAAGCCGTAGCGGGCAGGCCGGTAGCGAGCATT
>JAJZDX010000036.1 GCA_021805865.1 Pseudomonadota bacterium
CTCGCTACGCGAGCGCCGCCGCCGACCCGCACTCGAACACTTCTTCGACCACAACGGTAGAGCGGACCGTCGAGGGTGGACTACTTCTCGCAAGCAAAGGCGGACTCAATCTGGATAGCGCTTCAGCCCTCGTGCGCATGGAACTGCACCGTCGCGAGCGAGACGGAAATCCTGCTCTCGTCGAGATACCTCTCGTACACATAGACGATGCGCCGCACCGGCACGATGTCCCGGTATTCGGCGCGGAAATCGGTGGTGCGTATCTTCGGGTGGCTCCGGTGCGCGCCCTCCTGCCACTGGCAAAACAGGCGGTCGTGGCCGCCGACCCGGAAGTCGAACTCCCGCCTCAATGCCTCGGCCTGCGGCGCGCCGGACCACCGCTCCTTGCCCTCCGCCGTCGCGAAAGCGGCATACACCCGCGAGGGCGGTGCGTCGATCAGGCGCTCGATGACGAAGGAACCGTGCGCTACGTTCTGATCTGCCATGAGGGCCTCCCGGATTGCGATTCGCGCTCATTTGTCGCCTTCACGGGCGCTCTTGCCGGACGGTGCCGGCGCCGCGCCGCTTTGAACCTCCCCCAAATAGTCCTGCAGCCGCTCGAGCCGCTCGCTCCAGAGCCTGCGGTAACTCTCGATCCATGCATCGACGCTCATCAGCGCCTTCGGCTCGATGCGCGCGGGACGGAACTGCGCCTTCCGCCCTCGAGTGATGAGTCCCGCGCGCTCGAGCACCTTCAGGTGCTTCGAGACGGCCGGCAGGGACATCTCGAACGGCCGGGCCAGCTCGCCCACCGAGGCCTCCCCCTGCGCAAGCCGCGCCAGAATCGCGCGCCGCGTCGGATCGGCAAGGGCGTGAAAGGTCTCGCTCAACGAGTCCATTTAATTTAACTGTTTGGTTATATAACTAAATGGTAACTTACTCGACGTGACCCCAGGCGTCAAGGCTCTTTGGAAGCTCACCGATCAGGTCGTCCTTGCCATGCACCTGGTCGTGCGGCACCGCTCCTGGGGAGGTGGCGGGCGCCGATCCGCGCCCTGCCACACTCAGCGGCCGGGTCTCTTGAACCGCTTGCGGACGCTCTCGACCTTGGCCCGGATGAGGCAGCCGTCGGCATGATCGTTGATCAGCCCCATGGCCTGCATGAAGGCGTACACCGTGGTCGGCCCCACGAACTGCCAGCCCCGCTTCTTCAGGTCCTTGGAGAGCGCGATCGACTGCGCCGAAGTGGAAACCGTCTGAGGCTCGCCGAGGCTTCCCGGATCAGGCTCGTACCGCCAGATGAAGGCGGCGAGCGAGCCCTCCCGCTTCACGAGTTCCTTCGCCCTGCGTGCGTTGTTGACTACCGCCTCGATCTTGCCGCGGTGCCGGACGATGCCCGCGTCCTCGAGGAGGCGCTCGACGTCGCCGGTGGTGAAGCGCGCGACGCGCTCGAAGTCGAACCCATGAAAGGCGGCGCGGAAGTTCTCGCGCTTGATGAGAATGGTTCGCCAGCTGAGCCCCGACTGGAACCCCTCGAGGCACAGCTTCTCGAACAATCGGCGGTCATCGGCGACCGGAAAACCCCACTCCTTGTCGTGATAGGGCACAAACTGCGGCACGGTGCCACACCAGCGGCACCGCGCCTTGCCATCCGGACCGAGGATCGTCGCGCCCATCGAGTGAGGATCCTCACCCCGGGCGCGCCCTGTCAAGCGCGTCCGACGCCACCGACGTCACCCGGGCTCGCGAGGCGTCAGCGGCTCAGCCGGCCAACGGTTCTCGCACATCAATTCCGACAAAGGTCTGGGCTCGCGCCAGCGCTCGAGCGCCAGCATGGGCGCGGCGTAGAACTGCTCGACATGCCCGAGGCAAAGGACCGCGATCGGTCGCACGTCCCGGGGAAAGCCCAACAGGCCGGCGAGCGCCGCCGGATCGAACAGTGACACCCAGCCGAGGCCGAGGCCCTCGGCACGCGCCGCGAGCCAGAGGTTCTGGATGGCACAGGCGGTCGAGGCCACGTCCGTTTCCGGGAGCGTGCGCCGGCCGAAGATCTCTTTCGTGCCACCGTCGCGCACGCCCACGACGAGCAGCTCGCCGCACTCCCTGACGCCCTCCACCTTCAGTCGCAGAAACTCCGCCCCCCGCTCATCGAGCGCCTCGGCGGTACGCCGCCGCTCCTGTTGCACCAGATCGTAGATACGCCCTCGCAGCTCGGCACTCGTGATGCGCACGATGCGCCAGGGCTGGCTCAGGCCGACGCTCGGGGCGGCATGCGCGGCATCGAGCAGACGCTGCAGGATCGCCGGCTCGACCGGCAGCGGCAGGAAATGGCGCATGTCCCGCCGCTCATAGATGACCCGGTACACGGCCTCGATGGAGCGCTCATCGTAGTGGTGCTTGGATTCGGTCATGGGAGGAACAGCTGCGCCGAGGCATGCGGGTTGGACGGGAAATAGGCGTGGAAGTAACTGGCGCAAAGCCTTCCGCGAGTATAGATCGCCTCCCCGGCCGCGCCATCCTCGCGCCGCTCGGCGATCGCCGCGGGCCTCAGAGCGGTCTCGATACTCGAATGGTGGAAGGTGTGCCCGCGCAGGACCCCGCCGGGCATCGGTGCACACTGGTAGCCGAGTCCTTTGAGGCGGGGGTGCAGGAGCGCATCGCCCGGGAGGAGGCCGGTCAGGATCGCGCGCCGGCCCTTCAGGTCGGTCACCGATTCCAACAGGTACAGCATGCCGCCGCACTCGGCATAGAGGGGCTTGCCTGCCTGCACATGCCGCTGCAGCGAGCCGGCCATGGCGCCGTTGGCGCCGAGCGCCTGCAGGTGCAGCTCCGGATAGCCGCCGGGCAGGTACACGCTGTCCACGCGCGGCAAGCCGGCATCGGCGAGGGGTGAGAAAAAGACGAGATCCGCGCCCATCAAGCGCAGCAGGTCGAGATTGGCCCGGTAAAGAAAAGAGAACGCCACGTCGCGGGCGATGCCGATGCGCAATCCCTCGAGCGACCGTGGCAGGGGTGGCGCCTGCGATGGGAAAAACTCGACCCCCTCCGGCATCGTGGCAAGGCCCGTTTCGGCGATCAGTGCCCCCGCACGCCGCAGGCGTTGATCGAGATCCTCGACCTCCTGCGCCTGCACCAGCCCGAGGTGGCGATCCGGCAGCTCGCAACGCTCATCCCGCGGCAGGCTGCCGAGAAACGGCAGACCGGCCGGCGTACCCTCGCGCAGCAGCTGCGCGTGCCGGGCGCTCGCCACGCGATTGGCGAGGACCCCGTGGAAGGGCAAGTCGCCGGCATAATGCTTGAGGCCATACGCGACCGCGCCGAAGGTCTGGGCCATGGCCTGCGCGTCGATGACGGCGGCCACGGGGATGGCGAACAGGCGCGCAACCTCGGCGCTGCTCGGCCTCCCGTCATGCAGTCCCATCACCCCCTCGACCAGGATGAGGTCGGCCTCGCCGGCGGCCTCGTACAACAGCTGCCGGCAATGCGCCTCCCCGCCCATCCACAGATCGAGCTGGTAGACGGGCAGTCCGCTCGCGTGCTCGAGGATCATGGGATCGAGAAAATCGGGGCCGGTCTTGAAGACGCGCACCCGGCGTCCCAGCGAGACATGATGGCGCGCAAGCGCGGCGGTCACCGTGGTCTTGCCCTGACCCGAGGCCGGCGCACTGGTGAAAAGGGCCGGGCAGCGTCTGCTTTGCATGTCAGTTGCCCGTCGGCCGCAAGCTGACTCCAAGGCGCGACGCGCGCCGGAAGCGAAGGTCCCGGGATGGGACGGGCACAGCAAGTGTGGGCCCGGGCTTCACGCTAGAACTCCACGCCCGCCTGCGCCTTGATGCCCTGCTCCTGGTAGGGATGCTTCACGGGGCGGATCTCGCTCACGAGATCCGCCAGATCGATGAGCGGCTGCGGCGCATGGCGTCCCGTTACGACCACGTGCAGCATCTCGCGCCGGCCCCGCAACACCTCGAGCACCTCCTCGAGATCGAGATACTGGTATTTCAGCACGATGCTGAGCTCATCGAGGATCACCATCCCGAAGGAGGGATCGGCAATCATGCGCACCGCCTCCGTCCAGCCCCTGCGCGCCGTGCGGATGTCGGCCGCCCGGTCCTGGGTGTTCCAGGTGTAGCCTTCGCCGACGACATGAAACTCGCAGCTGCCATGTGCCGACAGGATGCGCCGCTCGGCGCTCTCCAGGGCACCCTTGATGAATTGCACCACGCCGAGCTTCATGCCGTGGCCGAGCACCCGCAGCCCCATGCCGAACGCCGCGGTCGACTTGCCCTTGCCCGTGCCGGTGTTGACGATCAGCAGGCCCTTCTCCTTGGTGGCCGCGGCCTTCTTGCGCTCGAACCCCTCCTTGTGCCGCTGCGTCATGCGCTTGTGGGAATCCGGGTCGGTCTTCATCGTCGCAAGCCTCTGATGGTCAGCGCCAGATCGTGCCCGTCGCGCCGCTCAGGATGGACGCCACCCGCGCGCGATTCAAGTGATAGCCGATGAACACGAGCTCGCCGGCGCGGGCCGGACCGGGCAACGCCGCGCCGCCCGGGGCCTTGCCGGAAACGACACGAGTGCGCACTGCCTGCAGCAGCACCGAAGCGCCCGCCGCGTCCGTGACAAACCCCTTGCAGCGCAGCAGCGGCTCGCTCGAGGCCGTGTGCGCGATGGCTTCCCGGAGCCGGGCCACGTCCTGCGCCTCGCCGCTGCGCAGCACGAAGGAGAGCCAACCCGGATCCTGCTCGTGAAAGTGCGTGTGAGTGCTCAGCCCGTGCGCGTGGGCGCTCAGGCCCGAGTGACGGTGACCGTCCACCGGGCCGTGATCGGCAAGCGGCTGCCATTCGGTGCCCGGAAGAGGGACCGCAGGCGCCGCGGCCGCCCGGCCGGGCAGCGCCTTTGCGGGCTGATGCAGATTGAGGCCGAGCGCCACCCGCGCATCGAGCCGGGCATCGTGCGCCAGCTCGATGAACCGCACGCCCGGCGCTCTCTTGCGGACCCGCTCCTCGGCGTCGAGCAGCTCGTCCTCGCCGAGGCCGTCGATCTTGTTGAGCACCACCACGTCGGCCTGCTCGATCTGCCGATCGAACAGCGTTCCCACGGCCTGCGCCACCTCGCCGGCTCGATCGGCCGGCTCGAGCTCGCCGGACAGCAGCAGCGGAACATCCACCACCGCCAGGGCGGCGTCCAACACGAAGTCGGCGGACAGTTCCGGCTCCTGCAGGCGCGCCATGACCGCCGTGGGCAACGCCACCCCCGAGGTCTCGATGAGCACATGATCGATACGGCCCCGGCGGCGTGCCAGCTGCGACAGGGTCGGCGCGAACTTCACATCGTCCGCGTAGGCGATGAGTCCTTGCGGGAAGTCCACGATCTCGACCTGCTGCGCATCGCCGCCGCCGCCCGGCAGCCCCTCGCAGCGCAGTGCGCTGCCGCGAGCGAGTGCGCCGTCGATCGACACCTCGCCGAGCTCGTTGATCAGCACCGCGAGACGCAGATCCCGCCGCTGGCCGAGCAGGTCGCACAGCAACGTCGTCTTGCCGGAGCCGAGAAAGCCGCTCACCACCGTGACCGGAATGCGCCCGATCATGACAAGCCCTCAACGGCGGGCGCCGTGCGGGCGCTCAACAGATCGGCCGCTGCCCGCACGGCCTCCTCCACACCGGCGACCTGAAGAGGATAGTCGACGTGCGGCCGCCGGATCACCAACAGCGGAATGCCGAGCTCGCCCGCGGCGGTTTGCTTCTCACCATACCCGCCCGTGTCCCCGGAATCCTTGGTGACGACGCAGTCGATGCGCTGGGAGCGCCACAGCGCCCGGTTGAGCTCGGCGGGGAACGGTCCCTGCATGGCGAGGATGCGCTCGCGCGGAATGCCGAGGGCGATGGCCCTGGAGAGCCGCTGCGGATCGGGCGTCAGGCGCACGAACCACTCGCACCGCTCCGCGCCCGGGGTACGCACGAAGGTCTCGAGGTCCTTCGAGCCCGTGGCGAGGAATATCCGCCGGCCGCATCCGATCGCCCGCCTGGCCGCATCGGCCGCATCGTCGCAGACGATCGCGTTGCGCGGATCGAGCAGGCTCGGCCGCTCGAAGCGCAGATAGGGAATGTCGAGCCGCCGGGCGAGCTCGATGAGCTGCCCGGAGATCTGCGTCGCGTGCGGGTGCGTGGCATCGAGGATCAGCCGGGCCGCGCCGCTCTCGAGCGCCTGCCGCCGCCGCTCCATGCCCTGCCGCCCCGAGCACACCGCCGCACCCGGACAGCTCAGGCGTGCGACCTCTGCGCCATAGCCGCTCGCCGTCGAGACGACCACCGGGTGCCCCTCGGCCGCCAGCCGCCGCGCCAGCTCGTTTCCGTCCCGGGTCCCGGAGAACACCCAGATGGCCCGCGACGGCACCGGTGAGGCGGGCGCCGCCCCCTCGGACCAATCGTGGTAGCCCCGCGGCGTGTAGATCCACTCACGCCTGCGCCGCGTAAACCGGTTGCCGATCACGATCGTAGTCAGCATGTCGAACGTCAGCGCCGGCAGCTCTCCCAACCGGTGCACGCTTGCGCTCCCCCCGGGGCGGTAGGCATTTCGCACCACGCCGCACAGGGTGTCGGGAGATTTGTGCTCCTGCAGAATCGCCAGCACGCGATAGACCCCGTCCGATCGGGTCCGGCTCTGCACGTTGTAGAGCACGCATGCCAGATCGGCGGCGCCGATGTGGCGGGCACGCTGCTCGATCCACTCCCACGGGCACATGAGGTCCGAGAGGCTCAAGGTGGCGAAATCGTGCGACAGCGGTGCGCCGAGGAGCGAGGCGCAGGCATTGGCCGCCGTTACGCCCGGGATGACGGCAACCTCGAATGTATCCTCCTCGCGCATCTCCTCGAAGGCGAGGGTTGCCATGGCATACACGCCGATGTCGCCGCTTGACACGAGCGCCACACGCCGGCCGAGGCGCGCCGCCTCGATGGCGAGCCGCGCGCGCTCGCGCTCCTGGGTAAGCGGCGGCGAATGGATCTCCTTGCCGCAGATCCAGGGTTGGATCCATTTCAGATACAGCTCGTAGCCGACGATCACCTCGCTTGCGCGCAGCGCCTCCGCCGCCCGCGGCAGGATGAACTCGGGAAGGCCCGGCCCGACGGAGACGAGGCTGAGGACCCCGCGGCCGTTGCGCCGGCTCATGATGCGCTCCACGGCGCATCCGCGACCACTGCGACCGCCACGCCCTCGAGGCAGGTTTTCGGCACGATCAGCCTGCCGCGGGGAGAGGCGATGAGCGCGCACGGCTCACAGACCCCCTCCACCCCCACGCTCCGGCGGACCCAGGCGGAGGTCGCGGTCACCCAGGATCGTGCCAAGATCTGCTCGCGCGCAAGGATGCGCAGCGGGATGCCGCGCGCGCGCGCGAACTCCAGCAGTCCCGGCTCCCGGGCCTTCAGGTCGATCGTGGCGAGCTCACGCACCTCGCTCAAGGAGCGTCCTGCCAACGCATGCAGCACACCGTGCTCGATCCGCTGCGCATCGATGCCCTTGCGGCAGCCGATCCCCGCCACCAGAGGCTTTGCCGCCTCGGTCGCCGTGGTCACCACCGGAACAGCGCCCACTGCATTGGCGACCCGGTAGGCGAGCGCGTTGGCGCCGGCCTCGTGGCCGCCGAGGAGCGCGATGGCGTAACGCCCCGCCTCATCGATCACCACCACGGCCGGGTCGCGCTGCTTGTCCTCGATGAGTCCGTCGAGAAAGCGTACGGCGATCCCCGTTGCCATCACCAGCACCCAGTGCGAGTAGTGCGGGAATCGCTCGCGGAGCCGCTCACGCCGAGGCTCGGGATGCTCCCAAGGCCGGTGCGCCTCCCCTGCGAGCCGCTGCGCCAGCAGGCTTGCGAGCGGCTCGCCCTGGCTGCGCACGGGCCAGATGCCCAACCGCTCGCTCATGAGTCGGACCCGGCCGGGCTGCGCGCATCCGCCGTCCGCCGTGCGGCGCGGTTCCCCTTTCGGCGGGCAGAGCGAAAAATGTGCCGGTACTCGGGCGCGTACAGGCGCGACTCGAGCGCCGGCTCGCGGCTCAACGCCCCACCGACCAGCAGGAGCGTGGTAAGCCGCCAGTCCCGCAGCCTGATCTCCCGCAGCAGACGCCCGAGCGTGCTGCGATGGGAGCGCTCATCCGGCCAGCTCGCCCGGTACACGAGGGCCACCGGGGTGTCGGGCGGATAGTGAGGGCTGATCTCGCCCACGATGCGCTTCAGGTGCGGGCCGGAGAGAAAGACGCAGAGTGTCGCGCCCGATCGGGCGAGCTCGGCCAGCCGCTCGCGCTCGGGTACGACCGAAGCCCGTCCCGACACCCGTGTCAGAATCACCGTCTGCGATACCGCCGGCTTGGTGAGCTCGCTCGCGAGCGCGGCCGCCGCCGCGGTGAACGAGGACACCCCCGGCACCACCTCGTAATCGATTCCCAGCCTCTCCAGGCGGCGCATTTGCTCGGCGGTGGCACCGTAGATGGCCGGATCCCCCGAATGCAGCCGCGCCACATCCAGGCCCGCGGCCTGGGCCCGCCGGTAGCAGGCCTCCTGCTGATCGAGGTCGAGCGATGCGGTGTCGATGATCTCGGCATCGGCGCGGCAATGGCACAGCACCTGCGACGGCACCAGCGAGCCGGCGTACATCACCATCGATACGCGCTCGAGAATCCTCGCACCGCGCACGGTGATGAGGTCGGGGGCGCCGGGACCGGCGCCGATGAAAAACACCTTCATGTGTGCCGTCGCTCCCGCGCCTGCCGGCGGATCAACATCGTGGAGAGATAGCCGCTTTGCGGCGGGCCGTCGAAATCGCTCAAGTCCGCGCACAGCACCTCGCCGGGCAGACCGATCCGGGCCGCGAGCGCGCACTGGCCCGCGATTCCCAACTCGTTGAGCAGCGCGATCACCCAGGGCAGGCGGGCGCCGATCTTCATCAACACCACGACGTCGTGGCTCTCGATTTCCCGACGGAGCGAGTCCGCATCGTCGGGACAGGGCAGCACCAGAATGCGCTCCTTGCCCTCCCCGAGCGGCCAGCCGAAGGCCGCCGCCGCCGCCGCGAAGCTGGTGATCCCGGGGAAGGTGCGGGTCTCGGCCGCAGGCAGACATTCGCGCAGCGCCGCAAGAGTGTAGCCATACGTGGAGAAAGTCATCGGGTCGCCGATGGTGAGATACGCGACATCGCGCCCGGCGAGCAGCTCGGCCGCGATATCGCGCGCCAGCGCGCCGTAATGCGCCCGCAACACAGTGCGGTCGGGATCCATCTCGAACTCGATCTCGCGCAGCTTCGATGCCGGAATGTCGAGGCCGCTCAGACACTGGCTCGCCACGGAGTGCTCCGAGGAACGGGCGCGCGGCAGATAGATCACCTCGGCCCGGCGCAGCGCCTCGAGCGCCGCCACGGGCAGCAATCCCGCGGGCCCCGGACCCACCCCGACACCGAAAAACGCTCCCGCCCTCATCCCGCCTGCCCCAACGCCACGCCGTTCAAACCGAAGAGACGCGCCTCGACCCGTTCCACCCGCGTAAGCCGCGAGCGCATCCGCGCGGCGATACGCCGCTCCACCTCGCACCAGAATTCCCGGGCGCGCGGATGATCCCGCAGCGACTCGAGCACCGCCTCCACGGTGTTGCAGCGCTCGATGGCTGCGGTCTCCCGCGGCGTGAACCCGCACTCGGCGGCGACCTGCGCCACGGCGCGCATGGCCATGGCGCTTCTGCTCGAGTGAGTGTCCCAGTCGCCCGCGAGCGGCTTGGCGAGCTTGCCGGGATGGCCGATGAGCCAGAGCGCCGGCAGCCTCATGCTCCGCCCGGCGAGCTCGCGCTCGGCGCACTCGAGCGCAAAGCCGATGAAGTTGGAGATGGACACGATACGCTTCGGCGGGAGTTTCAGCGCCGAGCGCGCGAACGCCGTGCCGATCTTGCCGGGCGCGAAGGCCACCTCCGCTCCCTCGGCAAGCGCGACGCGGATATAAACCTCGATGGAGGCCATGTAGGCTGACAGCGACATGGGCTCGACGAGTCCGCTGGTGCCGAGGATGGAGATGCCGCCGACGATGCCGAGCCGGGGGTTGAAGGTCTTGCGCGCCAGAGCCTCGCCGTTCTCGCAGCCGATGGTGAGATCGAAACCGGTCCCGGCGCCCTCCAGCACCTCGTCCACGGTCTCGCGCATCATCTGTCTCGGCACCGGGTTGATGGCCGGCTCGCCGACCGCAATGCGGATACCGGGCTGGGTGATGGTGCCCACCCCGGGACCGGCGAGGAAGCGCACCTCGCTGAGCCCGTTGCCGCGGACCGAGGCGAAGATCATGGCGCCGTCGGTGCAGTCCGGATCGTCGCCGGCTTCCTTGACGACCTCGGCGCGCGCCGCGCCCCCATCGAGCCTGTACACCGCACGGATCGGCACCTTCAGGCTGTAGCGCGGGTCCGGCAGGCCGATCTCGACCTCCTCGGCCCTCTCCCCGTGCACCAGCAGCAACAGCGCAGCCTTCACGGCGGCCGTCGCGCAAGCCCCGGTCGTGCGGCCTCGGCGCATGCCGTTCTGCGCCCGCACACCGAGGTCAAAGGGAACGCGCCCGGCCCTCGCGCTCACGGCACCCGCTCTCCCGCCAGGTGATCGACCGCCGCGATGAGCAGGGCATTGATGACGCTCGCCGCCCAGGGCGAGCCGCCGCGCGTCCCGCGATTGGTGATCCGGGGCACCTGCAGACACTTGCGCAAGGCTTCCTTGCATTCGCGGGTGCCGACGAAACCCACCGGAAGCCCCACGATCAGCTGCGGTCGCCAGCCCTGCTCGCGCACCAGGCGCACGGCCTCCATCACCGCGGTCGGCGCATCGCCGATCGCGAGGACGATCTCGTTGCCCCACCGCTCCCACGCGCGGCGGATGCCCGCCGCGGAGCGCGTGAGGCCGGTGTTCTCAGCCAACAGCTGCGTTTCCCTGTCGTGCACGCCGCACCAGACCGCGAGCCCCAACGGATCGAGGAGACTGCGCTTGAGGCCGCTCGAGACCATGGTCACATCCGTTGCGACGCGGCGGCAGCGCAGCAGCGCACGCACGCCCGCCTCTACCGCTCCGGGGGAGAAATACAGGTCATCGACGATGTCGAGATCGCCGCTGGTGTGCACCAGGCGCTGCGCCACCCGCCGCTCACCCTCGGCCCAACCCGACCAGTCGCGGCCCGCCTCGATGATCCTGAGACTCTCGGCCTCGATGGGATGAGGCTCGTAGGGCCCGGGGACTGCGCGGGCGGACGGCTCCGCCGGCTCCATCGGCCGGGCGCGCGCAGCCAGATGATGGGGACGCTGCGCCTGACCGACCTGCTCCTCGAAGCCGACGATCTGCACCCGATACTTGCACAGCGAGCAGTTCATCGCCGCGCGGCCTTCCAGGCCCTCCCGGGCGCGCTCGAGAAAGACCTCCGCCACATCGTCATGCGGTCCGAGATAGCCCGCCTTGAGAACCTCGATCCCGGGATGGCGCCCGGCGAGCTCGTCCGCCGCCGCGTAGATGCGTTTCACGAGCAGGCCGTCGAACAGGAAGTAGGGGAACACCACGATGCGCGCGCAGCCGAGACGGGCGGCGCTGCGCAAGCCCTCGCTGATCCCCGGGTCCGCGGTGCCCGCGTAACACACGTATGAATGACCGAAACCCAGCCCCTCGTGCAGGAGGCGTGCGAGCTTGCACACCTCGGAGTTGGCGTCGGGATCCGACGTGCCGCGACCGACCACCACGAGACACGCCTCTGCGCGCTTGATCACCCGGCCGGCGCCCGCCTCCGCCTCGGTGATGCGCTGCTGGGCGAGGCGCAGGAAGGCCGGATGCAGATCCACCGGGGCGCCGAAGTGAAAATCGACCGCCGGATACTCCCTCTTCAACAGCGCCAGCTCGCCTGGCATGTCGTTCTTGGCATGCGTGGCGGCGAACAGCAGCGCGGGCAACATCACGATCGGGCCGGTCCCCGCCTGCAGGGCCGACCGCACCCCCTCCGCGAGCGTCGGACGGGCGAACTCCAGGTAGCCGTAGGTGATGGTGCGCTCGGGCGAGCGCGCCTTCATCCGCTCGACGAGGGTCTCCACCTCCTCGATGGCTCTCGGGTCGCGGCTGCCGTGGGCGGCGACGACGATGCTGTAATCCTGCGTGCTCATGCGGCCGCAGTCAGCCCGCCGGCTCGATCTGGCTCGGCACGGGCCGCAGAGTGCGGATGAGCATGATGCTCATGTCGCTGAAATCGCGCGCGCAGCCGGCCAGCGTTCCGCTCCATTGCGCCTCCCGGCTGGTGAGATTTTCCCACACCTCCACGGGAAGGTCGCCGCTCACGCCGCGCGCCAGCAGGTATGCGCACACGTCCTTGGGCATGAAATCCCAGGGCCGCGGGATGACGATGGCATTGCGGTCGTCCTCCAGCGCGCGCACCAGATGGCGCTTGAAGGGCTGCAAATCGCCTCGGCGGTGGAAGGTGACGAAGGTGGTCTCATCGAAGCACACCCGGCCGCGCGAGGCGAGCACCTGGGCGGAGGAGATGCCGGGTACGGTCTCGACCGGCTGGCCGCAGGCGCGCTCGACCCGCTCGAGGAACTGAAAGCCGCTGAAGTGGATGTCTCCCATGAACACCACGACACAGCGCGCGCCGCCGCGATGAGCGCCGGCCACCTCGTCGAGCTTTTGCACCTGGTCGCGATATCCCATGGTGACGACGCGCGCATCGGGCCGGATCAGGGGCCGCACCAGGTTGACCACCGCATCAAAGCCCGCCACCACGTCCGCCGCGCGCACCAGCTCGGTCCCGCGCTGCGTCAGCAACCCCAGATCACCGGGGCCGGCGCCGACACAAACCATCATGACAGTACCCTCTTGCCGCCCACCGTGCGGGCCCGTATGGTGATCGACAGCGACTGCGCATCGAAACCGTCCAGGCCCAGGCACTGCGCCCCGAGCGCCTGCGCGAGCGCAGGCGCCCGTCCCAGGCGGACCGGGCCTGCCTCCGTATCCAACACCAGGGCCGCGATGCCGCTGCGCTCGAGCAAGCGGGCCCACTCGAGCGACTGTTGCCAGGAATCCGCCCCCGGGTCGAGCGGCACGTTGGCCCGGCCGTCGCTCAGGACGATCAGCAACGGCTGCGGACCTGAGTCCGAGGCACGCTCGAGCACCCCGAAGGCTGTCTTGAGCGCGTGCGCGAGCGGCGTACGCCCGCCGGTAGGCAGCTCGCGAAGCGAGCGCTCCGCGGTCTCGACGCTGCGAGTCGGGGCCAGCAGCACCTCCGCGCCCGCGCCTCTGAAGGCAATGACCCCCACCTCGTCGCGCTGCTGGTACGCGTCGGACAACAGAGCGAGGACCGTTCCCTTCACCATCTGCATGCGGCGCAGGCCCGCCATCGAGCCCGAGGCATCGACGACGAAGAGAATGAGGCTGCCCTGCCGGCCCGCTCTCACCTTCTGATGCAGATCCTCCCGCGTCACTTCGAGCGGACCCGCGCCGCGCGCCAGTCCACCGCTGCGCAGCGCCGCGTGACTCAACGTAGCGGTGAGCGCCAGATCGGTCGGCCGCTCATCGGGCACGGACCTCACCTCGCGCCCCCGGCGCGAGGCGCGCGAGCGGCTGCGGCGGCCGACACCACCTCCGGCCGGAGTGTCCTTCAGATCGATGCGCGGCGTCGCGACGCGCGCCGGCGCAAACACCTGGTCAGCCGCCCCGGCGCCAAGCGGCGGGGGCGCCTCCTCCTCCCCCGGGGATTCGCTGCGGCCGGGCTCGGCCTGCGGGGCAGGCGCAGGCGGCGGAGCCGGCCGCCGCAGGGTGTCCTGCAGGCGCTGCTCGTCGAGTCCCGGGGCATCGAAGGGCTTGCGGCGGCGCCGATGCGGCAGCACCAGGCGGGCCGCCTGCTCGAGGTCCCGGGGCTCGACCTCCGTACGAGCGGCGAGGGCCGCGAGTGCGCAGGCCGCCTTGACCATGACGAGGTCCGCCCGCAGGCTCCTCACGCCCTGCTCGCAACACAACTCGCTCGAGAGCAGCTGCAACCCTTCGGCCATGCGCACCTGCGGCAACAGCTCGCGCGCGCGGGTCACGCGCGCGCGCAATGCCTGCTGCCGCGGCTCCCACTGCCGGTTGAACGACTCGGGCTCTCTTTCCCACGCCAACCGCCGCCGCACGATCTCGGTCCGCTCGCGCGCGTCCTCGGGAGCGGCGACCTCCACCATCATCCCGAAGCGGTCGAGCAGCTGCGGCCGGATCTCGCCCTCCTCCGGGTTCATGGTGCCGATGAGCGCGATACGGGTCGGGTGCTCGACGGAGAGCCCTTCGCGCTGCACGCGGTTGACGCCCATGGCGGCCGAATCGAGCAGCACGTCCACCAGGTGATCGGGCAGAAGGTTCACCTCGTCGATGTAGAGGATCCCCCGATGGGCCGCCGCCAGCAGGCCCGGTTGAAAGCTCCTGCGCCCCTCCTTGAGGGCACGCTCGAAGTCAAGGCTCCCGAGCACACGATCCTCGGTGGCCCCGAGCGGCAGGTTGACGAACGGCACGGGCGAGAGTTGCACGGTGGGCGCCTCCGCGCGGCACGTCTCGCACGGCTCGGCGGCCTTGCCCGGCTCGCAATTGTAGGCGCAACCGGCGATGCGCTCGATGGGCGAGAGCACTCCGGTGAGCGCCCGCGCCGCGGTGCTCTTGGCGCTGCCCTTGTCGCCGCGGATCAGCACACCTCCGATACCGGGGTTGACCGCGCACAGCAGCAGCGCGCTCGTGAGCGGCTCCTGTCCGACGATTGCGGCGAACGGAAACGGGTGAGGATGCTCGCTCATGATCTGTCTTCCCCGGTGGCGGCCTCGCCGCGCGCCTCCAGCACCGTCTCGCTGCGAAGGTATGCCTCGCGCAGCGCCTCGAGGGTCTGCGGCTCGGGCGAGGCCCACATCCCGCGCTGCGCCGCCTCGAGCAGTCTGCCGGCGATGGCGCTCAGCGCCCAGGGGTTGCTCTCCTCGAGAAACTCCCGCATCCGCTCATCGAGCGCATAGCTCTGCGCCGTCTGCTCGTACATCCAGTCCTCCATCACTTCGGCGGTGGCATCGAAGCCGAAGAGATAATCGACCGTGGCGGCGCACTCGAGCGCGCCCTTGTAGCCGTGCCGGCGGATGCTCTCGAGCCACTTGGGGTTGACGACGCGTGAGCGGAACACGCGCAGCGCCTCCTCCTTCAGGTCGCGGACGGCCGCGCGCTCGGGATCGTGGGTGTCGCCGAAGTAGTGGCGGGGCTTGCGACCGGAGAGGTGCCGGATGGTGGCGATCAGACCGCCCTGGAATTGCAGGTAATCGTCGCTATCGAAGATGTCGTGCTCGCGGTTGTCCTGGTTGTGCAGCACCACCTCGACCGCTGCCAGACGAGCCTCGAGCGGCTCTCGAGCCTCCACACCGCCCTCGGCGGCCGTGTAGGCATAGCCGCCCCAATTGAGGTACGCCTCGGCGAGATCCTCGACGCCCTCCCAGTTGCCCTCCTGGATGAGCGGCAGGATGCCCGCGCCGTAGCTGCCGGGCTTGGAGCCGAAGACTCTGTAGCGAGCCGTGCGCTCGGCTTGGGAGCGCGTCGCGCCGGCGGCGACCCTCGCTGCGCATTCCGCCAGGAAGTGCTTGCGCACGAAGTTGCTCTCCGGCGGCTCATCGAGGCCGATCACGGTGTCGACGGCCCGGTCGATCAGCTCGATGAGCTGCGGGAATGCATCGCGGAAGAAACCACTGATTCGCGTGGTGACATCGATGCGCGGCCGGCCCAGGGCTTGCAGCGCGATCACCTCGAGGCCCGTCAGCCGGCGGCTCTCGGCCTGCCAGACCGGCCGCACGCCGAGGAGCGCGAGAATCTCCGCCACGTCATCGCCGTGCGTACGCATGGCGCTGGTGCCCCAGATGCTGATGCTGACGCTCTCCGGGTAGCGTCCCGTCTCCTTGAGGTGACGACGCAGCACCTCCGCGGCCAGCTGCTCGCCCACGCGCCACGCCACCTGCGAGGGCAGGCTGCGCGGGTCGACGGAGTAGAAATTGCGCCCCGTCGGCAGGATGTGCGCCATGCCGCGGGTCGGTGCGCCGCTCGGGCCGGCGGGAACATAGCGGCCCTCGAGCGCGCGCATGAGGTTTTCAATCTCATCCCCGGTGCGATGCAGCCTCGGCACGAGATCCCGGCAGACGAACTCCAGCACCCGAACGAGGCCTCGCGCCGGATCAGCGCTCGCATGAGCCTCGCCGCAATCGTCCCCGGACAGCCCCCCGGCGGGTCGTTCGCCGGTTGCGCGTCCCAGCCCGGGGCGTGCCGCGTCACGGCCGACACTTCCTGTCCCCGCAGATCGCCCCAGGCAATCTTCTCGCGGCTCCCCCAGGCAGCGCTGCGCGGCCTCGGGCACCGCGCCGACGGCGAAATCCCGCGCCTGCAGCTCGGCGATCAACGTGCGGCACAACTGCTCGATGGCCTCGACGGCATCCGCCCGTGTCCGCAGCGCCCGGCCCGCGCACCGTTCCAGTCCGGCCGGCGAGGCGGGCAAGCGCCTGCCGCGCTCCTCGAGGAGATCCTGCCACTCGAGGCCGAAGCAGCGTGCCACCTCCCCCGGCAGGCTCGAGACCCCGAGGTTGGGCAGCCGGGTGAGCGAGCAGAGCATGTCGGTGAGCTGAGCGCCCTGCGGCACCGCCCCGAGAACATGCAGGCCGTCACGGATCTGCGCTGCACCGATCTCGCACAGGTAGCCGTCGATGTCCTCGATCAGGTGCGCGAAGTCCGCGCCCTCCATGCGCGCGAGGCTGAGCGGCACGCCGTGCTCGTTGAACCCTTCGTCCCACACCTCGTTGTCGTCCGCGCGGATGGCGTTGAGGTCCCGATCGAGGCGCGACTCCTTCACCAGCTGCCAGATCTGCCTCTGCAGCAAGGGAAGCTTCGTCGGGTCGAGCATCTCGAGCTGGTAGTATTCGTCGACGAGCTGGGCGAGCTGCGCCAGCGCGCCGTAGGTCTCCGCCGTCGTCATCGGCGGCGTCAGATGATCGACGATCGCGGCGTGGGCGCGGCGCTTGGCCTGCGCGCCCTCGCCCGGATCGTTGATGATGAAGGGGTAGAGCAGCGGCAGCTCGCCGAGCAGGGCATCCGGAAAGCAATTTTCCGACAGGCCCACCCCCTTGCCGGGCAGCCATTCGAGCGTGCCGTGCTTACCGACGTGCACGATGGCGTGCGCGCCCCACTCATCCCTCAACCAGCGGTAGAACGCGTAGTAGTGATGGGTCGGCGGCAGGTCGGGTTGATGATAGATGGCGTCAGGATCGAGCCCGAAGCCACGCGGGGGCTGGATGGCCAGCAGCGCATTTCCCAACGGCAGGCCGGTCAGGATGAGATGCCCCTGCACCGCATAGGCATCCCCCGGCGGCGCTCCCCATTGCGCGCACATGCGCTCGCGCAACACGCGCGGCAGCTCCTCGAACCAGCTCCGATAGCGTTGCGCGTCCACGCGGCCCGCGGCCCGTCCGCACTGCTCGGCCGTCAGGTGGTCGAGGTCGTAGCAGCCGCGATCGATCAGCCCGTGCATCAGCTCATCGGAACTCTCCGGCAAGCCCTCGATCCGGTATCCGGATTGCCTCATGACACGCAGCAGCGCAAGGAGCGAGGCCGGCGCGTCGAGCCCGACGGCGTTGCCGATCTGGGCCGCCTTGGCGTTGGAGTTGGTCAGGATGAAGGCGATGCGCCGCTGCGCGCGAGGCAGGCGCCGCAGCCGCACCTGCGCGGCCACCAGGCCGGCGATGCGCTCCACCCGATCGGGCAGCGGCGCATACTCGATCACCTCCATGCCGTGCAGGCGGCGCTTCTCCTTGAACGACAGCGGCACCGTCAGAATCCGGCCGTCGAACTCCGGAAGCACGACGTTCATCGCCGTATCGAGCGGGGTCAGGCCGCGGCTGGCCGATTCCCAGGCGGTGCGCTCCATGGCGCTCACGATGGCCTGAAAGACGGGCACATCGAGCTGCGCCAGGCCCGCGGCCGAGCCGCTCTCGCGGCTCGGGCCCTCGGCGCTCACCTCGCCGGTGGCGAAGGAGGTGGTGTTGATCAGGGCGTCGATCAGCGGCCGGCCTTCATGGAAGAAGAGCGACAGCGCCGCCGGCCGTCCCTCACCATCGAGCGCACGCAGCGACGCCGTGTACACGGGCAGCGCATCGAGCCCGCGGCGCTCCAGAGCCTCGATGAGCGCATCGATGAAGCGCAGATTGCCGCTCAGCCGGTGCGCCCGGTAGAACGTGATCCCGACCACGGGACGGTGGGCATCCCGGCCGGGCTGGCCGGAACCGGCGCGCCGGGCGAGCCAGGACTCGAGGGTCGGGGCCGACCCCTGATTGCAGCCCGGCCAGTAGAGGCCATGCTCCGGCAGAGGGACCGGAGGCTCGTAGCCATAGCCGGTGAGCAGCAGGTGGTCGGCGAGGAACCTCAAGCACTGGGCGAGATTCTCCGGGCCCCCGGCCTGCAGAAAGCCCTGCATCTCGTGCAGCACGCGGGGCGCCACGCTGGAGAGACACTCCAGCTCCGGGGAAGGCTCGCCCGTACCGCTCACGACGAGCAGCGCCTGGCCGCGGTCCGCCGCCGCCTTGTGCAGCGCCTGCCACCCGGGCACGCTGCTCAAGCGGCCGAGAATGCGAACCACGATCACACGCGCGCCCGAGAGCTCCCCATCGAGCAGCTCGCCCATCCCTTCGGCGCCCAGGCTCTGCAGGCTGTATCCGCATGCGCGCGGGAAGTCTTGCGGCAGAGCCGGGAGGGCGCGGCTGAGGGCGGCCAGGTCGCTGTCCGCGTGGGTCAGCAGTACGATGACCGGGGACGTTGACGGGCTGGCAGTGAAAGACGGGGCAGAAGTTGGCGCTGCGCTCTGCAAAGGGGCCTCTTGGCAAGCACGTCGTCAGCGCAAACGATCATTGCACCTGCTCACCCCGGCCGGTGTGTCTGCGAGACTTCGGTGGACGGCAGGTTTCCTGGCTTGCGGTTTGACGCCGCGCGCCGCCTTCCCGGTTTCCCAGTGGCGTACCTGGCGCTCGGCTCACCGCCTACAGTTGCGGGGGCAGCTTCGGCCTGGACCCGAAAGCGGATCGCACCGAATTCCCATCACCGTCCGATACGACCATGCTAGAGGCAGCCGGCTCTCCTGTCCATCCTCTTGTCGCTCCCTCGACCGTGTACTGTTGCGCAAGCGACGGCGGCTTGCGCTCCAACGACATGCGCCCCCCGATGCCGCCGCTCAGGCCTTCTCCGCCTCGCGCCCAGGCCCGGTCCTGAAGCCCCCCAGGCACCGCATCCGAAGGGCCTGCACTGCCGTGCGCACACGCTCAGCTGCCGCCTGCCCCACCGCCGGATCGAACAACAGCCCGGCCACCGTGCCCGAGTGCGCGATCTGCAGCCCTAAACAGCCCGGCTGCCGCGTGAGGGCGAGCAGATCCCCGAAACCCCGCATCGGCAGCAGGCGCTGGTTGAGCTCGGCGCTTCGGGTCGCGACTGCGGCGATGGCCTTCGCATCACGCTCGCGGAACGCCGTGCGCGCGCGGGAAATCAACTCGTCATACTGATCGAGCTGCGCGGCGGTGTAGCGGGGAACCGGCATGCTGAGCGTGTCGACGCCGCCTGCCCCCGGGTCGGTGTCGACGCTGAGCACGAGGAACTCCGGAATCCCACCCGCCCAGTGCTCCAGTACCCGGCCCCGTCGGGGCGCAAACAGCACCCCCTCCTCGAACATGATCGGATCGATGGCGCCCTCGGCCTCGACGGCGAGCCGCGCGATCTGACCCGAATCGATGGATGCGCCATGGGCATCGCACACGGCACGGATGGCGGCAACCACGTCGCTGGTGGAGGACCCAAGGCCCAGGCCGGCCGGTACCGGGCAGTCCACGGTCAACACGCCCCCCGCCCGCTTCTCGCCGATATGATCGAGCGCCAGCCGTGCCGCTCGCGCGGCCTTCACCTTCCAGGCGGGCCGAATCTCGAGGGACCCATCGCGACTTCGGTCAAAGCGGGCCATGCTCCCGTGCTCCGGCACCGGCAACGTCACCAGGCACTGCACCGGTCCTGCCGCGCTTGGCACGGGACAGGCCGAGCCTCCCGCGGATGCAGCCGCGCGCGCTGCCTCTCCGATCGGATCCCCCGACCCACCCCTGAGGCACTCGATGCCCTCGGGCGCTCGCCAGGCGCCCTGCAGGATCTCGCCATGGTGCCGGCCGGCAAAGCCGATCCCTGCGCGAGAGCTGCCGGGAACACGCAAAGCCCCCGCCGAGTCTTCCCGACCCGCAGGACTTTCTGCATCCATCGATCCCCTGCCGTCGAGCGTAGTCACAGATCTCAGACATCATTGATTTATAAAGGCAATGCCACTCACCACCGACTAAGGTATCATCGCGGCCTTTCCGGCGCCGCCCCGATCGAGGGGACTGCGCCGCGAGCCACTCTCAGGGGAGTTGACGCCATTGTCGACCACTACGCTTGATCCGCTCGATCTCTACGGACTTCGCGGCACGCTCACGGAGGAGGAGCGCATGGTGCAGGACTGTGTCCGCCGCCTCGTCGAGGAGCGCGTGCTGCCCATCATCCGCGAGTGCTTTGAAGAGCACCGTTTCCCGCGCGAACTGATCCCCGAGCTCGCCGAGCTCGGGCTGCTGGGCTCCTCCCTCACCGGCTACGGCTGCGCCGGCCTCAATGCGATCTGCTACGGGCTGATCTGCCAGGAGCTCGAGCGCGGCGACTCGGGCATCCGCAGCTTCGTGTCGGTGCAGTCCTCTCTGTGCATGTACCCGATCCACGCTTACGGATCGGAGGAGCAGAAGGAGAAATACCTGGCGCGCATGGCCCGCGGCGAGCTCATCGGCTGCTTCGGCCTCACCGAGCCGCACGGCGGCTCGGACCCGGCCAATATGAAGACTCATGCCCGCCAGCGCGGCCGGGACTGGGTGCTCAACGGCTCGAAGATGTGGATCACCAACGGCTCGATCGCGGACGTCGCGGTGGTGTGGGCGCAGACCGATGAGGGCATCCGGGGATTCCTCATCGACCAGAACACCCGCGGATTCACCACTCAGCTGATCGAACGCAAGTTCTCGCTGCGCGCCTCCGTGACCTCGGCCCTGTTCTTCGACGACGTCGTCGTTCCCGAGGAAAGCGTCCTGCCCGGCGTCGTCGGCCTCAAGGGGCCGCTGTCGTGCCTGACACAGGCGCGCTACGGGATTGCATGGGGCGTCATCGGCGCGGCGCAGGACTGCCTCGCGCAGCTGCTGGAGTACACCGGCACGCGCCAGCTGTTCGGCCGTCCGCTCTCGCAGAATCAGGCCATCCAGGTCCGCCTCGCCGACATGGCGCGGCGGATCACCGGCGCACAGCTCATGGCGCTCGAGCTCGGCCGGATGAAGGAGCTGGGCCGCATGCAGCCGGTGCACGTGTCCCTCGCCAAGTGGAACAACTGCCGCATGGCGCTCGATGTCGCGCGGGACTGCCGCGACATGCTGGGCGGGGCTGGCATCAGCGCCGAATACGCTCCCATCCGCCACATGCTCAACCTCGAGAGCGTCATCACCTACGAGGGCACGGAGACCATCCACGAGCTCTCGGTGGGACGAGAGCTGACGGGACACAACGCGTTCTAGGACGTTCGAGTCCTGCGCGACCTGTTCCGCAGCCCCGCCTCCCTCGGGTCGATCCGAGCCGTCGGTCTCACCGGCGGGTCTTGCGAGCCCGCCGCCTGCTCTCGCCCGTCTTCTTTCTCGCCCTGCCCGGCCGGTCGTAGGGATTCTCGTCGGTTCGATACTCGATGACCACCGGCGTCGCGAACAGATCGAAGGTCCTGCGGAACACGTTGGTGAGATATCGTGTATAGGCGCCCGGCACCGACGAGGTCTGGTTGCCGTGAATCACCACGCGTGGAGGATTGCGTCCGCCCTGATGGGCGTAGCGCAGCTTGATGCGCCGGCCGTGCACCAGCGGCGGCTGATGCGCCGTGGTGGCGCGCTCCAGGGCCCGTGTCAGCTCCCGGGTAGGCATCTCCCGCATGGCGGCCTCGTAGGCCCGCACCGTCGAGTGCACGAGTTCGCCCACCCCGGTGCCGTGCCGTGCCGAGATGAAATGCAGCGGCGCGAAAGGCGCGAAATCGAGTCTGAGGGCGAGTTGCCGGTGGATCTCCTCGCGCTGGTCCGTGGGAATGCCATCCCATTTATTGACCGCGATGATGAGCGCGCGTCCGCGCTCGAGCGCGACGCCGAGCACGCTGGCATCCTGCTCCGCAACGGTATCATGCGCGTCGAGGACCAGAATCACCACATGCGCCTCCGCGATCGCCTGCAGAGTCTTGGCCACGCTGGTGCGCTCGATGACGTCCGCAACCCGGGCGCGGCGCCGCATGCCGGCCGTATCGATCAGCACGAACCGGCGACCGTCGCGCTCGAAGGGCACCAGGATGCTGTCACGCGTGGTGCCGGGCTGATCGCTGGCGATGACCCGCTCCTGCCCGAGCAGGCGGTTGACCAGCGTCGACTTGCCCACGTTGGGGCGGCCGATGATGGCGATGTGCACCTCATCCTGACGTCTTTCCTCGACAGGCTCGCTCTCGAGTCCCTGCAGAGCGAGCTCCATGAGGTCCTCGCATCCCTGCCCGTGGCTAGCCGACACTCCGACCGGCTCACCGAAGCCGAGCGTGTGGAAGTCCGCGGCCGCGATTTCCAGATCGAGCCCCTCGGCCTTGTTGAGCACCAGGATCACGGGCTTGCCGGACTTGCGCAGCTCCCGCGCCACGAAGCGGTCCTGAGGCGTCAGGCCCGAGCGCGCATCGACCACGAACAGCAGCCGATCGGCCTCCTGCACGGCGCGCTCGGTCTGCTCGCGCATCTGCGCCTCGATTCCGCTGGGGTTCTCGACCAGACCGCCGGTGTCGACCAGCACGCAGGGCACGGGCCCCAGCCGGCCGAATCCGTACTGCCGATCGCGGGTCAGACCGGGAACGTCCGCGACGATGGCGTCGCGGGTGCCGGTGAGCACATTGAACAGGGTGGACTTGCCCACATTGGGCCGTCCGACCAGGGCGACGACGGGCAACATGATTTTTCTCGACTCGCGACCGACTGATGCCTTTGCCGCCTGCAACCTCGGCCGGGGAGGGCTTTCCCCGAAACGCCGTGGACCCATCCCTGGAGGGGGCTTGCGGCACTTCCCCTTGCGAGAACGGGTCTCAGAGGGCGGAAAAACATCCTGTTTTTCAGCGCCCGGGGAAACCCCTCCCCGGCCGAGCCTGCAGCATTACTTAAATTGTCATCGACGCGGAGAGACCCGGAACGCGCTGATCTCACCGACGTCGTTGATGACCAGCACCTCGTTGCCGATGGCGATGGGAGGATTGGAAACCCGTACCCCGCCGCTTTCGGTGCGAGCCTCGAAGGCGCCCGTGCGCTTGTTCAGCCAATGAACATAGCCTTGGTAGTCGGCCACGACGATCCCGTACTTGCTCACCGCCGGAGTGGTCACCGAGCGGTAGCGGAGCGCCTTCTGACTCCAGATGACCGCACCGTTCTTGCGGTTCAGCGCGACCACTGCCCCATCCTCGGTCGACATGTAGACCGCGTGCTCCCCGAGAGCCAGTCCGCGGAAGCTCGACGCCTTGTGCGACCACCATGGCTGGCCGCTCTTGAGCGCCAGCATGTCGACCGTGCCGTGATAGCCGACCGTGTAGACATCCTGGTCGGCCACGATCACCGGCCCCTGCACATCCGAGAGCCGCTCGATCGCAGTCTGGCCGTGCGGCTCCGACACCGTCGCCACCCACCTCTGCGTGCCATCCGAGGCGTTGACGGCCAGCACCTTGCCGTTGGCGAAGCCGCTGACCACCATGTTGTCCGCAATCACCGGGATTGCCGCTCCTCGCAGCGTCAGCGAGGGCGTCTCCTGATGGGTCTCCCACAGCTCTTTTCCGCTGCTTGGCGAGAGCGCGTGCAGCGTGCCGTCGATGGTGCGAACCGCCACCAGAGCACTCGACACCGCGGGCGCAGAAATGATCGCGCCGGGCAGCGTGACTCTCCAGAGCTGCCTGCCATTCACGGCGCTCAAGGCAACCACGGCCCCGTCGCTGCCGCCCACGACCAGGAGATTGCCGTATACCGCCGGCCCCCCGCCGAGCGGCACCCGTGTATCGGTCTCCCACAGCCGCCGCCCGGTGCGCAGGTTGAACGCCGCGACCAGCCCCTTGTGGCCTGAGGCGAACACCCGGGTTCCCTGCACGGCCAGACCCAAGCCGAGACGAAGCTCCTTCATCTGCCCGTCTCCGAAGCCCAGGAATTGGAACCCGCCGACCGAGGCCGTCCAGATGCTGCGCACGCGCAGCGTCGCCTTCTTGATGGGAGTGAGCTTGGCCGGCTGATCGACCTGTTTGTGCGAGCAGGCCGCGAGCAGCACGACGGCGGCGGCTGCAATCCAGAATCTCATCGATCGGTTGGTATGAGTGCGCAAGGGTTTATCCGCGGCGTTAGGGTTCAGGTTGGTGCTACTTGCCGGCCGGGGCCAGGGCCGGCTTCGCCGGGTGCGCGGCCGAAGTCTTCTGCGGCAGGTTCGCGGCCAGGTCCGAGATTTCCAGGTCCAGCAGGCGCTTGTCGGTCTCGCCGCCCGAATCGGCGGCGCGGGCGAGCCGGTATTGCGCCAGGGCGGCCGCCCGCTCGCCCATCGCATAGTAGGCATCTGCGCGAACCACATCGTACCGCGTGGCGAATGCCCCCGGATTGACGGCATCGAGTGTCGCGAGCGCTTCCTTGGCCTGGTGCAGCGCGATCTGCACCCTGGCCAGCCGCAACCGCGCAATCAATCCCAGGATGGGATCGTGCGGGTGCAGCATGACGATACGCAGCTCGCCGGCAGCCCGTCCGAGCTCGCCGTCCTGCACGAACACCCCGGCGGAAGCGAGCCTCGCCTGATCGGCGTACGGCGTCGAGGCGTAGGTGCGCTCGAGCTCTCCGGCCGCGGCGAACGCGCTCACTTCATCCCCCCGGGCGAAGGCGTTCTCCATCTGCGCATACAACGCATTGGCGTTGAGGTCACGCTGATCGAGGTGCCCTTGCCACCAGCGGTAGCCGCCAAACGCGACGGCGGCGAGCGCCACGCCCGCCAGGATGGACAGCCCGTTCTCGCGCAACCAGCCGAGCAGGGCTTCCCATCGTTCGCGTTCATCTAAATAACTTTCCACGACCTCTCCTAATCAGGGTTGCCCCGCGGGACCGGCGAGCGCCGCTTCGATCGCCGCGGCCAGGGTCGGCAGCGGACTCTCGCTCTGACCGGCTTCCCGGCGCAAAGGTTTCAACGAGGCGACACCGCGCTCGAGCTCATCATCGCCCAGAATCAGCGCGATCGCCGCCCCGCTCCGGTCGGCGCGGCGGAACTGCGCCTTGAAGTTGCCACCGCCGAGATTGAGCTCGAACCGCCTGTTGGGCAACTCGTTGCGCAACCGCTCGGCGAGCGTGACGCCGCTCGCCATGGCACGCGAGCCGCTCACGACGATGTAGACATCGGCGGCGGGCGATGGCTGCACCCGGCCGGTCTGAGTCAGCAGCGCCACCAGGCGCTCCACACCCATCGCGAACCCGATCCCCGGGGTGGCCTCGCCCCCGAGCTGGGCGATCAGCCCGTCGTAGCGCCCGCCGGAGCATACGGCATCCTGGGCGCCGAGGGCATCGGTGATCCATTCGAACACAGTGCGGCTGTAGTAGTCGAGCCCGCGGACCAGGCGGGGATTGACACGGAAAGGGATGTCCAGCTCATCGAGCGCGCAGCGCAGCGCCTGGAAATGGTCGCGGGACTCCGGGTCGAGATGCTCGGTGAGCACGGGGGCGCCATCGATCAGCTCGCGCATGTCGGGATTCTTGCTGTCAAGAATGCGCAGCGGGTTGCCCTCGAGCCGTCGCCTGCTGTCATCATCCAGCCGCTCGTGGCGGGCTTGGAAGTACTCGACCAGCCTCTCACGGTAGGCACGCCTCGCCTCGGGCGTGCCGAGGGAGTTGACCTCGAGGCGCACCCGCTCAATCCCGAGCCGGCGCCACAGGCGCGCCGTGAGCGCGATCAGCTCCACGTCCACATCGGGGCCGGGCATGCCCACCGCCTCGACGTTGATCTGGTGGAACTGGCGATAACGGCCCTTTTGCGGCTTCTCGTGGCGGAACATCGGGCCCGTGCACCAGAGCTTGTGCCGCTGACCGCGCAGCATGCCGTTGGAGATGAGCGCGCGCATCACGCCGGCGGTCGCTTCCGGCCGAAGCGTCAGGCTGTCGCCTCCCAGGTCGACGAAGGTGTACATCTCCTTCTCGACCACGTCGGTGTACTCGCCGATCGCCCGCTTGAACAGCTCCGTGCGCTCCACCACGGGGATGCGGATCTCCTGGTACCCATAGGCGGCGAGTAACTCGCGCGCGACCCCTTCGATCGTCTGCCATGCGCCGATCTCGGCCGGCAGCACATCGTTCATCCCACGGACGGGCTGGATCTCTTGCGTCAACTCACTCTCCACCCGGGCGCGGTCCGGACTGGACACGGCCATCGGCTGCGACCTCGAACGAGGCGGCGTGATCGGATTGCACCAGCGCGCCGATCGGTGTCGCACGGCCATCGACCATGAGCGTCACGGCCGGCGCGTATCCCAACACGACGTGCAACGGCGCCGGCCCCTTGAAGATCCGCACTGCAGCCGCCGGCACCATCGCGCGATACAGCCGCTTGCCGGCCGCGTCCTTCACTTCTACCCAGCTTGGCGCGGAGAATTTCAGCGTGATCCGCACCTCGCCCTCGGACGGTCCGGCCGCAGTCTGGCCCGTGCCGCTCGCATCTTCGGCTGCCGGCGCCGGCTTGGGAGCGATCACCTTGCCGGAGACGGCGGGCGCACCGGACTCGGTGCCTCGCGCAACGAGCGTCCCTGGAGCGACCCGCGACGGTGCGAGCGGCGGATGCCCCTCGTGCCAGCGCGAGATTCCGAACCAGATCGAGCCCAACACCACCAGGCCGGCGACGACGGCGATCGCGGCCGGGCCGATGATTCGGCTGCCCTGCGCTCTGGCACGAGGGATGCGCGTCAGATCGGGCGCAGGCATCACCGCGCTCGAAAGCAGCTGCTGGAGTGATTCGGCGGACTCACCCACCAGCTCCGCATAGCGGCCGACATAGCCCTTGACGTAGATGGGCGCTCCAAGGGCGCCGAAGTCCTCCGCCTCGAGACCTTGCAACACGGCCGGATCGAGGTGAAGCTTCAGCGCAGCCTGCTCGACGGTCAAACCGCTGCGCTCACGGGCGCTGCGCAGCCGAGGGCCGATCCCGGACCCGCGGCCTGACTCACCGCCCGCTTGTCCCGTCATCGCCGTCAACCCGGATTGTTGCCGAGGCGGGCCAGCGCGCGCGCCTGGGCCGAGCCCGGAAAGTCGAGTTGAAGCTTGCGCGCGTAGAGCGCGGCATCGAGCTTATCGTGCTGGGCGCGCATGACCTTCACCGCGAGCAGCAGCAGATCCGGCGTCTCGTTGTAGGAGGACAGGTAGCCGGTGATCACCGCCCGCGCCTGGGCGAGCCGCCCGCGCTTGAGGTCCAGGTCCGCGAGCTGCCAGGCGGCCTGGGAGAAGTTCGGGCGCACCGCCAGCGCCGCGCGGAACATCTTTGCGGCCTCCTCGTACTGGTGCGCCGAGCGCAGGCAAACCCCGGCGTTGGTGTAGGCTGCGACCGGCGTGAGATAGAGGGGATTGCGCGCGGCCATGAGGAAGTACTTGACGCCCTGGCTGGTGCGGCCGGAGCTGCACAGATAGACCGCGTAGTCGTTCTGGAAATTCGGATTGTGCGGCGCCAGCCGCAGAGCCTCGCGGAACTCCCGATCAGCCCGCCGCGGTTCCCCCAGCCGGACAAACAGCAGCGCCCGTGCGCTGTGCACGGACGGATTGTCGGGATTCTCCTTCAAGGCGAGGTCGAGCTTTCTCTTGGCCACCGCCAGCTGGTCGCGCTGCATGTAGGCGATGCCGAGCTCGGTGTTGAAAACGGCCGCCCGGTGCCGCTGCCGGATCATCTGGCGGCTGGCGCAGCCGGCGAGCAGCACCGCGAGCAGCGTCCCCGCGCCCGCGAGCAGCCAAGGCCGCGCCCGCGATGCTCGCGGCGCACGCCGTGTGCGCGCCGCTTCGCAGCTCGCCCCGGGGGCTCGCCCCTCGGGCCGGCTACCGCCGTCCAATATCGTTCCGGACGATCCTGTCACGCCTGCACCGCCAGGCCGAAAGTCCGGCTGCCCAGGCGCACCGTGGTGCGATCGAGGACGCGGCCGGCCAGCTGGCCACATGCAGCATCGATATCATCGCCACGCGTGCGGCGCACCGTCGCCAATACTCCTCGGCGGATCAGTTCGTCGCGGAACTGCTGTACCGCTTCCGGCGGCGAGCGGCGAAAGCGCGTGCCCGGGAAGGGATTGAAAGGAATGAGGTTGACCTTGGCCGGCTGTCCGGCGAGGAGCCTGGCGAGCGCACGGGCCTGGGCCCGAGAGTCGTTGACACCCTCCAGAAGGACGTACTCGAAGGTGACGCTGCGGCCATTGCGCTCATCAATGTAGTGCCAGCAGGCCTCGAGAAGCTCGGCGATGGGATGGCGCCGGTTGATCGGCACCAGCTCGTTGCGTAGCTCGTCGTCGGGGGCATGCAGGGAGACTGCCAACGCCACGTTGCTGTGCTCGGCCAGCTTGTAGATTTGCGGCACCAGGCCGGAGGTCGAGAGGGTCACGCGCCGGCGCGACAGATCGAAGCCGAAGTCATCGAGGAGAATGTCGAGCGCCGGGACGACATTGCGGAAATTCGCCAGCGGCTCGCCCATGCCCATGAGCACGACGTTGGTGACCGCTCGCTCGCGCGCCAGATCCGCCACCGTGCCCGAGAGCTCGCGGTTGGCGAGCCACACCTGGCCGACGATCTCCGCCGTGGTAAGGTTGCGGTTGAACCCCTGCTGCGCCGTCGAGCAGAACGCGCAATCGAGCGCGCAGCCCACCTGGGAGGAGATACAGAGCGTTGCGCGGTCCGGCTCCGGAATATAGACCATCTCGAACGCCTGGCTCCCGTCGGCACGCAGCAGCCACTTGCGTGTGCCGTCGGCGGAGTGCTGAGTGGCGATGACCTCGGGCGCCTGCACGCTGGCGCACTCCGCGAGCCTGGCGCGGAATGCCTTGGCCAGGTCGGTCATGTGCTCGAATGAAGGCTCCCCGCGCTTGTAGACCCACTGCATGAGCTGGCGTGCCCGGAAAGGCTTGCTGCCAAGCTGCGCCACGAAGGCCTCGAGCGTGGACCGAGGCAGGCCCAGCAGGTTCGTGGTCGTGGCGGAGGGACTCATGGGGGCGAAGGCGGCCTCAGCCGCGGGAATGCAGCTCCGTGGTACTGAAAAAATAGGCGATCTCGCGCTCGGCGGTCTCCGGCGCATCCGAGCCGTGCACCACATTCTGCTCGATGCTCAGAGCGAGGTCGGCGCGAATGGTTCCAGGAGCAGCCTTTCTGGGATCGGTGGCCCCCATGATTTCGCGGTTGCGCGCGATGGCGCCTTCGCCTTCCAGCACCTGCACCATGACCGGGCCGGAAGTCATGTAGCGCACGAGATCCTTGAAGAATGGGCGCTCGCGATGCACGGCGTAAAAGCCCTCCGCCTCGCGCTCAGAAAGCCGCAGCATGCGGGCGGCTATGATGGAAAGTCCGGCGATCTCGAAGCGGCGGTACACCTCGCCGATGAGATTGCGACCGACGCCGTCGGGCTTGACGATGGACAGGGTGCGCTCGAGCGCCATTCGGGGTGACCTTTCGGGGCTTGAATTCCTGGAACACAAACGACCGGCGCCCCCTTCGAAGGGGAGCATCTCAGCCGACACTAAGCCGTACAGTCTACCCGGTGCCCCCCCGCCGGGGCAATTTACTGCTCCCGGGCACGGCAACCAGCTTGGTAAGGGAGCCCGAATTCACTTCGGGCTCGCGGGCATCCGAAAGCCCATGGAAGCGCTCGCGGGAACCGCCGGGAGCGGTTCCCGCCAATCTAAACAGAAAAGCTCTCTCCGCAGCCGCACTCCCCCTTCACATTGGGGTTGCGGAACCGGAAGGCTTCATTCAGGCCCTGTTTAACAAAATCCACCGTCGTTCCATCGATGAGGGGCAGGCTTTCGGGGTCGACGTATACCTTCACGCCCCGATCCTCGAACACCATCTCGCCCGGCCGCACTTCATCGGCATAATTGATCACGTAGGCGAAGCCGGAGCAGCCCGTCTTGCGCACCCCGAGCCTGAGGCCGATGCCCTGGCCCCGGGCGCGGAGGAAGTTCTTGATACGATTGGCGGCGGATTCGGTGAGCGAGATGGCCATGGGAATGCCGGGAGCAAGAGCTGGGGAAATTCTACACCTCTGGCCAGCTTCGCAAGCATTCGCGTAACGCATCTTCGATCTTGAGAAGTCGGCCAAGCTTCTCCACGGGCACGGCAAGCTGTTGCGCCCAGTCCGCAGGCGTGCCCGGCATCAGCTCGGCGCGGCCCCGCCCCGCGAGCCGATCGGCCACCCAGCCGGCCACAGCCAGGGTGTGCGGGCAGCCGTAGGCCCGGAAAGAGGCCTTCTGGACCGATCCGTCGCGCACTTGCAGCCTGAACCGCACCCAGACCTCCTGTCCCGGACCACCCGCCTCCCCCACCACGTGGCCCTCATCCCCCGCCAGGGCGTCCGCCGAGCCCCGGTCCGCGGTTTCTGAAGCCGGCGAAAGCGCTCTCAGCCGCCTGAGCTCCCGGCGCACCGCGGCTGCGGCCGCAGTCAGCTCAGCGGGCGTGGTGAAGCGGCCGATACTGAAGCGCAGCGAGCTCTGGGCCAGCTCCGTATCCCTGCCCAAGGCGCGAAGCACGTAAGAAGGCTCAGCGGAGGAGGAGCTGCAGGCCGAGCCGGTCGACACGGCGAGCTCACTCAGTCCCGCGACCAGGCTCTCTCCCTCTACGCCCTCGAAGGATACGTTGAGGATCCCGGGCACACGCGGCGCACCCTCCCCGTTGAGATGGACACCGCCGACAGTGGCCAGGTCCCTCCATAACCCCTCGCGCAGCGAGAAGAGCCGCGCGCTTTCCGGCGCCAGTGCCTCCCGCGCCAGCTCACAGGCGGCCCCGAACCCGACGATCTGATGCGTCGGCAGCGTGCCGGGCCTCAACCCTCTTTCCTGCCCCCCACCGAACATCACCGGCTGCAGATGTGGTCTCGCGGCTGATCGGACGTACAACGCCCCGATGCCCTTCGGCCCATAGAGCTTGTGCGCAGTGAAGGACATCAGATCGACGGGCAGCACGCGCACATCGATCGGAATCTTGCCGGCCGCCTGCGCCGCGTCGGTGTGAAACAGGATGCCGCGGGCACGACAGAGGGCGCCGATGACCTCGACATCCTGAATCACGCCGACCTCGTTGTTGACCAGCATGACGGACACCAGCACCGTGTCGGAGCGAAGGGCCGCCGCGAGCGTCTGCGGATCGATCCTGCCCGTGCGATCGGGACTCACCAGGGTCACCGTGAAGCCTTCCTTCTCCAGGCGCCTGCACGGATCGAGCACGGCCTTGTGCTCGATCCGTGAGCTCACGACGTGCCTGCCGCGATGCGCATTGGCGCGCGGCACGCCTAGCAGCACGAGGTTGTCGGACTCGGTGGCGCCGGAGGTGAACACGATCTCCTCGGAAGCGGCCCCGATGAGCGCCGCGACCTCGGCCCGGGCCGCCTCGATCCGTGCGGCCGCCCGCCGCCCGGGCAGATGCATCGAGGAAGGATTGCCCTGCCCCCTTTCCGCTCTGAGGCTACGCCCCATCACCTCGGCCACCGCCGGATCCACGGGGGTGGTGGCCGCATAATCGAGATAGATGACGGCGGGCTCCCCGCCCGCCTCCTCCCGGCTCCCGTCCCAGCCGGGACGCAGCTTCGAGGCGTCCAGATTCGCTCCCGGCGGCGATTTTTTTGTCATGGCGCGTTCTGCCCCGCGTGCCGGCGCCGCTGCTGGATGGCCGTCAGGATCCCGCGCAGGATGTTGACTTCGTTACGATCGAGTTCCGCGCGCTGCAGAAAGCGTCGGATGCGCGCCATGAGATGCGTGCCGCTCTGGGTACGATCGCGAAAATCGATCTCCTCCAGCACCTGCGCCAAGTGCACATACAGCCGCCGCATGTCCTGCGGGTCGGCAAGCGGGCCCGCCCCGGGTGCCGGATCGATCGAGACCCCCCGGGCGCGGAACAGCTCATAGGTCACGATCTGCACCGCCATGGCGAGGTTGAGCGAGGGATAAGCGTCGCTCGCCGGGATGCGGATCAACAGATGCGCCGCCTCGAGCTGCTCGTTGGTCAGGCCCGCGCGCTCCGATCCGAACAGAATCGCAGTGGCACCTCGCACACTCTCGCGCAGGATCCTCTGCGCGGCATCCCGAACGTCCGCGACGCGGAAATACTGATCCCGCTCTCGGGAGGTGGTCGCCGCGATGAAACCGCAGCCAGCGAGTGCCTCGGGCAGCGTATCGACGACGCGCGCGCGCGCCAGCAGGTCATCGGCGCCTGAAGCGCGGGCGATAGCCTCGCTGTGGGGGAACTGGCGCGGTCCGACCAGGCAGAGCTGCTCAAGCCCCATGTTCTTCATCGCGCGGGCGGCAGCACCGATGTTACCGGGATGAGAGGGCTCGACGAGGACGATGCGGATGTCTGGGAAGTCCATACCCGATACGGTACGTGCTCAGCCGCCGGCTGCAAAGGGGCTGTTTGCGTTCGCAACCGCCCGGACTGCTCACCCTAAGTGGCACTGCGCAGGAACACGGTGGTCGCAGCGGATTTTCCGGGACGCATCGAGGGGGCCGGCGAGCTTGCACGCCCGGCGGCCGCCTGGAGCGCGGGCGCCTAGTCGGCCTCGGCCGGCCGCTCGGCCGCCACCTGCCCGCCGGGCTTGTGCAGCTTGCTGTGGCGATAGCCGTAAAGTGCGTAGACCACCGCCCCGATGAAGGTCCACACCACCAAGCGGATCCACGTGGTCGGCGGCAAAGTGACGATCATCGTTCCGCACACCAATGCGCCGCCGATGCAAGTGAACCAGGGCGCCGGCACCTTGAACGGACGCTCGAGGTCGGGACGGGTATAACGCAGAATCAGCACCCCGATGCACACCGTGACGAAGGCCATCAGGGTGCCGATCGAGACGAGCTCACCGAGCAGCCCGACGGGAAACAGCCCGCCGATGACGGCGGCGCAGACGCCCGTGACGACCGTGCCCGTGGAAGGCGTGCGGAACTTCGGATGGATCTTGGAGAACGTCTGGGGCAACAGCCCATCCTGCGCCATCGAGTAGAAGATGCGCGCCTGGGCGAGGGTCATGACCAGCATCACCGATGTCATGCCGAGAATCGCGCCGAGGTCCACCGGCAGAACGACCCAATGCAGCTGCGGATACGCATTCAAGGCGAGCGCGATGGGTGCCGCGACATCGAGCTTCTTGTAGCTCACCATGCCGGTGAGCACCGCCGAGACCGCCACGTACAGCAGCGTGCAGATCACCAGGCTGGAGAGGATGCCGATCGGCATGTCGCGCTGGGGGTTTTTCGCCTCCTGCGCGGTCGTCGAGATCGCATCGAACCCGATGTAGGCGAAGAAGATCACGCCCGATGCCGCGAACACCCCGCTCCACCCGTACTCGCCTCGACCTACGTTCCTCGGGATGAACGGATGCCAGTTGGCATGTTGGATGAAGCCGAGGCCCATCACGATGAACAGCACCACCACCGCGACCTTGAGGCTCACGATGACGGTGTTGAACTCGGAGGACTGCTTGATGCCGATGTAGCAGACCGTGGTGAGAACCGCCACGATGAGCACCGCCGGCACATTGAGGATCGCGCCGGAGTGCACGATGGAGAAGCTGTCCGGCGCGGCCTGCATGAATGGCGCGTGCGACAGCGCATACGGGATGTGCACGTCGAAATCACTCAACAGCCGGTTGACGTACCCTGACCACCCCACCGAGACCGTCGCCACCGCGAACAGGTACTCCAGGATGAGGTTCCAGCCGATGAACCATGCGATGCCTTCACCCAGGGTGGCGTAGGTGTACGAGTAGGCGCTGCCGGATACGGGCACCATGGCCGCAAACTCCGCGTAGCACAGGCCCGCAAACGCGCAGCCGACTCCCGCGATGAGAAACGACAGCACCAGCGCCGGTCCGGCATGCTGCGCCGCCGCCACCCCCGTCAGGACAAAAATCCCGGTACCGATGATCCCGCCGATACCGAGCATCGAGAGCGCCGTGGCTGAGAGGGTGCGGTTCAGCTTGTGACCCGCGGCATCCGCCGCGTCCGCTGCCTCGATGTCGGCGATCGTTTTTGTAGCGAAAAGCTGGGATTTCATCCCGGGACTGTACACGCGCCAACCCCTGAAATCGAGCTAGCCGGACGCGCAGCGGACTCGGCTCGGCTCAATGCCCGCGCAACCCCTCGGGCACGAACGGCGCAAACAGCTCGACCAGGGCGGCGTAGACCTTGGGCGTGCCCGCGATGACATTGCCACCCTGGGTGTACTCGGCACCCGTGAGGGTGCCGATATGGCCACCCGCTTCCTGCACGAGAAGAGTCCCCGCCGCCGTGTCCCAGGGCGAGAGACCGATCTCCCAGAACCCGTCGGTCCTTCCGGCCGCGACATAAGCCAGATCGAGCGCCGCGGCGCCGGGGCGGCGTATTCCTGCGGTGCTCTGGGTAGCCGCCTTGAGCATGGCGAAATAGGAGTCGAGGTAGCGGTCGGTCGCCCGGAAGGGAAAACCCGTGCCGATGAGCGCCCCTTCGAGCGAGCGCTGTTTGCTCACGCGGATGCGGCGGTTATCGAGGTGCGCACCGCCCCCCCGCGAGGCGGTAAACAACTCCTGGCGCATCGGATCGTAGACGACGGCGTGCTCGAGCCGTCCCTTCTGCTGGCACGCGATGGACACCGCGAACACCGGGAAGCCATGCAGAAAGTTGGTCGTGCCATCGAGCGGATCGATGATCCAGAGCGTGTCGTGCTCGCCGCTGGCGCCGCTTTCCTCGGCGAGCACGGCGTGATCGGGATAATGGCGGCGGATGATGCCGATGATCTCCGCCTCGGCGGCCCGGTCGACCTCGGACACGAAGTCGTTGCGTCCCTTGGAAGTGATGGTCAGCGCCTCGAGGCTGTTCAAGCTCCGGACAATGACCTCGCCGGCGCGCCGGGCGGCACGGACCGCGATATTGAGAAGAGCGTGCACCTTGAGCCGTCCTCGATCCTGCTGGGCAGTCAGGGCAGGTGATCGGCGGCGGTCTTCCGTACGGTCGGGAAGAGGTGCTCGGCCGTGAGGCCGCACTGCAGCGCGATCGAGCTCGAGATGTAGATCGAAGAGTAGGTGCCGGCCAGGATGCCGATCAGAAGCGCCGCCGAGAATCCCCGCAGCACCGGGCCCCCGAGCACCAGCAACGCCACCACCACGATGGAGGTCACCACTTTGGTCATGATGGTCCGCGAGAGCGTCTGGTTGATCGCCTGATCGAGGACGACCTCCGGCGCGAGCCGTCGGTTGCCCTCGAAGCGCTCGCGAATACGGTCGAATACCACAACCGTGTCGTTGAGCGAGTAGCCGATGACCGCCAGCACCGCCGCCACCACGTTCAGATTGAACGACATCTGCGTCGCCGCGAAGAACCCGAGCACCAGGATCGGATCGTGCACCACCGCCAGGATGGCGCCAAGGGAGAGCCGCCAGGTGTGGAATCGCCAGGCGATGTACATGAAGATCAGCGCCAGCGTGCCCGCCAGCGCCCACATGGCGCTCGTCTCCAGCTGCGAGCCGACCTGCGGCCCGACCACGGACAGCGACAGCCCCGACACCCCCGGGTTGACGGCCTTCAGCGCCGCATCCACCCGGGCGCGGAGCTCGTCGACTTTCAAGCCCGGCTCGGGCGGCAGACGCACACCGATCTGCCGCGAGGAGCCGATGTACTCGACCACCGCATCGTGAAAGCCTGCGGCGGCCAGCTGGGCGCGCACGGCGGACAGGTCCGCAGCCACCGGGAAGCTCGCCTGGGCGCTCACGCCGCCGGTGAAATCGATGGCGAAATTCAGGCCGCGGGTGAACAGCAGCGTGAGCGAGACGACCATGAGCACGATCGACAGCCCGTACCACGCCTTGCGCGTGGCCATGAACGGGTAGTTGGTTTGATGGCTGAAAAATTCCACGTGCGAACCCCGAACAACCTGTTAGATATGCAGCTTGACGAGCTTCTTGCGCCCGCCGTACATGAGCGTGACGAGGGCGCGGCTTCCCATGAGCGAGGTGAACATGGAGGTCGCGATGCCGAGAACCAGCACGACCGCGAAACCGCGAATCGCGCCGGTCCCGAAGATCCACAGCACCAGGCCCGCGATGCCCGTCGTGATGTTGGAATCGAGGATGGCGGAAAAAGCCTTCTCGAAGCCTGCGCGGATCGCCGCCTGCGGCGAGACGCCTTTTCTGAGCTCCTCGCGCACGCGCTCGTATATCAGCACGTTGGCGTCGACCGCGATGCCCACCGTCAAGATGATGCCCGCGATACCCGGCAGCGACAGCGAAGCGTGCATCATCGACAGCAGCGCCGCCAGCAGCACGACGTTGGCGATCAACACCAGGTCGGCCACCAGGCCGAACACCTTGTAGTAGATCGCCATGAACGCGAGCACGCCGAGCATGCCGATGACGAGCGCGGTGATGCCCCACTTGATGTTTTGACGGCCGAGGCTGGGGCCTATGATCTGCTCGCCCACCTGCGCGATGGGCGCCGGGAGCGAGCCCGAGCGCAGCAGAATGGCGAGGTCCTGCGCCTCACCCAGGGTCAACCCGGTGATCTGGAACCGGTCGGAGAACACGCCCTGGATGGTGGCGTCGTTGATGACCTTCTCTTTCGTGACATAGCGGATGATCTTCTTGCCGTTCACCACGGAGGTCACGCTGTGCTTTGTGATCAGCACCACGCCCATCTGCTTGCCGACGTTGGCCTTGGTGGTACGCAGCATGTTCTCGCCGGCGCGGCTGTCGAGCGTGATATTGACGGCCGGACCCTGGGTGCTCTCGCCGACGGTGGCGTCGGTGAGCTCATCGCCCGTGGCGATCACCTCCCGCTTCAGCAGCACCGGGAAACCTGACGAGGTGTCCGTGAACAGCTGATCGCCGAGGGGCACATTGCCGGTCTGCTGGGCCTCGAGTGGATTGTTCTCCATGTCGTTGAGCCGGAACTGCAGCGTCGCCACCTGGCCGAGCAGGTTGGCCGCCTCGGCCGGGTTCTGGATGCCGGGCAGCTGCACGTCGATGCGATCGTTTCCCTGGCGCTGCACGATGGGCTCGGACACACCCAGCTGATTCACGCGGTTGCGAAGCGTGGTGATGCTCTGCTCGATCGCATAGTTCTCGCGCAGGCGCAGCTGCGACTGCGGCATCACCGCCTCGAGAACGGTGCCGGAGGATGTGCTCCGGGCCGTGAACGTCAGGCCCTGTAGAGGGCGGGTCAGCGCCCTCTGCGCGGCGGCCACATCAGCCTTGGGCGCCAGCACGATGCGCACCGTATTGGGCACCGCGCTGCCGCCGGTCGTCACGACCGAAATGCCGTCGGTCGGGATCCCGGCCTCGGCCAGCGCCCGGCCTGCATCCTGCGAGTAGGTCTGCAGCAGCTCCGAAACGGCACTCTTGATATCCACCTGGTAGAGCAGATTGAGCCCCCCCTGAAGATCCAGTCCGAGCGGCATGGGCTTCAAGCCCAGATCGCGCAGCCAAGCCGGGGTGAGCGGCATCAGCGCCAGCGCCGAGATGTACGTGTCCTGGTACTTCGTATCGATCGCATCGTGGGCCCGCAGCTGGTCCGTGACGTCGGAGAATCGCACCAGAAGGCGTCCGTTCTGCACATAAAAGCCCTGATAGGGGATCCTCTGCGCCTTGAGGTAGGCGACCACCGAGTCTGCCTGGGCCGAAGTGACCGGCGAGTGGTCCGCATGCGCCAGCTGCAGCGCCGGGGCGTTGCCAAACACGTTAGGCAGCGCGAACAGTATCGCCGCCGCCAGCAGCACGGCGATCAGGATGTATTTCCAGCGAGCGTATTCGAGCATGGGTTTCCTAGGACCTATTCGTTACGCCGACACGGATCTCGGAGGATTCCTCGGACGAGGCGTTGCGCGCAGACGGAGATCACAATGGGCTTCCTGGTGCTTGTCATTGCGGTTGCGCGACGACGGATCTTCAGAGGAGCTCCCCGGCGACCATCACCAGCCGACGGCGGAACTTCAGCGTTCAGGCACTCTTCAAGGTACCTTTGGGCATCAGACCGCTGACCTGGACTTTCTGCACCTTCACGCGCACGCCCTCAGCCACCTCCAGGGTGACGAATTGATCCCCGACCTCGGCGATGCGGCCGAGCAATCCCCCGCTCGTCACCACCTCGTCGCCCGATGCCAGCTTGGAAATGAGCGTTTGGTGCTCCTTCACCTTTTTCTGCTGGGGCCGGATCATCAGAAAATAAAGGATTGCAAAAAAGCCGACCATGAACAGGATCAGCGTGAACGGGCTCCCGGAGGAGCCCGGCGCGGCCGCTGCGGCCCAGGCCGTAGGTATCAATGAATTCATGTACTTATTCCTCGGGTCGACCCCCAGCCAAGACCGGCACGCCGGTCCCGCCAGAGGCGAAGGGGCGGCATTATGCCACAGCGTCCCGGGAAGCCTCTGGTCAGCGACCACGCGCTCGGGTAGCTCCCGCAAATTGCCCGACGGCCGGGCACAGCCTATATGCCGATATGGATAGGCCGTGGACACAGCAGCGGGCATTTCCGGGAGCTACCCAGAACTTGCCGCTCTACTTTAGAGGCTGATTCCGCCTGGAGCGTCGTTGCTCCTCAACCCATGTACATCGAGTACACCGCGGTCATCACGCCGGCCCCGCACAATCAGGCTCCGTCGCGAGCAGGTGGTCGCAGACCAGAGGCTCCCTAAGCCCTTCGCGCTAGAAAATCTGCGGCGAACCCTGTGAGTCGGCCTTCCCCGATGGCCTGCTGAAGTCCGTGCATCAGGCGCAGGTAGAAGGCCAGGTTGTGCAAAGTGCCCAGCCGGGACCCCAGAATCTCGTTGCAGCGATCGAGGTGCCGCAGGTAGGCACGGGAGTAGTGCCGGCACGCATAGCAGTCACACTGCGGATCGATGGGTCCGAGGTCGCGCTGATGGGCGGCGTTGCGGATGTTGATGACGCCAGTGGCGGTGAACAGGTGGCCGTTGCGGGCATGACGGGTCGGCATCACGCAGTCGAACATATCGACCCCCCTGAGCACCGCCGCCACGATGTCCTCCGGCCGGCCGACGCCCATCAGGTAGCGGGGCCGGTCCGAGGGCATGTGGGGCGTCACGGTCTCGAGGATGCGCAACCGCTCCTCCTCCGGCTCACCGACCGCGAGTCCCCCGATCGCGAGCCCCGGCCAGTCTAGGTGCAGCAGCGCCTCGAGCGAAGCGAGGCGCAGCGTCGCATGCATGCCGCCCTGCACGATCCCGAATAGCCCCCCAGGAGGCTCCTCGCGGTAGTAATGCGCGTGTCCTCGCGCCGCCCAACGCATGGACAGCTCCATGGAGGCACGCGCCTCGGCCTCGGTCGCCGGATAGGGCGTGCACTCATCGAACGCCATCGCGATGTCCGAGCGGAGCCCGAGCTGCACATCCATTGAGGCCTCGGGGCTGAGCTGCACCTGCGCTCCATCGACGGGCGAGCGGAACCGAACCCCTTCCTCGGTGATCTTGCGCAGGCTCTTCAGGCTGAACACCTGAAAACCGCCGGAATCGGTGAGGATGGGCCGCCGCCAGTTCATGAATCCGTGCAATCCGCCATGGGCAGCCACCACATCGACCCCCGGTCTCAGCATGAGGTGGAAGGTGTTGCCGAGCACGATCTCGGCGCCGAGGCCGGTCAGTTCCTCGGGGGTCATCGCTTTCACGGTGCCGTAGGTGCCCACCGGCATGAAGGCCGGGGTCTCGATCGTGCCGTGACTCGTGGTCAGGCGCCCCCTGCGTGCGCTGCCGTCGGTCGCCAAAAGCTGGAAAGTCGGTCTCAAAAAGCTCACCTGATGTGTGACTGGAGCACGCGCGAGGCCGAAAGGTGCTCAGTCCCTGTCCAGAGCGGGATTGTGGGCGATGCCGCCGGCGAGGAACATGGCATCGCCGTAGCTGAAAAAGCGGTATCCGGCCTCGACCGCATGGCGGTAGGCACGCAGCACCGACTCCCGTCCGGCAAAGGCACAGACCAGCATCAGGAGCGTCGACTCCGGAAGATGGAAGTTCGTCAGCAGCGCATCGACCACCCGAAAGCGGAAGCCGGGCCGGATGAAGAGCCGCGTCTCGCCCGACCAGGGCGCAAGTCGCAGCGCATGGGGTGCGCCGTTGCCCGCCCCGGCGGCTTGCCCGGCATTCAACGCCGCCGACTCTAGCGCGCGCACGACCGTGGTCCCCACGGCGATGACGCGCCGTCCGGCCTCCTTGGCCTTTGCGATGGCTTCACAGGCTGCGGCCCCGACCGTTACCTGCTCGGCGTGCATGACGTGAGCATCCAAATCGTCGACCCGCACTGGCTGGAACGTGCCCGCTCCCACGTGCAAGGTCACGAAGACGCTGTCAACGCCTCGCGCCCGGATCCGCTGCAGAAGGCCCTCGTCGAAATGCAGGCTGGCGGTGGGCGCGGCAACCGCGCCCCGCTCCCGCGCGAACAGGCTCTGGTAGCGCCGGCGGTCCGACTCCTCGGCCGCGCGATGGATGTACGGCGGCAGCGGCACCTGCCCCCAGCGATCGAAGAAATCCAGCACCGGGCCCGGAAGTCGGATCCACCATAGATCCCCTTCCCGGCCGAGCACGTGCACCGTTCCGCCCGAAGTGGCAATCGCAAGCCCTGCGCGGATAGGCTTGCTCGCACTCACCTGGGCCAGCGCCTCGCACTCCCCGACTGCCCGTTCCAGCAAGATCTCGACGCGCCCACCGGTGGGCTTCACGCCGATGAGCCGAGCCGCCACCACCCGGGTGTCGTTGAGCACCAGCAGGTCCCCGGGCGCCAGCATCTGCGGCAGCTCCCGCACCTGGCGATCGGCCAGCGCGCCGGTGGCCCGGTCGAGCGCAAGCATCCGGCTGGCGGAGCGCTCCGGGAGTGGAGCCTGAGCGATCAGTTCTGGCGGGAGGTCGTAGGCGAAGGCAGTGAGGCGCACGCACGCATGGTACATGGGGCGACCTCACCTCGCCCAGGGACGCCACCCGAGAGGTATTCAGAGCTCAGCAGCGAGACCGCAGTCCAATACCCAGCCGCGATCGCAGCCCGTATACTGCGCGCCCGTGCCCGAGTGGCGGAATTGGTAGACGCAGCGGACTCAAAATCCGCCGCCCTTAAAAGCGTGTCGGTTCGACTCCGACCTCGGGCAGACCCACCTCTTCGATTGCTGCCTTGGCACCGGCGTTCGACGACCTCCTACTCCGTCGCGAGGCAAATGAGCTACTGACCCGCCGGAGTTGATCGGCAGCGGCAGGCGGTATTCGGTACCCCCCCCAGCACGTGCGATGCCGGAGCGCGACCGTACCTCACACAGCCCCCCGGTCTTGCGCGCGCCTGCGGCAACGTCCGCTCCTCCTTTGCGATTGTCCTACCCTGCGGCGTTGGACTGAGTCTCCACCGCCCGCGATGCGTCAGCCAAGGCTACGGGACGGTAGGTTGGAAACGGCGTAACGGAACGGGGCGAGCCAAACCGTGCGGCCGCCGCAGGTTTGGCCTTCCGCCATGGTGGCGACGACGGCAAAACCTCAAGTCTTCGAGCAAATCCCAGTATTCGGCGGCATCAAAGCTGACGTGATAGGGGGGCTCTCCTTCAAGACATCCAATGGCCTCGCCATAAGCAGGCCCACTCGTGAACATCGGACCGCGCGTGGCGCGCCGTGCGCCCGGAATATCGGGAACATTCGCCTCTGATCTTCGTGATTCAAATGAAAGAAGCTGTCCCAGGGTAGAGTCGGGATGTGGCGCGGTGGCTGGTAGGACCCTCTCGACTGTTGCCGCCCCTTTCGTCTGGCGGTGCCTCAATCGAGGGTCCGTGGCTCCGTCTCCACATCCCGCTCATCGAACCGGACAGGCAGCTTTCCCGCATCCGGCTCTCGGACGAGATCTCACGTGTTCGCACGCGGGACGTTGCGCGGCAAGGCAGGGAGATTCACCAGGCCAAGATCGCGACGAATCGCGTCGATGGTCCAGCCCGAACCCCCTTTATGCTTGCAACGCAGCCATCGGCGCAGCCGGAACAAGGTGTATCTGTCGATCACTCGATATGCTTTGCCGACCGGGCCCACCCGAAAATAGTTGGCCCAGCCCCGCAGCGCTCGATTGAGTTCCAGGACCAGTTCCTCGGCACTCTGCAAGGTGCGGTCGCGGCCGGTGTGCTCGCGGATCGTTTGGAGCATCCGTCGCACACTCTTCTTGGAGGGAGGGGTGCCAATATACGGCTTCCCCGTCCTCGTCGCGTAGCACCGGCAGAACGTGTAACCCAGGAAATCGAACCTCCCTGCCGGCAAGTGGCAAATGTGAGTCTTCTGCTCGTTCACAGTCAGCTTCAGCCGCGTCATGACGTCCCGCAGCGCGTGCAATGCCTCTTCGGCACTGCCTTTGCAGCAGATCACCAGGTCATCGGCGTAGGAGACGATGTGAGCTTCCAAGCGCTTCTCGTGTCCCAGGCGCTTCCACCCCAACACGAACCGTCGCATGTAGATATTCGACAGCAACGGTGAGAGAGGGGAACCCTGAGGCGTACCACGATGCTCATCGCGATTCCGGGTCGTGCGCACCTTCCGCCCACGCTCGTCCGTCTCCTCCACTGGCGTTTCGAGCCACATCTTCACCAGATGCAGCATCGACCGGTCAACGATGTAGCGCGACAATCAGCGTGAGAGCGCGCGACAATCAAGGTGATAGTCGGTGTCGCGGCCCGACAATCATGCCAAGTTGTGTTGCTGTTAGCAATAGCGATCGACGGGGCATCCTGTCGGCGACGG
>JAJZDX010000069.1 GCA_021805865.1 Pseudomonadota bacterium
GCTCCAATCGCCCGGAATGGGCGCGGCCCCAACGCTACCGACCTTCACCTTCGCCAGTCACGCATCCCTCCCGGAAGGACACGACGTAGAGGGCTTCGGTGGGGACCTCGGCGGCGAAGGGGTTCCATTTGAGGCCGTACAGCGACAAGAGTTTCTTGTTCATGGATCGTCTTTCTCCTCGGGAGGTTGTTCGTCTTTGGGCAGGTACGCCGGCGGTAGCCCCGTGGCCGCCTGTTGGGCCAGGAGTTTCTCGAGCAGCGGGGAGGCGCCGGTGGCGGCGGTCGCGGTGGCGGCCGGGGTCTCGTTCACCGCGGCGCCTCCGTGGGCGAGCGGCTCGAGCGGGGCGCGCAGGCCCGAGGCGTTGCGCTGCTTGTCCTGCGGGTAGAGCCGGCAGAGGATCCGCCCAGAGCGTTCATCGACGAGGTGCACCTGGGATAGATCCCAGCTGGCATAGCGCACGGTGAGATCGCGCAGATGGCGGTAGCGGCTCGGGACCTCCAAGCGCCGGGCGTCGATGACGATCGTGCCGTCGCTCACGCGCTGGGTACGCTGCTCGGTGCGGGTGAAGGCGAGACGCAGAGCCGCAGTGTCGGGGCTGCGACGCAGGACATCGGGGCCGGCGAGGAAGCGCTCGAGCGGGGTCTCGCCGATCTCGGAGTGAGTGGCGCGGTTGTACTCGTACTCGGCCCACGCCTGGGTGGCCTCGTTCAAGGCCTCAAGTGTCAGGTCGGCAACGCCCTCGAGCATCGCCATGAGGCGACCTTCCACCTGGCCCCATATCACCTCGCACTTGCCGTTCTGATATGGGCTGTACGCGAGAGTGGTTTCGTGGAGAACGCCGAGCCGCGCGAGTCCCTCGGTCACCTCGGCGGCGAGATTGGCCGCGCCATTGTCGCTGAGCGCCGATCTCGGCATTCCGCGCTTCAAGAACGCCTGCACCAGGCCGTGCGCGACATTCTGCGCGTTCTCAACGAGATACCACTGCAGATGACAGGCCAGGCGCGAGCGGTCGTCGATCACGCCGAAGAGCGCTGGCCTCACCCACTGCCCACGTGCGGTCAGCACCGGGCGGGACGCGACATGACAGTCCCAGTGCCAGAGTGTTCCCACATATTGCGCCTCGTAGCTGCGCACCTCGCAGCTCATCAGGCGCGCCTCGGCGCGCCGCGCACCGGCGGTGTCGCGCGTGGTCAGTCGCTGGCGCTTGCGCCAGCCTTGAGCTTCAAAGAAGCGGCGGATGCTCGAGTACGACGGCATGGGTCTGAGGGCCGGGTTGCGCTCGCTCTGAGCACGCAAGTTGTCATACTGAAGTTGGGTCGACCAACTCGGGTGAGCCGCGTACTGGGCGCGCAGCGCCTCGCGCACCGCCAGACTCACCGAGTCCTGCCTGCCTGCGTCCGAGCGCACCTTGCGGCGCAGAACGCCGACCGGGTCGCGCGCCTCACGCCGCGCTCGTGCATACCAGCGCTCGATGCTCGAGAGGCCAAATCGCACCGGCTTGCCGCTCACCGGATGGCGCCAGGTGCGTGCGGCGAGCGCCTTGAGCTCGCGTTGCAAATCGCCACGCTTGGGCGGCGCGGCCAGCAGTTGTCCGACCACGGAGAACCGTAACCGCGCCCACCGCTCGTGGACCGAAGGATCTTTCGGCTTGCCCACCTCTGTCTCCCCGTCCGTATCAGGTGGGCACACCGTAATCGGCGCCGCTGCCCGCCCGCGACGGGCATCCTCTGCGGGCGGGGGCGGCGCCCTTATGCAGCGTGCACGGCGGGATTCCCGGTACTGATCGGGGAGAGCCAGCGCAGGAGCGACAACAGCCGCTCGGCGCAAGTACCGGCGAAGCGCTCCAGGAGCGAGGCGGGCAATTCCTGCACGGTCACCGGCGGGATGAGTGTCCCGGCAGCGCCCCGCCAGAAGCGGCTCTCGGGCAGCAGCTCGCACCACCAGTGCCGCCAGCGCGCCACGGTATGCCGGCTCACCCCGATGAGTTCCTGCAGCTCACGCATCCGCCGCGGACTCGGCCCGCAGCGCATCGCCGAGATCAGCGCCACGACCGCGAACGGATATACCTTCGGGCCAAGAAAGCGCACCGAGGGCGGCATGCGCCGCTTACGACACTCCCGGTTCGCACAGCAGAAGCTGAAGCGCTTGCGATAGTCCTCCCCGACTCCTGCCGGCACACCGCGAGGCTTGCGGGCAAAGTGCCCGACGTGCAGCGCCGCACCGCACACCCGACAGCGCTGCCTCTGCTCGGCGGTGGCCATATCCTGATCCACACGCAGCAATAGCCGGTAAAATGCCGCATCGTTCAATACCCTCTGACACATCGCCGCCCTCTCCCGAGTCATGACCAAGATCGGACGTAATGATCCCTGCCCGTGTGGCAGTGGGCAAAAATACAAGCGCTGCTGCCTGCCGAAGGATGAAGAAGCCGCGAGCGCCGCGCTCAAAACGGCGGCCGAGGCTCGCGCCGCCGAGGCGGCACGGCACGCCCACGATCATGACCACGGCCATCACCACTGCGAGCACTGCGGCGATCTCATGGACGATGTCACAGACGAGCTGACCGGCGACTCCAACGCCGTGATCGATCTCGTCCACGAAGGTAAACTCGATGAAGCCGAGCAGGCGGCTCATGCGCTCCTTGCGCACTACCCCGAGGTCCATGACGGATACGATCGCCTCGGGATGGTCTACGAGGCGCGTGGCGACAAGAAGGCCGCCGCAGACTGCTACCGCAAGGTCATCGAGTTCGTCCGCGCTCATCCCGACCAGTACGAACCCACCTTCACGGTCACCTTCGAGCAGATGGTCGACGAACTCGACCCGCCGTCGACTACCTGATCAAACCGCCTCTGACCGATCACGGTGACCGGGGGCGTCGCGCCCCGTTCCCTCATCCACCGTGATCAGAACAGCCGGCCACGCCATCAATTTGAGCGCGCATGCTCACCAGCACGCTCGGGCCGCGAGCGCAACACTAACTGACGGCGCAGGACGTTCAATGCTCGCGGACATAGCTCTATGCGTCGATCCTCAGCGGTCTTGGTCGAGTCCTTGTCGATTCCGGCGACGCGAGCCCTGTTGATTGCCGGAGTTCCTGCGGTGGGGTCAAAATCGCCGATCACCAGCGCGATCTCCTCAGAGGGCCGCAGTCCGGTAAAGAACCGAAACTCGTCGTAGTTCCCCTGCGCTTCGCCCCAATCGCGATGGATGGCTGCGATCAGCGCTTCGGCTTCCTGTATCGTGAAAGGATCGATGATGGGGCGATCCTTCTTGCGAATTCGAACGCTCTTGAGTCCCAGGGTCGGGTCGTGTTTCTCAGGGTGGTCACGGTAGCCGAACTTGAATGCGCGCCGAAGGATGCTGACCGCGTTGTTGTAGGATTTCTTGCTCCAGGCTGCATTATCGGCAATTCTGACGAGGGTCGAGTATCGGATGTCGAGAAATCTCTGGGCACCGACCCGCGGACGCCAGAAACCGTCCAGGACCCGTCGGTACGACGCGAGCGTGATGCTTGCCATGTCGTGTCTGGTCACTCGGGACGTGCAGTGGGCGAGGAAGGCATCGAAAATCTGGGCGCAAGTTTTCGGTGAGCCTTGATCGGGGACTTTTCCCAGATGGCGGAAGTCGGGAAACTCCTCGGCGAACGAGAACGTGCCGCGCGCAATGCGACGCTTAATTCCGTCGAGGTGCTGTCGCGCCCAGCGCAGGTTGCTCTCGCTTGGCGTTCTCAGCAGGGTGGGGCGGTATCGCGCACCCTCGTATTTGAAGTCGAAGCGAATTCGATCGGCGCCTACCGGAATGACCCCTCCGGTGATTGATGTTCTGCTCATGACCGTACCCCAGAGATTTTTCGGTAAAATAGTTAAAGAGGACGATGTGGCGAGAACTTACTGAGAACGTACGAACCTAGCTTGTTCAAGTAAGCAGACTATGTGAGCGGAAAGTTATGGACTCTCTTGGACAATGGCGATATACATGCGACCGCGCGGCCACTGCCGAGGTTTACTCCCGCGCCTCTCTTGGCTATTCAAGCCAGTGCAATTGCAATGGCTGCAGAAATTTTGTCGCGGCACGTGCTGAAGTCTTCCCGCCAGCCTTCTTATCTCCGTTGACGGCGCTCGGTATTGATCCGGCGAAAGACGGTGAGGTCTATCACAATGGGCGGGTCTCGCCCGGTAAACATCACTATGGCGGCTGGTTCCACTTCGTCGGGACGTTGGAATCCGGAGACTCCGCCTGTGGAACTCGGCCCGGGCTTTATCGTACACCTGTGCCACAAGTCCGCACCGAGCCTTGAGGAATTCAAGGGGCTGCCGTTAGTGCAACTCGAGTTCACTGCCACTTCGGTACCGTGGCGACTCGATGAACCTGAGGCGGACTGAAACTGCGGCGCGCGAATCAGAGTCGGTCGCGTTCCGGCCATCAGCTGCCGTTGACCGCCCTCGTTCACGTGGCTGTATAGCGGCCGTTCGCGGGAAGCAGTGCAGAGCGCAGAAATATGCAGCTATTGACGTCTGCTCCCTTCCGTATATACTTGTCGATACGTTCACTGAGGCAGCGGCCAAATGACTAAGTCGGCGACACTGACGGTGCAGCAATGGGGGAATAGTCTGGCGGTGCGCATCCCGGCATCGCTAGCGCGCTCCGCGCACTTCGTTGTGGGGCAACCAGTAGAGGTTTCCGTGGCAGATGACGGGGTGCTTGTGAAGCGCGCCGGTAATCCTAAACTGACCCTTGCGCAGAAGCTCGCAGCATTCGACCCCGATCGACACGGAGGCGAGGTCATGGCGAGTCGACCCGCCGGCAACGAGGCGATGTGATCGCGGCGCGCGGGCGATGGGCTCCGGCCCGTCGTGACATGATTTGGATCGACTGTAATCCTCAGGCCGGTCGGGAAATGAGGGACCTCCACCCTCTAGTGGTGCTGTCTCCGCGGGAATTCAATGACCGCACCGGAATCGTCATCGGCTTGCCCATGACGACGGCTTCGTACAATGACACAAACCCGTTTGCGATTCGGTTTGCCGGTCCTAAGGGAGCCGTTAGCTACATCCTCGCACATCAACCCAAGTCATTTGACTGGCGAGCCCGCGCCGCGAGACTGCACCCTTGGAAGCAGGTGCCAGAGCAAGCGTTTGCGCTTGCGTGCGAAGCACTGAACCAAATAATCGAACTCGGAGCGTGAGCGCCTCTGGCTCGGGTCGGCCAATTGCGGACCGTGGACCCGGCGGTTGGACTACCTGAAACCGGCCAGTTGCGAGGTTTCATTCCTGGTAATCCGTCGGTGTTCGGTGTGCCAAGGCACGAATATGCGGAGCACTCCATTGTGTCGCTTTCGTCCGTACCGTTTCTCTCAATTCGTGATCTGATTCAGCTCTTTGCACTGTCTGCTCTTGCCCTGCTGATCAGCGTCCTCGGCGAGTTAGTGCTGGCTGTGGTCCTCATGATGCTACCGTTTGCCTTCGCCTTGGTTGCCAAGACATCGGCTCGGCAGGACCCGGTCGTGTTCCTCTGGGCCGCCATCAGTGGCGCCCTGTTTGTATTTGGGGTCGGACGTCACGCTGGGCGCGGCTCTCGGCACCGACCTTGCCGTCGCTGGACAACTGCCCGAAGCGCTCCTTGAGGGCGGTGAACTCCTCGCGCAGGGACTGCTTATTGACGCTCGCCACGAGAGCAGGCCGAGGCGGCTACTCGCCGGCCTCCACCGCCATCAACCCCGCCAGTACCGCCAGGCGCTCGGCCGGTGGCATTGCCGCATAGCGTCGAGCCCAGCTCTCGGCCCTGCGCTTGATCGTCTGGCGGTGGGTATGGTTGTGCCCCGCGTGGCGCGCCCAATGCACCCGATCAGGGGTGAAGTTGAACCAGAGCTTCTCGGTGCGCACGCCCGCCTGGTTCATCACCTGCAGCTCAAGGCTGCGCCAGCCGGAAAGCTCCTCATCGTACAGCCCCGAGGGGTAGCCGGAGAGGATCACCTGGCAGGGCAGCCTCTTCAGCAACGTAAGCAACTCGCGGTGATCGCGATCTTCGGTAAGCGTGCGGCGGAGGCCCGTAGATTTCCCTCTGCCATTCGCCGAAGCTGTGCAACTGTGGGGGATTTGGCGGCCACTCACCCGGATCGGCGGCGCTTGATCTCCGGCAGAACCTCGTCGATCA
>JAJZDX010000006.1 GCA_021805865.1 Pseudomonadota bacterium
CTCGTTCCCGTTCCCACTCGTCACTACAGCGCGCGGGAACGGGAACTGGGAACGCCATCCTCGCCGGGATATCCCGCTATCCGCCGGGAACGTGTCGCGGCTCAAACCGCCCGAATCCGCTTCCCATTACGCCGCTCGTCTCTCTGGAACAGCTCGGGCCAACCGGCCGCATTTATCGCGGGACGTAACACGCAGGCGGCCGCGCAATCCCGGGTTTCGCCACGTGAATTGAGTTTCAAGCATACCGTGCAGGTTTGGCTGGCTTGGAGTCACAAGCAGTTTCTCTCAGATACCCCCGAAGACCTGCCGGCGTTGTTCCGGCTGATCGCGTACGTGTGCGTGGGGAAACGTCCCGGCAGAATCGAACCTCGCGCAGTCAAACAAAGACCGAAGCCTTTTCCGCGGTCGCATACGACACGTCGGAGAGCACGTCGAAACATCAGGTTACACGGACATCCTCAGAGACTGAGGGCTTAACCGAGTGCCATTCATCGCCGAATTCTCATGTGCATTGGATTCTCGATCATGAAAGCTGAATCGTTTGAGACGCTCACCGTCGAGGACGTGGCGGTGCTGCTCCACGAAGACGTCACCTCTGAGCCACTGTCGTTGTACCGACTGCAGCCGGCCAATGTGCTGCGGACAGTCAACGCCGCTTACCAGGGGCCATCGTCGGCCAGCTGGCGCAGCCGGATCGCACCATTCCGGTGGCCGTGCGTATCGCCGGCGCAGGCGCCTCGCCACAGGCGATCGACGCACTGCCGCTGCGCAGCGCCGACGGCGTGGTAGTGCCCCTTTCGGCCATCGCGAAACCGCGGATGGATTCCGGTCGCAGTGAAATTGACCACGAGGACGGGCTGCGCCGCCAAGTGGTGACCGCAAATCCGACCACCTCCGATCAGACCGGTTTCGCCGCGACTGCGCGCTGGGCGATCGCCGCGCAGGTGAGCCTGCCACCCGGGGTGTGCCTGCGTTATGGGGGTGTCGCCGAAGAGCAGGTTGCTGCGGCGCATCAGCTGTACCTGCACGCCGCTGCGGCGCTGGCACTGATCGTGTTGCTGATAACGCTGCCGAGCACGCTGATCGGTGGCGTGGCCGCCTCTGGCGGCGCGCTGGCTGGCGCCCGCAGACGACCGTTCTTGATCGGGGGAGATGCCGCCGGTACGCGCAGCCGACCAATGTCAGATTCTGGGCATTCCATTGGCGCCGGTTCGAGGGGTCGATCGCGGTGCGCGCCTGATGCCTCCCCGTCGGGGTCTGGCCTGTCCCCATCGCCGGGACAGACGTCCGGCTTTCATCGCTAGCCAGGTGCCGCCATGCGACCACGTCTCCATGCAATGACCACTGCGCTGGACAGACCGGCCACCGCGCCGATCAGCATCACTGCGTGCAGGAAAGAGCCGGCCGCCAGCTGTACGGCAGACACGATCGGCGGACTGAAAAATGATCCGGCAAAAAAGCACGCCACCCAGGTGCCCATGCCGCGTGCGCGGCGCGCGACACCGAAACGCCCGAGTGACCAGCCGATCATGACCGGAATGGCCATGCCGTTGCCAAATGAAGCCACTAACGCCGCGGCGAGTGCACCGGTGGCTGTCGGCGCCAGGCCAAGCCCGATATAGCCGATGGCGTACGCCAACAGCACCCCCGCAAACCGCAGCTCGGCGCTCAACCTCGAGACAATGGGATATACGACGCCACCGAGTACGGTGCCAATGCTCGCCAGGATGACATACAGACTGATCTCTGCCGGCGATCCGATACCGTGCACGGCAAATATTCGTCCCAGCTGAATCGCCTCCACGTAATACAGTATCGCCATGCCGAGTGTCGCAACCCCGACGACGGCGCTTTCCCGCCATGGGAAGGCATCCTGTCCTGCCGGGGGCTCGTCCGGCCTGGCGGCGATGCGCGCCGGCTCCGGAAGCCATGCGAGGGTCCACGCGAGCATGGGCAGGCCGAGAAGGTAGAGCAGAAACGGATCGTGCCAGCTCAACGTGCCCAGCGCTCCGCCGGCGAGTACGAGCAGGGCCGCGAGAATCGGGTTGGCGACGCTGAAGACACCCAGCCATCGCTGGCGGGCCTGGCCGGTGAAATAATCACCGATCAGCGCGTTTTGCGTGACGCTGATGCCGGCCTCCGCGAAACCAACCGGTAGACGAGTTGCGAGCACGCCATAGAGATTGTCGACAAACAAAGGCATGACGCCCAGAATGGCGAAAACCGCCAGCGAGATGCACAGCACCGGCCGTCTGCCCCACCGATCGGCAGCCATGCCTATGAGCGGTGAAAACAGTGCGATGCACAGTGTGGGAATCGTCAGAATCATCGGGACCAGGAGCGCCCCGTAGGCTACGTGACGAAAGTGCGCGAGGAGCTGCGGCAGGTTTGGAATCAAGGACACGATCGCCATCGTCGGCATGGCCGAAAGCGTTACCAGCCCGATGCCCTGCAGGAGGCCAGGGGGAGCCCCGCCCGACGCCCCGGCTGCGCGATTCCGCATCGTCATCGGCGCCAGACACGCGCGCAGGTTCTGATGCGCGGATACCCGTGCTGCGCCCGATACCGGTGGCACAGAGCCCGCGTCTCGGGCCCGAAAATCGAGCGCCCGGACCGGGTGCTGCCCGTCCGCCGCCCGGCTCCGGGGTGCGCGGCGAAGCGTCCGCATCTGCAGCCAAGGGAGCTGTCGATCGAGATCTGCGGACAGTCACCATCCGCCGACGCCTCGCGGCGTTTGACCAGGGCAGAGCTGAATTGCCTCATGGGATGTCCCCGTGTCAGGGTGGCTCGACTGGCGACCGCAGAGCTGTCGCGAAATGCCTCAATGAATGCGTGAAGGAGCGGTGCATGCCTCCCGCCGGACACGCTTGCGCCGCAGGGCCTGCTCTCCCCCGGTTCATGGCCGGCGAGGAAGTGCAGTCGCGGGGGTGTCATGGGTCGATCTGCTCTAGCTCCGCTTCGATCCTGCGCAGCAGCGCGTGTTGGCGCCGTACCTGCTCGAGAGAGCGCCAGGGTTCGCGACTGCCTTCGTACTCGCTCGATAGATATCCGGTGTAATTTGCCCTGCGCAGCACCGGCAGGACGGCTCGCCACGGAATGTGCTCGTCCTCCAGATTGCGGTTGATGTGGTGAAATTTCGCCTGGATGAATACCACGTACTTCGCTATCGGCAGGAAATCCTGGGGATCGACGTGAATGCCGTTGAGGAAGGTGCGGCGCATCTCCGCCGTCTCGCCGGGCCAGTACGGGAGCGGTCGATCCTGAAAGATTCCGGTGTCGATCAGCAGACCGAAGTTGCGGGTGCCGGTACGTTCGATGAACTCGACATATCGCTCGACAATCGGGTGACGAATCGGCGTCGGCGCGTGGATCTCCGGGCAGATCACGATGTTCGATGCGGCGGCGAGGTCGAGCACGCGCCGCACGGCTTCTTCCCACACTGGATCCGGTCGCAGGTCGATGGAGACCACGCCGATCTTGGGGCGCACGAACCGAAATCCGAGTATCGAAGCCAATTTGATGTCACGGATCAGATCTGCGACGGCCTCCGCCACCGTCATGTCGCGCGAGACCGTCAAGCGGGTGTCGAGCCAGGAACCGTAGCTGGTCGGCTCGAGTCTATATTGGGCGAGCAACGCATGCCAGTGATCGATCCACGCCGGATAAGGATCGGGGTAGCCGGGAATGTGCGCTTCCCCGAGAATTTCGATGCCCGTCGCGCCCAGGTCGGCAATCTGGGCGAATGCGTCCTCGAGAGTGAGGACCGTGCCGTAATCGTCAGTGTAGCTGTATAGAGAGACGCCGTATCGGAAGCCGTCCGAGCTCATAAAACGATGGTTGCCTCGCGGGTTTCGCGAATGATACTGGGCTGAAATTCTATGGGAAAATAAGGCTGGCGGATGCGAACCGCGACGGTGACGTCGTGAACGCCGACCGACAGCCCTCCCGCTTTCGCTACGCGAACGATCGCGGGTTCGTCGAGTGTCCAGCGCAGATCGAAAGCCTGGCGCAGCTGCGCGAGCGATAGCTCGCGCCCTTGCACGACTAGATGATTCGCCTCATGCGGGAACAGGACGTCGTCGACGCTGACATCGACGCCATCGACGAGGCTGGCGCGCATGCCGCGGTAGTTTGGCAGTCGCAGCAACAGCTCGAACCCCGAGCGATTCCAGACAGGACCGAGGTTGCGAAAGCCCCTGGTTTGTACCAGTGTCCGCTCTAGCATGTCTGCCTTACTGTCAGCACGGCGGACGACACGGTGAATTCCGATGCTGCCCTGAACCTCGGACAATGCAGGCGATTCGCATCGGATGCCTCGCACTGACGCATCATGAACTCTCCGCGTATCGGGCGAGGATGTATGGCGCCAAGGAACAACTCAACGGGGAATGATAAAGCGTGAGCGCCTTGCGAAAATCCCCTCGGACATTTCATCTGGCGCGGTTGCCGCACGGAATGCGCCCTGCAACCCCGGCGCGGGCGTCTTCGCGGTCGGGCGTGCTCCGGTACGTGGGCGGGCAGTGCATGTATTTGGCGCGCAGGTGTCTGGCGGCAGAGCGGTGCGGGCCGACGCTCACTTCAGTACGAGCTGCTTGCTGTCGTGACCGAGCAGCGGGAACGGCAGATAGGAAATCCGCAGCCTGTCCGTCAGGTCCACCTGGTGCACGCCGGGCGCGAGGCCGCCTTCCTTGCGGACGAGGACGGTGCCTACTTCGCCGAACTCCCAGCGCTCGCGGTAATCGGTCTCCATGGCTTCGAGACTCATGGGCCTGCCGCGCAGCACGATAGTGGTCGCCTCCCGGGGAAAGGTCTGTCCGTCGACGGTCACCGACACGTCTTCGACCATGGAGACGCCGAGGCCGCGGTAATACGGCAGCCGGGTGTTCAGCTGAAATCCGATGGCGCGGCCGTTCTCGCTCACGTTGCGGAAGCCGTCCTCGACGATCATGTACTTGTCAAACATCGTGGTCCTCCGGAAGTCACCGCGTGGCCAGCAGGTGCTCGAACATCACATGCTGGCGCCGCACCTGCTCTATGCTGTCGACCGGGTAGGCGTCTTGTATCCAGCGGTTTCCCTCATACTCGCTGGAAAGATAGCCGTCGTATCCCCCCTCGATGAGCACGGGAATGATTTCCTCGTACGGAATGCTGTATTCGCGGGTTTCGTCCACCATGTCATAAAATTTAGCGTGTACGTGGTAAATGTGTGGCATGAACTCCAGCATGCGGCGGGGATTGGACCAGATGATGTGGCGCAGCGATTCGGCGAACCGGCGGTCTGCCTCGCTGCCCCCCATCAGGCCTACGTCAAAAATAACGTAATCGGGAAGCACCCGTTCTTCGTATGCCTGACAGACGAAGTCAATGATCTTCTCCGTTGCGCCATGGCGCAGGGCATGATCGCGCATCACACGTGGAAAGCGCTTGACGTAGATCCCCATGTCGGGAATATAACCGACGTGACGGGTTCTGGTCCGCTCGATCATCTCGGTGTAACGCATGATCCACGGATGATCGAAGTGGAACGGCGAGTGGATTTCGAGCCCCATCTTCACGTTGCATTCTTCTGCGTACGGAATGCAGCGTTCCACCATTTCCGGCTTGACGCTGACCAGGACGCGCATGACTTTGCAGCCGAGCCTGGCGGCGTGGCGGAGATCGGCCTTGATGGACTCGATCATTTCGTCGTCAGTGAGCAGACGATCCTTATAGCGCTTGGTGTCCAGGAACATGTCGTGGCACGTGGGCACAGTGCCGTAGTGCGCCATCCACTGGTGCCATCTGGCATAGAAGGCGTCCGGGAGCTTCGGGAACCCCGGCATCATCTGTTCGCCAATGGATTCGATTCCAAGTGCGCCGAGCCTCGCGCACGTGGCGATGCAGCCTTCCAGATCGAGCTTGCGCAGGAAATATTCTTCCTGAAGGCTGTAAAGGCTGACGCCCCGCTTGATGTGATGCTGTGTTGCCATAGTATCTTCCAGGTCTGTCACCGCCCGTGCAAACCGCGGGCAGGATGGGGTTCAATCGAGCCGGTGCAGGCACTCCGGGCGCGTGTCGCAGTGCTCCAATGGGCTGCGCTGCGGCTCCCGGCGTGTGGTGCGCGCTGCCGTAAGAAGGGCGCTGCCTGGCGGCGCGTCCTGCACAGGTGGGCACAGGCCGATGATTGCGGCGCCGCGCGCGAGCGCGCCCGAAAGACGCCAGGGAGGATTTCCCGGCAAGAACTCAGATAGCGCCATGGATGGACTCTCGCCCCTATACAGCATGCCGATCTTACTGAAAACGATTACAGATGCAACCGCTTCTGCCGGCGAGTGCCGGGCCATCACGGATGTGCGTTCGTGGGCGGGCCCTTCTGCTTCAACGTTCCGGGAGTGTTCGCCCCGGTGAATGTGGCTTGCGCGGCAGGTGTTCCCCTGACCTCGGCTGCGTCGCGGATTGCGGGCGAGGGGAACGATGATCGGGTTGCCGTCCACGGCCGCCGGGGCCGGGCATGGAGTCAATGCATCACGCCGGAATCGCTTGCGATACGGATCGCCCCCTTGAACAGCGTGCCCTGCTCAGAACAGTCCGGTTTTGCCGCCGTGGGCCATGAATATCCGCATTGCGCTCAGCACGCGAGGCGGCAACATCGATTCTGGCTTCATCCGGGCGCCGAGCCGCATGATCGGACCCTGTGGATGCGCCAGGCGAGGCCAAGTCGCCAGGCCCGGGCCGTTGGGACTACCGGTCTTCACGAAATCGACCCAGTACGCGGACATCCGCCGCGCAATTGCCCGGTCGGCCGCCGTGAACGGACGGCCCGGCGACCGATCGAGCGTGTCGAAGACATACGGCACCTCGGAAGTATGAAACGCCCCCCATTTCGCGGATTGCGGACCGGGCTCCGCGTGGGTCCACAGATATGCGTAGACGGGGGCCCGTGCATGCGCGAGCCACAACCGGGCCCAGTGGTACAGTGCGGCACGCCCGAGGTCGGTCTGCAGGGCGCGCTTCGCCCGAGCCCGTTGGCGAGCGGTCCTGCCCGGGTACAGGCGCGCGAATGTCGGTGCCATGGCGCCAAAATTCTTGCGCAGAAACGCATGCCAGAGCCGGTTGCTCAGGGTCCGGGTCAGCGGCGAGGAGGCCGAGCGCTCGTTCGCATTCATGCCGATGAGCACCGGTACCTGCCGTGCCCGGCCCTCGGCGATCAGCCGGTCCACGGCGGCAGGTACCACCTCGCCGTCGATGATGGGAAAGAACTGCGGTCCGGACATGAACGCGCCGGCGGGCTCCAGCGCCCGAGCGGGCAATGCCCGCAAAGCGGTCAAGGTGCTGACTCCGTGCGCGCGCACGAAGGCCTCGCCAGTGCGCTCCGCTTGAGCGAGCTGCACGCTCGGGACCGTAGTCGGCAATCCGCTTTCCGCAATCGCCCGCTGGTACAGTCCCATCGCCAACGGCGAGACCAGCAGATCCTGCACCGAGATGGCACCGGCTGACTGGCCGGCGATCGTGACCTCCCGGGGGGTGCCGCCGAATGCAGCGATGTTCTGCTGCACCCAGCGCAACGCGGCGATGACATCCTGCAGCCCATAGTTGCCGGGGGGCTCGTGATCGCGGCGCGCCCGCGCCGCCAGCGCCGGGGTGGTGAGGAACCCGAACGGACCGAGTCGATAGTTGATCGACACGACCACGATACCGCGCGCGGCAAGCCGGGCGCCGTTGTAGATGGGTACCGAACCCGAGCCGCCGATGAAGCCGCCGCCGGGAATCCACACGAGCACCGCCATGGGGCCGGTGCGTTTGCGGGGTGTCCAGACATTCAGGTACAGACAGTTCTCGCTAATGGCGCCATGGGGGAAATATTCCCGCGTCCAGGGTCCAAACCCATTGCGCACCACCGGCTGGAAGCAGCTGGCGCCGAAGTGATCCGCGCGGCGCGAACCGTGCCAGGGTTCCGCCGGCCGCGGCGCCCGCCAACGATACGCGCCGACCGGCGGTGCGGCATAGGGTATGCCCAAGAAGACCTCCACCGGACCCTGGGCGCGGCCTCGCAGCCAGCCCTGGGTGAGGTGCACCCGAGGGGCATTCCCCGCCCAACCGGGCGTCATCGGCCCGAGCGTCAAGACCGCTGCCGCGATGGCTGCGAACACTGTTCTCATGTCGACTGTCTCCCGGCAATAGGCAGGCTGAGATGACTTCGATCGACTCGCCGTTGCATTATTTTGTTTATGACATGCAATAGCCTACATCCGCAACTTCGTCGGCATCGCAGCACAGTGCGCCGCGAGTTCCGTCTCCGGCACGAGCTGAAGCCACACGCCGACCTCAGGTGCGCAATGCGGGCAGCAATCGCTCCGCATTGCCGTGCCGGATGGCGCTCAGCGTCGCGGGATCGAGACGGTTGCCGGCCAGTTCGGCAAGCTGTGGTGTCGCGGAAACGAACGGGAAGTCGGTGCCGAACAGAATCCTTTCGGGCCCGGCAAAGGCCAGCAGCGGCTGCAGCGCGTATTGATTAGTCACGCTCGCCGTGTCGAAGTTGAGCCGGCGCAGCTCCGCCATCGGGCCTTCAGGCAGCAACGCCGCGAGATCGGGCCGCGCCTTTGCCCATTGGCTCAGCCGATCCGCCAGGTAAGGGATGACGCCGCCGCCGTGGGAGAAGATCCATGAAATGTTGCGGAACCCGGACAGGGACCCGGTGTAAAGGAGACTCGCAATCGTGCGGGTCGTGTCGAACGGGAATTCCAGAAATGCCGGCGCAAGCTGCGGAACGAGCTGCTGGCAGCAGCTCGCCGCAGTCGGATGCACATAGACAGTTGCCCGCCGACGATCGAGTTCCTGCAGCACGGGCCGGAACTGCGGATCGCCAAGATATCTGTCGTCGTAGTTGCTCAGCAACAGCACGCCAAGCGCACCGGCCGCGAGCGCGTGATCGAGCTCGTCGATCGAGCCCGCGACGTCCGGCATCGGCAACGTGGCAAACACCTGAAAGCGTCCGGGGTGAGCGCGTGCCAGCTGTCGCGAATAGTCATTCGAGAGCCGCGCCAGTTCGCGCGCCTGCCTGACATTACCGAACGAGATCGGCGATGGCATGGACAGCACCGCCGTTCTGACGCCGCCCGCATCCATGTCCGCCAGCGATTTTTCCGGTGTCCATTGCAGTACCTGCTGGAAGCCGGGGGCGCGTTTGCTGACCTCATTGCTGTTCTGCGCCAGATACGCCGGCGGCAAAACGTGATGATGCACGTCGATGACGTCTGCTCCGGCGCCGGTCTCTCGCCGGCCTGGAGGCGGATGCTGGTGCCCAGAGCTCAACTGTGCCTTCTCCGTTGGTCAATGAACGGGCGGAGACCGACGTCCGGTGGAACCGGAGCTTGCATTTTAGAATAATACCTCTAATATGTGAGGCCGGCAAGGGGTCGAACACTGCGCATGAACGACGGGCACTCGCTCGCACCGGAAAGCCGTCCCGCTATGACTGCAGCCAGGCCGCTGCGGGCGGATGGCGAGTCACGCGAAGCAGTGCCGGATATCCGTCCGACCGTCACAACGCGATTTGCCGTCAATGGCCGGTTTCATGCCGTTGAGCATGATGTGCGCGTGACGCTGCTCGATCTGTTACGCGAGCGGTTGGGACTCACCGGGACCAAGAAAGGCTGCGATCACGGCCAGTGCGGTGCCTGCACGGTGCATGTGAACGGTGAAGCGGTTCTCTCCTGCCTGACGCTTGCCGCGTCGCTCGAGGATGTTGTGGTGACCACAATCGAAGGTGTGGGTTCGCCGGAGAAGCTTCACCCGATGCAACAGGCCTTCATCGATCATGACGCGCTGCAGTGCGGTTATTGCACTCCCGGTCAGATCATGGCGGCCATCGCCTGCGTTCGCGACGGAGGCGCAAGGGACGCGTCATCGGTGCGTGAATGGATGAGCGGCACCCTGTGCCGGTGTGCCGCCTATCCGCAGATTGCCAGCGCAGTGCTGGACGCCGCCGGAAAAATGGTGGACTGAGCCCATGCGGCCGGTCGCCTACAGTCGCCCGCGGACCCCGGAGGAGGCGATCGATCTGCTCGTGGGAGCCGGCGGAGCCGCGATGCCGCTGTTCGGCGGCACCACGCTGCTCGATCTGGCAAAGCTGGAAGTGCTGACGCCCGCGCGACTCGTAGACCTGCGGGCGTTGCGCCCGGATTATCGTGCGATCTCGCGTGACTCGGACGGAATCATCAGCATCGGCGGTCTCGCGACCATGGCGGAGGTCGCCCGCCATCCGCTGCTGCGTCGCGAGGTCCCGGCTATCGTCGCGGCTCTGGACCAGGCGGCAAGCCCGCAGCTGCGCAACATGGCGAGCATCGCCGGGAATGTGCTGCAGCGCACGCGCTGCCCTTATTATCGCGACATCAGCTGGAGTCGCTGCAATCGCCGTATACCGGGAAGCGGCTGTCAGGCGCTTGCCGGAATTGCAACGTCGCACGCCGTGCTCGGCACCAGCGATGCATGCATGGCGAGCTATCCGGGCGACCTCGCGCCGGTGCTGGCGGCGCTGGAGGCGAGCGCCGTGGTCATGGGAGGCGGTGGCAGACGGTCTGTGCCCATCGACGGGCTGCACCGGCTGCCGGGCGCGACGCCGCAATGTGAGACGGTCCTCGCGCCGGGCGAACTGATCCTCGCTGTCCGGGTACCGCACTTCGCCTGCCTGAAGCGCTCCACTTTTGTGAAATTGCGCAACCGGGCTGCGTATGAGTTTGCCGAGGCATCGGCGATGGTCGCGCTGGATCTCGAGGGTGGTGTCGTACGCGACGCGCGCGTGGGACTCGGCGGCGTCGCAACCGTGCCGTGGCGATCGCGCGCGGCAGAGGCCAGGCTGGTGGGCATGCGCCCGGTGGATGCGGCAATGGACGCAGCGAACGCTGCGTTTCGGGAGGCAGTCGTGCGGTCCGATACGGCGTATAAAGTCGAAATGGGCAAGCGAGCCCTCGTCGCGGCCATTCGCCAGGCGGTCGCCATGGACATTGCCGATGACTGAGCCGTCTTCCGCCAGGATCGGTGAGCCGCTGCCCCGTGTCGATGCGCTCGCGAAGGTCACGGGAATGGCGCTCTTCCCTTCCGATGTTCCTGCACCGGAAACCGCCTACGCGGTCCTGCTGACCTCGACGATCGCACTCGGCCGCATCGTCCGGATCGACAGTAGCGCAGCCGAGACGGTGCCCGGTTTTCTCCTGCTGCTCAGTCACGAGAATGTGGCGGGCTGCATCAAGACTCCGCACGCATTCGCCGGACTTTCCACCACGACGGTGGAGAGCGTTCAGGTCATGCACGATGGCCAGATCGTCGGCCTGATCGTTGCGCAAAGCTACGAAGGCGCCTGCGAGGCGGCCGCGTGCGTGCGCATCGATTACGAGCCATCGAGCGCGGCGGCCGGCTTCGATTCGCCGGGTGTGCAGCGGCGGCGCGTCAAGGAGGCCAATGCGCGCCACCAGGATCCGCGGATAGGAGACGCCGATGCGGCTTATGTGTCCGCCCCGGTCCGCATTGCCGCGGACTACGCGACGCCGACGCAGCATCACAATTCGATCGAATTGCTCACTACCACCTGCTGGTGGGAAGGGGATCGGCTGACGGTGCACGAGCCGAGCCAGTTCGTACTCGATCGCAGATACCTGGCGGACTGCTTTGGGATTCCGGTCGAGCACATTCGGGTCGTATCACGCTTCTGTGGTGGAGGATTCGGCGGCAAGACCTCCGGTACGCCGCGCACCGCGCTGTGCGCGCTCGCGGCGAGGCGGCTCAACCGACCGGTCAAGCTCGTCGCGCGCCGAGAGCAGGCGTTCACCATCAACACCTACCGGGCGGAAACGCGCCACCATGTCCGTCTGGCGGCGCATCACGATGGCCGTCTGCTCGCGTTGATCCACGAAGGCATGGAGATTACGTCGCGGCCCTCGACCTACAGCGTCGCGGGGACGGAAGTCACGGCACGCATGTACGCATGCGCCAATATCCGCACCGAGGTCTCGATCGTCCACGCGGATCGCAATACACCGGGATTCATGCGGTGCCCGGCTGAGCTGCCCTACATGTTCGCGCTGGAAAGTGCGATGGACGAGCTTGCGCACGCGCTGCACATGGATCCGATTGAGCTACGCCGTCGCAACGATACCGACCGGGATCCGATCGACGGGCGTGCCTACTCCTCCCGGTCGTTGATGCGCTGCTTCGATGAAGGGGCACGCCAATTCGGGTGGAGCGACCGACCGGCGCAACCCGGTACGCACAGGATGGGGGAATGGCGAGTCGGATACGGCTGCGCTGCGGCCTCCTATCCGGCTGTCCTGGGTGCATCCGCGGCGCGGGTTTCTCTGGACGGTGAAGCACGCGCACGCGTGCAGCTCGCATTCCACGAGATCGGCAATGGCGCGTACACCGTCATCGCTCAGGCTGCGGCGGCGGCACTGGGGCTTCCCCTTGCCAGCGTCGAGGTCGAGCTCGGCGACACCCGGCTTCCACCGAGCAACATCGCCGCAGCTTCAAACGGTACCGCAACGACATGCAATGCGGTTACCCGCGCCTGCGCGATGATCCGCGATCGGCTGCTCGAAGCGGCGCGGCAGGATCCGCTCTTTGGAACGGATCCGTCGCTACAGGCGGCTCAGCTGATGGATGGATGCCTCGTGGCCGGCGGAGCAAGGCTGCCGATCGCCTCGCTCGTAGAACGCATCGGCGGGCTGGTGGACGCGGAAGGTGCCTACATCGTTCCGGATGCCCCGCCCGGTGCGATCGAGCGGCTTCGCCAAGGCATCCCGGCGTTCGGCGGCGGCGTGCACGGCAGAACGCACGTCGCCCTGTCTCTCGGAGCGCATTTTGTGCAGGTGCACGTTCACGTGCTGACCGGCGAGATCAGGGTTCCGCGTGTGCTGGGCGTTTTTGCCGCAGGCACCATCATGAACCGACGTACGGCCGCCAGCCAACTCACGGGCGGCATGATTTGGGGCATGGGCAGCGCCCTGCACGAAGCGACCATCGTCGACCCGGGTTCGGCCCGCTATATCAACCGATCATTCGCCGATTACCTCATTCCGGTCAATGCTGACGTGCCGTCCGTCACGGCGATATTGCTAGAGGAGCGGGATGAGGTGATCAACCCGATGGGGATCAAGGGCGTGGGTGAGCTCGGACCGAGCGGCATGAACGCGGCGATCGCCAATGCCATCTTCAACGCGACCGGACGGCGGCTGCGCTCACTACCGATCCTGCCGCGGCATCTGATCTAGTCCTGCCGTCAGCCTCGTCGAGAGATCGGGCCACGCCCGGCGGCCGTTGCGGTAGCCCTCGTGCGGGAGGTGTCATGGCCTCCGGTCGGCGCTTCGCGGCTGCGTTGCCGAAGAAGGCGACTTCGGCGCGTACGTTGGAAGGAACACGCGATCCAGAAGCCTGGACGTCATCACGGCGGGACAACGATCGACGATGCGTATCGCAGCGGATCACCCATCAGCAGTGCTCGCGCTGAAGCAAACGGGAATGCCGGGTGTCGCGCGAGTTGGCCCATGCGGGTCGTCGTGACCGCCGCTGAATCGCAGCGGGTGAGCCCGGATTCGCATCAGAATGTTGATTCTAATCGGAAGGCGCGCTAGGCTCAGATGCTGGCATCCGAAGATCCGGGGGGAGCCGCCACCATGAACATGGCGCCAGATACACACTCGAAGACTGCCCGACGGCCCGCGCGGCGAATAGCGGTTGAGGAGGGCTTCACGCTGCCGGAGATTTGGACAGCGGCCCGGCGTGTGCTGGGTGGTCATCTGGGCGAGGAGCCGGGCGAAGCATTCGTTTTCGGGCTGACTGCGCCGGCACCCCGCTCAGGGCGGGCTGGGCCGCCCCCATGGCTGGCGGTCCTGACGGATCTCGATGACCGCCGGCTTGCGGACATGGATGCATCGGGTATCGACCTGCAGCTGCTGCTGCTGGCCTCCCCTGGAGTACAGATCTTCGATGCCGGAGAGGCGCGAGAGCTGGCGATGCTGGCCAATGACCGGCTCGCCTCGGCCATCGCACGGCATCCGACCCGATTTGCCGGCCTGGCGGCAATTCCTCCTCAGGATCCGGTGTTTGCAGCGGCGGAGCTCGAGCGCGCCGTGCGCACCCTCGGTCTGCGTGGCGCGGTGATCAACTCCCATACGGGTGGCGAGTATCTCGATGGCGAGCGCTTCGAGCCGATTCTGGACACGGCCGAGCGCCTCGACGTGCCGATCTATATCCATCCGCGGGCGCCTTCGCCCGCGATGGTGGCTCCTTACCTCGACCAGGGCCTGGTCGGGGCGATCTGGGGCTACGCGGTCGAAGTGGGCCTGCACGCGTTGCGCTTGATCTTCAGCGGCACTCTCGATCGCCATCCACGGTTGCGTCTGGTCATCGGTCACATGGGTGAGGGCATTCCGTTCTTTCTCGACCGCATCGACACCCATCACGGTTACGGCGGCGGCTGGGGCCACCGATCCCGTCCGCTGCAACGTCGGCCGAGCGAGTACTTCCGGGAGCACTTCTGTATCACCACCAGCGGCATGAACTGGGCACCGGCGCTGCGTCTCGCAATCGACACGCTGGGCATCGAGCGCGTGCTGTTCGCGGCAGATTACCCATTCGAGGACACGAAGGCAGCGGTCGAGCGCATCAGCGCGTTTGCGCTGTCGGATTCCGAGCGAGCGGCAATCGAGGCGGACAATGCGAGTCGCGTTTTCCGGCTACCCGCGGTTGCCTGCCCGGATATCCCCGGCTCTCGTGCGGAAAGTCAGGACACGGCAACCGATGGTCGCGCCTGAGTCGGCCCTGACTGTCAGCGTCGACCGCATGGCCGGGGCCGAGGATGCTGCGGTGGCCGAGGCTGTCGCGGCGTGACGAATCCCGGGGGCGCGATGTGGCGGCACGATTTCCCTGGAAAGGTGGGGCCGACTGCGGTGGGACATCTGTCCGCGGCCCGGCGCGTCGATGCTACGCCGCGGGATGCGATTCGCGTGCAACGGGCGGTGCCGGGCTCATAGGCGCGCGCAGGCAACCTGTAACGACCACGAGATCTAAGGTGCAACCATGCCAACGGAACATCGTCTGCCGTCAATTTCCAGGAGCGAATTGAGCCGGCGGGTCGAGCTCGTGCGCACGAGGCTGCGGGAACTGGACGCAGGCGCGCTCGTGGTATTCGGGTGCGACAACGATCTAGCTGGATATCTGCGCTGGCTGACTGATTCTGCGCTCTTTTACCGTCGCATCGTCGTCGTTCACCGCGATGACCTGATGACCGTCGTGGAGCACGGGGCGGCAGGAGAACACCGCAAGCTGGATGGGGAGCAGTCGGGCTACGTGGGCGTGGGCGACGTGTACTCGGTGTCGACCTTTCCCTCGGTGCCCTTCACGCAGGGTTACGAGGCACGCATCGTCGCCGACGTGTTGCGCAGGCATGGCTGCCGCCGGATTGCGGTGATCAACGGCGGCGGCATGCCGTCGGGGTTTTTCAATACTCTCGATCAGGACGGCACGATCGAGGTCATCGACGACAGCGAATTTTTCGACGGCGCCAAGGCCGTAAAGAGCGAGGAAGAACAGACGCGCATTCGCGCGGCGGCGTGCCTTCAGGACGAGGTCTTCGCCGCGGTGCTTTCCCAGGCCAAGGTCGGCATGCGCGACCTTGAAGTCTCGGCTCTTGGAGAGTACGAGGCCAGGCGACGAGGCGGTCATTTCGGGATCATCCTCACGGGCTCGGCTTCACGGGGAATGCCTGCATTCATCCGCGGCGATGAAAACCAGGGTCGGCGCATCCAGGCCGGAGACGCCCTGTCCATTCTGATCGAGAATGGAAGCCCTGACGGCTATTTTGTCGAGCTGTCGCGCACGATCGTCTTCGGCTCGGCATGGCCCGAGTTGCAGGAGTCTCTCCAAAGGGCGCGCCGGCTGCAGGAATTTCTCATCGGACTCATGCGGGTGGGAGCGTCCTGCAGGGAGATCGATCGGCGGTATCGAGAGTATACGGCTGCCGAGGGAATCGCAGCCGATCGACGCCTTTACGCTCATGGACAAGGTTATGACCTGGTGGAACGTCCCCTCATCCGCGAGGACGAGCCAATGACGCTCGCCTCTGGCATGTGTCTTGCCGTCCACCCACCCGTGGTAGTGGGCACGTCCTTCGCCTCGCTGTGTGACAACGTGCTGGTGACCAGCGGCATGCCGGAGTCGCTGCACTGCACCGACAAGCGCATTTTCGAAATCGGTTGACGAAGGCATGCCGAGAGCGTCCATGGGCCGCATCCGCTATCGGTCTTCGGGCACCCAGGAGTCCTGGGGGTGGCCGGGCACAAGAAGGCTCGATGATGCGCCGGCGATGCCTCGATCGGAGCTCCGGGGCACTTGTCCGGCATCGTCGAAGCCCGCCGCCGGGCTGCGGGTTCGGGAGACGGCAGGGGCTGCCTGCGCGGTCCCGTTCGATGCGCGCACGATGATGACGGCACGCGGCACAGCATTCCGGGGCGTCAAACGGGAAAGGGTGTAAATCATGGTTCGCGCGATGTTGATGGTGCCGTCCGACGCGGCAATGACCCGGGATCTGGTCGGCGAGCTTTCCGGACTCGACGGCATCGAGCTGACGACTGAGCACGATGTCGGCAAGGCGCTGCGGGTCATCCCGGACATCGAAGTGCTGTTCACCTTCTTCGCCGAGCGTCGACTGCTCGAGGCGGCGCGATCGCTGCGGTGGATACAGGCCCTGATATCCGGTACGGACCGGATCGAGCTCGATGAGGAGGCGGCGCGGCGCATCGCGCTCACCAACGCGCGGGGTTTTCATGGGACACCGGTCTCCGAGGCCGTAATCGCGCTGATGCTGGCACTCGCGCGCGATCTGCCGCGCATCGTCAGGAATCAGGCGGCGCACGCATGGCAACCGTGGAACGCGCAACTGCTCGCCGACTCGACGCTGTTGATTGTCGGAGTGGGCGCCATCGCCGCTGCGCTCAGCTTGAAGTGCAAGGCGCTCGGGATGAGAGTCGAAGGGATCAGTCGTACCGTTCGCGAGGTTGCGGGATTTGACCGCATCCGGCCGCGGGAGGACCTTCGCGATGCGGTGGAGCAGGCGGATTACGTCGTGCTGCTCGCGCCGGCCGACGCCAGCTCACGCGGAATCATCGGCCGAGAGGTCATCGCGGCAATGAAATCCACGTCGTTCCTGATCAACGTCGCCCGGGGAAGTCTCGTGGATGATGATGCCCTCATCGACGCATTGCGTCACGGACGCATCGCCGGCGCGGCGCTCGATGCGGTGAACGATGAGCCGCTGGGTCCGGAGCACCGCTATTGGGAGGTACCGCGCCTCATTCTGACTCCACATATGGCTGGACGTCACGAAGGATCCATACGAGCGCTCTTTCCGCTGCTGAGAGCCAATTGGCGCCGCTATCGTGCCGGCGATCTGCAGCACATGGCCAACCTGGTGAACAGATGAGACACATGTACGACGACGAATTCCGCAGCAATCCGCTCGCGGTCCGGGCTGTGCCACAGGCGACCTGCGCCGGGTGTCGGGTCGGTTGCGGTTCACCTCAATCGGGTGCGGGCCCATGAGCGCGGGATGGTGCACAGTGGGTCGGAGAAGGCGGGACCGTTCTCCCCTGCCCGTTTCCCTGCCGCGCCGCGGACGGCGGCGCGGCCCGTTGCTGGTATCGCTGCTGCTCGCAGCGTTGCCAGCGACGGCGAGCGCCCAGAGCTGCCGTCCGTTGGAAGGGTCGTGGAAGCTGACTGCCCGCGCCAGCTTCAACATTCGCTCGCTCGGGTTCAATCCATACTATGAAGTGCGCGCCGTGGACCTTCGGCTGCACTCCACGGACGGGCGTGTCTACCAGTACTGGGCTTTCCGGGGCGCTCACCTCAACGAGCGCTGGGCCTACTCGTTCAAGGCGGATGGCGTGCGGTATCCGACCCACACGCGATCGAAACTCTACAGTGTGCCCACTTCGGTGGCTGCGACCTGGCAGAACTGCACGTTGATCGTCGACGGACAATCCAGGCTCTTCGGGAAGAAGATCACCACTATGAGCACTTACGTCTTTTCGCATGACGGCACGACACTGACCATTCTGCAGTCCTCAGACTCGCCTATCATGCACATCGAGCGTCGACTGGTATTTCATCGCAAGCCACACGGCCCACACCGGGCGAAAAACCGGAGCGGCGTAGAGAGGGGAGCGCGATGAATCGCAGGGAATTCGTCTCCTCTTCCGTGGCTGCGCTCGGCTCTATGTCGGTCGCCTCGGCCTCGTCCCGGAGGGCATCCGCGACGCGGGAAATCCTCATCCAGCCTCACCGTTCGACCGGGGCGTTCCCCCATTATTGGCAGGCTTGCGCCGGGTCCGGGCATGCGGCGCTCGCGCTGCGGGCCGAGTGGCAAAGTGATCTGGAGCTGGCGCATCGGCAGGCGGGCATCCAGGCGGTGCGCTTTCACGGCGTGCTGGATGACGACCTGGCAGTGTGCACCGGCGTCGACTCGAGCGGACCACGGACCAATTTCGTGTTTGTCGATCAGATTTATGATCGGATGCTCGAGATCGGGGTCAAGCCGTACGTCGAGCTCAGCTTCATGCCGGGACCCATGGCGAGCTCCGCCAATACCGTCTTCTGGTATCGCGGCAACACTTCGCCTCCACGGCGCATGAGCGACTGGCAACGGCTGATTGCCGCGTTCGCACATCATCTGGTCGAGCGCTACGGACTGGAGGAAGTGGCGCAGTGGCGCTTCGAGTGCTGGAATGAGCCGAATCTGAGCTTCTGGTCGGGGTCGAAGCAGCAGTACTTCGAACTCTATCGACACACGGCCGCGGCACTGAAAAGCGTCAGTCCGCGGCTGCAGGTAGGCGGCCCCGCGACGGCGATGACGATGTGGATCGCAGACTTTCTCTCCGACTGCGCCACGCACGGCACGCCGGTGGACTTTGTATCCACCCATATCTATCCGGATGATCCTCAGGAGAACATCTTCGGGCGGGCCCACGAATATCCGTACGATCAGGTCATGCCGCGTGCCCTGGAGCAGGCGAACCGGCAAATCCGTGCCTCGAGCTATCCGCATGTGCCACTGGTGGTCTCGGAGTGGAGTTCCACCGATCCGGCATTCATCGCGCAGATGATCCGGGATTGCGCCGGATTGACCGACACCATGTCGTACTGGACGTTCTGCAACGTGTTCGAAGAGCGCGGGCCGAATCGGAGCTTCATGAACGACACGTACGGGATGATCGGCACTCGTGGGGTCCCCCGGCCGACGTTCCAGGCGTTCACGCTGCTGCGCCGGCTGGGAGAGCTGCGGGTGCTCACTGGGGCGGGGCCGGTGCTGGCGACCCGACGGTCCGACGGCTCTCTTGCGATCATGGCCTGGCATCTGGAGGCTGGGCGCCACCGGCAGGCTGGCGCGGGCACTCCGGCGGCCGCGCCACGGGCCGAAAGGCTCGCCGGCGGACCGCTGTTGCCGCTCAGCCTGAAAGTCGGCGGCGTGGCCACTGCCACCGCGCAGGTGACGGTCGTGGATCCCGTCCGCGATCCGGTTGCCGCGGCATACGCGGCGATGGGCTCGCCCGCATATCCCACGGTGACGCAGATCCGCGCGTTGCGCGAGGCCGGCGCCAGACAGATCACCCACCGGATGCCTGTGGAGGACGGCAGGCTCGAGTTGGCGCTCGCGCCCGCCAGTATCGCATTGATCGAGCTCGGCTGAACCGTGCTCGAGCGGCCGTCGCAGAAAAAACGGGAATCCGCATCGGCGGCGGCGCGGGCCGCCGGCGGGAGGGTGTGGCCGTCGTGAACCAGTGGCGCTTGCACGCCTAGCTGCCTGGTCCGGTGGCAGGCGCATCCGCCCTCGCAGCGTGTGCCGGGACCGTTGAGTCCGTCATGCGCGTTCGCAACTCGAATCGATGATGAAGCCAACGGACGACAATCTGCCGCGTGCAACGCCGCGGAAATGCGCACCGGACGCGGGGTGGTGCCCGGGCCATAAGAGGCCGGCGTGCCGACGAACGATTTCGGGTCCGGATTGAAACGCTTTACAGAAAAATGCGGTTTCCGTGGCGCATTTTGGCCAGAGAAAGCACTTGAAAATAGCCTCTAGTACCGAACCATGGCTTGAAACTGTAAACGATTGCATTAAAATATCTCTGGAGTGATTACTTGCATGGCGCCTGCCCGGCGCAAGAATGAGGGGGATGCAGCATGTGGTTCGGCAGTTTCGCAAGCCCGTTGGACAATGAATTCCGTCGTCGCGCACGCACACAGGTCCCGTCGTCATCCGGCGTGAAGCCGGAGGTTCGCCGGTTCGGCCCACGCAGCGTCATCCTGCTCGCGACGCCGCTGGTTCTGTGCCTGCTCTTGCCGCGCCTCGGCCACGCGGCGCCCGTAACGAACTCCACGACTCTGAGGGAGGTCATCGTCACCGCCGAACGGGTACGGACGAATGAGCAGAAAACGCCGATCTCTATGGAGGTGCTTTCGCAGACGCAGCTGCTTACCAAGGGCGTGGTGGATATTCAGAGCCTCGCCAACAGCAACTCCAGCCTGAGCTTCGATACGGGCAACGGAGCCGGCTCCATAGTCATGCGTGGCATCTCGGGCGGACAGGGATTCGGCGGCGCCGGACTAGTAGCGCCGTCGGTGCCCATCTCGTTTGACGGGTTTTATTACAACACGAACATGATATTCAACGATGCAATCTACGACGTTAAGCGCATCGAGATTCTCCGCGGCCCGCAGGGCACGCTGTTCGGACGCAACTCGACCGGAGGTCTGATTCACGTCATTACCAACAACCCTGGAAGGAAATTCGGTGGTTACGCGCAGCTGACCTTCGGAAATTACAACAGAATCGACTCCCAGGGGGCTGTCAACGTACCGATCAGCCGGAAGCTGCAGGTGCGATTCGCGTTCTTTTCTGCACAGCACTCGGGGTACCACACCCTCGCTGCCGGCTTCGGCCAGGCTGACGACCGTAACGCGAAATCCGGGCGCATAAAGGTGGCTTATGAGCCGACCAGCCACCTCAAGATTCTGGCCAGCTTCCAGATGACACACGTCGGCGGGTCGGGACCGACTGACAATATCGTCGATTTACCGGCCAACGCGCAGCTGTTTCCTACTCACGTGGCAATTCCCCTCTCGCAATTGGATACTCGCGTATATAATCTCGGTTTACCGAATTCGGTCCGCATCACAGACAAGCTGACGCAGTGGCGGCTCACTTACGACAACCTGCCATGGGGAATGACGCTGACCTATCTCGGTGGTTACGACCACATGGATTACTTCCATTCCGGACCGGTCGTGGGACTCGATGCGAGCACTGCGTACGGAATTCCCCCTACGATCGAGCTCGTCTCGTCGCTGAATCCCGTTACCGTGGACGACGAGATCCGGCTGAGTTCCGGCGAAAATCAGCGAATTACGTGGCAGGGAGGCCTCTTCTATTGGCGGTCGAATATCGGCTGTAACTGCTCGAGCTTTGGAGATGCCGCGACGCCGACCCAACCTCCTTTTGTGCAATTCTTGTACAACGATTCGCAAAGATCGATGGCCGGATACGGCCAAGCGGATTGGCACATGGGTGCGACCACTTTCAGCGCGGGACTGCGGTATACCAATGACCACATAGCGCGGACGGACCTGACGTCTCCGGGGGACGGTATCTTCCCGGCGCGCAACACCATTTCGGATAACGAATGGACATGGCATCTCGGCGAAAGTTGGAAGATTACCGACCACAACATGGTGTACGCAACATTCAATACAGGCTACTCTACGGGTGGGTTTAACCTTAATATTCCGTGCAATTGCACGGGCGGGCCGTTGCTGCCAACCACCATTGAGCCGTTTTCGCCCGAGTTCGTGAAGACCTACGAAATCGGCAGCAAGAACAAGTTTTTCGGCGACCACGTCCTGTTGAATTTAGATGGATTCTTTTCGAGCTTCGCGGACCAGCAGGTGCAGGCGTCCAATCAGGGTGGCGTCTTTACCTTCAACGCGAAGCAATCCAATATCTATGGCGTCGAGACGCAGTTCGCCGCGATCGGGATGATTGGGCGGTTCGATCTGAATGCCACATGGCTGCACGCCAAGTATGACAGACAAATTCTGTCAAATGCTCTTAATCAGACTTTCAACATCGGCGGTAATCAACTGGTGCAGTCACCGGCTCTGTCGCTCACTGCGAGCTTCCAGCACACATTCCCGGTCGATCACGGAACGCTGACACCTCGGGTCGACACGAAATTTCAGACTGGGCAGTACTTCGACTTCTTCAATGTACCGGATAGCTACCAGCCGGCTCATGACATCACTAACGCGCATCTGATTTACGCGCCGAATAAGGGCCGCTGGAGCGTCGACCTATGGGTACGAAATGTGCAGAACACGGTAGCGATGTCGGATGAGAGCGAAAGCTTTTCGCCACCTCTCAGCCAACCTGGTACCTACAACGTCGGATTTCAGCCGCCTCGGACTTTCGGGGTGACGATCCTCGATCGGTTCTGAGGGAGGGGTCGCAGCCATGGGTGACGGTGACGCGGCACGGGGTGTGCTGAAAAAACTACGGCTCGGCGCCACGGTGGTGCTCGGGGCGCTGCTCGGCTGCATCGGCCCGCATGCACGGGCTGCGGGCTACCACCTGGTGAAGGTGGTGCCGCTGCCACAGGTGACGGGGTGGGATTATCTGAAGATCGATCCGCAGAAGCGGGAGCTGTTCATTTCGAACAATTCCGGCATCATCGTGATCAATATCGACACGCTGCGCGAGGTCGGAACCGTCCCGGCGGCGGCGGACTGGCCGGGGGTGGGTCTGGTGCACGGCGTGGCGGTGTCGAACCGGCTGGGGCTCGGATTCATCTCGCGGGAAATTCCTGCCTCCGTGGTGACATTCAGGCTGTCGAACCTGGAGATCTTACGCTCGACGTCCACTGACCGGGGTACGGATGCCATCGTGTACGATCCGGTGACCAAACGCGTGTTCACCTTCAACGGCAAGTATCCGGGCGTGCATGACGTGACCGCGATCGATGCGGTCACCGGCCGGCGGCTGGCGGACATCGCGTTGCCGGGAGTACCGGAATTCCCGGTGGCGGACGACAGAGGGCATATATTCGACAATGTGTCGAGCGTGAGCAAACTGGCACGGATCAATACCCGGTCGCTGAAAGTGACCGGAGTGTGGCCGATGGGGCGGTGCGTGCATCCAGGCGCGCTGGCGATCGATCGTCTCCATCGGAGACTGTTTGCAGCCTGTCAGAATCGCATCATGGTGATGATTTCGGCGGTTTCCGGCCGCGTCATAGGGTCGGTGCCGACTGGCGCAGGCACCGACTCGGCGAGATATGATCCGGTAACGCGCGATGTGTTTGCCGCCAACGGCTCCGGGACGCTGACCGTGGCGCGCGAGGTGACGCCGGATCGCTTGGTGGTCCTGCAGCAGGTGAAAACGGGGCCCAACGGTCGCTCGATGGCGCTCGATCCGAACACCCATCGGGTGTTCGTCATGACCGCGAAGTTCGGCCCATTCGGCCGTTCCCTGCCACGCTACAACCCGCACAATCGTCTCAATCCGCACGGCTATCCCACGGTGGTGCGCGGAACGGCTCGGCTGTTGATTTTCGGGCCCTGAATCCGGGCTCGCGGCACCGCACCCGTACTGGCGCGGATCTCGAGCTTATGGGGCAGCGTGACAGAGACGGGATTGACGATAGACCCCCGCAATACTCCGAGCAGCAGCCGGACCGTTTCGCGCCCGATATCGAGCATGGGCTGGCCAATCGTCGTGAGCGGCGGCGCGGCATAGCGAGCAAAGCGGATATCATCGAATCCGGCCACGGAGAGTGTCTCGGGCGCATTGCCGCCGTGCCTGTGGAGGTACTCGAGGACGCCGATGGCCATTTCGTCGTTGAAGCAGAAGACCGCCGTCGGGGGTTTGGGCTGGGCGAGCAGGCGCGCGGCCGCGGCAATCCCCGATTCGATGGAAAAATCTCCGTTGACGACTGTCACCCAACGCGCGGCACCCTGGGCGCGGGCCCGGCCGATCGCGCCCCGCAGGCGGTCCCGGCTGAGCGGACTCGCGAGCGGTCCCGTGATGATGCCGAGGCGTCGGTGTCCGAGCCCGAAGAGGTGATCCATCATCTCCGCGGAGGCGCGGGCATTGTCGATATGCGCGCTGGGCACACCGAGATCCGGGCTGTATTCGCAGCCGTTGACGACCGGCGGCAGGCCGGAGCGATCCTGCATCCAGGCTTTTACCGTGTTCGGCAGGCGATGGCCGAGGAAAATCAGGCCGTCGGCTTCGCGACGCTGCAGCATCAGCCCGTACCGTTCCTCGATCTCCATGTCATGATTGGTGTCACCAAGCAGCACGGAGTAGCCCTCCCGCTGCGCCGCTTCCTCTATCCCCTGAATGATGAGCGAAAAGAATGGATTGGCGATGTCCGGCACTGTGACGAGAAGCTTGCGTGTCGCGGCGGTTCGCAGCGTTTTGGCCGCTGCGTTCGGCATGTAACCGAGCTGCTCGATCGCCTTGAAGACCCTCCGCCGGGTGGTTTCGGCCACGATGTCGGGGTTGCTGAGGACACGAGAAACCGTTGCGGTCGATACCTTGGCGCGCGCCGCGACATCATGAATGGTTGCCATCGCCCTGATCCGCCTGCTCCGTACGGCAAACGAGAATTATACCAGAACGTCAATCGGTTCCCGGCGGGAGATCTGACCGCGCATCGGCCGCAACGGGATCCGCGGGTCCCGTGTGGAGTTTGTAGGGCATGGGATGCCCACGTGGTGCGCACGGTCGCGGGATCAAGATGAGCGATGCCATGCCATGGACGCACCACGGTGGCGCTCATCGGCCATGTCTGCGTCATCGTCGGGCAGCCGGCTGCCGGTGATGGCTTCTCCCGTGGCACCAGGCGAACTCGCCCCGCGCACTGCGCGGACCGCCGGCACTGTCCAGGGCGTTATCCTCATTACGGTGCCGCTTTTCAGCATGATGGGCGCCATGCTGATGGCGCCGCTCCTGCCCACGATGCAGGCCAGCTTCCCTGAGGCGCCGTACGCTCGCGTGCTCGTGCCGCTGCTGTTGACGGCGCCGGCGCTGTTGCTGGCGCTGCTTGCGCCTGTTGCCGGTCTGGTCGCGAACCGATTCGGCACGCGTCGGCTGCTCCTGGTTTCGCTCAGCCTCTACGGCATCGCCGGAACGGCGCCGATTTATCTGCGGTCGCTCGAGACGATCCTGGCCAGCCGGCTGCTGGTCGGCGTAGCCGAGGCCGGTCTGGCGACTTCGGCGGTCACTCTGGTCTCCGCGTACTTTTCCGGTGATGCGCGTCAAAAGTGGTATGCCTATCAGGTCATGCTCCTGCCCTGGATCGGTGCCGTGCTCATCGCTATCACCGGCTGGATTGGAGATGTGAGCTGGCGCATGACGTTTGGGTTGTACGCCATCAGTCTGCTCTGGGTGCTGCTCGCCAAAGTTTTTCTGTTCGAGCCGCCGCGCCTGGCCGAAGCAGGCCGCGGGCGCCTGCCGCCCTTGAGACACCTGCTGCTGGTGGCGGCAATCCAGATGCCCGGATCGCTTTTCTTCTATGTCTCGGCAGTCGAAGTGGCGTTCCTGCTGAAGGAGCACGGCGCGGCTGCGCCCAGCACTGCGGCCAATGTGACCGCGTTGGGTCTGCTCATCGGTCCCCTGGGCGCGCTGCTGTCGCGCAAGCTGACGCACATCCGGGTGGGTACGCTGATCGCAGTGGCGATGGCTCTGATGGGCGCAGGACTGGCGGTCATGGCCTTGGGCAGGGATGTCCCGGTGATCGCCATCGGCCTGGTGGTGCAGCAGATCGGCGGTGGGTTGCTGCTCCCGACGGCCGTCACTTTCGTGCTCGGCCTTGCCGGGCCCAGGGACCGCAGTGCCTACGCCGGCGTCTGGTATTCGTGCCAAATGGTCGGGCAATTTTTGACACCACTGGTGATGTCGGCTCTCATGTGGATGACCGGAGAGCGGGCACGGTCCGTCCTGACCGCTGCCGCACTGGCAGCCTCGACATGCGCCTGGCTTCTGTCCTCCGGCGCGCTGCGGCGGCCGGTGGTGGCGCCCGAGACGCGGATACCCGGGCCGTGATGCCGCGTGCTCGGATGCCGGTCACTCGAAAAGAGGCAGTCGCATCCGGCAAAAAGGGGCCCGCGGCGCCCGGGCTGCCGCGCCTCCCCAGTCGGCGCAGCCGGTGTCCGCAGATGGAGCATTGCGATTGACCGTCGAGACCGCTGGATGATAACGTTTTCATATAGAGAAAGAATCAATTTAGAGGCCGCAATGCGTCGATGCCGGATGGCGATGGTGGGAGGAGGGCCGGGATCCTTCATTGGCCCGGTGCACGTCATGGCGGCGCAGCTGGACGGGGACATCGAGCTGGTGGCGGGCGCTTTCAGTTCACGCCCGGAAAAATCGGCCGAAGCGGGTCGAAACTATCGCATCGCACCGGAACGTACCTACCGGAACTACCCGGAAATGCTGGCGCGCGAGCCGCTGCAGCCGGGCGGCGCGGACTTCGTGGCCATCGTGACGCCGAACGTGCTCCATTTCGATGCGGCGCGTGATGCGCTCCGAGCCGGGTTCCACGTCGTGAGCGATAAACCCGCCACGGCCACGCTTCGGGAAGCAGTGGCGCTGCGCGACGAGGTGAATCGCAGTCGGAAACTCTATGTTCTGACCCATACCTATACCGGCTATCCGCTGGTACGAGAGGCACGGGACATTTGCCGCAGCGGCGCCATCGGAGACATTCGCAAGGTGGTCGTCGAGTACACGCAGGGCTGGCTCAGCGAGCGCCTGGAACTGAGCGGCAACCGCCAGGCTGCCTGGCGCACCGATCCTGCGCGGGCCGGAGCCGGAGGCTGTATCGGTGATATCGGCGTGCATGCGTTCAACCTCGTCGAATATGTCACCGCCCAGAACGTGGCGGCCGTTTCCGCCGTGCTGTCGTGCATAGCGCCCGGTCGCGCGCTGGATGACGACTGCAATGTTCTGCTGCGTCTCGGAAACGGCGCGCCGGGGGTGCTGCATGCCAGTCAGATCGCGATCGGTGAGCGCAACAGGCTCGAGCTGCGTGTGTACGGCAGCAAGGGATCGATCGGTTGGAAGCAGGAGGAACCGAATCGCCTGACGGTCCATTGGCCGGACCGGCCGACCGAAACGCGGCATGCGGGCTGCGGATATCTTGGTGGCTCCGCCAGGCAGGCGACCCGCCTGCCCGCGGGCCATCCGGAGGGTTACATCGAGGCCTTCGCCAATATCTATCGGGATTTCGCCGGGCTCCTGCGCCGTCGTGGCGAGGGTGACGAGCAGGCCTGGAGTGACACGCTCTGCGGCATCGAAGCGGCAGTTCGTGGCATGACCTTCATCGAGAGGGCGATCGAGAGCAGCGCGCGCTCGGCATGGGTTCAGGTGGACTGAGCAGCAGAATATGAAGACACTCAAAGGCCCTGGAATTTTTCTCGCCCAGTTCGCTTCCGACTCGGCGCCGTTTAACACGCTGGAACACATGGCGCGCTGGGCCGCGAATCTCGGTTATAAATCCGTGCAGATTCCGAGCTGGGATAAGCGCCTGTTTGATCTGGAGACGGCGGCCGTGAGCAAGGATTATTGCGCCGAGCTGCAGGGTGTACTGGCGGCTCATGGACTTGTGGTGAGTGAGCTGGCAACGCATCTGCAGGGACAGCTGGTCGCGACTCACCCGGCTTACGACGAGTTGTTCGAGGGTTTCGCGCCGGCCGAACTGCACGGCAAGCCGCAGCAGCGTCAGGAATGGGCGGTGAATCAGATGAAGCTGGTTGCGCGGGCAAGCCGCAACCTGTCGTTGCAGGCTCATGCGACCTTCTCGGGCGCGTTTGCCTGGCATCTGTTTTATCCCTGGCCGCAGCGGCCGGCTGGGCTGATCGACGCGGCGTTCGCGGAGCTCGCGCGGCGCTGGCGGCCCATTCTTGATGCATTCGATGACGCCGGTGTCGATGTGGCGTTCGAACTGCATCCGGGCGAGGATCTGCACGACGGTGCGAGTTTCGAGCGCTTTCTCGATGCGGTCGGGGGGCATCCACGGGCGAACATTCTGTTTGATCCCAGCCATTTCGTCCTGCAGCAGCTCGATTATCTGTCTTTCATCGACATTTACCACACGCGCATCAAATGTTTTCACGTAAAGGATGCGGAATTCCGCCCCAATGGTCGTACGGGGGTGTACGGTGGATACCTCAACTGGGTCGACCGCGCAGGACGGTTCCGCTCTCTCGGTGACGGACAGGTCGATTTCACTGCGATCTTCAGCAAGCTGGCTCAGTACGACTATCCGGGATGGGCCGTTCTCGAGTGGGAGTGCTGTCTGAAGCATCCGGAAGATGGCGCCCGGGAAGGCGCGCCGTTCATCCGCGATCACATCATCCGGGTCACGGAACGCGCGTTCGACGACTTTGCCGGCGGTGCGGCGGATGCGGCGCGCCTTCGCAGGCTCCTCGGGCTTTGACGCGGCGGCTCACCGCCCGTCTTCTGATCGAACCGGAGTGGCGATGACTGCGGCAGCGGCGCGGCGGCATGCGCGGGGCGATTCGGGGGCCGTGAGACGCTCTGGCGCCCGGTGCAGCCCAACGTGCGGAACTTCTCCAATGTGGCGGCGCTGGCGGATGCCGCCCGCAACCCTACGGCGCCTGGTAACAACTATGAATTCGAGCCACCGCGCACCTGCGGCGTGCGTGTGGTCGCGCTTTTTTAGGCTATGGTGCGCAGCGAAACGCCGGTGTCGCTCATGAGGCGCGTTCCCGCTGGGTGTGTGAGCCGGTAGTGGGCACGAGCCGGCGCAACGTGCTGCAGGCGCTGGCGGCGGGCGGGCTCAGCGTCAGTCTGTCCGCCGTTGCCCGCTCCGGCAGGCGCTGGCGTGCGGCAGTGGCGGATGGTCGATGGATCCCGAACCCGGCTGTCTGCAGCACACTTGGGCCGCAGCGGGTGCATGTGGTCACGGGGAATGTGCATAACCCGAGCGGCTTGGCCCGCTCGGGCACGACGATCATCACAGTCGCCGAGGACCGACCCGCGACCATCGTGCTCGATTACGGCCGAATCGTCGGTGGCCGCCCACTGTTCGATGTGCTGGATTTGACAGGGGAGGTGCGGCTGACGACCATCTACTCTCAGGCGTTGCCGTGGTTGTTTCCGGATGGGGACGGGCCGGCTCCGGGTAAACCGGGGACGACCGCCGCGGCGCCCAAGGAGATTTCCTTCGTGGGGTGCGCCGGCGCGGCGGATCTGTCGAGGGTGGAGCGGATCCCGCTGCGCAAGGGACGGATTCTCAACAGACTGATTCAGGGCGGGCAGAGGTTCCAGGCGCTGCAGTTCACGGGGAGCGGAACGGCCGCGCTGCGCCGTGTCGGTTTTCTGCCGACGTTCCGCCAGAATCGCGCCGGGCGCAACCAGGGGAGTTTCGAGTGCAGCGACGCTGCGCTCACCGAGATCTGGGCGCTCGGCGCGTACGCTCTCGATGTCGCCTCGCTGCCGGCCGGCGCCCTGCCGGCGATCTGGGAGATCGGCCCCGAGGGGGCGACGGTCTGGGGGGATACCTACACCGGATATCAGCGGGGGCTGGACTGGACGGATTACACGGTTCGTTTCAGGGTGAGGATCGATGCAAACGAGGCGTCCTGGCTGGTTCGCGCGCAGTTGCCGGACGGTATTCGCTGCGTGTTGTGCGCTCAGAATGACGGCTTGGCGCAGAGCACGGCGAATACGCTGCGCATCTATGTGCAATTCACCCAGCAGTTGATTCTGACGGTTCGTCTGCCGATCGTCATCCGGGAGCATGAATGGTACGCGATTGAAACGACAATTCGCGGTCGAGCCGCCAGGGTGAGCATCGATGATGTCGCGGTGGCAGCCTTCGAGATTCCGGCCGAGGGCGGATTCTGGGGAAGCACGTCCGCGGGGTGGGTGGCGCTCGCCAACGCCAGCGGAGCGCTCGCAACCTACCGCGATCTGGAAGTTCGGGCGCCCGATGGAGCCGTGCTGCTCGATACCCCGCTCACCGATGCGGCGATTCTCGACGAGTTTCTCGCCGGAACGAATACGGTGGCCACGATCGTCGACGGGGCGACCCGTGACCGCCTGCTGTTTACGGGTGATCTTGGGGTCGCCGCCGACACGCTGTTGTACAGCAATTATGATCTTGCCTTCCTGAACGGCAGCATCGGTCTGTTCTCACGGTACCAGAGGCCGGATGGCGCCATCGCGACCGCGATACCGCCGCAGGCGAATCCGCTCAAGACTCCGGGCAATGCCTTCGTATCCGGCATCGCGGACTATACCGTTCAACACGTATCGACGATTCATGCGTATTGGTGGCATACCGGCGATGCCGCGTTCCTGAGGGAGCATTGGCCGGTCGTGGTGCGCGTACTCGAGTATCTGCGGCAAAATGTCGATCCCGCCCTGGGGTTGTTCGCACCGCGGGGGGCGGGTCCGGTCGCAGAGCGCGTGGCGGAAGCTCTGCCCAACATCCATTACTACGGCGCATTGCAGCAGGCCGCGCAGATGGCGGTGGCGGTTGGAGAGTCCAGCCGGGCCGAGTCGATGAGAGTCGATGCCGCGCAGCTCCGCGAGGCGATCAATCATCATTTGTTCAATGAGGACCTCGGTCTGTATGGTGCCGGCGTCCTGGAACTGAAGACCATTTCCGAGCACGCGAACGCGTATGCCGTGCTGTACGGCGTGCCAGACAAGGAGCGCGTTCCGGCGCTGCTGGCACGCCTCGCTGCGGCCCTGCACACGCCCGCCGGACCGATGCGCAGCACTGCTGCGAATGAGCGCATGGTCAGCCCCTACACGGCAGGCTACGAGGTGCGGGCGCGTCTGGCGGTCGGCGACACGTCGGCTGCCTTGGACCTCGTCCGGCGGGCCTGGGCCCCCATGCGGCGAGGCGGCGAGTACTACAGCGGTGCGACGTGGGAATATGTAGGGCTCGATGGGCGCCCCGGCCTCGGTAGCGGTACCAGTCTTGCGCACCCCTGGTCCAGCGGGCCGACCAGCGCGCTTTCGGCATACGTGCTGGGTGTGCGCCCTCTGGAGCCCGGATTCCTCACCTGGCTGGTCGAGCCGCAGTTGGCGGGTCTGCGGTGGGCGCGGGGGGTCGTGCCGACACCGCGGGGGCCTCTGCGGGTGCGCTGGAGGCGGGATGGGAAGCGCTTGGCACTGTGGGTGAGAGCGCCCATTGGAACCGGAGGGTTCGTGGGGCTGCCCGTACCGGATTCCACGGATCAGGTCGTTCTCGATGGTCGGCGCCAGATGACGAGCGTGAAGCCTGGGGTGCATGGCGGGCTTGCCGGTTACCGATACTGGGGGCCGCTCGATGAAGGTGCGCACGAGGTCACCGTCTACTCAGGATAACTTTTATACTATAAATTCGCTGGCTCGCCTCCGCAGTCAGGGTTTCGATCGGTCCGAAAAACCTCCGGTAGCCTTCGTTGAGATTTCGGTAACGATTTGCCGAAAATCATGCTCAGTTCGCAGGAGCGCCCGTGCGGGACGGAGGTGGAGGATCACGGATCGGCTTGAGAACCCCTCCGGGCGTGCCGCGGCGCGAGCTGTGGAGCGGGGCGGTTCATGCGGCCGGTGCAAGGCGACACAGAAGAGGCGACAGTGCGCACGGATGATGCTTTTTGCCGCAGTGCGCCGTCCGTGCCCGTGCGGTGGCGCGCCGCTTCGTCAGGGCTGTCTTGGCTGCCGTTCGATTTATCGATTAGAGTGTGTGTCTCGTTTTGAATGGATGCCCATTTTGGACACCACCCCGCACGCTCGAACCCCGAAGCAACGCCGCAGCCGGGAATCATACGAACGTATGATCGAAGGTGCGGTGGAGATTCTGCGCGAGAAGGGCCTGGAAGGGCTGACGCTGTCCGAGGTGAGCCGGCGCTCTCACGTGTCCATCGGCTCGATCTACTGCCGCGTGCAGTCCAAGGAGCATCTGCTGCGGGAGGTACAGGCACGCGTCCTGCGGGAAATGGAGCACGAATTCGCCATGCTGGTGAACCGCGTGCGCCGGCGCATGCTGCCGCTGCGCGAACTGGTTCCGGTCCTGGTGCGAGAGTTGGCGCTGTACCTGCGGCGTCACGCGGTGCTCCTGAACTCCTTCATGCAGCAGGCGCAGCGGGACGATCACATGGCCGTTGAAGGGCGTCGCAGTTATTCTCAGGCGATGCTCGACTTCAAGCTGCTGCTGCTCGAGCACCAGGCGGAATTCGGTCACCCGGACCCGGAGCGGGCCACATCCGCCTGTTTCATCATCGTTTACGGCACCCTGGCGCGTTATCTTGGGCTGGGGGCCATTCCCGGGGAGCATTCCGGAGCCGGCGAGGGCGACTGGAAGCAACTGGTCGAGGACCTCGGTCTGATGGCCCTGGCATTCCTCACCGCCCGGCAACCGATCAACGCCGGACGCTGAGCGGCCCGCCCTCAGCGGCGCGAGACTCCCTGTCATCGGGGCCGGTGCCCCGGAATCTGCGGCTTCAACCGTGGTACGCAGCCGACCCGCACTGGGTCGCGCGTAGCTTGACGGCGCGATCCTGTGCTGCTACGTTTCTGGCTTCAGAATGCGCGTTCTATTTTATGGGGGCGGTGCCTTGGAAAACAACTTCAGCCGCGGCTTGATCTGCGCAGATGAAGTCAAGTCTGCGCACGGCAGGCTGGAACTCGGTATCCGACTGCCCTGGTATCGGTCGCTGCCGCTTTCGGTCGTCGAGCTCGGTGAGCTGGTGGTAGACGGGCAGGTCGTCCCGCATCAGAACGTGAGTCTCGAGATCAACGGACACGAGTACAGCCTCGATCAGCTGGGCAAACTCACCGGGGAGTTCTGGTACGTGCTCGATTCCGCGCGGCTTCGCCTGCCGTGTGTCCTGGACCCCTGGCAGCCTCACACGATTACCCTGACGATCAATCTCTATCCGCCCTATATCCCGGGGCTCACCTGGGTCACCCGCGGCTCCCTTGCGCTCGAGGCGAAGCGATGAACGTTCAATCCACTCCGGGCGAGCTGAAGCTCGGCACGACACTGTACAGTTTCACCGCCGCGTTTCATTCCCGGCAGGCGAGTTTCGAACAGCTCGTCGCCAAGGTTGCCGAGCTCGGCGTCGGGCCCGGGATCGAGCTGGTGGGTTTTCAAAGCATCCGGGGATTCCCGGTCGTCAGCGACTCGTTCGCCGGGCATTTCCGCGAGCTCATGGCGCGGTACCAACTCGAGCCTTCCTGCCTCTCCATCAATGCCGATACCGCGCTCTGCCGCGGTCAGATGATGACACCCGAGGAGGCTGCGCGTTATCTCGAGCCGCAGATCCGCGCTGCAGCCAAGCTGGGCTTCCCGGTCGCGAAGTCGCAGTTCGCCGCACCCGCCGAATCGTTGCGGCTGCTCCTGCCGCTGATCGAGCAGCTTGGAATCAAAGTCGGTCCGGAAATCCACGCGCCGCTCGGTGTCGACTCGCCGCCGGTGCTGGCGTATCGGGAGCTGTATGCGCAGGTCAACTCACCGCTGCTCGGCTTCGTGCCCGATTTCGGCACCTGTGCCCGAACGCTGCCGGCGAGCTACCTCGACACCCTGCGCCGCCGGGGCATCGAGGAGCGGGCGCTCGAACTCGCCGTCTCGATCTGGAAGGGGCCGGAAAGCCCGCAGTGGAAACGCGATGAGTTCAATCGCCGCGCGACGGAGCTGAACGTCGAACCGACCAAGGCGAGCGCCCTGTCGGTGATGTTCAGCATGCTGAGTCCGCATAAACCGGAGTCGTGGCTCGAAATCATGCCGCAGATCATCCATCTGCACGGCAAGTTCTATGATTTCGACGCCGAGGGCAATGAAAGCAGCATTCCGTACGGGCAGATCCTGCCGCTGTTCATGAAAGCGGGGTATCGGGGCTACATGTCGAGCGAGTGGGAAGGTCATCTATACGCCTGGGAGCCGGGCTACGAACCGGTGCGTCAGCACCATGCGCTCTGCCGACGTATCCTCGCCGCGATGTAGCACGCCGAATGATGTGTCGCCGGCTGCGGGAGGCCCGGCCGTGAACGGACCTTTTGAGGGCACTTCATGAAAGCGACGCGGAGGCAGGCGCTTGGACTCCTCGGCTCTGCGGTGGCCATGCCCGCTGCCGCAGGCATGTGGCACGAAGCGCGGTATCCGGCCGAGGATTCCGGTGCGCAGTGCCGACTGGCGGTCTCGGGCTGGAAGCTCGGTTCTGAGGGACAACGGCTCGCAGATCTCGGCGACGGACGCTTTCTCAATCCCATCCTGCCGGGTGATCACCCGGACCCCGCGGTTCTGAAGGATGGCGATGATTACTACATGACGTCCACATCGCTCGACGTGTATCCGGGGCTGACCCTGTGGCACTCCCGGGATCTGGTGAACTGGCTGCCGATCGGCGCCGCGCTGCGCTGGGCCCCGGGTCAGGTATTTGCCGTGGATCTCGTGAAGCACGCCGGGCGGTACTTTATCTACATTCCGGTCGTCCCACTGAAGTTCTCGCCGACTGCGGTCATCAGGATCTACGTCATCCATGCCGACCACATCACCGGACCCTGGAGCGAGTTGATCGACACGGGTATCGAGGGCCATATCGATCCGGAGCATGTGGTCGGCGAAGACGGCCATCGCTACCTCTTCCTGGCCGGCATCGACCGGGTCAGGCTCAGTGCCGATGGCCTTTCGGCGGCCGGTCCCGTGCAGTCCGCGTACTCGGGATGGCGGTATCCGCGCGACTGGGTGGTCCAGGCATTTTCGCTGGAAGGTCCCAAGCTGCTGCATCGCGGCGGGTATTTTTATCTGCTGTGCGCCGAAGGAGGGACATCGGGTCCGCCCACCAGCCACATGGTGACCGTGGCCCGGTCCCGCTCGCTGTTCGGTCCCTGGGAAAACAGCCCCCACAATCCCCTCGTGCACACATACTCGGCGTCGGAGCCGTGGTGGTCACGCGGCCATGGCAGCCTGATCGAGGGGCCGCGCGGCGACTGGTGGGTCGTGTATCACGGCTATGAGAACGGCTACCGTACGCTCGGCCGGCAGACTCTCCTCGAGCCTGTCCAATGGACCCAGCAGGGATGGCCCGTCGCAACGGGGGGCGATCTGTCGAGGCCCTTGGCCAAGCCGCGCGCAGACTCTCCTCCGTCCTCGGAATTCCGGTTGTCGGATGACTTCAGCAGACCCGCCTGGGGTACCCGCTGGCGGGTCTACCGGCCGGATTCCGCGACGTATGCCGCGGCACGGATCACCGACGGCGCCATGGCGATCGAGGGTCACGGCGACGGGCCGCGGGACTGCTCGCCCGTCGTCGGAAGCAGCGGCGACCACGCGTACGAAGTCAGCGTGGAGATGGAGCTGGAAGGTGGCGTCGAGGGCGGACTGCTCCTTTTCTTCGATGAGCGGCTGTTTCTCGGCATGGGGTACGACGGCCGTTCCATGAGCACGTATGCCGGCGGCCGACGCAGCTTCTGGCGGGAGCCGGTGCCGGCATCGCCGCAGCTGCGGCTCCGAATCCTGAATGACGGACAGATCGTCACGTTCTATTACGGACTGGAACCCGGTCGCTGGACCCTGCATGGGCTGCGATTCGAGGTCTCAGGATACAATGCAAACGTCGTCGAGGATCTCGCCAGCCTCCGACCCGCGCTGTTCGCCGCCCGCGGCGGGCGGGCTCGTTTCCGGAATTTCACGTACCGCGGACTCAGGGATTGAGCGTCGTGGGCCGAGGCCACGGCGATGGATGACGGGACGGGGAAACACGGGTCGCAGCGCCCTGATCCGAAGGTCCCGGGAGGCCATGAGATATGAGCGGTGATTCGACCAGGGATGGACGCCCCTGTGGCTTCGGGTGAATGGTCGCGATGCGGCAGAATGACCACGACACACCGGTGAGGCGCAGATCCGAATCATGAAGACCACCCGACGCACGGTGCTGAATCTGGGGCTTGGAATCGCGGCAGGCAGTGTCGTGCCGGGTGAAGGCCGTCCCGTGTCTGCGGCGGAGCCGACAGCGGACCCGGTACGGCCGCCCACCCGGTCGATACCGCAACAGAAGCGCGCCAGAATCATCGTGGACAACGACATCGCGGGCGATCCGGACGGACTCGTCGCGCTCGCGCATCAGCTGCTCAACCCGACGACCCAGGTCTCCCTGGTGACCTCCTTGCCGTTGAACCGGCGGTTCGAGAGTCCCACGCTGGTCGGCCGCAGCGCGGCAGTGGGTGGGGCACTCGCGCGGCATCTGCTCGGACTCGTCCACCAGGAATCCATTCCCGTGATGGCAGGTCCGGAGACCATTCCTGCGCATCAGGGTTCGGGCTCGCAGGCGGCTCGCGCGATCGTCCGAGAGGCGCTGCGACAGGACTCATTGCCGCTCATCTACACCTGCGGCGGGCCATTGACCAACCTGGCGGCCGCCTTGCGCGAGGAACCGGGGATCGCCGAGCGCATGACGGTGATCTGGATCGGCGGCGGCGCCTATCCGTCAGGCGGCTGGGAATACAATTTGATGACAGACGTCGCGGCGGCGCGCTTCGTGATCGAGCGGTCACGCGTCCCCCTGTGGCAGGTGCCGCTCAACGCCTACCGGCAAATGCAGTACTCCATTGCACGCATGAACGCCGTGATGCGCGCGGGACCAGAAGTCGCCCGTTGGCTGTATGAGCGCTTTGTTCACCCGCCGGCGTGGGCGAAAATCGGTGGTACCTGGCCGTTCGGCGACAGCCCGCTCGTGCTGCTGACCGCGCTGTCGTCCGAAAGCAGCGCGTATGCCGAGCATCCGGCGAGAGCGATTCTGAATGACGGACGCTACGGCAGTGAAATTGCGGGGCGGAGTCTGCGTGTCTACGCAACTGTAGACGCCAGACTGACGTTTGAAGACATGGAAGCGCTGTTTGCCCTGCAGCATTGAGGCAGAACCGGAGTCCGCCGAACCTCCATGCCCTGAAGCCACACCGGCGGCCGAAAGAGTGACCGCGCAAGCGGCCGCCCAGAACCGGCCTGAAACCGTCGATCCGGGCAGCGCGGCCCATGCTGGCCCAAAAGACCCGGACCGCCCCCACCGCACAGCGGGTGACGGGCCAGCCCAGGCGCCGTCGGCCCGACAGGGGCTGCATCCATTCTAAGCACCTGCTTCTCATCGGTCCCTCAGAATCCGTTTGATTTTTAGAATACGAGTTTTTATTTTTGGATTTTCCCGGTACGTGTTCGAGCCGCCGCGGCCGGGCCGACGGCCGGTCAGGGAGGAGCGGGTGATGCCGGCCGTCGCTCAGGTGTAGCGGATTTCCGGGAGCTTCGGGCTGGCAACTCTGCTGGCATCGGTGTTTTTCTTCGCCTGCGTCATCCAAGGGGCGATCGCGTTCAAAGCGATAGGCGTGGCTTCGCCGCAGCGTATCGGGGGTGCTCCTGGGGATCGCGAACCTCGGTTCGCCGGCAGGGGGAATCGTGTTCGCAGTGCCCAGAAAAACCGCGCCGAAACGGCTCGCCAGCGTTGTCTTCGTGATGATCGGAGCCGGGCTGCTGCTCATGGGACTGGCGCGCACCGGGGTTGGGATGACCTGCGCGATGTTCGTTGCGGAGATCGGCGCGGGGATGCTGGTTGCGACGTTCATTCCGTGGGCGCACAGCGTGCTGCCCGCAGATTTGCGCGGCAGAGGCATGGGGCTGTGGTGTTCGTGCTTCTACCTGGGAGAATTCCTTGCACCGGTGGCTTTCGCGGCAGCCCGGGCGGCGAAGGGACGGGCGCTGGGCGCATTCACGCTCCTTGGGGCGGCCTCGATGGTCTGCGGGGTGGGCGTGCTCCTTTCAGCCGGACGCTGGTCTGCCGCTTTGAGCGGTTGATGCCGAGAGCGGCCGCTTCGGGGATGCAGAGCAGACTGCGGCGAATGCGGTGCGCAGGCGGCCAGGATGTGAGGGCTTCCTCAGGTCTCTCATGCCCAGTGGGGTTCGTTTCCGGGCTTCCACTTCATGCTACATCCCATGCTGGGTAATTGGATCTGCGGCGCCGTCATTCCCGCGAGCAGACGATGGGCGGCATTGCGCAGGTCTTCGCCGGTCATCCCCACCCGGATGGCCTGGGTATGCGCCGTCTGCGGACGGCTGCCATCGAACTGGCCGCGGTAAAAGAGGCGTCCTCGCGCGTCGTATAGAAAAAGATCGGGCGTACAGGCGGCGCCAAAGTCCTTTGCGACGGATTGCGAGGCATCGTAGAGGTACGGAAAGTGAAATGCGTGCCGGGCGGCGAACTGCGCCATATGTTGCGGGTCGTCCTCGGGATGCGCCCCGATGTCGCTGGAGCTGATCGCGACCGTACCGATGCCTCTGGGTGCATGGTCATTCGCGAACGCGACGAGTCCGTCGACGATGTGCTGCACGAACGGACAGTGATTGCAGATGAACGCTACCAGCAGTCCCTGCCTGCCCTGCACGTCCGGCAAGCGAACCCGATGTCCGCTCGGGTCCGGCAGATCGAACTCGGGCGCGGCTTGACCGAGATCTATCATCAGGGATTGCCATCTCATCGGGCTTCTCCCGTGTCGGTATTTCCGGGACTCGATTGATTCGCAGGGGCTCAGCTGCTGTGGGCGGGCGCGGGCAGCGCCCGAGCCCTCACAGCGGTGACGACCGTCAGAACCGCGCTGAGCCCGCCGACGATGACCAGCGCGGCAAGCACACTGTTCCCTTGTGACCGGCTGATCAGGGTCAGAACCGGCGGGGCGAGAAACTGCGCCGAGAAGAAGCTGGTCATAAACAGCCCCATGCCTCGGCCGCGGAATGACGGATCGAGCTTGCCGAGTGCCCAGCCGACGTACGTCGGGATGAACATGCCGTTGGCGGCCTGGGAGACCAGGGAAAACGGCAAGGCCATCAGATAGCCGTGTGAAAGTCCGATGCCGATGTAGCCGAATGCGTAGCAGAAGAAGATCAGACCGATGTTGAATGTAACGCTGCGTCCCTTCTGCTGGTGTATGTACCACCCGCCCAGGATGACCCCGATGCTTGCCACCGTGGTGATGATGCTGAGGGCGAACGGCGTGTGGACACCGAGGTTCGCGAAAAACACGCCGAGCTCGATCTGGAAGTAGTAGAAGAGACCCGCGAAGAGCGACAGACCGTAGATAGGCAGCATGGTGCGCCACTGGAACCTGGCCGCAGGAGCGCTGACCGAACCGCCCTCGCGCGGTTCAGGCTGGGGCCTCGGTTCCCAGGTAAACAGCAGCAGCCAGACGAAGACGACGCAGCCCATCAGATTCAGCAGAAACGGCGCATGCCAGCTGATGCCGCCGAGCAGACCCCCGGAGAGCATGATGATCGTGGCGAGGATCGAGCCCACGCTCGCCTGAACGCCGAGCCAGCGCTTGCGCGGCTCCGGTGGGAAATAATCTCCGAGCAGCGCGTTGCCGCAGGTCATGATGAACGCCTCGGCCGCGCCGGCCACGAACAACGAAGCGAGGACCGCGTACAGCGAGTCGAGCAGAACGGGCAGCGTTGCGAATACGCCAAAGACCAGGCTGGCGATGACCAGCAAGCGCCGCCGGCCGAGTCGATCGGCAATGATGCCGCTCACCGGCGCGAGAAGCGCGATCAGCACCGAGGGAATCGTGATGATCGCCGGCACCAGGAAATCGGCATGGGGGACCGCCGCAAAGTGTCGCAGCAATTGCGGCAGATTCGGCAGCAGCGAGATCAACGGGGTGACCGGCAGCGTCATGGCGAGGATGAGGCCGAACGCCTGTACCGCACCCGCGGTGCGCGCTTGATCCGTGTGCTTCTGCAAGTCATACCCCCAGGAACGGGGCCGCCGCGAACGCGGCAACCTCTCCGCTACTCTATAATAGAATCAAGCTTCCAATCAACGAGTTCCGGATCTCGGGAACTTGGCCGCGGGTCACGCGACTGGAGCCGGGGCAGCAGCGGCTGCCGGGGCAGGGAGTGGCATCCGGCACGGGGCTGAGGCATGGTGGAGTTTTCGCCGTGCGCCGTTTCCACGGCGCTACGCGGACCGTCAGGCACCGGCTCGTGGAAGAATTGACGGATTTTCGCCGCCGGTCTATATTGAATTTAGAGTGATGATTCTAAACCGTCGCGGGGATCCGTCGGAGAACAGGCATCCGCCGCCCCATCAGTTACCCCGGGGTCGTGCCCTGCGTGGGTGCGTAGAGGCGCGCGAGCGGGCCGTACTGGCCTGCGTATCGTTCGCGCCGGGGCCGGGCCCTGAGCGGCTCGTTTGCAGGGGGATGTATGAAGAGTAAACAGGCCGTGCCATCCGCGTACGTGATGCCTACCACGGTGCAGGTGATCCGCCCGCCCCTTCGGCCCGGTAGTCGGCCGATCAATGCATTGATCATCACGGGCCGGAACAGCTTCGAGCACGATTGGAAGGGAACCACCAATGAGCTGCGCAACATGCTCGAGGACTCGGGACGGTTCACGGTGCGCGTGACCGAGGAGTTCCGCGGCGCCACGCAGCAGACGCTGGCTCCGTACGATGTGGTGCTGCTGAATTATTGCGGCCGATGGTTCTACGACGAGCCTGCCGAAGAGCGCTGGGGCAGGCGTGCCGAGGCGGCCCTGTTCAATTTCGTCCGCCAGGGCAAGGGAATCGTCGTCTATCACCCCACGTTCATCATGGGTGCGCCGGATTGGCCGCAATTCGAGCAACTGGCCGGCGCCGCGCTGCGTCTGACGCCGACGCCGAGCCGCCGGGCGCCGCTCGATGCTTTTCGCCTCCACGTCGTCGATCGCCGGAATCCAATCACCAGGGGCATGCGGGAGTACCTCTGGACGTTCATGGACGACATGTACACGAACCTCCGCTGGAACCGTAAAACCAAGGATGTCTGCGTCCTGGTCACCGGCTACGACGATGCGGCCGCATATGCGCCGGCGCTCGCCGGTCCGAAGTTTCCCCCGGACCAATTCAGCCCGGAGCGTCTGGCGCGGATGTCGGGGATGAACCAGGAACATCCGTTGGTGTGGACCTCCCGTTACGGGAAGGGACGGGTCTACAGCTTCACGCTCGGCCACGGCCCCGACACGCTCCGCTATGACGCCCTCATCAGCCTGCTGGTGCGCGGCGCGGAGTGGGCGGCGACGGGCCGGGTCACGATTCCGCTGAAAGATAAAGTGCTGGAATTTTAGGGTACGCACACCCGGGAGTAGAGAAAATGCTGCTATCACCCTGCATCGAGTGGCTGTTCAAGGCCGAACATCCCGACTTCTGCGCGCGGATTCGCGCCGCCCGTGCCGCCGGGTTCGAGGCGGTCGAATTTCACATGTGGCGGGACAAGGCGCTGAGGGACATCGAGAGCACTCTGGCCGAAACGAACGTCGCCCTGACGAGCTTCCTGGTCGAGCCACGCGTAACGCTGACCGACCCGGCGGCCGACGCGGCGACGCTGACGGCCGTTCGCGACAGTCTGCCGATCGCCAAACGCCTGCAGTCCCCGGCGTTGGTGCTTGCCTCGGGACCGACGATCGCGGGCCGCAGTCGTCCGGAACAGCACTCGGCCATGGTTTCCGTGCTGAAGAAATGCGCGCCGTTGGCGGAAGACGCCGGTGTGACATTGCTGGTTGAACCGGTGAATACGCGCGTGGATCATCCCGGCGTGTTTCTTGATCTGACGCCCGAAGGGCTCGACATGATCGAGGAAGTCGCCAGCCCGCGCGTGCGCCTGCTGTACGACATGTATCACTCGACGTGCATGGGCGAGAATCCCGAAGAAGTACTCGCCAACCGCATGCACCTCGTGGGTCATGTCCAGGTCGCGGACGCGCCCGGCCGGCACGAGCCGGGCAGCGGCGCGATCGACTGGAAACGCTACATGGGCGTGCTGCAGGCGAAGGGATATCGGGGAGGCATCGGCATGGAGTATCGTCCTTCCGGGGACTCGCTGCAGTCTCTGCGGCGCGCGCGCGAAGTCCTGGGTGGCTGAGCGCTCCGGCCGGCAGGCGACGCGGTGTTCGGTGGATCGCAGTGAGAAAATTCTATGAGTAATCCGGACGCTGGCCTGAAAACATTGCTCGCCGACGTGCTCCGCGGCCACCGGCCTGGCATGCCGGAGGACCTCGGGTTGATCGAGCGCGCCCCGTCCTCCGCGCTGATGCCGGTCGCAGAGCAGCTCACGCTCGAGGGGTTCGGTCAGTCCGTCACGTACTCCCGCAAGGTATTCATTCCGCTGACCGAGCTGTGCCGCGACGTGTGCCACTACTGCACCTTCGCCAAGACCCCGGGTAAGCTGCGCAGCGCCTATCTCGGCGAGGAGGCAGTGCTGCGCCTCGCTGAGGCGGGTCGGGCCGCGGGCTGCAAGGAGGCGCTGTTCACGCTCGGCGACAAACCGGAGCGGCGCTATCGCACGGCGGCTCACGCGCTGGCGGTCATGGGGATGGACAGTACGCTCGACTATCTGCGGCACGCCGCCCGCCTCGTGCTGGAGCGAACCGGGCTTCTGCCGCATCTGAACCCGGGTGTCATGAGCGCGGATGAGCTGCGGCGCCTGCGCCCGGTGAGCGCCTCGATGGGGTTGATGCTCGAGAGCGTTTCGCAGCGATTGTGTGCACGCGGCGGACCGCATTTCGGCTCCCCGGATAAGCGTCCCGGCGTCCGTCTGGCGACGCTGGAAGCGGCGGGCGGACTCGGCATCGCGATGACGAGCGGTATTCTGGTGGGGATCGGGGAAACGCGGCGCGAGCGTCTCGAGGCGCTGCTTGCCCTGCGTCAGCTCCACGAGCGCCACGGGCACCTGCAGGAGCTGATCATCCAGAACTTCCGGGCCAAGCCGGGCACCCCGATGGCCGCCTGTCCGGAGCCGACACTCGAGGAGCACCTGTGGACGATCGCCGCCGCTCGGCTCCTGTTCGGGTCGGGCATGTCGCTGCAGGCTCCTCCGAATCTTCAGCCCGGTGCGCTGCCGGCGCTGGTCCAGGCGGGTGTGAATGACTGGGGTGGCGTCTCGCCGGTCACTCCGGATCACGTCAACCCGGAGGCGCCCTGGCCGCACCTGGATGACCTGGCGCGCAGCACGGCGCAGGCCGGGCGCGATCTGCTCGAGCGTCTGGCGCTGGTTCCCGCCCTGGCGCGCGAGCCGGCACGCTGGACGGAAGGGGCGGTGGCGACACGGGTACGTCAGCTGGTCGACGGTCTTGGCTTGGCGCGGCCGGATGCATGGTACTGCGGCGCGGGCACGCCGCCGCCGATGGCGCCAACGGTGCGGCGCACGGGATTCTCGCGACGCCTGTCGGGCATTCTCGCGGCTGCCGGGGCGGGCGGCACGTTGAGCGAGGATGATCTGGAGCGCCTGTGCAGTGTCCGGGGCGCCGAGCTCGCAGCGCTCATCGAGAGCGCCGATGCGCTGCGCGCGCAGACCGTCGGTCCGACGGTCACCTTCATCGTCAACTGCAATATCAATTACACGAATATCTGCGCCTATCGCTGCGGCTTCTGCGCGTTCTCCAAAGGTCGTTCGCATACCGATCTGCGCGGTCCCGCGTATGACATGGACCTGGAGGAAATCGCGCGAAGAACGGTCGAGGCCGCCGAAGCCGGCGCGACCGAGGTGTGTCTGCAGGGAGGGATACACCCCCGGTTTACCGGTTCGACATATCTCGAGATCGTCCGCGCAGTGAAGGCTGCGGTACCGGCGATGCATGTGCACGCGTTCTCGCCTCTCGAAGTGCGCCACGGGGCCGACACGCTGGGGCTTGATCTGCACACCTACCTGGAACGTCTGCAGCGGGCGGGGCTCTCGACGCTGCCTGGGACTGCGGCGGAGATCCTCGACGACGAGGTCCGCAGAATCATCTGCCCGGACAAGCTGACGACGGCAGCATGGATGGACGTGATCGAGACTGCGCATGCGGTCGGCCTGCGGACCACCGCGACCATCATGTACGGGCATGTGGAGTCGCCGCGGCACTGGGCACGGCACCTGCTGCGCCTGCGGCAGATCCAGGCGCGCACCGGCGGCATTACCGAATTCGTGCCCCTGGGATACGTGCACATGGAATCACCGCTGTGGCGCAAGGGCGCCACGCGTTCCGGACCCACGTGGGACGAATCACTGTTGATGCACGCGGTCGCCCGGCTCGCGCTGCATCCGCTCATCACCAACATTCAGGCGTCCTGGGTCAAGCTCGGCCCGGCGGGGGCTGCGCGCGCCCTGCAGGCCGGCGCGAACGACCTCGGCGGCACGCTGATGCACGAATCGATCACGCGTTCCGCCGGGGGGGTCAACGGTCAATTGCTCGACGCGCAGCAGCTGCGGGCACTGGCCGCCAGCGTCGGCAGGCCCGCAAAGCAGCGCAATACGGGGTATGGCGACGTGCCTGCGGCGCTCTGCCATGCTGTCGAGCGGACGAGGGCGGCGGCAGCCGTGTCGCTGGCATCGTAAGCGCAGCGGACGAGATCGACGCACAAGGCGGGGGACAAGGCACCTGCGCCGCACTCGATTGGCCCGCGGCGTACGCGCTGCAGAATCCCCGCCGCCAGGCCGCGCCCGCGCCAACGTCCCGACGTCAGCGTCCGGTGGAACAGCCGCTCGATGCGGGGCGAGTGGTCGACGCTCTGCCGCTGGCGTGTCAATGGCTCGACAGTTCGGCGTACTTTTCAGCCGCCGAGGCTGTGCAACGCGCGCAGGATCTGCCGCCGATCGAGACCGAACGGCCGTTGAGGAGGCAGGCCGTACTCGCCCGGGCTGCTGCGGCCGGAGCGAACCGCGGAACGCATTGAACGGCGTCGGCTCATCGGGTGTCGGGAAGCGGTCGGTTTTGCAGGGGGCGCAGCACCTGCTGCACATACCAGCTGTTGAGCAGAATGCTGCTCGCCACCGGCTGGGGACCGCGATCGCTCTCGACGATCACCCATCCGCGGTAGTCGAGTTCATGCATCGCACCGAGGAGACTCTTGAAGTCGACCAGTCCGGTGCCGAGTTCGCCGAACCATCGGGGAATCTCGCGTCGGCCTCCGGCCAGGATCAAGGCGCGCTCGGCATTGGGCAGCCTGTATTCCTCGAGCGTATCGACAGCGAGCGCATCCTTGAAATGAAAGTGCCGCACCCTGCTGTGGAAACGCCGATACAGCCCCACGACGTCGTGACCGGCGATGGTCAGCTCCGCGGTGTCGAATGCCAGCCCGATACCCGGGGCCGGACACTGCTCGAGCAGCGCCTCGATCTGTTCCGCGGCGCGCAGCGAGGACAAGGCGTCCAGATGGATGAAGGTATCGAGGCCGAGCGACCGATTGTCCTGCGCAATCGCGTTGATCAGATCCGCCACGGCACTCAGGGCGGCGGCGGTGAGCTGGCCTGCGCGCCAGTAGGGCGGGAAGGCCTGAATGACGAGATATTCGCCGCCGACATCGGCAACGAATCGGGCATGCACGCCAGCCTGTTGACGGATGAGTGCGTGATCGGCGCGGTCGGTGGCGCACAGGCCGAAATGACCCTCCTCGAAGCTGAGCTGTCCGGGATCGAAAAACACGCCGGGAATGCGCGCGATGCCCCAGTCGTCCAGCTGCGCGGCGAACTTGCGCACCGAGCCGAAGTGCTGCGCGATGCTTTCCGGCCGGCCAAGCGGGTCCCAGGGACCGGTCCCGGCGGTGAGCTCGATGCAGCGGAAACCGCTGGCAGAGGTGATCTTCAGCGCCCGAATGTTGTCGTCGACGCGCGCGAATCCCTGCCAGCCGAGCTTCCATTGGTTGAATGCATAGCCCCAGCGGATGGCGCCTTCAAAGGGAATGTTCTGATCTTTCATGGTCGCGTGCGTCCGTGAATTCAGCAGTAGATCTTCTGCAGCACATTGCGGATGTACCAGACGGCGATCGCGGTGCTCGCCGGGTAGTTGCCCCCGCCGATATCGGCCTTGTCGTGCTCCACGCTGACCCAGCCGCTGTATCCGTACTCCTTCATGGCGGCAAACAGCGCTCGGAAGTCCACCAGACCCTCGGGCGTGCCCATTTCCCAGAACCAGCGCGGCGTCGTTTTGGCGGTGACCTCCGATTCCGGACGCTGCCGGTAATCATCGACCCGATCGACGTGGTGCGTGTCCTTCAGGTGAAAACCGGCGCAGCGGCCGTGCAGCTTCAGATACAGATCCACCGGATCGACGCCGGCAATCGCGTGCTGCGCGGTGTCGCAGTACCAGAACACGTGGCGCGGATCGCTCCACTCGTAGAATTTCCGGATCTGCCCGGCATGATGGATGCCGCAGTAGAACTCATGGTGACAGCAGGTCTTGATGCCGTAGTCCAGGGTCATCCTGCCGACGCGGCTCCACAGCTCGGCGCAGGCGCGGATGCGCTCATCGGTGACCGGTTCGACGTCGTAATACTGGCCGGCGGGCATGACGATCAGGTTTTCCACACCGAGTCCGGCGGCGCTCTGGACGATGTGGTGCGCGTGATCGAACAGCGCCTCGTGGGTCGAGCGATCATGGGCCTGGCTCACGCCATTGCGATACATGACGGCGTGAAACAGGCTGACCACGCGCTCGATGCCCCGCTCCTGCATGAATTCCCGGGCCGCCGGCAGGCTGCCGAACAGCTCGGTGAGGACTCCGAGGTGAAAATCGAAAGTCTCGATGCCCTCGAACCCCAATGCCGCGATCTGCTTGAGGAACGAATCGAGCAGGCGCACCGAGCTGTACTGAGACACATAACCCTGTGGGCCGTCGATGCGCCAGTGGTCCATGTAGGCAAAGCGCAGCCTGCGGTCAGCATTGCTCATGGGGCGGGTCTCAACGGAAGATCGGCATGACGTACTTGGCGAAATAGCGCAGCGTACGGTGCGCCGCCTCGGTGCTCATGCCGGCGTGCCGCGGCGAGCACACGATGTGCGTGATGCGGCCGGCCTCGCCGTTGCGGATCCGCTCGAAATGTCTGGCAACCTGGTCGGGCGTGCCGACCGCCAGGGCGAAGTGCCCGCTGATCTTCAGGTTGTTCTCGCGGATTATCTGCCGGGTGATCTCCGCCTGGGGACCGGGGAGCTGTCCGTCGAGATTGCGGCGCAGAGCATAGAAATTGATGAAGTAGTGGATGCCTTCCAGGCTCGCCTCCCAGGCCTGCTCTTCGGTGTCCGCAATGCAGGTGAAGGTCATCGGCCCGATGTTAAATTGCGACGGGTCGCGTCCGGCCGCACGCAGGGCTTCATCGTACGCGTCCGAGCCTTCCTTCGAGCCGCCGGCCATCAGGTGGAAGCCGCGCTTCGCGGCGTTGGCCAGGTTGCGTGGCCCCATGCCGCCCCACCAGATGGGCAGATCCGCCTGCGAGGGCCGGGTGGTCATGGTCACTTCGGGAAAATCGAAGAACTTGCCCTTGTGACTGAAGGTCTCTTGGCTGGTGAAGCAGCGACGAATGAAGTCAATGGCTTCCCAGGTGCGCCCGTTGCGCTCCTGCGGATTGAGGCGGAAAGTGCGGAATTCCTCGAACTGCGAGCCGACGCCGACGCCGAAATCGAACCGACCGTTGGACATCATGTCGATTACCGCGACATCCTCGGCCACCCGCAGTGGGTTGTGGAACGGCAGGCACAGCACCTGTGGTCCGACACGCAGTCTCTGTGTCTTGGCGGCGACCCATGCGCACACGGTGAGCGGGGAGGGCGTCCACTGGCAGGGGGTCATGCGATGTTCGCCATACCACGAGAAATCGAAGCCGAGTTCCTCGGCAAGGATCGCATCCCCGATGTAATCCCGGTAAACGTCTTCCAGGCGATAAGGCCGATCGGGATGGTTGCGAACTGCGTTGGCGATGCCGAATTTCATGTGTAGGCTCCGTCGGATTCGCCAAGTGGGGTGCCCGGCGCGGTAAGTGACATTATAGAATAGAACGAAAATTCCAAAAAATGTTAAGGCAAATTCCGGATAAAATAAAGGCGGCGAGGCGTTTTGCGGCCAGCAGCGACCTGCCCCCTGCCCGAAATTTCATCTGGGCGATTCCAAAAATGCGGCCGCGGGCGGTTCATTCGCGTGGCGGCGTGTCGCTGTGCAGCGCGGCCGATGGGCTGGCCGCCGATGGGACGGGATGTGTCGCCGGGCTGCGGGTCGCGCGCCAGAACAGCACGCTCGAAATGGCGGCGAGGGCTGCGGCCAGCAGATATTCGGCGCCGGGGAACACCAGCCCGCCGACGCCCGTGCTGAAGCTGCGAAAAACATGAGTCATCACCGGCGGCGTCACGATCATCGACAGACTGGTGAGGCTCGCGATGACTCCTTGCAGCTCGCCCTGCTGCTCGGCGGGGGTCGCCAGCGACATGATGCCCGTCATGGTCGGTCCGGTCATGTAGCCGAGTCCGATCGGAATGATGAACGCGATGGCCACGGCGCCGATGGGCGCAAACGCGAAGCCGATGAGGCCCACGAGGCTCAGGCTCTGGGCAATGAGGGTGCACCAGCGCGAGCCCAGCCTGTGGATCAGCCGGGCCACCAGGAAGCCCTGCCCGAGGATGCTGGTGGCGCCGTAGATGCCCAGACTGTACCCGACGATCAGCGGCGTCCAGCCGAATTGGTGCATCGTGAAGTAGGGCCAGGTGGCAGGTACCGTCTGCAGCGCAAAGCGCATCAGCAGGCTGGCCACCAGGATCCGGGCGACCAGCGGGATCCTACGCAGCCGCTGCAGGGCACCGAGGACGTGCGAGCGGCGCAGCGAGAACGGCCGGCGCTTTTCCGCTGGGAGCGACTCCGGCAGGATGAAGGTGCCGTAGGCGACGTTCAGCAGAGACAGACCGGCGGCGGCGAAGAACGGCAGGCGCATGCCGAAATGACTCAGAAGGCCGCCGGCGATGGGGCCGACGATGATGCCGATACCCATCGAGGCGCCGATGAGGCCGAAGCGGTGCGCACGATCGGGGCCGGGAGTCACGTCGGCCAGATACGCGCCAGCCGTGGCGGTGGTCGCCCCGAACGCGCCGGCGAATGCCTGAGAAATGAACAACCAGGTAATCGAGGTTGCAAACCCCATGATCACGTAATTGATGCCGAAGGCCGCGAGGGACAGCAGCAGTACCGGGCGGCGGCCAAAGCGGTCACTGAGATTCCCGAGGATCGGGGCGACCAGAAACTGGATGGCCGCGAACAGCGCCGAGATCGCTCCGCCGTACAGCGCGGCCTGGGTCAGGCTGCCGCCCGTCAGGCTGGCGATCAACTTCGGCAGCACGGGGATGAGCAGGCCCGCGCCCATGGTGTCGAGAACGACGGCAATCAGAATGAAGTACACGAATTTCCCGAGGGGTCAGCCCAAGATGGGTGGCGGCGAGGGCGCGTGCAGGGTCGTGCATCGCGGAGCAGACCGGGAGCCCGGCGGACACCTCCGGTGATTTATGATCGACATTCGGGATCCGTGCGCGAGGCGTGCCGCCGCGGGAACAGGCTCTCCTGGGCTGCGCGGAGACTCGCGGCCCGGCCCGCGTGCGGCCGGGGTGGTGTCTTCAAAAAAGGTGGACGTTCGATGAAGCGCATGACGTCGATGCCTGGGGTCTTCGATCGGGCCGCGGAGGATCTCGGCAATATCGTTCAGTTCGGTCACGTGAATGTCGCGGTTCCGGATCATCAGCTGGCCACAGCGTTCTATATCTCGGGACTGGGGCTGACCCGCGACCCGTTCATGATGACGGGATGCGACAACATGTGGGTCAATGTCGGTCAGGAGCAGCTGCATCTGCCGCTGGGGCGCGCGCAGGTGGTGCGTGGCTGCATTGAGCTTGTGGTGCCGGACACCGGTCGGCTGCGGACGCGACTCGAGGGGATCGCCGGGTTGCTCGCGGGGACGCAGTTCGGGCTGCACGAGACGGAAGATGGCATCGAGGTGCGTTGTCCGTGGGGCAACCGCTTCCGCTGCCGCGCCGCCGATACCGACCGGTTCGGTTACATGAGGCTCGGAATCTCCGCGGTGCAGCTCGATGTCGCCGAGGGCGTTGATCTGCGCGGAATCGTGCGTTTCTATCGGCACATCATCGGCGCCCGCTCCGGCCTGGAGCACGACCGATACGGCCCCTTCGCGTGGGTGAGTCTCGGGGCCAGCGCCCGCTTGGTGTTCAGAGGGACTCGGCAGGTTACGGATCATTACGATGGCCATCACATCCAGATCACGCTGGCAAACTTCTCCGGCCCCTACCGCAAGCTCCTCGATCGAGGCTTGATCAGCGAAGAGTCAGATCAGCATCAATACCGGTTCCGCGATATCCTCGATCCGCAGACCCGCGAGCCGTTGGTCATCCTGGAGCACGAGGTGCGCAGCATGCGCCACCCGATGTACGGCCGGACGCTGCTCAACCGAAACCCGTCCCAGATGAACGACGCCTACGTGCCTGGGAGGGACTCGCTGTGCTGCACGCTGCCGATGCCGTGAATCGCCTCGGGTACCGCGGCAGCACGCATCGCTGCGTTGCGCCCATGGAGGCCGGTCAGTACTCGAACGTCTCGGAGAATGTCCGGAACGGTTCCGGCAGCGGTGGTTCGATCTCGCTCGAGCGATCCGTCTGATAAGAATAGGCGGTCGATTTCGGCGGACCATCGACGGGGGGCATGAAGACCGGCTTGCCGTCTTCGCCGAAGAACGCCAGCTGATTGTGGAAGCGGTGGGTGGACGCATTCGCCTGCATCTGCGCAGCGAATTCGATCCAGTTCCTGCCGAACGGCGCGCGGCAGATCTCGACGCAGCGGAAGTGCCAGATGCGCCACTTACCGTCCTGGTTGAGAAAATCGATGGCGTAGCGGCACATGATCCAGTGGGTCCAGGCCTTCTTGCCATTGACGGCGCCGGCCTCGAAGAACGACTGCGGCGCTTGCGCGGCCACTGCCGGATCGCTGATTCCGCACTCGATCCCGGAGACGATCCAGGTGCCTTTCGCCGTCTGGCCGTCGGCGGCCACCTCGATCAGGGGCGAGGTGAGGTAGTGAACCAGCAGCTTGCCCGCCGGGTTGGGGCGGTTACGGTGATACTCCATGACCGATTCCCATGTCGTGTAGACCCCGGCATTCGTATATTGAGCACTGATCCCGACGGTGCCGGGCCTGACCCAGAGGCTCGTGATGATTTCTTCATCGCGGAAAGCGCAGTGCAGATACTGGTATCGGGCAAAGGCATTCTCGATTTCCCCGCGGGCCGAGGTACGTTCCACCTCCTGGGTCAGGGCTGCGACCTGCTGCTGCAGCTCGCTGAGCTGCCGTGCGGCGCTGGAATCGTGGCGCGAATCATCGGTCGGGTTTGGGTTGTGAGCGGTCATCGCAGGTTTCTCCTCGGCCTCCGAGCGTCGCGGGCAAGAGTCCCGGCGACCCCCGTGTCTTATTGGAAATAGAGCAGAAGTTCTATTTATAAGACGAACGCGATGCTGCGTCAACGGATGCGTGCTCCGCAGGGAGCCGGTGCTCACAGCAGGATCCGGCTGAGCCTGTCGCAGGCCGTCAGCGGCTGCAATTATTTGAAAAAAAAGATGAAATGGCTGGTTTTAGGCATTCTGCCCATGGCCGGCGGAGACCCGGATCACATCTGGGCGGAGCGGTGGATCATACGCCTGATTCCCGGGTAAAAAAATTAAAATACAGATATTGAATGGCGTTGATTGCAGCGATTATCATGGCCGTCAGCGGGTGTGTCGGGGCTGCTTGCGGTCTGTTCGACGTGCCTGTTCGGGTCTCTCACGCGGGTGGGGCCGGCTGCGGCGAGGGGCGCTTCGCGGCGGGCTCGGGCCTGCGGCACGGGTGTGTCCGCCGTTTCATGAACCGATTACGGTGCGGGGGTTGATGATGTCGAAGAACCAGTTCGATGCGATCGTGGTCGGCTCGGGGGCGAGCGGTGGCTGGGCGGTGAAGGAGCTGACGGAGCGGGGTCTGCGCGTGCTGCTGCTCGAGGCCGGGCCGGCTTACGGCAACGAGGCCTACGCGCATCTCGATGCGCCGAAAAAGCCGAGCCGGTGGGCGTCACTGCCGCGGTTGCGGGCCGCGATGAGCGGCCAGCACGTGCAGGCGCAGACCATGTTCTTCAACGAGGACATCCGCTTTCTGTTCGTCAACGATCGGCAGAACCCCTATAGTTGCGAGCCCGGCTCGTCGTATCTGTGGGTGCGCGGCCGCCAGCTGGGCGGCCGCTTCCTCAGCTTCGGCCGGGTGTTGCCGCGCATGTCGGATTACGATTTCAAGGCCGCAAGCCGCGATGGGGTTGGAGAGGACTGGCCGGTGAGTTACGCCGACCTCGAGCCGTACTACGACCGGGTGGAGGAATTTCTGGGAATCGTCGGGGAGGCGAGCGACATCGCGAATGTCCCGAACGGCCGATTCATCGCGCAGGCGGGGCTTACCCGCTGGGAGCGCACCTTCCGGGAGAAAGTGCAGTCCCGCTGGCCGGAGCGCAAAATCACACCCTGGCGCTACCTGGCCTCGCGTGCCTACCAGGACCATGTACCGATCACGATCCTCGCCGGCAAACAGACCGGCCGCCTGGAGATTCGTACCGATTCGGTCGTCAAACAGGTCCTGATCGACAGGCAGACCGGACGGGCGAGCGGCGTCTCCTACATCGATGCACGCACCAGGCAGGCGCACGAGGCGTCGGCCGACGTCGTGGTGCTCTGCGCCTCGACCATTGAATCCGTGCGATTGCTGCTGAATTCCGCGTGCGAAGGCCATCCGAACGGCCTCGGCAATTCCTCCGGTGTGCTCGGCCGCTATTTCATGGACCAGTGCTGGGCGATCGCTTTCGGCGCGGTGCCCGGGGAAAGCGGCTGGGAGGTGGTCGATCAGGGTTACGGTGACTCGGTGAGCCGCAACCCCGGCGGAATCTACATCCCGCGGTTCCAGAACCTCGATCGCGTGACGCATCCGCAGTTCAAGCGCGGCTTCAACATCCAGGGCGCGATCGGGCGCTTTCCGGTTCCGCAGGGCGCCCCTCCCCTGTATGGCTTCACTGCGCAGGGCGAGATGCTGCCTCAGTACGACAATCGCATCGGTGTCAATCGATCGCGCAGAGACGCGTGGGGGATCCCGATTGCGCACATCCGCTGTCTGCCCGGAGACAATGAGCTGAAGATGCTGCAGACCGAAATGCAGATCCTGAAGGAACTGGTGGCGCTCAACGGGTTCGAGATCGAATTCGCCGGCAGCCTGCTCGGGATCGATGACCCGCAACATCTGATGCCGCACTCCGACTGGCTGACGCGTTTCCTGTTCCGTCGCTCCTATCGCAAGACCCTGGGCCTGGGCGCGGCCATTCACGAGTGCGGCGGTGCGCGCATGGGCTCGGATCCCGGAAAATCGGTGCTGAATCCGTTCAATCAGATGTGGGATGTCCAAAATGTCTTCGTCACCGATCCGAGCAGCTTCGTGAGTAACGGGACCTGTGGCCCGACGCTCACCGCGATGGCACTGACCGTCAGGGCATGCGAGTACATCGGCAAAGAACTCGGTAAGAGCCTCTGAACAGACTGGGCCGACCGTGCGATGCGCGACCAGCGCTTCCCGGCGGGCGGGAGTTCCCATGGGCGCCTCATCGCTGAACTGTGCGGCCATCATCGCGGTGAAGCGCCGCTCGCGCGGCAAGAGTCACTTGGCCGACTGCCTGTCGGCGGAGCAGCGAGTCGAGCTGATCCGCGCCATGCTCGAGCGGGTGATCGAGGCGGCCCAGGGCGCCGCGACGATCAACCGGACGCTGGTGGTCAGCCCGGAGCGTGACACTCTCGCTGCGCGGATTCCGCTGCTGATCGACGGCGGCGAGGGGTTGAACCAGGCGTTCGAGCTGGCTCGCTGCGCACTGCGCGAGCGTGGGGTGCGTCGGATGCTGGCGTTGCCCGCGGACCTGCCCGGCGTACGCTCGGCGGACCTCGATGCGCTGGTGTGCGCCGCCGGCGACGGGGTCGCGATCGCCGCGGATCGTCGCGGCAGCGGCACGAATGCCCTCGTCTGCCCGGTCCATCTGCCCCTGACGTTCCATTTCGGCCTCGACAGCCGCCGCCTGCATGTCGAGGAGGCGAGGAAGCTGGGGATCGAGCCGGTCATCGTCTCGCGTCCGGGTCTGGATTTCGACGTCGATCTGCCGGCGGATCTCGTGCGTTTGAGGCATCTGCACGGTACCCTGTCTCCCGCAATCTAGTGCAAGCCTCAAGCCCCGTCAGGCCCCCGATGAGATCCCTATGCCGGTGAAGTTTGATCAGCTCGTGCTGCGCGCATTGCCCGGAATTCCCTCGATCCGCGCCGGCGATGATCTCGGCGAGATTACCTGGGAGGCGCTGCGGCGGATGCCGCTCGAGCTGCTCCCGGGGGACATCCTGGTGTTCGCCCAGAAGGTAGTCTCCAAGGCCGAGGGCCGGTTCGTCGACCTGCGCACCGTGACGCCCGGCGAACGGGCCGAGCGGCTTGCGCGGCAGACGGACAAGGATCCCCGGATCGTCGAGGTCATCCTGTCGGAGACGCGCCGCGTCGTGCGCGCCGTGCCGGGGGTCCTGATCGTGGAGCACCGGCTGGGTTGGGTGATGGCCAACGCCGGCGTCGATCAGTCGAACGTCGTGGCCGCTAACGACGGCTCGTACGCTTTGTTGCTGCCGGCCGATCCGGATGCCAGCGCCGAGCGGTTGCGCGCGCAGCTCGCGGACCGCAGCGGGGTGTGTCTGGGTGTGATCATCAACGACAGCTTCGGCCGACCGTGGCGGGTCGGTACCACCGGGGTGGCGATCGGTTGCGCCGGGCTGCCGGCCGTGCTCGACCTGCGCGGTCAGCCGGATTGGGACGGACGGACCCTGCGCGCGACGGTCATCGGGCATGCCGACGAGATCGCGGCGGCCGCATCACTCGTCATGGGCCAGGCGGCTGAAGGCCAGCCGATCGTGCTCGTGCGGGGCGTGGTGACGAGCGCACCGGCGGCGTCGGCCCGGGCACTCATTCGAAGTGAGGCGGAGGACCTGTTTCGATGAACTCCCGTGTGGTTGCCCTCAGCGGCGGCGTTGGCGGCGCGAAGCTGGTCCAGGGGCTGAGCCAACTGCTCGACGGTGCCGCCCTGACAGCGATCGTCAATACCGGCGATGACTTCGAGCACCTCGGATTGCGCATCAGTCCGGATATCGATTCAGTGGTGTATGCACTCGCCGGACTCGACGATCCCGAGCGCGGTTGGGGTCGATGCGGGGAGTCATGGACCTTTATGGCCGCGCTGAAGGCCCTGGGGGGTCCGACCTGGTTCGCATTGGGCGACGGCGATCTCGCCCTGCACGTCGAACGGACGCGCCGCATGGCCGAAGGCGCGACGCTCGGTGAGGTGACGCAGCAACTGGCCCGCGCCCTGGGTGTACGGGCACGGGTCGTGCCGATGAGCGACGATCCGGTTCGCACCCGCGTGATCACCGATGAAGGTGAGCTCGGATTTCAGGACTATTTTGTGAACAGGCGATGTGCACCGCGCATCCGATCGCTGCGCTTCGAGGGGGCGGACCGGGCCCGCGCGCACCCGGAAGCCCTCGAGGCATTGAGCGCGCCGGACCTGCGTCTGGTCATCGTGTGCCCCTCCAATCCGTTCGTCAGCATCGAGCCGATTCTGGCCGTGCCGGGCATGCGGGCGGCGCTCGAATCCGCCCGCGCACCGGTCATCGCCGTCACGCCGATCATCGGCGGTCGGGCGGTCAAGGGTCCGGCGGCGAAAATGCTCGCTGAATTGGGCCTTGCAGTCAGTGCCCGCGCGGTGGCGCGTCACTACTCCGGGCTGATCGACGCGTTTGTCCTCGATCGGATCGATGAGCAGGAACCGGCGGCCGACGCTCCCGCCGGCATGCGCCTGGTGTATGCCGATACGCTCATGCGCGATCGCGACGACCGACGACGACTGGCTGCCGAGGTGCTCTCGCTCGCGGAACCTCTGGCGACCGAGGCCGTCAGCGCCCACACGCACGGCGCCCGCAGGCCCGACCCGCGCCGCTGAGCGCGGCAAACCGTATCCCGCGCCACCGTAGAGGTGAGCGGGGCTGGGCGATGGCATCGACTTTCCCGCCTCAGCGCGCAGGCTCTGAAGCTGGGGCTGCGGCAGGCAACAGCACCTCCAGGGCATGCCGCGCCACCGCCTGCAGTGTCCGGCGGTCGGCGCCCGCCTTTGCCTGGATGCGCAGGCCTGCAATGAGCGCAAGCAGACTCTGGGCCAGCACGTCGGCATCGGTATCGAGCCCGATCGCACCTTCCTGCTGAGTCTGCGCGATCGCCGCGCGCAGCACGTCACCGATCTGCGCCAGACCGCGCCGGAGCTCGCCGGCGATCCGCCAGTCGCGTGCGGCGAGCTCGGCGGCACAATTGACCAACAGGGATCCCCGGCCGTCGTTCGTGCGCAACGTGCACTGTGCGTTGATGACCACGGTGTCCGACGGGGCCACTGCGGGTAGCCCCAGGGCGAGCTGGCTGTGCATGCCCGCCAGCAGAAACCGGACAGGTGCTGGTGCGCAACCTCATGGTAAAAAAGCTCGAAAGATCCGCTACTTGCCCTCTGCCGTGCCAAAATACCGGACAGGTATTGGTTCGCACCCCTGGCGATAAAAACCCCCGGATCTCAGCCACGGGAAGGGGCTATGTCCGGAGGTCTGAAATTAAAGGCGCGCGCATGAGGCAGAGGGCGTTTCGCCGCAAATTCGGGCGAAACAGTCAGCGGCGGATACGTGAGCGGCTTGGCCGCTACGCAAGTTGCTCCGAGTTGTTTCGCAATGATATTCCCGCTGTTTTCGTCGGTTCATCGCCGGTCGCACAGGTCGTCTGCTTTGTGGATCACGGGATGAGATTGCGCAGTGCCGGGGTGGAGATATCATCGATGTGGCGAAACGCGGGGGAGATCCTCTCGATCTGGTCCGCAGGCACGTCGTATTGCTCGAAATAGACCTTCCACTCGCGCACGGTTTGCCAGATTCTTGCAATGCTCTGGGCAGCCAACTGCGCTGATAACGTAAACATCTCGCGCCCGGCGAAAGCGTTGTCTAAAGTGGCGTTCCTGCCCTCTGGTCCGATTCCCAGATGCAGGCGTCGTTCCGATGCCAAGGTCGCCCGTGGCATGACATCATAGACCGGGCTCAGTCTCCATCCCGGAAGGCGTGGGTCCCAGACAAAGCCGTGATTGCGCAGGTGATCGTCGTCATTGGTGACGAAGATGTTGAAGAGCATGCGCTCGAATAGCTCGCGGTTGTTTTCCCGGATGACGATGGGATGACAGTACCGTCGGATGGCCTGAGCCAAGTCGCCATAAGACTTCGTGGGGGATTCCGTTGCAGTACATGCGAGGAGCGTCAGGCCGCTGACGAATCCGAGACGCTTCTCCACCTGTCCCGCCGCAGGCGCTGTGCTCAAGAGGTCCTCGGGCAGTTGAGCGTCCCGACCCGGCTCGGCCCAGTATCTGTCGAATCGCCGGATCAGCATCACAGTCCGCGCGCCGAGGCTGATTGACCTGACTGGCGGGACCGTGAGGCCTGCGGCCGCTGCCAATCGCAGGGTGGCAGTTTCGACGACAGGAATGTTGATCGTATCTTGTTGACTAGGGAACTTTGCGAGCCATAACACCTGTTCGTTGTCACGAACCGTCGCCTTGGGGCGGGCTCCGCCCAGAGGGCTCCCTTCTGCGAGAATCTCCTCCAGATTTGCAGGGACGGGCATCCCCTCGTCAATACGCTGCGCGGCGTCCATCAAGTACTGCAGATTGTCCAAGGTGCCGTAGCCCAACGTGGGTACGGCTTCTCGCGAAGGACGAATGTCGAGCGCACCCACCCGCTGACTGCCTGCGTGGAGCAGATATACGGATTCCGGGAGGCTGTTTGCGGGTACCTTGAGGCGAGATTCGATTACCCGCCGTCCCCAGGCATCCGGTGCGCTATCGCGGATTCCGCCGAAGAACGGGCGATTGTTCGGCGGAAAGAGAGCTTTGCCGCGGACGGCGCTCTTGTCGCGAATGCTCAGGCTCACCGGGTCGATCTCCAGAGCGCCCGGGCGATCCAGGTATCGCAATCCGTAGGCGAAGGTCGAGGCCAGTAGCCTCACCCCGTCTTCGGTCAGAGTGAGTTGACCGCAGGGCATCCACTCAGCATCGAGGTATGCGAAGACAAACAGCTTCTCGTCTTTCACGGCCATCGCTAGAAGTCGATCTCGTCCAATTCACGCTTGGAGAGATCCCTGACACGCCGACGCTGTTCTCGAGCAGCGAGTGCGGCCAGAGCAGGATCCGTTTCGGCCAGGAGATCGAGCAGCGTCTTACCGGGTACGATGGCATCGAGATAGCGCAGGACCTGGCCTATTGCCACTCCAGGATCGCCTTTCTCCAGCCGATATGCGGTGTTGCGCGAGAGCCCGGCGCGCAGCGCGGCCTGCTCTTGCTTCATGCCCCGAGCGATGCGCAGGCGCGCGAGCGCCGTACCCAGCTTTCTTGCCTCAGAAGCCAGGCTTGCGGGCAAGGCCGCGGATTGGGTGACCTTCACGATCGTTAGATCACTCGCTAGAGCTTTATTACGCTATTAATCAATCAAAATTCTGATCGATAGCGCCTGTCGAGTCAAGAGAGGATGTGCCGTAAATCGAGCAGAATATTAATAATGAATTACTAATCGATCAATCATAGAGGCTACCAGCTGCCACGATTACGCTTTCCGAGCCTCGGCATTGATCGCTGCTGCCGCAAGCGACAGCCAAAGCCCCTGATCCATGTGGATAGGCGCCGAGAGACGCTACCTCCTGCACTCGCTGCGGCGGACCAGGGTGCGGTACTCCCTCAGCCCCTTTCCGCCCGGGCTGACACCCTGGGATTCGGCGCTGCGGTGAACCTTCGACCGCGAGCGGCGGCGCACCGTCCATCAGGAAAGGCTGCTTCCCGGCCTGCTCGAGTAGTGGAATGGGAGCGTCTTGGTCGACGCGCACCGTCGGTTGCGTCAGGACTCGGGACGGCTGAGGGAGGCCTGCGGGAATCGGTCGTGCTCGGCTGTGCTTCGTCGTGCCAATCGCAGTGGGGCATCCATTGATGCAAGTTATTGAATATGAAGCTTATCTTGGCCGGAGCAGCGAGCTCATACTGCCGGGGTCGAGGGTTCGAGTCCCTCCCTTTCCACCCAGATTGCTTTTCCGACTGCATGTCTCCTGGCTTCAGATGCCTGGAAGTTCGCCGGCATCGTCATTGTCGATGACGAGCGAGTAGCTTGTGCTCCGGCCCCCACGTGGGCCTTTGCGCAGCGCGCCACGCGCCACCAGATCCAAAATGTCGCGGTATGCCGATTACCGAACATTGGGTGAGCTTGGTGCGCGTACCGGCCATGGCGGACAGCTGATCCGCCCGCCCGCCCCCTGTTGAAGCGCCGGTTAGGCTACCTGTCGCTGTGAGCGGGCCGAGGCTCCACCAGATCCCCGGCCGCTGCTCGTCAGAACAGCCCGCTGATCTCCCCTGAGACCTCGTGACTCAGCGCCGGAGTCGCGTATGAGAAGGCGAGATTGAGCCCGTGCGCCTGCGCGACGATGCGGTCGCGATAAATCATCCAGTTCTTCACGCCGCTCACGCTTGTCGACACCCCTCCCCCGATGCCCTGACGCGCATTCGTCTGGCTCGTCGTATAGACGCCCGCCTGCCGCTGCTCGAGCTGGATGTCCACCACCATCATGTAGGTCTTATCCTGCAGGAAGTGTCCTACCACGCCTCCGACGAGCGCACCCGCGAGTCCATACGCGGCATCCGTACCACCGTTGCCGCCGGCGAGCGCCGAGGTCACCGCGCCGCCGAAGCCGCCCGCGAGCGCACCCGCCGCGGTGTAATTGGCCTGCTGCAGGCCGACGTAGAGCACGTTGTACATCACCATGTACTCGGCGTGGCTCGGCGTATTGGTGATCCGGTATCCGCGCTGTTGGAGATCCTGGCTGACGAGCGACTGAAAGCCGAGATTCTGCGCGCTCGAGGTGTTGTGTCCGTCGATGAACACCACGCGCTCGGCCGGCGCGACGGGCTGAAGAAAGATGCTGCTGCTCATCTGTGCCGAGAGCTGCATGTTGCCAGCAGACAATCCGCTCGAACTCGTCGTCTGGGGCGCAGGCCCCGTCGCACAGCCGGCGAGACCGAGCGCACTGAGCGCTGCGAGCGTTGCCGTTCCGATTCGTAATTTCTGAACATGAGACATGAATCACCCTTTTTATTGGAGCCGACGCCTCGATCAAACGCCGCAACCGTACTGCAAACGTCCAGACACGGTACGTGCCGTTTTCACAGTTTGAGTCGGCGGGCCCCGGTGCTCGCATCCGCCTCAGCCAGATGGGGTATCTGGACTCGGTCTGAGACAAAGCTTCAGCCCGCTCCTGCGGCGCTCGGCAAACCTCACGGATAGTTGGCTTGCGCGGTCCCTCGCATGAACGGATAGCCGGCGGTGTGCAGCTTGACCCAAGAACTTGCGTGCCGTCTGAAGAGCGGCATGCGGCACGCCGAGGATGCCAGCCTCGAGGAGACTGAGCCAGGCATGGCGCTCGCGGGGATCGAGTCCATAGCCGCATGCGATGTGACGCAGTCAGGTCGCGAGCGCTCGCGGCTCACGTCACGATCTGCCCACCTCGGGTGAGCCGCTGTATCGCTGCCTGCGCGGCGATCACGTCCGGTCATGCCACGCCAGCCGCTCACTGCTGCGCCGGTGTGTGAGGTATTGGATGGCGCGTCTCACCGAGGCGGCGCGCCACCAGCACGACCGGCCAGTGCTCGAGGATGTTCCACCCCCGAGCTGCCGCGTCCTCTGTGCTCATCGCCCGAGGTCCTCGCTCTGCTCATCCTCCTCCTCGATCGCCGCGTCTGGGCGCCCCCGCCCGGCTGGTGGCGGCTCTCCCCGAGACATGCGCTCGTGCTCATTCTCGAGGATGCTCGCCAGGTCGGCGTTCTCCACGGCGATGCCCTGCCTGGCTGCCTCGCGCGCCATGCGATCGCGGAATTTCCCGGTGCCCTGGAGTTCTACCTTGCCACCCCACTTTGCCGCGGCGATGCGCACGGCGGCAGTCTCTGCTGCCTCGTCGTGCGCGGTCATCGTGATCCGGCGTCGTTCGGCGAGGAACACCTCGCTTCCCTCTCGCTCGCGGTACCTCTTGCGGCGCGTCACCGGATCCCATTCATCGTGCAGCCGGAGCTCGCGCACCGCGCGCGGCTCCAGGGTCGCCCGAAAATGCCGGATGAGCTCCGCAAGTTTTTTATTGGGGAGACCTGACCCGAGGGGCCGGGCGGCGGAGAACAGGCACGACAACGCACGCGCAACACGCGCAGCCGCCGTGGCATCGGCGGTCCACGCTCTATCGGCACGAGGCGAAGACCCGGCGGATGCTGAGCGAGGGCTATTCCCGTTCGCAGATCATCCGCCTCCTCGGCCTCGGCGTGAGCCGTCCCTGTTTGTGGCGCTGGCTCCGCCGCACGGACGCAGCCGCAGCTGAACGCCGGGGCGCGCCGCGGAGCCGGCGCAGGTGTCGGCTCTCAAGTGACATCGGCGTGGCGGCCCGTCCAGGCGCGTGCGCGCGCAGCCTCCGGGACGTGCGGGGTACCTGTCCTCGTGAGGCGATGCCCTTGACGACGCCGTGGTGGTGGCGACGTGCATCTCCCAGAGTGTGGTGGTGTCGTCGTCACCGGGTCGGATCTGTCAGTTGGCGTGTATCGGCTCGTTTTCCACAAGAATCCATATCGCCCCGGGTGGATCACTGTCGTGCAAACCGCCCGGAAACGCGCCCTGTACGATCCGGTCCATCGTGCCAGAATCCGTTCTGCGGTCAGAGTGGGTTCGAAGAGAGGATGAGGATCATGAACGCGCGTCCAGTCATACGAAAGCCGGTCAAAAGCGAGAAAGAGATTCTGCTCCCGGCGCCGCGGTTCGACGTCTCGGAGGCCGTTCGCGCTCTTCGTATGAGTCCCGCACAGATCTACAACCGGATCCACGGCGGGCTGCTCAAGTCCCAGGCGGCAACGCCTGGGGTCGCTTCAGTGCACAAGGTCGAAGAGGGTCTCGGTGCCATCGTCCCAGCCGTCCCACAGGTAGTCGTCAGCTTTGCCATCGGCAATCACGCGCAGGGCGTATTTGACCTGGTCCCGGTAGAAAGCGCAAAAAGCGCCGCTGCCACCCATCCCGCCGTTCATTTCGTGCGCCTCGGCCGGACAGGGTGAGCCGCAGAAATGGCGGATCGCGCACTCGCTGCACGGATCGAATGCATCCACGTTCCGTCCGGTCACGGCTGTGAATGCATCGGAGGTCAGCGCTGCCTCGATGCCGCCATCGGCCAACAGATGGCCTCCATTGAATCGGGACAGACCGATGAACTCACTGCAGGGATACAGGCTACCGTCCGCGGACAGAGCGAAGAAGGCGCGGCCGGCGCCGCAGGGCGAGATGTCGCACATCAACCGCCGCGCCGTCGGCGCCAGGATGGCGATGAGGATGTTGGCGAAATTGGCCACGACGAGCTTCCTGCCGCTGTCGCGATAGAGTTCGTGCGTGCGGTCGAGAGCGGCAAAGAACGCTCGCGACATCGCTTCGTCGGCCGGCCTGACGTCCCGTGCGCCGGCCAGAGTGCAGCGAACGGCATTGAGCATGCAGGTGGGCACCTTGCGGGCGTGGAACAGCTCAACCATGGCGGTGAGATGAGGCAAGTTTTCGGTGGTGCAGGTGGCAATAACGCTCCACGAGCCGTAGCCCTGCAGGCGATCCATCGCCGCCAACACCCGATTGTGCACACTCCTGCGGCTCCAGGTTTGCCGGGTGGCGTCGGTGACATCGGCGGACGGACCATCCAGTGACAAACCGATGCTGACATTTCTCGTAGCGAGAAAATTCACCGCCCGATCATCGAGAAGCGTGCCATTGGTCTGCAGTCCAAAGATGAAATCACCGGCGAACGCGTCGATGGCGGCGAACACGGCGTCCCGGTTCATCAGCGGCTCGGCGCCGTGAAAGATTGCACGAGGTTTGCCCCCTTGCGGCATGATCGAGCGGAAATAATCACGCAGCCGGCTGAGCGAGATGAGCAACTGATCGACGCTCATGTGCCCGCCGCTGCGACGCTGCTCCTCGGGCAGATAGCAGTACCGGCAGTTGAGATTGCAGCGCTCGGTCGGATTAAGGTAAACCCCCGACGGCTGCAGCTCGAAGCGCAGCGCATGCAGTTCGCGCCTGCAGTCATCGGCGTGCCGGCGATAGGCGCCACGAAGCGGACCGCCAGCCAGGGTGTCGGCCACGCGCGTCTTGTCCACCAGGGCCCAGAAGGCGGTATCGGGATCGAGGATGGCGGCGTAGACGGGGTGGCCGATGTCCAAGGACGTGAGCGTCGGATCGGGATGTGTCCCGGCCGGAGAGCTGGCGCTCACCGGGCGAGCTTCCTGTCCATCAGAACATAGTGCGAGAGGCCGACGCCGTCCGGATTGCAGGTCTTGCGTACGGCAATGGCCGGGGCGATTGCCGGAGAAGGGCTGGAAACCTGCCGGGTCTGCGGCTTGGTGAGAACGGTCTGGGTCATGATCCACTCCTCGGGATGTGCACAAACAAAAAGGGCTCCGGCTGGGCGCACGCGATCGCATGCACCCAGCCGGAGCCCTTGCCACGACTCCGAATCAGTTCGAGACGTCTTCTGGCTACCGGATCAGCCGGCTCGCTGCGCCTTCCCGCCGGGGTGATCCCCGTCAGTGGTGGGTCTTTCGACCCTGCAGCGGCCGTCCCCGGATACAGCGGCGGGCCCGCCACGGATTTTCACCGTGTTCCGTTTCCTCGAACCGAAACGAGCGCCCATTTTGGTTCCGGCACCGCCCGTCGTCAAGTCCGAGAGCCAACCCGCCGAGCCCGATTGCATCGGCTGACCGCCCTGCCGCCCTCCAGGCAAAATCGGTAGCTTGCGATGGATGGGCGCAGGCTCCCGTTCAAGAGTGGCGGACATCCCCCGTCGATGAGTGACCCAAAGTCCAGGATCGCCATTGTCGATGCCGTTGCTGCAAGCCCCTGACCGGGGAAATCCAGCCAGGGGCTTGCGAGCCGACCACCGGCTTAGAAGTTAACCGTCGTTGTCTGATTGGCCGTCACGTTCGCGGCGGTACCTGTGGCCGGTATGAACGCCACCGTGCTCGCGCCGGTGCTCGAGGTGCTTGAGCACGCCACCGCCACCGTATAGCCGCCTGCGAGCAGGAACTGCTGGTCGTAGCTATAGCTGCCCGAGGACGAGAGCGCAATCTCCGGCTCCACCACCGGAGTCAGGCTGCTCGAGGGCGTGACGGTACCGGAGAAGATGTACACCTGGGCATTCGGCAACGGGCCGCTACCCGAATAGCCCGCAAGGCAGGCCGAATTGCTCTGCAGCGTCGGGAGCGACACGGTGCCGCTGATGGTTCCGGCCTGGACATCATTGATCAGGCGCAGCGCCGGCTTGAGGATGTAATCCTGGTTGCCGCCGCCGGAGGTCAGACCGGGCGGAGCTGTGATCGACTGCTGTAGCATGAAGTCGATGGTGAAGTCGGCCACTTGATTGGCTGTCATGGTGAAGCCCTGAACCAGCTTCAGTCCCGTCTGGGCGCCGCTCGGGATGACGAGCGGGTATCGTGCCCCATTGATCTCGATGTACGAATTCGCCACCGTACCGTTTGATGAGACATTGAGCAGCAGGCGGATCCAAGCGTACTTGCCTGCCGGAACGGAAACGCCGCTGAGGAGGGAGGCTTCGTTTCCGTTCTGCTCGTTCAGAAGGTCGATCGTCTGCGGGCTGTTGAAATTAAAGGTCACGGGATTGCCCCCGCCGCTTGGTTGCAGTTCGACGCCCGTGAAGGAGACGACCACCGCGCTCGCTGAGGTCACCGGACCGTCGGTGATGCCGAGATTCATGGTGGCAGAAGAGGATGAACTGCCTCCGCCGCACGCAGCCAGCGGCAGCGCAAGGAACGCGAGTGCAGCCGTTCGCAATCGGCGCCATTCGAACGTGGTGTGCATAAAGTGCCTCATGGTGATAAGTCTTCAGCCGTCGAGAGTCTCAGGCCCGTTTTACCTTGGATCTTCCGCAAGACATGGAACGTCAGTCGTTCAAAATCGATGACAGGATTCTTCAGCAAACTCCATACGGGCTGTAGCCCAGTCTGACCGGCGGTGGGCAATGGCCGACGAGTGGCAGGAATTATTGACGTAATGTGCCATTCGCGAGGCAAGGGCTCCATTGATGATACAAGCATATTTGCCGGCGCACGGCCTGCAGCCTACCCTTTTCTGCCGCCATCTGCGCAAGCGCTCAGCGAAACTGTGAGCTGAGTCCGGACCTGGCTCATCTCATGCTGTCAATGGCTCTGGCGCTTCGGGCGCGCTGGATGTCGAGCGTAGCGGCGAGATGAGAGAATTCGGACAATCGGAGGCACGGGTGGACCAGTCGCTGTGAAAAGGCTGAGGGTCGTGTCCGGGCCTTGGTGGGAATTGATGATTCGTCTCCGGATGCATTGAGCTGTAACAGTGTCATGCGCGACGTCAAGCGTGTCGGGTTGAGCGTGAAGCGTCTGTCACCCATCGGCCTTGCGCGGGGTGATCTGACCGCTCGCGAGCAGCAGCAAAAAAATTGCGGCGCCTCATCTTCATCACGCACCCGTGAGCCCACATGGCGCACAGGTCCCTTGCAGCGGAACCTCTTTGCGTCCGATGAAGACGGGTTGCCGCTCAAGGTGATTCTCGGCAACGCAATGTTGTCGGCGCGCAAGCTCCCGGCGGCTCACGACGGGCGGGGGGGGCGCTGCACCACCGAACAACGTGCTTCGTGGCGGCCGTTCGTGCGTGTCGGCACCCGCGGGATGAGGCTGACTCAACGTGCCGGCCGCCCGATGACTCCCAAAGGCCGTCTCACTCAGACTTTGTCCGCGAAGTGCTGACGTGCAAGTCGAGCTGTCGCAATACTCAAGGTCGGCGCCTGGGCGCCATCAGGCCGACTTTTCGCAAGGATCGGGTGTAGTCAACGCTCCAACGCGCTCAGCAGACTTCCCTGGACTGATCGGGGTGACAGGATTTGAGACGGGGCCGTCCACCCAATTGCGAGCAGGCGTCGCCCCCCCCCCCCCCCCGACCGAGACGCCGGGCTTCTTCGCGCAGCACGTGGGAGTCTTGGGGGCAACCGGTGCAGAGGATTCGCTCGATTACATCACCCGGCTGCTTCGGATCAACTGGCCCGGACGGGCGCCTCGATGCCGCCCACGCAGACGTATTTGAGCTCAGTGTAGTCGAGAATTCCATACTTCGAGCCTTCTCGGCCGATCCCGGACTCCTTGATTCCACCGAATGGCGCCACTTCCGTGGAGAACAGCCCAGTGTTGAGTGCCACCATCCCGTACTCGAGCGCCTCAGAGACGCGCCAGCTGCGGGCGAGGTCGCGCGTGTAGAGATAAGAGGCCAGTCCGAACTCGGTGGCATTGGCGAGCGCGATGGCCTCGGCTTCGGACGAGATTCGAAACAGCGGTGAGACCGGGCCGAAAATCTCCTCCCGTGCGAGGCGCATGTCGGCCGTAGCGTCGAGAAGGACGGTCGGCTCGAAGAACGTGCCGCCGAGGGCGTGGCGCTTGCCGCCCGTGATGATCCTGGCTCCCTTGCCGACAGCATCCGAAACGTGCTGCTCCACTTTGCTCAACGCGTTGACATCGATCAGCGGTCCTTGATCGGTGGGGCCGGCCAGGCCGTCGCCGACCCGCAGCTGTTCGACCGCGGCCTTGAGCTTGCGTGCGAACTCGTCGTACACGGCATCCTGGATCAGAAAGCGGTTCGGGCACACGCACGTCTGACCGGTGTTGCGGTATTTGCTCGCAATCGCGCCTTGCACGGCTGCATCGACGTCCGCATCGTCGAACACGATGAATGGCGCGTTGCCGCCGAGCTCCAGCGAGATCTTTTTCAAAGTCCCGGCGCATTGGGTCATCAGCCGCTTGCCGATGCTCGTTGAGCCGGTGAAGGTCAGCTTGCGCACCAGTGGATTTGAGCTCATCTCGCCGCCGATCACGGCCGCCTCACCCGTGAGGACATTGAACACCCCGGGCGGAACACCGGCCCGGCCCGCGAGCTCGGCGAGCGCCAGCGCGGAATAGGGAGTTTGCAGGGCTGGCTTGCACACGAATGTACAGCCGGCGGCCAGCGCCGGGCCCGCCTTGCGGGCGATCATGGCGGAGGGGAAGTTCCACGGAGTGATCGCCGCCACGACCCCGATCGGTTGACGCAGAACGATGATGCGCTTGTCCGCGCTCTGCCCCGGGATGACATCGCCGTACACCCGCTTGGCTTCCTCGCCGAACCACTCGATGAAGGCGGCGGCAAAGGCGATCTCGCCGCGCGCCTCGACGAGCGGCTTGCCCTGCTCGGCGGTCATCAGTACCGCCAGATCGTTCTGGTGAGCCAGGAGGAGGTCGTACCAGCGCCGCAGAACAAGTGCGCGCTCCTTGGCCGAGCGGGCCGCCCACGCGGGCAGAGCGCCGGCGGCCGCCTCGATCGCCTGCCGGGTCTCGGCTGCGCCCATATCGGGTACGGTTCCCAGGTGCCCGCCGGTAGCCGGGTTATGCACAGCGACGGTCGCGCCACTCACTGCATCCTGCCAGCGGCCGCCGATCAGGCACTGTTGCCGCAGCAGTGTCGGGTCTTCGAGTCTCATGGTTTCACTCACTTACTCTTGGCAGAGCAGGCGGCAGTCGCACCCCGTCGGGCGTTCAGCGGCCGCCAAGCGTCTCTCGAACCGCTCTCGCCACCACCTCACTCACGCGCACGTTGGATTCCTCGGTCACGCCGGCGATGTGGGGGGTCAACAGCAAATTGGGCAGATCCGGCCAGGCGGCGCCGGTTGCCGCCGTCAGCGGCTCGCTCTCGAACACATCGAGCGCCGCGCCGCCCAGCCGCCTCGTCCGCAGCGCTTCGATCAGTGCGGCTTCATCGACCACGCCGCCGCGCGCCGCATTGATCAGCACCGATCCGGGGCGCATCTGCGTGATCGCCGCCCCGTCGATCAGGTGTCGAGTCTTCGGGGTGAGCGGTATATGCAGGCTGACGATTTCGCTGGCGGCGAGGAGCGGCGCCAGCTCCTGGCGCTCGATGCCGTGCCACGCCTCGTCGCGCGGCTCGACGAACGGATCGTACGCGGACACCGTCATGCCCAGTGCGAGCGCTTTGCGTGCCGTCAGGCGCGCAATCGCTCCGAATCCCACCAGCCCGAGGCGTTTGCCGGCGAGCTCCCTTCCGATCAATTCCATGCGCGGCCACTGTCCGGCGGCCACCGCCGCCGTCGCGAACCAGGCGCGCCGCAGCAGTAACATGGCGGCACAGATCACATATTCGGCGACCGCGAGATCATTGGCGCCCGTCGCCGGGCACACGCGGATGTCGCGCGCAGCGCAGGCTGCGACATCTATGTTGTCGAGACCCACCCCAAGCCGGCCGACGACGCGCAGGCCCGGAGCAGCCTCGAGCAGCGCCCCGCGCACCTGAGTGCGATTACGCACCACGAGCGCGCGGCAATCACTCAGCATTGCGTGCAGACGCTGCGGATGCTCGACGAGCTTCGGATCGTAGAGCACATCGAATTCGCCCAGGTGTTCCCGGATCGCCGCCTCGTCCATGAATTCGCTTATCACGATGTCGGTCATTTCGTCGTGCCCGTCTTCTCCGCCAGTCCGATGAGCGTTGCGTACAATTGCACGCCCACCTCCACTCCGTGAGCCTGGGCGCGGGCCCGGCTCGCGAGCCGACGGTCGCCTGGAATCCGCACGCCGCTCTCGGCGCCCATCACTTCAATCAAACCCGACATCCGGGAGGCGAACCCTCCGGCCGACAGCGCATCGGCGTCGAGCGCCAGCAACACCTGGCCCACGGCAGGCGAGGGGCCCTCGTCATCGAGGAACGAGCTCGCCTCCCAGCCGTAGTGTCCTCCGGCGAGCGCTCCGCAGAGAATCTCCACGATGAGCGCCAGGGCGGCGCCTTTGACCCCTCCGCATGGCGTCAGGGCACCCGACAGAGCGGCACTCGGATCGGTCGTGGGTTGGCCGGCGCTGTCGATCGCCCACCCAGAGGGGATCGTCTCGCCGGCCCTCTGGGCTGCCACGATGCGACTGCGGGCCACCTGGGACAGCGCCATGTCGATGACCAGCGGCGCGCGGCCGGCAAGGGGGGCGGCGAATGCGATCGGATTGGTTCCCATCATCGGACGGATTCCCCCGGCGAAGGCCATGGCGCGCGGCGTGTTCGAGCACAAGAGGGCCACGCATCCTTGTTGCGCCAGGCGCTCGGCCGTGTAGCCGGCCGCGCCGATGTGGTGTGAGCGGTGGATCGTCGCTCCCGCCACCCCATACTCTCGTGCGAGTCCGGGCAAGGTCTCAGCTGCAAGGTCCAGTGCCGGATAGGCGAAGCCGCGTGCCGCATCGATGCGCACCACCGCGGGGCGCAGTCTCCGAAAACTCGGCAGGGCGCTTCCGTCGATCTTGCCGGCGCGAACCTGGGCGGTATAGCTCGGGATCCGCCCGAGGCCGTGTCCGGACTGCCCGTCAACCTCCGCTGCCACCAGCGCGCGCGCGGTCGATGCGCTTTGTCCCGGGGCGGCGCCGCCGGCCGCGAGCGCCCGCTGCGCCAGCTGCTCGCACTCGGCGATGCTGAGCGTAGGCATGAGCAGTGCGACTCAAGCGCTGCGATAGAGTTTGGTCATCACGAATTCGCGGTGACCGAGCGCCTCGGCGCAGGTGTAGCGTCCGTTGGCCGTCTGCACGATGGCTTCGATGAGCGCATCGCCGGCTTGCGCGATGGTCGTTTCCCGCCGGATGACCCCGGAAACATCAAGATCGACATGCTCGCTCATGGTGCGCACGGTGCGCGGATTGCCGCTGATCTTGATGACCGGCATGATCGGATTGCCGATCACGTTGCCTTGACCGGTCGGGAAGCAGTGCACCACATAGCCGGCTGCGGCCTGCAGCGTGCAGCACTCGGCCGCGGCGGAGGAGGTGTCCATGAAGTAGAGACCGGGGCCGCGCGCCGGCGCCTCGGCCGGCTGCAGCACGTCGATGAAGCTGACCCGCTTGCCGATTTTCTCGAGATTGCCGAGCGCTTTCTCCTCGATGGTGGTCAGACCGCCGGCTATGTTGCCTTTGGTGGGCTGACTGTCGGACAAATCGGAGGTCTTGTGCGCCTCGATGACTTCCTGCTGGTAGGCATTGAAGGTGCGCATGAACTTCTCGGCGATCTCAGTGCTGGCGGCGCGCGCCGCCGCGAGGTGTTCTGCGCCCGTGAGCTCGGAGGTTTCGCCGAAGCAGCCGTACAGGCCCGCCGGGATGAGCTTGTCGTACATATTGCCCACGGTTGGACAGGAGGCAAGTCCGGTCGTGGTATCGCTTTCACCACACTTCGCCGCAACCCACAGGTCGGTGAGCGGGCATTCCTGGCGGACCTTGGCGCTTGCGAGATGCACGAATTCCTTCGCCTTGCGCGAGGCCGCGGCGACCGTCGCGATGTCGCCGCTCCCTTCGATGGAGAAACCGGCGACGGGCTTGCCCGTCCGGGCGATGCCCTCGACGATCTGCTGGGTCCACTGCGGCTCGATGCCGATGACGATGCAGGCGGCGATGTTCGGGTTGGCGCCCGTGCCGATCATGGTCCGGAAGTGCAGATCGAGGTCCTCACCGAACTGCAGCCGGCCGTAGGCATGCGGCAGCGCGATGGTGCCTTTGATATGTGCCGCGACCGCTTCGCACGCGGCGTTGGAGATGTCGTCGACGGGAAGGATCGCGACGTAATTGCGCACGCCGACGCGGCCGTTCTCTCGGCGGTAGCCCCAGATCGTTCGGTTCACAGTTGCCATGATCTCACCAGCGCCTGGTCTTGAGGTTGTGGATATGCACGTGATCTCCACGATGGATGGGTTTGACGACTTTACCGATGTCCTGCCCGTACTTGATCACCGCTTCGCCGACCGCCAGGTCTCGCAGCGCAACCTTGTGACCGATCGGCACGTCCTGGTTGCACACGGCGCGAATTTCGCTGTTATCCTCGGTCACGACACCGAGAATGTCGGTTCCCGCGGTGAGGTTCTCGACCACGACCACGCCGACGTTGTCGCGGTGGTCGTGGACGAGTAATTGCGGATGGTTCGGCATTGGGAAAGGTCCTCAGTGGCGCAGCTCTTATATAAGATATAAGATATCGATTTATGATGGCAAACACAAGATCTTCTGCCTCCCCTGCCGTGGATTCGGATGTCGCGCGGGCTTCGGGCTCGCGTACGTTGCGGAGCTCCCGGTGGTACGAGCGCGATGACATGCGCGGTTTTGCTCACCGGCAGCGTACGCAGCAGATGGGGCTGCGGCGCGAGGAATTCCTCGGCCGCCCGGTCATAGCGATCATCAATACCTGGAGCGACATGAGCCCATGTCACGCGCATCTGCGCGAGCGCGCTCAGGCGATCAAGCGCGGTGTCCTGCTCGCCGGAGGCTACCCGGTTGAATTACCGGCACTTTCGGTTGGGGAAGTCATGGTCAAGCCCTCGACCATGCTTTATCGCAATTTTCTGGCGATGGAGACCGAAGAGTTGCTGCGCTCACACCCGATTGACGGAGCGGTGCTGCTCGGGGGATGCGATAAATCAATTCCGGGAATGCTGATGGGGGCAATCAGCATGGATTTGCCGGCAATCCTGTGTCCCGCCGGACCGATGTCGAACGGGCAATGGCGCGGAGTGCCCACGGGCGCCGGAACGCACACGAAGAAGTACTGGGACGAACTGCGTGCCGGGAACATCACCTCCGATGACTGGATCGATCTGGAGTCGCGCATGACCCGATCGATCGGCACCTGCAATACCATGGGGACCGCGTCCACCATGAGCGCCATCGCCGAGGCATTGGGGCTGACCCTGCGCGGGGCCTCCTCGATCCCGGCGGCCGATTCCGGTCACGTGCGTATGGCCTCGGAGTGCGGCTCGCGCATCGTCGCCATGGTCCAAGAGGATCTGAGGCCATCCCAAATCCTCTCGGCGGCAGCATTCAGGAACGCAGCCACGGTCTACATGGCGCTCGGCGGATCGACCAACGCCGCAATCCATCTCATCGCAATGGCCGGCCGCGCCGGCATCGGGTTGACGCTTGCCGATCTGGGCGCGATTGCCCGCGACATCCCGGTCTGCGCCAATCTGTTTCCCTCGGGCGACCGGCTCATGGAGGACTTCTATTTCGCCGGAGGTCTGCCGGCGCTGCTCGCCAAGCTCGCAGCTCGGCTCGACCCCGATTGCCTCACGGTGGAGGGGCGGACGCTGGGTGCCGCAATAACCGGCGCACTCTGTTATGACGACACGATCATTCGCGGTCTTGACGACCCGGTGGTGCCGCTCGATCGCGGGCGTACGCTCGATGTGGTGCGCGGCAACCTCTGCCCCGATGGAGCAGTGCTCAAATCAAGCGCCGCCGATCCGCGCTTGATGCGCCACGAGGGCCCGGCGTTGGTGTTCGACTCGCACGCCGAACTCTCGGCGCGAATCGACGACCCGTCGTTGCCGGTGGACGAGAACACCGTTCTCGTGCTGCGCAACTGCGGCCCGGTCGGTGCCCCCGGCATGCCCGAGTGGGGCAATCTGCCGATCCCGCGCAAATTGCTCGCCCGGGGTGTGCGCGACATGGTGCGCATCTGCGACGGCCGCATGAGCGGTACGCACTATGGCTGCTGCATCGTACACGCCGCGCCCGAGGCGGCCATCGGCGGCCCGCTCGCGCTCATGAAGACCGGAGATCGCGTGCGCCTGGATGTGCCGGCCGGCCGCCTGGACATGCTGGTCCCGGAGGAGGAGATCGGCGCCAGGCGCAATGCCTGGCGTCCGCCTGCCCGCGAGTATCAGCGCTCATACGCCGCGCTGTATCAAGCGCACGTCACACAGGCGCCACAAGGATGCGATTTCGACTTTCTGACCGGTTGCGCGCCAACCCCGGAACCGCCGATCTTCTGACTCGGGACATAAGCTCATGACAGCGAATGCGTTCAAAGCGGCCGCGCTCGACCGGCCGGCCCGTCCCGCCATCGGCTCCTGGCTGATGTCCGCTTCGGCGGCCGTGGCGGAGGCCATGGGGCATTGCGGATTCGACTTCATCGTCGTCGACATGGAGCACAGTCCGCTGCACATCGGCGATACGATCGAACTGCTGCGCGCGCTCGCCGGGACGCCGGCCGCGCCGCTGGTGCGCCTGGCGAGCAGCGATCCGGTCAGAGTGAAGCAGGTGCTCGACGCCGGTGCCTCGAGTGTCATGTTTCCCTTCATACAGACGGCCGAACAGGCGCGAGCGGCCGTTTCCTACACGCGGTATCCGCCCGCGGGGATTCGCGGCGTCGCGGCCATGCATCGCGGCTCGCGTTACGGGCACGCGCCCGATTACCTGCGGACTGCGAACGAGGGCATCACGGTGGTGATTCAGTTGGAGACGCCGGAGGCGATCGAGCGGCTCGGGCAGATCGCGGAAGTGCCCGGCGTCGATTCGCTGTTCGTGGGTCCGGGGGACCTGGCGGCAGCCCTCGGGCATATCGGGGACATCGGCAACGAGACGGTACAGCGGCTGATCGCCCGCGCTGCCACGCTCGCGCGCGCCGCGGGCAAACCCATAGGCATCGTCGGCGGCAATCCTCAGATGGTGCGCCGGTTCCTCGACTACGGTTACACCTGGAGTGCCGTGAGTTCGGATCTTGCCATGCTCACAGGGCGGGCGGCCGAATGGCTGCAGACCCTCGCTCAGCGTCCAGGCGCGCCCGCGGGCTCCACCCTGTACTGAAGAATGGCCGAAGCTGGCCTCATCATCCTCGCTCACGGTCCCTGGAGCGCGCAGATCAGCGCGCCGCTCGGCGGATCGCTGCTAGACCTGAGCCACGCCGGTGAGCCTGTGCTGCGACGGGCGACAAAGGAGGCGCTGAGGACTCTTGGCGTGCGTGCGTCGGCCTGCTATCCGCTCGTACCCTACGCCAATCGCATCGCCGGCGGCCGGCTCCCGGCCGCGGGGCGCCTCTACACACTGCGCGCGAATTTTCCGCCCGAACCGCACGCGCTGCACGGAGTCGGCTGGCAGCGCTCCTGGCAGATCGTGCGGGCAGCCGGATCCTCGGCAGAGCTGATCTTGCGCTATGAGCCCGATACGCCGGCGGACTGGCCGTTCGCCTTCGAGGCGCGGCAGCGCTTCGAGCTCGGCGAGCGCGGATTGACGATCGCGCTTTCGGTGAGCAACCGTGACGCAATGGCATGGCCGGCCGGCCTGGGCTTGCATCCCAACCTGGCTCTGCGGCCGGGCGAGACTTTGCAGTTCGACGCCGCAGGTGCCTGGTGCAATGGACCCGACCGCCTGCCCGCGCATCCGGTGTGTGGCGCGGCCTGGGATTTCAGCAAGGCGCGGTCCGTGGCAGCACTCGATCTCGACCATGATTTTCATGGCTGGTGCGGCCTGGCGCGTGTCGGCGGCGGGCCGCCCGGGGTGATCCGCATCAAGGCGAGCGAGGTGTTCTCGGTGCTGCGGGTATTCACCCCCGTGGCCCGGGGGTTCTTCGCCCTAGAGCCGGTGACCCACATTGCCGACGCCGTCCATCGCCCGCCGTCGGCAGAGACAGGCCACCGGCTGCTCGAGCCCGGCGCGACGCTCGCGGGAACTGTTGCAATTGAGCTCGAGGCACCCGGGTGAGCGGCTTCGAGCTCGCCTGTCAGGCCTCGTGTCGGCTCGGCGAATGCCCTGTGTGGCTGGCCGATCGCGAGCAGCTCCTGTTCGTGGACGTGACCGGACGGCGGTTGCACCTTTTCACGCCACGCTCGGGTGCGCTCGCCAGCCTCGCACTCGAGGAAGACATCGGGTTCGTGGCACCGGCGCGCTCCGGCGGGTTCATCGCGGGCTTGCGCAGCGGCATCTGGCTGCTCGATGAGGTTGGCCACAAGCGCCTGCTCCTCGCGCATAACCCGGCCGACCCGCTCACGCTGCGCTTCAACGATGGCGGCATCGATGTCCAGGGCCGTTTATTGATCGGAACCATCGATGAGACCAGGCGGGAGGGCCGCGCCGGACTGTATCGGCTCGACCCGGGGAAACTCACCGAGATCGCCTCGGGCCTCATGACCTCCAACGGCGTCGCGTTCGCGCCCGATGGCCGTACGCTCTACCATTCGGATACTCCGCGCTTCGTCATCTATCAGCGTGACTACAAGCCGCTGACCGGTGAGGTGGGCGACCGCCGAGTATTTGCCCGGCTCGATCCAAAGGCGCCCGACCGCGGCCGCCCGGACGGCGCGGCGGTCGATCGTGACGGCTGCTACTGGTCCGCGCTCTACGAGGGTTCGCGTCTCAACCGCTATGATCCAGCCGGCCGGCTGATCGGCGAGTATCCGCTGCCGGCGCGCTGTCCGACCATGCCGGCCTTCGGTGGGGCGGACCTGAAGACCCTCTATGTCACTACCGCCAGGGCCGCGGACGGGTCCGGCGGCGGATTGTACGCGCTGCAGGTTGAGACATCCGGCCTGCCTCACCAGTCATTCGACGACGAGAGCTTCCTGCCATGATCACTGATGCCTATTCAAGCGTGCGCTACCACTCCTTGCGCGGGCGCTCCGTACTCATCACCGGCGGCGCCTCGGGGATCGGCGCCGAGCTCGTGAGCGCCTTTGCCGCGCAGGAGGCGCGGGTCGCGTTTCTCGACGTCGATCGGGAGTGCGGCGATCGGCACGCGCAGGCCACCGGCAGCCGATTCATCATCTGCGACCTGCTCGACATCGATGCGCTGCGCGCTGCGGTCGCCCGGGTCGAAGCCGAGCAGGGAGGTATCGACGTGTTGGTGAACAACGCGGGACGTGATGACCGCCAGAGCCTCGCCGACATCGAGCCGGGCGACTGGCGCCGCATGCTGGCGCTCAACGTCGATCACCAGTTCTTCGCCTCGCAGGCCGTCGCGCCGGTCATGACCCGGCGCGGCCGTGGCTCGATCATCATGCTCGGCTCGGTCTCCTGGATGCGGGGCCGGCCCGGCATGGCCGGCTACACGACGGCGAAGGCCGCCATCAACGGGCTGACACGCACGCTTGCGAGGGAGCTTGGGCCGGCCGGCATTCGTGTCAACTGCATCGTTCCGGGCGCCATCTTGACGGAACGGCAGCGCGCGCTATGGCTTACGCCGGAGCTCGACGCGGAATTCATCAACCTTCAGGCGCTTAAATTCCGGTTGACGCCCGAGCACGTCGCCCGAGTGGCTCTGTATCTCGGCTCGGATGAGAGCGCCGGCTGCACCGGTGCGAATTTCATGGTCGATGCGGGCCTCACCCAGAACTGATCCGCTCAGGTGAGTGTGATGGCGTACACCAGGTTGTCGGAGCGCACGCGGCTCAGGCGCCATTCGGCCTTGCGCTCCGGCAGGCAGACGGCGATGCGGTCGATGACGAGAATCGGTGAGCCGGTGGCGACGCCGATCTGGCGATGATCATCGATGGTCGCGAGCTGGGCGCTCAATTCCTCGTGTGTGGTCATGATCGTGACGCCGAACTTCGCCTGATAGAGCGAGTACAGGCTGTTCGGCAGGGCGCCTATCTTCTCGATCCCGGGATACAGATCCGCCGGCAGCGCAATGATCTCGCGGATTGCCGGAACCCCCTCGAGCAGCCGGACGCGGTCGATCTCGACGACGCGCGCATCCCGGCCGAGATCGAGCCGCTCGCGCTCCGGCGGGCGTGCGGCCCGCACCCGGATCGTTTCGCTGCCGAGAGTCGGCGTGAGGCGCTTGCCGCCAGGGTGCGCCAAGCGAAAGAAGCGGAATTGAGCCCGCTCCTGGGTGTTTTCGGCGATGAAGGTGCCTTTGCCCTGATGACGCTCGAGGACTTTCTCCGCCGTCAGCGCATCGAATACTTTGCGAACGGTTCCCTGGCTGACCCCAAGCTCTTTGGCAAGATTCAACTCGCTCGGCAGCGCCTCCCCGGGCCGCCATTCGCCCTGCGCCAAGCGACGCACGACGATCTCGTAGACCTGCCGATACAAGGGGCGGAAGCCGGGAGTCTCGTTCACGATGGTACCTGCGGTTGGAGGAACGTACGCCTGAGGGCGGGCACCGCTACTTTACCTGCTTCGTGTCACTGCTCAAGGAATCCAATTCCCCGAGCACATTATTTTCATGCCGGCATTGCCAAGTCAATTAACTCTTATATAAGATACAAGTCTACTCCGAGCTTGATATGAAGATTACTGAGTTCTCCGATGGCTTTGATCTGATGCTGGACGGCCGGCTGCTGCTGCGCCACCGAAGGGAGGCGCCTTGCCTGTTCGTCGGTACGGGAGAGGCGGATTACCGGATGAGCCGGGGTCATTTCCAGATCGAGGACTACGTAAGCGCACGCAGGCCTCTTGGCCACGGGGAGGTGCGCCGTGAGAATTCGGGCGTGCGTGTCCTCCTCTCCGAGTCGTCCGGCCTGCCCCCGGTGCTCGAGATCGTGGCGAGCGGTGGGAACGGGCGCGCGACACTCAAGCTCGTGAGCCATGAGCCGCGGGTGAATCGCCTGTGGCTGCGGATCGCCGCCGAGGAAGGCGAGCGCATCTGGGGTGGCGGCGAGCAGTTGTCGTATTTCGACCTTCGTGGCCGGCGCTTTCCGTTATGGACATCCGAGCCCGGCGTGGGGCGCGACAAGTCGACGCTTGTCACCTTCCAGGCGGATCGGGCCGGCGGCTCGGGGGGAGATTACTTCACCACCAACTACCCTCAGCCCACCTACCTTTCCTCGCGCCGATATGCGCTGCACGTGGACACGACCGCATTCACGGCGTTCGATTTCCGGCATGGCGCCTTCCACGAGATCGAGGCGTGGGGCATACCGCGGCGGATCGAGCTCTGGGCCGCTGAGCGCTTCACCGCTCTCGTGAGCGCGCTGTCGTCCCATTTCGGGCGCCAGCCGCCGCTGCCGGAGTGGGTTCGCTCGGGCGCGATCATCGGGTTGAAGGAGGGGGAACGCAGCTTCGAGCGTCTGGAGCGTTTTGCGGCCGCCGGAGCGGCCATTTCGGGCCTGTGGTGCGAGGACTGGGTGGGAGTCCGTGAGACGTCCTTCGGCACGCGACTCTTTTGGGATTGGAAATGGAATGCCCGGCGCTATCCGGGGCTCGATCGGCGCATCGCGGCGCTGCACGCGCGGGGCATACGTTTTTTAGGGTACGTCAACCCCTACCTGTGCGTCGATGGCTCGCTCTATCCGCACGCCGCGGCCGCGGGTCTGCTCGTCAGACGGCTCGATCGGGACGAGCCCTACTTGGTCGATTTCGGTGAGTTCACCTGCGGCATGGTGGATTTCACGCGCCCGGAAGCGCTCGTGTGGTTCGAGGAAGAGGTCATCGGTCGAAATCTCATCGACTTCGGCCTATCGGGCTGGATGGCCGATTTCGGCGAGTACCTTCCGGTCGACGTGCGGCTCGCTTCCGGAGAGGACGGTGCGTTGGCCCACAATGCCTGGCCGGTGCTTTGGGCGCGGGTCAACGCCGAGGCGGTCGCCCGCCGCGGCAAAACCGGCGAGATGCTGTTTTTCATGCGCGCCGGATTCTCAGGCGTTCAGCGCCACTGCCCGCTGCTCTGGGGCGGCGATCAATCGGTGGACTTCAGCCGCCACGACGGGCTGCAGACGGTCATCTGCGCCGCGCTGTCTTCCGGGTTGCTCGGCAACGCGTATCATCACAGCGACATAGGCGGCTACACCAGCCTGTTCGGCAATGTTCGCACAGCGGAACTGCTGCAACGCTGGGCGGAGATGGCCGTCTTCACCGCGGTCATGCGCTCGCACGAAGGCAATCGGCCGCGCGAGAACTTGCAGATCGACGAGGACCCGGAGGTGCTCGCGCATTTCGCGCGGATGACACGCATGCACCGGCATCTCGCGCCTTATCTGCGCGCGCTCGGCGCCGAGGCCGCCGCGACCGGCTTGCCGTTGCAACGACCCTTGTTCCTGCATTTCGAGGATGACCGGGACCTCTACGGGGAGCAGACGAGTTATCTCCTTGGCACGGACCTCCTCATCGCTCCAGTCATCGAGGCCGGCGCGCAACGGCGCCGTGCCTACCTTCCCGCAGGCGCCCGCTGGCGGCATCTCTGGAGCGGCAAGGAGTGGCCGGGAGGCGCCGAGGCCGAGGTCGAGGCGCCGATCGGGCGGCCGCCCGTGTTTGTCCGGGACGGCAGCCCGCACGCAGCGCTCTTTGCCGGACTCGCAGGCTGCTGAATGCCGATCCGCGGCGCCAATCCCGGGGTCGAGGGGGACCGGCGCGCCGCGGGCTCGCTCGATCTCGTGGTGATCGGCGGTGGCATCAATGGTGTCGGAATAGCGCGCGATGCGGCAGGGCAGGGGCTCAAGGTGCTGCTCCTCGAGCGGTCTGACCTCGCCGGGGCAACTTCCTCGGCTTCCTCGAAGTTGATTCACGGCGGACTGCGGTATCTCGAGCAGCTGGAATTTCGCCTGGTGCGTGAAAGCCTCAGGGAGCGCGAGGTGCTTTGGGCGGCGGCGCCCCACATCATCAGGCCGCTACGATTCGTGCTGCCTGTCCGTGCCGGGCTGCGCAGCACCTGGGCGTTGCGTGCGGGCCTCTTCCTCTACGACCACATCGGGGGACGCAAGAAATTGCCTTCCACGGGCGTGCTGCGGCGCGGTCGCGATGCGGCATTCGCTGCGCTTCAGGAGAGCTACCACCTCGCATTCGAATACTCGGACTGCTGGGCTGACGACGCGCGGCTGGTGGTCCTCAACGCGCTCGATGCGCACGAGCGAGGCGCAACGATTGCCGTTGGCTGCAGTTTCGTGGGGGCGCGGCGAGAGTCGGGCTTGTGGAGCATCGAGGTCGAGTCGCAAGGCGGTAAGCGAAGCACGCTCCACGCGCGGGCGCTCGTGAATGCCGCCGGGCCATGGGTCGAGAAGGTTCTCGCAGGAGCGGGCGTTCCACGACGCAGCGCGCTGCGGCTGGTCAAGGGAAGCCACATCGTCGTGCCGCGGCTCTATGCCGGCGAGCATGCGTACACACTTCAAAGCCTCGACGGACGTGTGATCTTCACGATCCCGTTCCAGAAACGATTCACTCTGATCGGTACAACCGATGTTCCGTGCGCTGGCGAGCCTCTGCCGGCCAGTGTGAGCGCCGAGGAAATCGATTACCTCTGCCGCGCGGTCGCGGACTATCTTCGCGCTCCAATTACACCGGAACATGTCGTATGGCAATACGCCGGCGTGCGTCCACTTTACGACAATGGCGAGGTGAGCGCATCGACCGTAACCCGCGATTATGTCTTCGATCTCGATGCGCCGGAGCATGCTGCGCCGCTGCTCTCGGTGTTCGGTGGCAAGCTGACCACCTACCGCCGGCTCGCCGAGCATGCGCTTTCGGAGGTGCTTCCGCGTCTGGGCATCAGCGCCCGCCGCTGGACGAGGGCCGCGCCCTTGCCTGGAGGGGATCTGCCGGGACGGGACCTCGAGGCATTCACAGGCGAGCAGCTCGCTCGCTATGCGTTTGCGCCGGCGGCAATGGTGCGGCGCATGTGCGCGGCGTACGGCACGCGGACCGAGCGAGTTTTGGGCGGTGTACGCCGCCTGTCCGACCTCGGCGCGGAGATTGCTCCCCAGCTCTTCGAGACCGAGCTCCAGTATCTGCGCAGCGCCGAGTGGGCGCGCTGCGCCGAGGATGTGCTGTGGCGTCGCTCAAAGCTCGGCCTGTCCCTCGGGCCCGAGTCCGCCGCGTGCCTCGATCGCTGGTTTGCGGCAGATCGTGTGCCGCGCGGCGATGAGATCAGCCTGTCCTTACGCGCTGGAGCGCAGCATGCCACCCGTTGAGCTGCTGCTCGACGGCGGCGGAATCGAGCTGCGGCTCGAAGCTCGCATCGGCCTGCCACAGTCCGGCGATCTGTTCAAGCGAGGCGAATGCGCCGCAACCGAGTCCCGCGAGGCAGGCGGCGCCCCAGGCGGTGGCCTCGGCGATTTTCGGTCGCCGGATCGGCAATGCCAGCACATCAGCGAGGCGCTGCAGGAAAAGACCGTTCTGCGCCATTCCGCCGTCCACCTTGAGGACCGCGGGTCGAACGCCGTCGGCCGCCATGGCATCGAGAAGGTCGCGGGTCTGATAAACGACGCTGTCGAGTCCGGCTCTGGCGATCTCGGCACGACCGCTGGCGCGCGTAAGACCCACGATTGCAGCTCTTGCATGCGGGTCCCAGTAGGGGGCGCCGAGGCCCGTGAACGCGGGCAGCAGGTAGACGCCGCCGGTGTCGCGGGCCGAGGCCGCGAGCGCCTCGATCTCCGCAGTCTGCGCAAACAGTCCGAGTCCGTCGCGAAGCCACTGAATCGCAGCTCCTGCCGAGAGAATCGAGCCTTCGAGCGCGTAGGTCGTCTGTCCCCCGAGCCGGTAGGCGGTCGTGCCGAGCAACCGGCTGCGCGAGCGGACCAGATGAGCGCCCGTATTGAGCATGGCGAAGGCTCCCGTGCCATAGGTGCACTTCATTTCGCCCGCGGTAACCCCCGCCTGTCCGATGAGCGCCGCCTGCTGATCGCCGGCGACTCCGCGGATGGGCAGAGACTCGGTGAAGAGCTGCGGGTCGGTGTGGCCGAAATCCCCGGCGCAATCGCGCACCTCCGGCAGGCATCCCGGCGGTACGCCGAAGAGCTCGCACAGCTCCGGGTCCCAGCGGTTGCGCCGAATGTCGTAGAGCGCGGTCCGGCTTGCGTTGGTCGCATCGGTGACATGCAGCCGACCACCGGTCAGACGGGCGATGAGGAAGCTGTCGACGGTGCCGAAGGCAAGCTCGCCGCGCGCAGCGGCGGCGCGCGCTTCCGGCGCGTGCTCGAGAATCCAGGCCAATTTGGTGGCGGAAAAGTACGGATCGAGACGCAAACCGGTCTTCTCCTCGAGCTGCGCTCCGTGTCCTTCCTGCTCGAGCCGTCTGCAATGCTCGGCCGTACGGCGGTCCTGCCAGACGATGGCGTTGTGCAGCGGGACTCCGGTGCGGCGGTTCCACACGACGGTGGTCTCCCGCTGGTTCGTGAGCCCGACGGCTGCCACGGCGATGCGGCGCTCGCCAAGCCGCCTGAGGACCGCGCGCACCGTAGACAGAACCGTCGCCCAGATGACCTCGGGATCGTGCTCCACCCAGCCCGAGGCAGGGTAGATCTGCTCGAAGGGTTGCTGCTCGAGCGCCAGGATCTCCCCGCGCAGGGAGAATGCGATGGCCCGGCTCGAACTCGTGCCCTGGTCGATCGCAAGCAGTGCAACATCGTCCATCGTGATCTCCTCCGGCTTTGGCGCCGAATGCGAAAGTTATGTCGTAAATGCCGTGGCGTCAACTGCGAACCGCCTGCCGGCCACCCCGAGCCCCCCCGCGGAACCGAGCCTGCGACCGCGCGTCTTCCCGCGAGCGCAACAAATCAATGACGGATGCCATGTGAATAGCGCCGAACCCCTCGCTACATCCGCCGCCGTCTCGTCGCAGGGACGCACGGTGCTGCTCGTGCTGCTTGCCTTTGTCGGAGTGATCAACTACGCCGACCTCCAGTCCATCGCGATCCTCAAGCCGCTCATCGAGCGCAGCATCGGCTGGTCCGATGCCGATTATGGCCGCGTCGTGGCCATGTTCCAGCTGGCGACGGCGCTGTCGTACCTGTGGGCCGGCGCCGTAGTCGATCGCCTCGGGGTCAAGCGCTCGATTCCCGTCGCCGTCACCTCCTTCAGCATTGCCGACGCCGCGCATGCGCTGGCGCGCACCACCGGAGGGTTCATGCTGGCCCGAATCGGGCTCGGCGCCAGCGAATCTCTCACCACTCCCGCGATCATTCAGGCAACCGGCGCGTACTTCGAGCCCGATCGGCGCGCACGCATGCTCGGCTTGATCAATTCGGCAAACAGCCTCGGGGCCATCATCACGCCGCTGGTCATCCCGACGGTGGCGCTCACCGTCGGGTGGCGGGCCGCCTTCGTGCTGCTGGGAATCGCCGGCTTCCTCTGGACAACCGTCTGGATCGTGACGCTGCGCGGCAGCCGGCTCTCGCAGCGGGGCGTCGCGCCCGCGCCGAGGTCGACTCCGCAGGGTTATCTGCGGCTGCTCAAGGAGCGCCGCACGTGGGCGATCATCGTTGGCAAGGCGCTCGCCGATCAGGTCTGGTGGCTGTTGCTCTACTGGACTCCCGCTTTCCTGCATCGCACCTTTCACCTGTCGATACGCGCCTACGGCGGGCCGTTGGCCGTGATGTATGGCGGCTCGATGCTCGGCTCCATTGTCGGCGGCTGGGCGTCCTCCCGGCTGGTCTCGCGGGGCATGGGTGCCGTGGCCGCGCGTCTGGCCGTCATGCTCGCCTGCTCCGTGATCGGCTTGGCGCTGTTCGGAGTGCCGCACGCCGGCGGCGTATGGGCCGCGGTCGCAATGCTCACGATCGGCATTGCCGCCATGCAGGGGTTTTCGGTGAACATGTTCACCCTCATCACCGATGTGATCGAGGGCGAGCGAGTCGGGACCGTCACGAGCCTCGGCGCCTTCGCCGGCAACATCGCCGGCATGGCCGTCGTGTGGCTGTGCGGTGTGCACTTGGCCTCGGGCGGCGGCTACGCTCCGTTTTTCGATTTCGCAGCGGTATCGTTCGCCCTGGCGCTCGCGTGGTTGCGGCTGGTGATGCCGCAAGCCTACCTCAGGGGTGCATAGCGTGCCGCCGCGTTCGGTACCCTGGGGCATACTGGGAGCCGCCCGGATCGCCGAGCGGTGCGTTCTGCCGGCATTCAAATCCACCCGCCATGCGCACGCGGCGGCGCTCGCGGCGCGCGATCCGGAGCGCGCGAGTGCCCTGGCCGCGCAATTCGGAATCGCCCGCGCCTACGGCTCCTACGCCGACCTGCTCGCCGATCGGTCGATCGAAGCGGTCTATATACCGCTTCCCAATGACCAGCATTTTCCCTGGACGTTGCGCGCACTCGATGCGGGCAAGCACGTGTTGTGCGAGAAGCCGATCGCTTTGAACGCGGACCAGGCTCGAGCGATTGGCGAGGCATCGAGGCGATGCGGCCGGCAGGCCGCCGAAGCGTACATGATTCGCTTCCACCCTCAGTGGCAGCGGGCGCGGGCACTCCTTGGGTCCGAGCGGTTGGGCGAGGTGCACGCGGTACACAGCTGGTTCTCGTACGACAACCCGCCGGGAGAGAACCTGCGCAACAGCCCCGTCCATGGTGGCGGCGGGCTTTATGACATCGGCGGATATGCGCTGGTTGCCGCACGGTGGCTGTTCGGAAGCCCGCCGGAGCGGGTCATTGGCCTGTTCGAGCGCGAGCCGAACCGCGGGGTCGACCGCTTCACGAGCGCATTGGCTGCCTTTCCATCCGGACGGCAGCTGCTCTTCGGGGTCTCCACAGGGCTGCCTCGCATGCAGTCCGTGGTGGTGTATGGAACCCGCGGACGACTCACGATCGAGACGCCGTTCAATCCCGCGGCCGATCGGCCGACGCGACTGCTGATCGACGACGGCCGCGACCTGTACGGTTCCGGCGTCGAGGTCGAGAGCGTGCCTGCGGCCGATCAGTACGCGTTGCAGCTCGATGCGTTCTCGGAGGCCATCGCGCACGGTCGCGCGCCGCCTTTTGGGATCGACGATGCCATTACCAATATGCGCGCGCTGGATGCGCTGTTCCGGTCCGAGCGTTCCGGGTGCTGGGAGCGACCTTGAATGGCGCCGAAATCCGTGGTTTTCCGGTGTGTAAAACGAGGAAGTCCGAGTATGAGACATGTGCATGCCTCCGTTGCCGCCCTTGCTGTGCTGTGCACTCTTCCGGCATTGGCCGTGACGCGGCCATGGCCGCCGAGGCAACCCTGGCCCCCCAATGACATGAGCCGGCCACAGCCTCCGCGGATGCATGTTTCGACGGCGATCCTCGGATTGCCCCCGCCGCCTGATGCGGTAGTGCTCTTCGACGGTCATGGCCTCGGGCAGTGGAATCTCGCCGCCGATCCGCAGGGCGGCTGGCATCAGTCGCATGGCTTGATGCTGCCGGGCGGAAAAGTCTTCAACTGGCTGTTCACGAAGCGCAAGTTCGGCAGCGTGCAGGTGCACCTTGAGTTCCGCGAACCCTATCCCGCCCGTGGAGCGGGCCAGGAGCGGGGCAACAGCGGCGTTCGGCTGATGGGTGTGTACGAGATACAGATCCTCAACGCCAATCACGACCATACGTACGCCGACGGCGTGGCCGGGGCGGTCTATGGCCAGACACCGCCGCTCGTGCTGCCGGTGATGCCCTCCGATAAGTGGCAGAGCCTCGATATCATTTTCAATGCGCCGCGCTTTCGGGGCAAGACGCTGCTGAGGCCGCCGCACGTGACGGTGCTGCTAGATGGTGTCGTGGTGCAGGATCACCAGCTGATCTACGGCAACACGAGCGCGGACAAGACCCCGCTCGGATTCGTGACCCACGCCGAGCGCGGACCGATCGGTGTGCAGGACCACGGCCAGCCGACCTCGATCGTGGCGTTCCGTAACATCTGGGTCCGTCCGCTGCGCCGCCATGGCCACTGAACCGTTCGATGTCATCATCGTGGGGTCGGGCGCCGCGGGAGCGACCGCCGCGTATGTCCTCACGAGCCTGGGTGCGCGCGTTTGCCTGCTCGAGGCCGGACGCTACTACGATCCGGGGCGGGAGACGCCCATGTTTCAGCGCCATGGTGCAGCGCCTCTGGCCGATGCCGGCACGCCCGACAAACCGTTCGGCTTTTACGATGGCACCGTGGACGGCGGGTGGATCCTGCCCGAGGAGCCCTATGCCACCGCGCCGGGCACGGAATTCCGTTGGTTCCGGGCGCGCATGCTCGGCGGGCGGACCAATCACTGGGGGCGGGTCGCGCTGCGCTACGCGAATCACGACTTCAAAGCCTACTCGCTCGATGGATTGGGCGCCGATTGGCCGTTCACCTACGACGAGTTCGCGCCTTGGTACGATCGCGCGGAGCGCATGGTGGGCGTGTTCGGCACGAACGAGCACCTGCCGGACATCCCCGACTCTCCGCCGGGATGCCTGCAGCCTCCGCCCGTGCCGCGCTCGTACGAACGGCTGGTGATCGCGGGCGGCCACCGACTCGGCCGGCCGGTGGTCGCAAGCCACGAAGCAGTCATTACGCAGCCGCTGAACGGCCGGCTGGCTTGCTTTTACGCCTCGCCCTGCCTGCGCGGCTGCGCGATCCGGGCGAACTTCCAATCCCCGACCGTGATGTTGCCCCCGGCACGGGCGAGCGGACGCTTGACGACGATCACTCACGCGCAAGTCTACGAGGTGGACCTGGCACCCGACGGCTCGGCCCGGGGCGTGCATTACGTCGATCGACTCACCCACCGGCATCACTACCTGGCGGGCCGCGCCGTGATGCTGGGGGCGAGCGCCATGGAATCGGTGCGGATTCTGTTCAACTCCCGCAGCGCGCGCTTTCCGGACGGCATCGGCGCCGAGAGTGGTCTGCTCGGACGCGGGGTTCTGGATACACCGGGCAGCAATGTGTGGGGGCAGTTCCCGCAGATGGAGGGACTCCCGCCGTTCAACGACGACGGCGTCGTCTCGCTGCCGCATATCTTCATCCCTTGGTGGTTGTGGCCCGCGCAGCGCGCCGGGCGGCTGCCGTTCGCGCGCGGCTACCATATCGAGCTTTACGGCGGACGGACCGAGCCCTCGGCGTACACGTTCGATCAGTTCGATGTGGTCTCGCCGCTGACCTACGGCAAACGGCTCAAAGAGGAGGCGCGCCGCTACTACGGCAGCTTCGTGCGCTTCTCGCAGCGCGGTGAGATGATCATGCGCGACAGCAATCGGGTCGTGATCGACCCGCAGATGAAGGATGCGTGGGGCGTCCCGGGGCTGTGCTTCGATGTGCGCTGGAGCGAGCAGGAGCTGCGCCAGACCGCTCATGCGCAGCTCAGCATGGCGGAATTCATCGAGGCCTCGGGCGGAAAGCTTATAACCCCGCTGCCGGGCAACCCCGCGCAGGCTATCACGCCTCCCGGACGCATGATCCACGAGGTGGGGGGCGCCCGCGCCGGCTCTGACCCGAAGAAGTCGGTGACCGATTCCCACGGCCGAGTCTGGGGAGTGCCCAATCTGTACGTGATCGACGGGGCGGTGTTTCCGAGCAGCGCAAACAAGAATCCCACCTTGACCATCATCGCTTTCGCCTGGCGCGCCAGCGAGCATCTGCGCAAGTATCTGCGTAAGGAGTTGCGTCATGCCTGATCGCCGTGAAACGCTGACCTGGCTGTTGCGCGCGCTCGCGTTGAGCGCCGCGCCCGCCGTGCACATCGACAGCGCCTCGGCCAGCCAGGGCTGCGCGGCCGCGCCGGCGAAGCCCGACCGGATCGGCGCGGCTTGGCGTGGCGATCGGGGCTACGGGCGCGATCCGGATTTGCTGCATCCGCAAGTCACGTGGGCGTTGACGCTTGCGGCGCAGCAGAAGACCGCGATCGCGAGCCTGGCGGACGTGTTCCTGCCCGAAGACGGCTCCTCGCCCTGCGCCAGTGCGGTCGGGGTGCCGGATTTCATCGACGAGTGGGTGAGCGCGCCTTACCCGCAGCAGCAGCAGGATCGGGTCGTGGTGCTTGAGGGCCTGGCGGCGCTCGAATGCGATGCGAACGCGCCGCTGCACACGTTCGATGCGACGCAGGCGCAGTCCCTGGTGGCCCGGCTCCATGCGCGCGCCGCCGAGGGCGGGCAGCCGGAAGCGCGCTTTTTCGGCCGCTTCCGTCAATTATGCCTGATCGGCTACTACACCTCGCCGGTCGGGGTTGCCGAGCTCGGTTACGTCGGTTATCAGCCTTCGGCCCGTTTCGAGGGCCCGCCCCCGGAAGTGTTGGCCAAGCTCGGGATCTGAGCCGCCGCGCCCGGCGACTGGCTGCGCCCGCCGGAACGGGCGTTGCGGGTTGCATTTTTATCTTATATCTTATATAAGACATGTGAGATAACGTTTCGAGGGGGATTCCATGAGGCTCATTCGCGCTGGACTATTGCTCGTCCCGGCCGCATTTCTTTCCCTGTCCTGTCTTGCCCAGGCGGCTGCGGCGAAGACCACCCAAAATGCCGACCCGACGGCACAGCTGGCCGAAATCATCGTCACGGCCGAAAAGCGCCATCAGCCTCTGCTCGAGGTCCCGGCCTCTGTCACCGTGGTAACGGGCTCGACCCTGAAGAGCGCCGGCATCGACAGCGCGGAAAGCCTGCAGAAGCTGGTGCCAACCCTTACATTCGAGCGTGGCAACACAAATTCGAACGCCACCCTGGCGATACGCGGAATCGGCACGCAGTCGTTCTCTCCCGCCGCGCAACCCAGCGTCGCGGTCCTGGTCGACGGGGTCGTCATGGGCCGCCCGGGCATGGCATTCAGCGCCTTTACGGATATCAGCCGCATCGAGGTCCTGAACGGACCGCAAGGCACGCTGTACGGCATGAATGCAACGGCCGGCGCTATCAACATCGTTACGCCGGACCCGACCCGCCGTTTCGAGGGGCATGCGAGCGTTTCGTGGTACGAGGGGCAGGAATATCACGCCAGGCTCGATCTCTCCGGCCCCATGAGCCATCATATCGGCTATCAGCTCTCGGCAATCTATGAGGACTTCCCCGGAAACATATACAACGTATACAACGACAAGCAGACGAACGGATACCGTCGCGAGGGGCTGCGCGGAAAGATCGTCGATGACATCGACAGCTCGCTCAAAGTGACCTTCGAGGGAAACTATTACCACTCCAATGACAATTGTTGCGCCGACGTGCTGGGCGGCTATGTCCCGAACGCAGCCTGGACGAACGTGTTTCTGCCCGAGCTGAAGCCCTCCGTTCCGGGGCCGAACGCGCTCAGCATAAATAACGACACCATTCCCAGCCAGATCAACACAAACGCGGGCGTGTCGGCGACGGTTCAATGGCGCCTCGCGCATGACACTCTGACTTCGATTTCCGCATTCCAGCGCTGGTATAACTTCCAGGGACGGGACGGCGATTTCCACGCGGGATGCTGCAGCTATGTCACACCGCTAGATATCAAGATGCATGACCGCGGCGGCCTGGATTACAAGCAATACAGCGAGGAGATCCGCCTTTCGTCCCCGACGAATCAATTCGCCAGCTATACGGTTGGCGCATTCTTCTGGCATACCGACGAACAGGACTACTTCATTCGGCATGTTGAGCAGTGCACGGCATCCACTCTGCCCGCCAATTACACCGGCTTCCAGCCTTGCGGGCTGGGCTTCAGCACGTACCTCAATACGCGCGGGATTGCGCATTTCGATACGCGAAATGACAGTCAGGCGCTGTTCGGGCAGACGACGCTCCACATCACCCGGCGTCTCAGTCTGATCGCCGGCGGGCGGTACAGTCACGATTACGTCGCGTACTCCTTTGCGCGAAAGGATCTGCCGACGACGGGACCTGGAATCGGCTCGGGCTATGTTGGCGCAGGAAATACCGCCAACAACGGCTGGTCCGCGAAAGGCGGCGCCCGGTACAAGATCACCCGGAATTCAGTGGCGTACGCCACCTATAGCCGGGGATGGCTGGGGCCGGCATACAATGTGTTCTTCAACATGTCGGCGCTCAACGCCGCTCCGGTCGCGCCCGAGACATCCAATGACTATGAGCTCGGCCTGAAGAACAATCTGTTCGACGATAAATTGGTCTTGAATCTCTCCGCCTGGTACGAGACGTTTTATAACTTTCAGGCAAACAGCTTCGTGGTGACAAACGGCGCGGTGACGACAAGCCTTACCAACGCCGGCATAGTGCGCTCTCAGGGTGCATCGGTCGACTTCGACTGGCAGCCGACGGACAGTCTGAGCATCACCGGGGGTTACGCGTACGACAAGGCGTATATCGTGTCCTACACGTGCGCCGGGCAGACGGGTGCCGCCTTGCAAGGCTGCCGCAGCTCACATGACGGCGAAATGTTTCCGTTCGCGCCCGAGAACAAGCTCACCATCACGCCCAGCTGGCTGTTGCCGCTGCACGACGCTTCGTTCACGGCCCGCCTCAATATGAGCTACTCGTACACCAGTCACACGAACTTCGACATCGATCCGAATCCAATGGCGCAGCAGCCGGCGTATTCGCTCCTGGGCGCGTCGCTCGATCTCGGATTTGATAATGGCAAGTATCATGTGAGTTTCATCGGGCACAATCTGACCAATCAGTTCTACACCGTGTTCATCACTCCGACGGGGAACGGGGTCTCGCCGGGCTCGTACCAGCGTCTGCAGGTTCCGCGCGATGCGTTCCGTTATTGGGGAGTGCGGTTCTCGGCCAACTTCTGAGTCTTGCGAAGAGCCGGCCGGCGCAGCGGACTGCGCCGGCCGGCCCCCGAAGTCGACGAGCGCGAGAAGCGTGGATTCGTAGACGGACTGGCGGCTATGCCCTCGCACGGGCGCGGCGCTGGAGCCCTCGTCAGGCCCGGAACCGGGCGCCCCAGGGGGCGCGCATACGGGCATGACGCGCCCGTCCCGCAGGGCGGGAATTGGGGCGGAGCGGGCGCCATTCGGCCGCTGATCGTTCGCCCCGCGCGCAGATCCGGAGATTGACCACCGCCCATATCGCGGCGGGTGCCGCCCCGTATCACGGAGGGCGCGCCGCTCGCTACGCGACCAGAGGATGGGCCGCCAGGTACTGGTCGAATGTTCCGGTGAAGTCCTCGATAGTGCCGTCCGGCCTCAACTCGATGATTCGCGTCGCGAGCCCGCCGACGAACTCCCTGTCATGGGATACGAAGATCAGCGTTCCGGGGTACAGCTCGAGCGCGGTCTGCAGGGACTCGATGGTCTCCATGTCCATGTGGTTCGTCGGCTCATCCATGACCAGTACGTTAGGCCTGCTCAGCATCAGCTTGCCGTAGATCATGCGGCCCTTCTCGCCGCCCGACAGCACCTGTACGGACTTCTTCACTTCATCGCCGGAAAACAGGAGCCGGCCGAGCGTGGCGCGCACGATCAAGTCGTCATCGGCCTTGCCGGTCCACGCGGACATCCACGTGAACAGGTCGGTCTTCTCCGCGAAATCCGCTTGTGGATCCTGAGGCATGTAACCGGGCTCGGCGTTTTCCACCCAGTTGATCTGGCCCGCGGTGGGTTTGAGCTCTCCAATCAGGCAGCGTGCCAGGGTGGTCTTGCCCACTCCGTTTGCGCCGATGATGGCGACCCGCTCGCCGGCCCGGACGTTGAAGCTTGCCTTCCTCAAGACATCCCTGTCCGCGCCGGGATACCGGAACGAAAGGTCTTCGACGGTGACCGCGGAGTTATACAACTTCTTGCGCTGCTCGAAGCGGATGTACGGGTTCTGGCGCGAAGAAGGTCGGACCTCTTCGAGCTTGATCTTCTCGAGCTCTCTGCGCCGCGAGGTCGCCTGGCGCGCCTTCGAGGCGTTGGCCGAAAAGCGCCGCACGAATTCCTGCAGATCCGAGATGCGATCCTGGGCTTTGGTATTCGCCGCGTCCACTCGCTGGCGAGCCTGCAGGGAAGCCAGCATGAAGTCGTCATAATTGCCCGGGTAGACCTTGATCTGCTGATAGTCGAGGTCCGCGATATGCGTGCAGACCTGGTTCAAAAAGCGCCGGTCATGGCTGATGATGATCATCGTTGCGTCATACTCGTTGAGCACGCCCTCCAGCCATCGAATCGAGTGGATGTCGAGGTTGTTCGTCGGCTCATCGAGCAGCAGCACATCCGGCCGCGAGAACAGAGCTTGTGCCAGCAGTACCCGCAGCTTCAGTCCAGGGGCCACCTCGCGCATCGATCGCTCGTGCAGCGATTCATCGATACCGATGTCACTCAGGATGCTGCCGGCGCGCGCTTCGGCGTCATAGCCGCCGTACTCGCCGAATTTCACCTCGAGCTCCGCCGCTCTCATGTAATCCGTATCTGTCGCGTTCGGGTCGGCGTAGATGCGATCACGGTCCTGCATGGCGCGCCACATCTCGACGTGGCCTTGCATCACCACATCGAGCACGCGCTCATCTTCGTAGGCGAACTGATTCTGCCTGAGGGTGCCGAGGCGCCGGCCGGGCTGCATGACGACGTCGCCCGTGCTTTGCTCGAGCTCGCCGCTCAGGATCTTCATGAGGGTCGATTTTCCGCAGCCGTTCGCCCCGATCAGCCCGTAGCGATTGCCGTCGGAGAATTTGACGGTGACTTGCTCGAACAGCGGCTTGGCCCCGAACTGTATTGCGACGTTGAATGTGGAAAGCATGTCTGTCCGTTCGAATGGTGCGGTACCGGACCCGCCCGCGCCTCGGATCGCAATCCGGTCGTTCAGGGTCCGGGGGTCGAAGGCCTGTGCGACAAGAGGCGCGACTATCGCGTTGTCGCCGCCCGTCCTGCCGGGTGGCAGGCGGACGCAGGTTGCGGTTAGGCCTGGGTGCCGCGCGGGCATGGCTCGCAGCGGGGCGGGGATTCTAGCCGATGGATCGCAGCTGCGCAATGAATCTGGTGAGGCGGCTGGGAGGGCCGATGGTGGCGGATTGTCCGGCGGAGCACCGGGAGGTGGTGAGGTCGCCTCGTGCGTGGCGGCTGCGCCAGGGAAAGCGAGTCCATAGCGTCACGCAGCGCACAGGGCCGCCGGCGGATGTCTTTTTTTCAGTTCCGCGCCGCTCATGTGGTGCTCAGTCGGGCACAACCGGTTCAGAGACTCGAAGAGCCATGTCTGCGCGGGGGCCGGTCAGATAAGGGGCTGGGCGGCCGCCGGCGGATGCCGAGCCTCAGAGAGTCGTTTCCGACGAGGGGGCGACAGCGAGTGCGAGCACCGCGGGCGCTCGACCCGCGCCGATGCGGCGGTGCTCGCAGACGTAAGGATCGACTGCACATCGAAAAGAGGGGGCGACGCTTTTCTTTCGAACACCCGCAGTTGCGCAGGTGACGAGCCCGTACGGCGGGTCCCTTCGGGCGCCCTGCGTGCCCGCCTCGGGAGCTCTGGCGCTAACGCCCTGCGAAAGCACTCCCGTTCAGGATGGCTCGTTCAACGGGGGACGTGGGCAGGTACGCCTGGAATTGCTCGGCCGGCAACGGCTTGCCGTAAAGGTAGCCCTGAATCTCATTGCAGCCCCGATCGGCCGGAAACGCTCATCGCGTGGAAGACTCGACGCCCTCTGCGGCCATTCGCAGGCCGAGGCTCCTCGACACGCTGATGATCGAATTGACGATGGCTCTGCTTTGCTCGCGGGAATCGACCTCGCGGACGAACGACTGGTCAATCTCGATCTTGTGTATGCGGAAGCGTTCCGAATAAGCGAACGACGTGTGGCCGGCTCCGAAATCGTCGCTCGGGATGTGTGCCCCAAGCTCCCGTAGTCTTTCCATGATGGAGAAAGCCGCGTGAGGGTCGCTCATTGCAGCGCTCTCTGCGAGCCCCAGCTCCCGAGAAGTTCCGGGTCCAGCTGCCGTCTCGGGCGGCACATTGGCGGCCGGCCGCGGCGGTTTGCGCGCGCGAACTTCAACGGCCGACAGCTTTACCGCCATGACTATCGGGGGGGGGGGGCTCGAGCAGCCATTCCTTCGGCTGACGCGCCGCCCGTGCGCAGCGCTCATCCGCCAAGCGGTACAATGATGCGGCTGTATTCCGCGACCGGCATGAATTCGGCGGGCGCAACATCGCGCTCCGGCGTGTTCGATACGGTGCCGGGAAAAAAAGACGATCATGGCCACGGTGAGACACTATCGCGGGCATCGGGTCGGCGATTATCGAGGCGCCATCCGCGGCCACTGAACGAGAGGCCCGAAGGCCACTTCGAGAATGAATCCGACGGGAAGCACGCCGCCGAGACGCTGCTGGTGCAGCCATTGTCCGGCCACGCGCTCATATTTCTGTTATTTGTCGGCGACCCAGCCAGATAGCCCGCGCCGGGGGCGCCGCATGTCGCCATTGTGAGACCGCTGTCGCAGAACTGCGGATGACACACGCTTAATCTCGAGCACAAATAAGGATGCGGGCTATCGGGGTCGCCAGGGCGATCGACGCCCATGGACACGCAACGCGATGACTTGACCGGCAGACTCGGAGTGTCGGCTACCGGATGCATCCAACGATTCGTATCAGACAGAGGGTGAATTGTGTATGTTTGATGCCGGGAAACTAATGAGCTTCGTCTGGGCAGCGGTAAGCATCGTCTTCATCGTGCTCCTATTGTTTGTTCTGATCCTGATTGCCGGTGACGTTGGAGATGTCGCCTATACGATGCTGAGCGGCGCCGTCGTCGGATTCGTAACCGCCGCAATCTCTCTCTCCAAGGGGATCCGGCCCGGGCGTTGTGCATTTCTCATTTTCTCCGCAATCGTGGGGTCGGTTATCGGCTCATTTTTTTCACTCCTCCTACTCAAGATTACGACGGTCTCCTTATTCGGTTCCACGGCATTGGTCTTTGATCTCGCCGTCGGCATCGTCGGCGCATCGTCCTTGTCTTTCTTCTTTCTGGCTCATTATTCCAGTAGTCCAGACGTCGAATGACCATCCGCACAATGGCATCGGCGCTGCTCCGATGAGTGCAGGGGGGTGGGTTTAAGGTGTCAGGATTGCCTTCGCTTCCCTGTCGGGCGATTACAACCAAAGGCGGCTGCGGAGAATTTCCCGGTCGCCCTATGGACCCATGGATGGGACCGGGCAGTCGAAGCTCGTGGCCGGCAGGACGAATTCGGGATTCACTGCGCGGGCATTCTGTGGATGCCGCTCGTGATCGGGCGTGGCAGGTGGTGCCGCTCGCAATGACGTCTCTCGGCCGGCGATTGAATTGAAATCCTGCGTTGCGCGCGCAGTGGCTTTGCAATCCCGGATCGCGGCATCGGCGGAATGATCTGCTACGTGTTTTGCGCGGCCGCAAGCCGGGCCGCCGAGGGTGCCCCGCCTGGCGCAACGGCGGATTCGGCGGGCGATGCGGCTCAGAAGGCTGGTCGGCCCGGCCGCCATGCGCTTTGGCCCCGCCGGCGTTTTGCAGGGGCCGGGCTCCCCTGGCGCCCCGGTGCGCAGAGGGTGTCCCGGTACCGCGTCGCTCTGTGCCAGCCGGCACCGACGGCCGATCCGGGCTCGGTTTCCGTGGCGCGCCGGTTGGCTGAGGAAATCTGCACGGGTGAGCCCGGGTGGCAAGCGGCGGTTCAAGGACTCCTCATGGAGTCCCCCGGGCGGATCGGGCGGGCGCACGGCGCAGGCCTGGCCTCAGCGGTCCTCGCTCGGATCCGGTCCCTTCTCCCTCATCATCGACTCTATCCGCTCGAGGCTCTCCCGCGTCGTCGGATTGTGGATCATGAGGCTGAGATCCGGCCGGCCATCCACCGCGAATGCCGAATATTCGAACGCCAGCGGGCCGAGAACCGGGTGTCGTATGTGCTTGACGGCATCGCTGTGGGTTTCTCGAATGTCGTTGGCCCGCCACATCGCCCTGAATTCAGGGCTCCGCCGGCAGAGCTCATCGACGAGCGGCTCCACTTCCGCCGCGGCGCCTGCGCGGGCCGTGTCCAGTCGGAAGGCGCCCAGCACGAACCGCGCGACGCTTTTTCCCAGTCGTCTTGCACGGCGCATGCACGCGGGTCGAGGAAGAGCAAGCGCAGGATATTACGCTGCTTCGGGGCCAGGGATCCGTAATCCATCAGCATCACGGCGGCCGCCGGATTCCAAGCCTCGAGCGAGCAGACACGCAAGAAGCTGGGGTGGCAACCGCTCGGACCGGAATTGATCGCCGCTCTCCAGCCGTTGCCTCTCTGCGACAGCCGAGGTCCGCCGGGCGAGTGCAGTTCTCCCGCGGCGGAGGCTCGAGGCCGGGGGCCCTGCGCGAGGCGCCGGGGAAGGCGCTCCGGAGCCCGCCAACCCTGAATGCCGCCGCAACGCCGTGCCGCTACGCCTTGTTATTGGGACTGGTCTGCGTCGCAAACAGCCGTGTTCGGGGGCGGCGGACGGACGCGCGCACACCGGAGGGCATCGGAGCGGGACGCGCCATGCAGCCGATCGAATCCGCCAGCGAGCAATGCGCGCACCCGGGCCGAGCGCGCCACTCGGTACCCGAGCAGAACGGCGAGCACCGCAGCGTATTCGAGCGGCGTGCGCTCGTCGATTTTCTCCTGCCAGTAGAAATGCCATATACCGAGCGCGGCGATCAGGTAGATGAGCCGGTGCAGCCGGCTCCAGCGCCGCCCGAGCCGCCGCATCATACGATGGGTGGACGTGATCGCGAGCGGAATGAGCAACAGGAGCGCACTGAACCCGACGGTGATGTACGGGCGCTTGAGGATGTCGGCGCCCACCATGTGCCAGTCCAAGTCCAGGTCCAGCACGACGTATACCGTGAAGTGCAGAAGCACGTAGAAGAACGCGAACAGTCCGAGCATGCGCCGCAAACGCACCAGGTTCGGCAGCCGGGCCAGCTGGCGAACCGGTGTCACCATCAGGGTGATCATGATCAAGTTGAGTGCGGTCTTGCCGCAGCGCCGTTCGAGGAATTTCACCGGGTCCACGGCAACGCTCAAGCCGAGCCAGCCGAAGAGGCGGCAGGTCATCCACACAAGGGGGATGAGACAGGCGAGAAACACCGCCGGCTTGTAGATGAGACGGTAGCGGCGCTCGGCGGTCCATCCGAGAAAGGGCTTGGGCGGGCTGGTGGCGGTATGGGTCATGGGGATTGCGCCTGCTGGCTCAGAAGTTCTCGCGCAGGTTCATGCCCTTGTAGAGGTAGGCCACCTCCTTGGCATAACCGTTGAACAGCAGAGTCTCCTGGCGCTGATGGAAGAAGGGGTTGCCGATGCGCAGCTCCGACTCCTGGCTCCAACCGGGGGTTGGAACGTTGGGATTGACGTTGGCAAAGAATCCGTAGTAATCGGGCCTGGCCTGGCTCCAGGTGGTTGGCGGCCGCGTTTCGGTAAATGTGATGCGCACGATCGCTTTGATGCCCTTGAAACCGTACTTCCACGGTACGATCAGGCGCAGCGGCGCGCCATTTTGATTCGGCAGCACGCGTCCGTAGAGTCCCACCACCATGAACGCGAGAGGGTTCATCGCCTCATCGATGCGCAGTCCCTCGCGATAGGGCCACTCGAGGATCGGCACGTTCTGGCCCGGCATCTCGCTCGGACGATAGAGCGACTCAAAGGCCACGTACCTGGCCCGTGAGGTGGGCTTGAACCGCTTGAGCATGGCGGCCAGCGGGATTCCAACCCATGGGATCACCATTGACCAGGCCTCGACGCAGCGGAAGCGGTAGATGCGTTCCTCGAGTGCGTAGGGCTTGAGGAAGTCCTCGAGCCCGAACGTGCCGGTGTGCTCCGCCTCGCCCGCAACGGTGATGCTCCAGGGTCGGGTCTGCAGTCGCCCTGCGTGCTCGGCCGGGTCGGTCTTGCTGGTGCCGAACTCGTAGTAATTGTTGAAGTGGGTGATCTGGTACCAGGTGTCGGGCTTCCCGTTCTGGTGCGGCGCATGCACCAATGCGCCGACGGATTCGGCGGCGTCGAACGCATAGGCGAGCGGTGCCCCGGCTGCGGCAGGCACCACCGCCGCGGCGGCCCGGCCGAGCGTCACGCCGGCCGCGGCGGTCAAGGCCCCGGTCAGGAAGGCGCGACGGTTGACATACACCTCCTGCGGAGTGATCTCGGAAGGGGCGATTCTGGGAATGCGAGTCGTCATGACCGTATCACCTTTGAGGACTGTCGATGCCGCGGGTTTCAATAGAGCAGGGCGACCGACCGGCGGTCGGTCCGTCACCAGCGTGCGAAGCGCGGCAGGATGAATCGAGCCAGCGCCATCACGAGTGCGCATCCGGCGCCGTACCAGACGATGATGTAGAGCGGGTCGTTGAACGGGCAGGCGAATACGAACGCGAAGGCGCCCCACGCCGCGGCCGCGAGCCCGATCAAGAGCGGTGTGCGCCGCAGGTCCGTCGGCGCCCCGCGCCGTCCGAGCAGGGCAAGGCCGATCAACGGCGGGACGGACAGCAGGACGATCTTGTAGGCGCATTGCACACCGCTCGTCCAGTCCAGGCGTCGGGCGATGCCGGCAAGCCCGCCGGGCGCGCCGCCCATGAGTAGTCCGAATGCTACGCAAATCGCCACGATCAGAGCGAGCCATCGCAGCGCGCCTCTTGGGGAGTAGGCGGGATCGAAGGAGCGGATGGCGAGCGCACCGCTCACCAGCGATATGAGGCCGAGGCTGGCAAGGCGCCACCACAGGGTCGGCTGCGTCGCCATCCGGTGCATGCTCAGGTGCGCGATTCCCACGGCGAACAGGAGCCCCAGCTCGACCGCGGAAATGAGCGCCATGATCACCATGTCCACCCAGAAGCGCCGGTGACGCACCGGCCTGAGATCCTCGGTCAGGCGATCGATCAGGGTGTCATATCTCATGACCTTCCTCCTGTGCGAGCTCGCTGAGCTGCTTGAGTCCCCTGTGGATGTTGACTTTCACGAGCGAGACCGTCTGGCCAAGTTTGTCAGCGGCTTCCCGGATGCTCAGCCCCTCGAGCTTGACCAGACGGATGGCATTGGCCTGGGCGGGCTTGAGCCGGCTCAAGAGCGCCTCGAGCGAGCGGGCGCTCTGCGCGGCCTCTGCGCAGTCCCGCACGGCGAGCGCATCCGAAAGCTCTTCCATCGCAGCGCCTTTCATGGCGCGCAGCCGGTCGATCCACTTGTAGCGCGCAATCGCCGCGAGCCACGGTCCGAACGGTTTCGAGGGATCGTAGGTATGGCGTTTCGCATGCAGCGTCAGCAGCGCCTCTTGCGCGGCATCGTCGGCCATGCCCGGGGGCAGCCGTCTCGAATAGTAGGCGTTGAGCCACGAGCCGACCTCCACGAGCAGGCGGCGATAGGCCGACGTCTCGCCCGCCTGAGCCGCCATCATCAGCGACCGCCAGTGCTCGTCTGCCACGGAAGTCTCTCCTCGGCCGCCCGGCCCGGTGTCGGCGCGATCAGGAACCCTCAAGATCCACCTCGCCTTCGCGGCAGACCTTGACGCGTACCGCTACGACATTATCCGTCCGCAGAGGCGGAAAGGTTACAGGCGGCCCCGGGCGGCCGGTAAAGGTGCTGTCCGAGGCCGCCGGCGCGCGGCCCGTCGCGCCGGCTCATCCGAGCGGCCGGGCCCGGAAGAGGAGCCTCGCCGGTCCCGGCGATCATGGCTCTCACCGGGCGTGGGGCGGGCAGACGATGACCTCGGTGCGCACCGAGTTCGCCAGAAAGCACTCCGCGTGGGCCTCGTGGTGCACGCTCTCGATCTCGGCCGGATCCGGCAGCCTCGACCCTGAGAAGGTAATCCGAGGCCTAAGCTCCACTCGACTCACCCACTGCCTTCCGTTCTCGTTGCGCGCCATGCGGCCGACCGCCTCGTCCCGGTAGCAGTCCACGCACCAGCCCCGGCGAGCGGCGATGCTGAGAAACCAGAGCATGTGGCAGCTCGAGAGCGCCGCTACGTACGCTTCCTCAGGATCGACGTTGGCCGGCTCGGAGAACGGAGCGCGAACCACGTGGGGCGAGCTCGATGCATCGACTGTCGCGCCGCCGTCGAATGTCCACACATGGGCACGGCTGTACCTGTTGTCGAGGAACGGCTGGGAGCCCCGGTGCCACTCTACGGTGGCGGTGTGCGACGCCATGAGTCTTTCCTGATTGGGTTGATCCGCTTGGCTCAAATGGGAGTTGCCGGGGCCGCGCCGGATATATATTGTATCCGCAATCCCGGATCGTCCGCGTTTCCCACGCATCATCACGAGTGAGGCTCCCGACATGTCGATGTCCACCGCATCCCTGCCCGTGTTCGAGGTCGGCCTGAACTCGCTCTCGGCGCTCCTCGACAAGGCCGAGGCGTATTCCGAGGCGAAGAAGATCGATCCGGCGGTACTGCTCAACGCGCGCCTCTTTCCGGACATGTTCCCGCTCGCCCGCCAGGTGCAGATCGTGTGTGACCAGGCGAAGAACGGCGGCGCACGGCTTGCCGGCATCGAGCCGCCAAAGTACGATGACAACGAGAAGACGATCGGCGAGCTCAAGGCGCGGATCGCCAAGACGATCGCCTTCGTGAAGACGCTCGATGGCGCGCAGATCGACAAGGCCTCGGGCCGGGAGGTGACCTTTCCGTTGGGGCCGGATCACAAGGGCCACATGAAGGGCGCCGACTATCTCAACCACTTCGTTCTGCCGAACTTCCACTTTCACCTTGCCGTCGTGTACGGCATCCTCCGGCACAACGGTGTCGAGATCGGCAAGCGTGACTTCCTTGGCGCCATTCCGATGACGATGACTTGAGACTGCGCAGATCTTGAGCCTCCTCGGGGGGGTGATTCACGAGCTCGGAGCCCTGCCCGTCAATCTCAAGGCGGATGCTCGATGGGCAGGCCCGGGCCCGGCGGGGTGACACCCGTCGGGCCCGGCGCGGCTCCGGCGGGGAAAAATCCGACGGACAATCCCGCAGAGACATTCATGCGCGGACCGGCCGAGCCCGTGGCCATCGCATTGCGGGTCTTCCGGCGATGGCCGCCGTCTCGGCGATGTGGAGCGAAGTGCGCAAGCGGCGATCCGCCTTCGTTGCGCTGGCTCGGTTCCACGGCCAGGGCTTGAGCGCGAAGTGCTTCGGCGGGATGTTGCGCGCGAGGTATCTCACGAAGTAGTCCCAGCGCCGCCGGGTGAGGTACGGCATGGCGTAGCCATAGGCATGAGGTGCGTTGGGAATTGCGATCATGTCGAAGCTCTTGTTCGCCTTAGATCCGCACCCGCACGACGAGCAAGGTGTTCTCCGGCGGCACGTTGTGGTCCATCGTGCCGTAGGTGAGCATCAAATGACCCTGCAGAGGGGAAGCCAGCAGCTCATCGGCCTGGTTGTCGTAATGGGTGGTGCCGTTCGCATGGCGCACCGGCAGGCCCTCGTATTTCTCGCCCCAGTCGTCCCTAACGGCCCGCCAGGCCCTGTATCGTCACGAAGAACCGCGGCCGGAGACCGGCCGAGTGGGACCGGCCCTTGAAAGCCGCAATCTGGAAGCTGGAAACAGGAAGTCAGACTGGAGAACGGCGCTGTGCCGAGGGGGAGGTCCTGTGAGCCGCATCCGCCGCTGTCCCGGGCGCAGCCGCTCAAGGGCGCGTGCCGTTATTGTGCCGCCAACCGGGTCATCAACAACGCGGCTTAGCGTAACTGGCTGTCCTTGCTGCCCCGCCGGTTGTAGCCGCTGAATTGGGCGACTGTCCGGTCGGAGGCCTCCTGGCAGGCCACGCATAGCCGCACGCCCGGGATCGCCTGACGGCGGGCCTCGGGGATGTCCGCACCGCATTCGGCGCAATGGGTGAGTGCCGGTCCCTGCGGCAGGCGGCTTTGGGCCCGCCGGATGGCGTCGCTCACGGTTGCGTCGATCTGATCTTGTACGGCGCCGTCGCCGGCCCAGCCGCTGGCCATGGGCTTCTACCTAGGATGAGACTGCAGCAAAGATTGTACGCATACCCACCCAGGAGAAGCGACCGCTTGCCACGCATTGTATCGACATATATAATATACAACGATATTATATTAAATGATATGAGTGTGGACCACCTCCGTCAGCTGGGCTTCCTGCTCAAGGACGTCAGCCGTCGCTATACGCGCCGCTTCGAGGAACGGGCGCAGAGCCTGTCGCTTACCCTGCCGCAGTGCAAGGCGCTCATCTACCTGCAAGACAGCGAGGGCGTCAGCCAGAAGCGTCTGGCGGAGCTCACCGAGCTCGACCCGATGACGCTGGTGCGCATCCTCGACCGGATGGAGGCCGACGGGTGGGTGCAGAGGCGCTTCGATCCCTCCGATCGCCGGGCCCATTCGCTGTGGCTCACCGCCCAGGTGAAGCCAGTGGTCGAGCATGTCTGGCAGCTCATCCAGGAGACCCGCGCGGAAATGCTGCAGGGTCTGTCGGCCGAGGAGCGCACGCTGCTCGTGACGCTGCTCGAGCGGGTCCACGCGAACCTGACTTCACTGCCCCCGCTCTCGGGTCACCAGCCGTAGCCGCTCGAGCCGGCACCCAAGGCAAAAAGGAACGAGGATGAACGATTCGGCCAAGACCGCGCGGCTGGGGGAGCCGCCGCCTCCCGAGACCGCCATGCCCGGGGCTGCGGCGGCGCAGCTGCGGCGCGCGTGGCGCGCACGGGTGCGCCCGCTGCTCATGTGGGGTGTGCCGCTGGTGGCGATCGCGGCCGCAGTCTATTTCTACCTCACCAGCGGTCGGTACGTGTCGACCGATGATGCCTACCTCAGGGCGGCCCAGGTGCCCATCAGCGCGGACGTGTCCGGCCGGCTGGTCACGCGTTATGTGCATGACAATGAGCCGGTGCGGCGAGGCCAGATTCTCTTCCGGCTCGATGACCGTCCGTTCGTGATCGCCGTGCAGGCCGCGCGCGCGCGCCTCGCCGTCGCGCGGCTCGCCGTGGAGTCGCTCGAGGCCGATTACCGGGCCGATCAGGCCGCGCTTGCCTCGGCCGAGAGTCGGCAGGCCTATGCCGGGCGCGAGTACCGCCGGCAGGTGCGCTTGCTCGCGATCGGCGTCTCCTCGAAATCCCAGTTCGATCGCGCGCGACTCGCCTTGCAGCAGTCGCGCCAGGAAGTCTCCGCGGCGAAGCAGCGGATTTTGGCGGTACTCGCCCGACTCGGCGGCCGTCCCGATATTCCCGTGAGCCGGCATCCGCAGGTCGCCGAAGCCCGGGCAGCGCTCAATCGTGCGCTGCTCGAGCTCTCCTACACCACCGTGCGGGCTCCCACTGACGGCATCGTGACCGAAGTGCAGCATTTCCAGGTCGGCGACTATCTGCCGCTCGCCGCGAAGGCGTTCGTGCTGGTCTCGACGCGCGACGTGTGGATCGCGGCGGATTATAAGGAGGACGAGCTCGCCAACGTCCGTCCGGGAGAGAAAGCCACGGTGACCATGGATGATTATCCGGGCCGGACTTTCCACGCGGTTGTGGCAAGTGTGACGCCCGGCACGGGCGCGCAGTTCGCGGTATTGCCTCCGCAGAACGCCACCGGTAATTGGGTCAAGGTGGTGCAGCGCCTCGATGTGCGGTTGCGGCTCATCGGAGCGCTGCCGCCGGTGCGCTCGGGGGTGAGCGCCGAGGTGACGATCGATACGCATTCGGGGCCCGCTGCACGCCGCACGCGCGGCTGAGCGACACGCAGCAGCTTCCATCCCCACATCATGGATACCACCACCGACACCGCTCATCCTCACCGCATTCCCATCACGATCGCGGTGACGCTGGCGACCATACTGCAATCGGTCGATATTACGATCGCCAACGTCGCGCTGCCGCACATCGGCGGCAGCATGGGCGCGACGCTCGTGCAGATGGACTGGGTGCTGACCTCGTACATCGTCGCGGCGGCGATCGCGACCCCGCTGTCGGGATGGCTCGCCGTACGCCACGGCCGCAAGAACGTTCTGCTGGTGTCCGTGATCGGCTTCACGGTGAGCTCGGCGCTGTGTGGCCTGGCGCACTCGATCAGCCAGATCGTGCTGTTCAGGCTGATGCAAGGCGGGTTCAGCGCCGCGCTCGTGCCGCTGTCGCAGGCGGTGCTGCTCGACATCAATCCTCCCGAGCGCCACGGCCGGGCGATGGCGCTGTGGGGCCAGGGGGTGGTGTTGGGGCCGATGCTCGCGCCGGTGCTCGGCGGCTGGCTCACCGACAGCTACAGCTGGCGCTGGGTGTTCTACATCAATGTGCCGTTTGGCATTCTCGCTGCGATCCTCATCACGATCTACATGCGCGAGACCGGGAAGCGCAAATCCACGTTCGACTTGTTCGGCTTCGCAGCCCTCAGCCTCGCGATCGGTGCGCTGCAGATTTTCCTCGACCGCGGCTCGCTCAAGGATTGGTTCGGCTCGCGAGAGATCTGGATCGAAGCGGCGTTGGCGCTGCTCGGCCTGTACTGGTTTCTGGTGCACACGTTCACGGCGCGTGAGCCGTTCGTCAGCCCGGGGCTGTTCCGCGACCGCAACTTCAGCACGGGCAACTTCCTGATGCTGATCATCAGCATGGTGCTGTTCGCAACGCTGGCGCTGCTGCCGCCACTGATGGAGGATCTGCTCGGCTACCCGGTTCTGACGGCCGGTATCGCCATGGCGCCGCGCGGCGCCGGCAGCTTTCTCGCCATGTTTCTCGGCGGTCGGCTGATCGGGCGCGTCGATTCACGCATATTGATCGCCGTCGGATTGACGATCGCTGCGGGCTCGCTGTGGACCATGGCCAATGACTTTTCGTTGCAGATGCCGCAGTGGCTGATCTGGGGCGAGACCCTCATTCAGGGCTTCGGCATCGGACTCACCTACGTGACCATGACGACCGTGGCGTTCACCACGCTCGCAACGCACCAGCGCTCGGAAGGCACGTCGATCTTCAATCTGCTGCGCAATATCGGCAGCAGCATCGGCATCGCGGGCACGAGCGCAATCCTGACCCACAACACACAAGTCGTGCATGAGAGTCTGGTGTCGCACATCGTTCCGTACGGAGGGCAGCTGCGGCTGCACGCGCCGTTCAGCTTCACTTCGGTCGCCGGCCTGTCCGCGCTCAACGCGATGGTGACGCAACAGGCCACCATGATCGCGTACAACGATGATTTCAAGCTCATGGGTTTGGTGACCTTCGCGGTGGTGCCCCTGGTGCTGCTGCTGCGCCCGCGCCGGAGGCGCAGTGGCGAGGCAGCAGTGGTGATGGAGTGAGCGCATGAGACGATGGGGAAGCCGCCGGCGCACCGGGGCGCGCCACGCGCTCGCGCTGGCGGCGCTGCTGCTCGCCGGCTGCACGGTCGGCCCGGTGTTTCAGCGCCCGCGCGTGCCCATGCCGCGGCATTACCGTCCGTCCGGCACGCCGGTCGCCGGCGAAACCGCCGCCCCGGCGCGATACCGCCAGCGGACGATGCCCGGGACCGGTCCGGGGGCGCGGTGGTGGCGTCTGTTTCACTCCCCGCAGCTCGACGCACTCGTACAGCAGGCGCTTGTCGACAATCACGACGTGGCCGCAGCCGAGGAGGCGCTGGCTGAGGCGCAGCAGGGTGTCGTGGTCGCCGCCGCCTCTCGTTACCCGCAGATCGGGGCCGTTCTTGGCGCCGGACGGCAGAAGTACGGCGCGGCGTTTCTCGGGCCCGAGCACTTTCCCCCGTTCACCTACTTCGAGGCGGGGATCAGCGTCTCTTATGAGCTCGATTACGTCGGCCTTACGCGCCACACCATAGAGGAGCGGCGTGCGCTGGAGCAGTATCAGCGCAGCGAACTCGCGGCCACGCGGCTCGTCCTGGGTGGGGAGGTGGCCTCTCGGGCGGTCGTGATCGCCTCGATGCGCGCTGAGATCCATGCGCTGGATGGCTTGCTGAGCGCGGATCGCACCAACGTCGCGCTGGTGCGCGAGGCGGTTGCGGCGGGCTCCGTGCCACGGCTGGATGTGCTCACTGCGCGCACGCAGCTCGCCAGCGATGCGACGCTGCTGCCCCCCCTGTATCAGCGGCTTGCCGTGGCGCGTCATGCGCTTGCGGCGTTGCTCGGTCGCGCGCCGGCCGGGTGGGACCAGCCGGACCCGACCCTGGGCGAGCTGAGGTTGCCGCACCGCGTGCCGGTGAGCGTACCGTCGGGGCTGCTGCGCCGCCGCCCCGACATTCTCGCGGCGCAGGCACAGCTGCAGGCGGCCACCGCGGCTGCCGGGGTGGCCACGGCCAATCTCTATCCGAGAATCGAGCTCACCGGTACGCTGGGCCAGGAGGGGTTGCAGCCGGGCCAGCTGTTCAACGCGAGCTCGACGGCCTGGTCGCTGATCTCGGGCCTGACCGCACCACTGTTCGACGGCGGGAGGCTGCACGCCGAACGGCGCGCGGCGCTGGATGCGCTGCACGCGCGGGCTGACCTGTATCAGCAGGTGGTCGTGAACGCCTTCGAGCAAGTGGCCGACGCGCTCGATGCGCTGCGGCACGACGCGCAGCTGCGCGCCGCGCAGGCACGCGCTCTGTCCTTGTCACGCAGACGTCTGATCCTCGAACGCAAGAGCTACCTTGCCGGCAACTCCGGACTGTTGCCCGTCCTCGATGCGGAGCGCGAGCGCGAGCGCGCCGAGCTCGGACTGCTCGGGGCCGAGGAGCACCAGTACCTCGATACCATCCGGCTGCTGCTTGCCTCCGGTGGCCCGGTGCGCTAGAGGGTGGACAGGCCGCCCGAGGAGGTGCGGATCTTGACCACCGAGCAGGGCTGGCGGGCGCTGCGCACCTTGAGGCAGGCGGCCTGAGCGGCACTCTGACTCATCTGCGAGGAGCGCACCTCGCTCAGCTTGCTCTTGCCTGCAGGCGCCAGGACGATGACGTCGGCGAGGACGCCGGCGAACTTCGCCTTCAGCCGTTTGGCGACGGTCTGTGCCACAGCCGCCGAGCGATACCGGCCGAACAGGAGCTGATAGGGCGCCAGCTTGTCGATCTTCGCCCGCGCCTGGCCGGCCTGGGGGGCATCGGGGTATTTCTTCAAAAACGACTGGTAGGCCGCCACCGTGCCCGCAGACCGGGCGCTCTGCCACGCCGCCCCTTGCTTGAGCTTGGTGAGGGCGCTCTGCGCGTCGGCGGCATGCGAGCCGTCCGGATACTGCTGGAGGTATTGCTGGTAGGCCTGCACCGTGCCGGCACTCCTGGCCGCGCTCCAGGCGTGCTTGTCCTTCAGGGTATCGATGCGGTTGCGGGCCTGCTGCACCCGCGGGTCGCTGGGATAGTGCTGGATGAAGCTCCGGTAGGCGGCGACGGTATTTTGCGAGGACGCCTTGTTCCAGGCGGTATTCGGCGAGCTGCAGCCGGCGAGTGCGGCGGCAGCCAGGGCGCATGCGGCGTAAAATCCAAGCGATGTCTTTTTCACGTCAACCCCGGCGCGGACAGGTGAGTCGCGTAACTTACCGCAGGGGCCGCAGATGCGCCAGGGACCGGTACGCACACTGCAAGGGCGGCCGCGAGCGACGTATAGGTACCTTCCGCATGCCGGCTGCGTCAGCTACTCATGCCCGGCCCGCGGGACCCTGTCTAAGCTGCCGCTCGCATGCATGGGACGGATGCACAATGCCGCCGGACCGTGCGGATGCGCAGCGCCAGCCGAGGCGGCGGGCCGCGCGCGATCGTGCTCCCGGGAGGTAGCGCTCAATGATTAACGGAACCGTCGTCGATCTCTCGCGCATACAGTTCGCGGCTACCGCGCTCTATCACTTTCTGTTCGTGCCGCTCACCCTCGGGCTGAGCTTTCTTCTGGCCGCGATGGAGACTGTGTACGTCACCACCGGCAAGCCGGTCTACAAGGAGATGGCGCAGTTCTGGGGGAAGCTCCTCATGATCAACTTCGCCCTCGGAGTGGCTACCGGCCTGACCATGGAGTTTCAGTTCGGCACCAACTGGTCGTTTTATTCCGGCTTCGTCGGGGACATTTTCGGGGCGCCGCTCGCCATCGAGGGCCTGATGGCGTTTTTCATGGAATCGACCTTCATCGGGCTGATGGTGTTCGGCTGGGAGCGCCTGTCCAAGGGCCAGCATCTGGCGGTCACCTGGCTGGTGGCCTTCGGCTCGAACCTCTCCGCACTGTGGATTCTGGTCGCCAACAGCTTCATGCAGAATCCGCAGGGCGCCGCGTTCGATCCGCTGACCATGCGCATGCAGCTCACCAGCTTCCAGAAGCTCATCTTCAATCCGGACGCCCAGTCGAAGTTCGTGCACACAAGCGTCGCCGGTTACGTCACTGCGGCGATCTTCGTCGCCGGCGTGAGCGCCTACTACATGCTGCGCAAGCGGCACGTCGAGCTGGCCAAGCGCTCGTTCCGCATGGCGGCGCTGTTTGGCGTATTGGCCACGATTGCCGTGATCACGCTGGGTGATGCGTTGGGCTTCGTCGATGCGCGGGTGCAGCCGACCAAGCTGGCCGCGATGGAGGCGCTGTGGCAGACGGAGGCCGCCCCCATGCCATTTAACCTCATCGCGTTTCCCGATCAGACCAGGCGAGAGAACCTCGGCGCCGTGCGGGTGCCGTATCTGCTGTCGATGCTGGTGACACATTCCCTCACGGGCTCGGTGCCGGGCGCCGATGCGCTCGAGCGTCGTGCGGTGGGGCGGATCGAGGGCGGCATACCGGCGGTGCAGGCGCTCAGGACGCTCGCCAAGGATCCGGGCGACTCCAGGGCGCTCGCCGAGTTCGATGCGCATCGCAAGGATCTCGGTTACGGGTTCCTCGTGCAGCGCTACGCGCCGGATCTGAACGACGTCACTCCTGCGCAGATGCAGCGGGCGGCGCGCGATATCATGCCGCCCGTGGCGGCGGTGTTCTGGTCGTTCCGGGTGATGGTGGCCCTCGGCCTGCTGATGCTGGCGTACTTCGTGATCGCCGTGCTGTACACGCTGCGCAACAGGATTCAGCGCAAGAATTGGCTGCTGAAGGTGGCGATGTGGATGATCCCGGTGCCGTTCATGGCCAATGAGGCCGGCTGGCTGGTGGCCGAGCTCGGCCGGCAGCCGTGGACGGTGTTCGATGTGCTGCCGACCTGGATGAGCGCCTCGACGCACAGCGTGGCATACATGGTGTTTTCGCTGATCGGCTTCGTGGCGCTGTATTCGGTCTTCATCGCCGTCGAGATGTATCTGATGGTCCGGGCCATCCGGCTCGGGCCCGCCGAGCACGATGAGTCGGGCGGGCTGCCCCTGCACCCGGGTCCGGCGCTCCCCGGGCATGCGCTGCCCGCCGCTCCCTATGGCCGCAGACTGGAGGAGTGAGTCATGGCGCTCTATGCGATCCTGCAGGTGATCTGGTGGCTGCTGCTTGGCGTGCTGCTGATGGGGCTCGCCGTCATGGTCGGCATGGACATGGGGGTGGGCGCGATCCTGCGCTATGTCGGTCGCACCGACATCGAGCGGCGAGTCGCGCTGAACATCATCGGACCGCACTGGGATGGCAACCAGGTCTGGTTCATCCTGGGCGGCGGGGCCATCTTCGCGGCATTCCCGCTGATCTACGCCACGGCATTCTCCGGGTTTTACGTGGTGATGCTGCTGCTGCTGTGGACCATGATCATGCGTCCGCTCGGCTTCGAGTACCGCAGTCAGCTCGCCAACCCCGCCTGGCGCAACGTGTGGGACTGGGTCTTCTTCGTCAGCGGAGCGGTCCCGATGATCGTCTTCGGGGCGGCCTTCGGCAATCTGTTTCACGGCGTGCCGTTTCACTTCGCGTGGGACATGACCTCGTACTACACCGGCAGCTTCCTCGGGCTCCTCAACCCCTTTGCGATCGTGACCGGCGTGCTGGCGCTGTCGCTCTCGGCGATGATGGGGGCGCTGACCGTGATGAACGGCGCCGAAGGCCCGATGTTTCAGCGTGCCCGCGGTCTCGCGCAGCCTGCGGCCGGCCTCGCGATCGCCCTGTTCGCGCTCTGCGGCATCTGGGTGCACGCGCTTTCCGGGTATCGGCTGCTCGGGGGGCCCGGACCGGGCGTGCCGCAGACGCCGCTGCAGCAGAGCGTTGCGGTGGTGCCGGGTGCATGGCTCTCGAACTACGGCGCGCATCCGGTTCTGTGGCTGCTGCCGCTCGCCGGATTCGCAGGGATGGTCGGCGCGCTGCTCGCCGCGCGCACCGGGCGCTCGCATCTGGGTTGGTGGCTGGGCGCTCTGGCGTGGGTCGGGGTGATCAGCACCGCGGGTGCGGCGCTGTTTCCGTTCATGCTGCCCTCGAGCAGCGAGCCGTCGGTGAGTCTCACCTTGTGGAACTCGAGCTCGAGCAGATTGACGCTGCTGTGGATGCTCGGCTTCGCAGCCTTTTTCGTGCCGCTCATTCTGTGGTACACCAGCTGGGCGTTCTGGGTGATGCGCGGCAAGGTTACCCCCGAGCGGATCACCCAGGAAGACGAGCACGCTTACTGAGGAGGCGCCCATGCGGACCTTTCTTTACTTCGTGCTGTTCATGGTGATCGCCCTGGGCGTCATCTTTCTCGCCGCCGTCCTCGGGGCCCGCGGCGCCTGGTATTTCGCCTGGCTGGTCGGCACCGCGATGATCGTGCTGGTCTCGGCTGCCGGCGGGGCGCTGCTCGATGCTCAGGAAGAGCAAGCCGCCGCGGCACAGACCGGCACCGGCGAGCGCAAGCCGGTCTGATCGGGCAGCGACACGTGCCCGTCGCGGGGCCGATTCCGGTCCCGTCCCATCCGCGCGCCGCGGTACCGGGCGCAGAGTGGCTTCGCCGCGAGGCCGAGCGCATCCGCAAGCCCCTGCTGCGCGCGGCGCTGCTCAGCACACTCCTGGCGCTCGCGCTGGTGGCCCAGGCGTGGCTGCTGTCGGGTCTGCTCGATCAGGCGGTGTTCGCGCATGCGCCGCTCAGGCGCCTGTGGCCGCTGTGGCTCGGCCTGCTTGCCCTCGCACTGCTGCGCTTCGGGTTGAGCGTCGGCGCCCGGCGCACCGTGTTTCGCGCAGCGCAGCGTCTCTCCCGGGATCTGCGTGCGCGCCTGCTGCGGGGTGCGCAGGGACTCGGTCCCTATGGACTGCGAGCACAGGCAAGCGGTGATCTCATCACCCGGCTGGTCGATGGGATCGAGGCCATTCTGGCCTATTTCGCGCGTTATCTGCCGCAGCTCGGCAATGCGGTGCTCGTTCCGGCGCTGCTGGTGGCGTTCGTGTTTCCGGCGGACTGGCTCTCGGGTCTGGTCCTGCTGCTCACCGCGCCGCTGATCCCGCTGTTCATGACGCTGGTGGGCAAGGCCGCCGGGCAGGCGAGCGAGCGACGCTACGCTCAGTTGAGGCGTCTCGGTGCGGCATTCATCGAAGCGCTGGGCGGGCTCGTCACGCTGCGCCAGCTCGGGGCCGCCGATCGCTTCGCGGAGCGTCTGGACAGCGAAAGCGAGGAGTATCGGGCGCTCACCATGCAGGTGCTGCGCATCGCGTTTCTTTCGGCGCTCGTCCTCGAGTTCTTCGCCACCGTCAGCATCGCGGTGGTCGCGGTGCTGATCGGCTTTCGCCTGCTGTGGGGCGAGATGCACTTGCGCGCCGGCCTGTTCGTGCTGCTGCTGGCGCCGGAGCTCTACCTGCCGCTGAGGGCCCTCGGCGGCCTGCGCCACACGCGCATGGACGCGCTGGCCGCGGCGCAGCACCTCTCGGGGCTCGATGACATTCCGCCCGCTTCGGGCGCGCCGCTCGTGAGCGGCGCCCGAGCGGCACCCGAGGCACCGCCGGAAATCCGCATCGACCGTGTCAGCTATGCGCACGGCGGGCGCGCAGCGGCGCTTCGCGACTGCAGCATCGTGCTGAAGGCGCATCGTGTGACCGCGCTGGTCGGCGCCACGGGGGCCGGCAAGAGCACGCTGCTCAACCTGCTCCTGGGCTTTGCCGTGCCCGATGGCGGTCGGATATGGATTGATGGGGTCGATCTGACCGCGCTCGATCCGGCGCAGTGGCGTGCGCGCGTGGCTTGGGTGGCGCAGCAGACGCATGTGTTCGAGGGCAGCGTGCGCGACAATCTGCTGCTTGCAGCCGCCGACGCCGACGCCGACGCGGTGCGGCGCGCCGCCGAGCGCAGCGGTCTCGCGGCTGTGATCGAGCGTCTGCCGAAAGGCTGGGACACGCAGCTCGGGGAGCGCGGATTGGGCCTCTCCGGCGGGGAGCTGCAGCGTCTGGCGCTGGCGCGCGCGCTTCTGCGCGAACGGGCGCGGGTCTGGCTGCTCGATGAGCCGACCGCGCATCTGGATCCCGACGGCACGCGCGCGGTGGAGGCGGTCATTCGCGCCGCTGCGGCCACGCATACCGTGGTGCTGGTGGCGCACCGGCTGAGCGCGGCACGCTCGGCGGACTGGGTGGCTGTGCTGCGCGATGGCCGTGTCCTCGAGCAAGGCACACCGCTCGAGCTCGAGCGCTCGCGCGGCGCCTACGCGGACCTGTTGCAGGCGGAGCTGTCGTGAAAAAATCGCCGGGAGCGATTTTTAACGCGGCGAAGCCGCGGCCCTCCGAGGGCGAGGCGCAGGAGGCGCCGGGCAGCGCGCTGTTGTCACCCGTGCTGCGCCGTCTGCTCGGCACGCTCCATCCCTATCGCGGCTGGATGGCGGGTGGTGCGGCGCTTGCCCTCCTTGCGGCGCTGGCCGCAATCGGCCTGATGGCGGTCTCAGGCTGGTTCATCGCGGCCATGGCGGTGGCCGGGGCCGGCGGCATCGTCATCAACTATTACACGCCCGCCGCGGCGATTCGCGCGTTCGCCATCCTGCGCAGTGGCGGTCGCTACGGTGAGCGTGTCGTCACGCACGAGGCGACGCTGCGCGGTCTTGCGGGGTTGCGCGCCTGGCTGTTTCGACGATTGATCCCGTTGGCACCGGCGCGCTTGTCGGCACTGCGAAGCGCTGAGCTCTTCGCACGTCTGCGTGCCGACATCGATGCGCTGGAGCATTTCTATCTCGCCGTGCTGGTGCCGGCGGCCGTGGCGCTGCTCACCGTGGCGGCGGGGCTGCTCGTTTGCCTCATCGTGCTACCCGCCGCGGCCTCGGTGTTGCTGCTTGGCGCGCTCGTCGCGGGCGCGCTGCTGCCGCTTTGGATGCAGCGGCGCGCCGCGCAGGATGCGGCGCTCGCGGTGCGCGAGGCCGCCGCGTTGCGTGGTCTGCTGCTCGATGCTCTGCGCGGTCACGCCGAGCTGCTGGCCTGGGGAGGCGTCGCGGCGCACAACGGGCGCATCGATGCGCTGGCGGCCCGGGTAGAGGCGCGCAGGAACCGCATCGAGCTGCTGCAGGCGGTGACCGGCGGCGCGGTCGGACTGTTCGCGCAGCTCACGTTGCTTTCCGTGCTGGTGCTCGCCCTGGAGGCGGCGCATCGGGGAACACTGGCGGCGCCTCTGGTGGTGATGGTGTCTTTGTTGACGCTGGCTTCGTTCGAGGTGATCGCACCGCTCTCGGAGGCGCTGGCGCAGTGGCAGGCGACGCTCGTCGCCGGTGCACGCGTGTTCGAGCTCGCCGACACACCGCCCGCTTTCGTCGAGCCAGGCACCTGCGCGCCCCTGCCGCCGGCTCCCGCGATCGTGTTCGAGGGCGCTCGCCTGCGCTATGCCGAGGATGCGCCCTGGGCACTCGATGGCGTTGACCTCGCGCTGGCGCCGGGAGCGCGGGTGGCCGTGGTCGGCGCTTCGGGGGCGGGCAAGAGCTCGCTGCTGGCGGCGCTGCTGAAGCTGTACCCTCTGCAGGAGGGGCGGGTGCTGTTCGGAGGCCAGTCCGTGCAGGCGCTGCAGGGGGATGCGCTGCGCCGGCACATCGCGGTCATCGCGCAGCAGCCGCTGCTCTTCAACCTGTCGTTGCTCGAGAACCTGCTGTTGGCGGCGCCCGAGGCGGATGCCGGCAGGATCGGGCGCGCCGTCGGACTCGCTCAGCTCGATCCGTTCGTAGCGTCCTTGACCGCGGGGTATGATACCGTGTTAGGCGAGGGAGGGGCGCTCGTCTCCGGCGGCGAGGTCCGACGGATCGCCATCGCGCGCGCACTCCTTCAGGATGCGCCGGTGCTGGTGCTCGATGAGCCGACCGAAGGCTTGGATGCGCGCACGGCGCGTGATCTGTACGCGGCATTGGACGCGGCGGCGCGCAATCGAACGCTGCTCCTCATTACGCACCGATTGAGCGGCCTGGCGCGCCTCGTGGACGAGGTCGTGGTGATGAGTGCCGGCCGGGCCATCGAGCGGGTACCGGTGGGCGATTATCTTGCCCGCGAGCCCACGGCCCGTATGGCCGAATCTGGAGGCTGACAGCATGAGCCATTCCGTCTTGCTCAATCCCGATCATGCGCTGATTCGCGACTTTCTCGCCGGTGACGGGACACCGCGGCCTTTCGATGCCAATCCCTTGGCGCGTGGGCTCGGGACGCACTTGCTCGCGGCCGATGCCCGGGAGGGCTCGGTGACGCTCGCCTTCACGCCCGGGCCGCAGTTTCTGCAGGGCAACGGCTGCGTGCAGGGCGGGAGCGTCGCCGCGATGCTGGACTTCGCGCTCGCACTCGCGGTGCTGACGCGCCTTGCACCGGGTCAGAGTCACTCCACGGTGTCATTCTCGGTCAACCTGCTGCGGCCCACACACGTGGGGCGCTATATCGCTCGGGGCCGCATCGAGCGCCTGGGCTCACGGCTTGCATTCGCGCACGCCAGCCTCGCTCTCGACGGTACCGAGGAACTGGTGGCGACGTCCACCGGGGTCATGTCGCTGCGAGAGGGGACGCAGGCGGGCTCGAGCGGCCGGCCAGCGGTGATTTGACACCGGAGCACGGGAGGTTCGCCGGATTATGTCTCCTAGCGCATTGGCGCGGGCGAGTGCAAGGAGTAAATTCACAAAAGTAGAAATTCATCCTCCCTGCCCTCCGGGGCAGGCGGGAATTAAGTCAAAGAGGGTCGCCTGATCGCGGTCCGCAGAGCAACCACGGAGAATGACAATGAAGAAAAATTACGCCACGCTGCTCGTGGTCTTGCTCCTGGGGCTCGCCGGGCGTGCTTCGGCCGCCTCGCTCACATTCGGTCACTGGCTGGTCGCCACCTCCGATGACGGCAGCTACTCCTATGCGGCCACCGTGAACGGGCAGGGCGAGGTCTTCGGGGAGTTCTGCGCCTACAAGTCGGCCTCGTGCCGATGGCTGCTCGCCGTTCGCACGCGCTGCCGGTTCGGGGACGTGTACCCGGTACTGGCCAATTCCAGCAGCGGTGCCAATCCCGTCGCGATCTTCTGCGTCGGAGCGGTGGGCAAACGGATCTATGGCATGGCGCTGATGAACCGCGGGAAGCTCGAGCAGAGCATTGCGCATGCGGCACAGGTCGGCTTCGCGGTTCCGCTCGGTAACGGCGGTTTCACGGTAGCGCATTTTCAGCTGAACGGACGGGTCCAGGCGACATCCTTCCTGCAGAAGTCCTTCTTCGCGGAAATCCAGCGCCGGCGGCGGGCTGAAGCGGCCGAGCAGCCGCTTTAGTTCGCAGGGCGGAGATCTCCCTCCTCCCTTCGAGGGAGGAGGCAAGCCCGTGTGCGACGAGGGCACGTTCAAGTGCGTCGAGCCGAACTCAGACGGCCCGCCGACGGGTAAAATACCCCTTCTCTAGCCGTATCGAGCGCGCGTAGCGAGAGCCCGGCGGGCAGCCCTTGGGGGACGCCTCCTCTTCCCGGCTGCTCCTTAATCAAGCGGGCCGCAGCGAGATCGCCGGGAGCGGTCTAGACAGAATATCAGGACAGGAGCGGTGATGAAGAACGTGATGGCGCGACGACTGGTCATCGTGCTGGTCTCGATGGGGCTGTTGCTGGGGGCCGTGGTGGCCTGGAACCACATCAAGGCGCACTTTATCGCCCAGTTCATGGCAAAAAACGCCTCGATGCCTCAGACGGTATCGACGGCTGTGGTGCGCTACTCGAGCTGGCAGCCTCACCTCGCATCCGTGGGGAGCCTGCGCGCGGTCCACGGTGTCGAAGTCAGCCCGCAGGTGGCCGGCATGGTGGTCAGCGTCGACTTCAAGTCCGGATCCTATGCCCATGCGGGACAGGCGCTGATTCATCTCAATGATGCGCCCGAAGTTGCGCAGTTGCGCTCGTTGCAGGCCACGGCGCACTACGACTGGCTCACCTATCAGCGCGATGTGAGCCAGTACAAGGCCCAGGCGATCGGCAAGGCGGTGCTCGATGCCGCGACGGCCAACTGGAAGAGCGCCGAGGCCCAGAAGGCCGCAGAGGCGGCGCTGATTGCGGAATTGACCATCCGGGCCCCCTTCAACGGCCGGCTCGGTATCACCACCGTCAATCCCGGGCAGTACCTGCAGGCGGGAGCTTCCGTCGTGACGCTGGAGTCGCTCGACCCGATCTATGTCGACTTCAAGCTCCCACAGGTCGACTTGTCCCGGGTGAGGGTCGGGCAGACCGTGCACGTCACCACCAGCGCGTTTCCGGGCAGCGTGTTCACCGGCCGCGTGACCTCCATCGACTCGGAGGTCGATCCGTCCACCCGCAATTTCGAGGCGGAGGCCACGATCGCCAACTCGCAGCGCCGGCTCACGCCCGGGATGTTCGTGGACACCGCGGTCGAGTCGGGCGCCCCGCGACGCTACCTCACCCTGCCGCAGACGGCCATCAGCTACAACCCTTACGGCGATACGGTGTTCGTGGTGAAGCACGGGGCGACGTCCGCCCCGGACCCGACGGTGCAGCAGGTGTTCGTGACCCTGGGCCCCACGCGCCGCGATCAGGTCGCCGTTCTGAAGGGCCTCTCGGCGGGCGAGCAGATCGTGACCAGCGGTGCGATGAAGCTCAAGAACGGCACGCCCATCAGTATCAGCAGCGGCGGGCAGCCGCACGGCAACTCCGCCGCCGCGCAGGATCGGTGACAGCGTGAGATTCACCGACATCTTCATCCGGCGGCCGGTGCTCGCGGCCGTCGTCAGTCTGCTGATCCTGGTGCTCGGCGCGCGCGCGATCTTCCAGCTGCCGGTCACCCAGTACCCCAAGACCCAGAGCGCGGTGATCACGGTCACCACGTACTACTACGGCGCGGATGCGCAGACGGTGGCCGGGTTCATCACCCAGCCGCTCGAGACGGCGATCGCCCAGGCACAGGGCATCGACTACATGTCCTCCGAGTCGATGCCCGGCGAGTCCGTCATCACCGCGACACTGCGCCTCAACTACAGCGCCAACAAGGCGCTCACCCAGATCAGCGCCCAGGTGAACGCGGTGCGCAACCAATTGCCGCCGCAGTCGCAGCTTCCGGTCATCGCGCTGGCGAAGAACCAGACGACCGACACGATGTACATCGGCTACTTCAGCAGCGTGCTGCGGCTGAACGCGCTGACCGACTTCCTGTTGCGCGTGGTGCAGCCGCAGTTGAACGCCATTCCCGGCGTGCAGAACGCCGAGATCTTCGGCGGGCGCATCTTCGCGCTGCGGGCCTGGCTGGACCCCAACCGCATGGCGGCGTACGGTGTCACCGCGGCCGACGTCTCCCAGGCGCTGGCGGCCAACAACTACCTGTCGGCCGCGGGCCATACCAAGGGGCGGATGGTCAGCATCAATCTGACCGCCTCGACCGATCCGAAGACGCTGCGGGCATTCCGAAACCTGGTGATCCGCGACCAGAACGGGGCGATCGTGCGCCTGAAGGACGTGGCCACGGTCGTGCTCGGCGCCCAGAATTACAACTTCAGCGTGCGCTTCAGCGGCAGCCCGGGTGTGTTCATCGGCATCAAGGTAGCCCCCAGCGCCAATATTCTCGACGTGGCGCAGCGGGTCAAGGCGGAGCTGCCGGTCATCGCGCGCCAGCTGCCGAACGGCATCACTCAGAAAGTGGTGTTCAACACCACCAGCTTCATTCACGCCTCCATCGTCGATGTCATCCGTACGCTGATCGAGGCGCTGCTCATCGTCACGGTGGTCATCTTCCTGTTTCTCGGCAGCCCGCGGGCGGTCGCCGTGCCGGCGTTGGCGATGCCTTTGTCGATCGTCGGCGCCTTCATCGTCATGCTGGCGCTCGGCTACTCCGTCAACCTGCTGACGCTGCTTGCTCTGGTGCTGGCGATCGGACTGGTGGTCGATGATGCCATCATCGTCGTGGAGAACGTCGACCGGCACATGAAGGAGGGGAGCACGCCGTTCGAGGCGGCTGTTCAGGGTGCGCGCGAGCTCGGCGGGCCCATCATCGCCATGACCGCCGTGCTGGTGGCGGCTTACGTGCCGATCGCCTTCCAGGGCGGGCTCACCGGCATGCTGTTCACCCAGTTTGCCTTCACCCTGGTCGGGGCGGTCACCGCCTCGGGCATCATCGCGCTCACGCTCTCGCCGATGATGTGCTCGCGCATCTTCCGCGCCGAGCAGGAGGACAACCGCTTCACTCACCTGCTCGATCGCGGGTTCGCCCGGCTGCGTCGCGGCTATCACCGCGTGCTGCAGAACTGGTTGTCGACCTGGCCGGTGTTGATCGTGCTCGGGGTGGTGCTGCTTGCCGGCGTGTTCTACCTGTTCATGACCTCCAAGCACCAGCTCGCGCCGCAGGAGGATCAGGGCGTGGTGCTCTACCAGGTGATCGGGCCTCCGGATGCGACCCTCGCCCAGATGGAGAGCTACAGCCACCAGATCTACCAGGATGCGCGCTCGCTGCCGGAAACCACCCAGGTGTTCCAGATGACCGGTACCCCGTCGGTGAGCCAGGGATTCGGCGGCGTGCTGCTCAAGCCCTGGAACGAGCGCACCCGCACCGCCACGCAGCTGCAGCAGATCCTGCAGCGCCGCTGGAATCACATCGCCGGGGCGCGCGTGGTGGCCTTTCAGTTCCCCTCGCTCCCCGGGTCGCAGGGCCTGCCGGTGCAGTTCGAGATCACCACCGCCGAGCCGATCGCCAATCTGAACGCCGTCGCGAGGCAGGTGCTCGCGCGTGCGCGGGCGAGCGGGCTGTTTTTCTTCGTGGACGATGAGCTGAAGATCGATCAGCCGCAGGATGAGCTGGTGGTCAATCCCAACAAGGTGGCCGACCTCGGTCTCACCCAGGAGGACGTCGCCTCGACGCTGGGGGCGGCGCTCGGCGGCGGCTATGTCAATTACTTCGAGCTCGGCGGCCGCTCGTACGAGGTGATGCCGCAGGTGCGGCAGCGGTTTCGGCTGAATCCCAGCCAGATTCTGGATTATCACCTGCGCACGGCCTCCGGGCACATCGTGGAGCTCGGCACGGTGGCGCACCTGAAACCCGAGGTCGTGCCCGAGGCGGTCACGCATTTCCAGCGCCTGAATGCCGCCCTGATCGCGGGCGTTCCGGCCGTCTCGCAGGGCCAGGCGCTCGCCTTCCTGCGCAACGCGCTGCACAAGGTCGCCCCCACAGGGTACAAGGCCGACTACGCCGGCGAGTCCCGCCAGTTCATGAACGGCTCCAACAGCTTCGTCGCGACTTTCGGCTTTGCGCTCATCATCGTGTTCCTGGTGCTCGCGGCGCTGTTCGAGAGCTTCCGCGACCCGGTGGTCATCCTGGTGTCTGTGCCGGCGGCCCTGTTCGGTGCGCTGCTGTTCATCAATCTCGGCTTCACGACGATCAACATCTATACCCAGGTGGGCCTGGTGACGCTGCTCGGGCTGATCAGCAAGCACGGCATCCTCATGGTGCAGTTCGCCAACGATCAGCAGCGCGCCGGCAAGACGAAGCTCGAGGCCATCGAGGCGGCCGCCGAGGTGCGGCTGCGCCCGATTCTCATGACCACGGCGGCGATGGTCGTGGGCGTGCTGCCGCTGGTGCTGGCCTCGGGCGCGGGCGCGGCCGGAAGGAAGGCCATGGGCATCGTGATCTTCACCGGCCTGTCCATCGGCACGCTGTTCACCCTGTTCATCGTGCCGGCGGTCTACCTGCTGCTGGCGCAGGACCACGAAAAAGACCGGCAGAAGGCGGCAAGCCTCGTTACCGAGGCTGCCGCGGCCGCGGCGGAGTGACTCTGGCGCGGCGATTCTCTTCCCGGCACGCGGTGCCGGTCGCGTGCACGGGGTTGGCATCACGCCGACTCCGTGGAGTCCCGCGCGCAGCGCGTGAGCGGAATTTGATCCCCGTCAATCGCGGACAGGCGCTCTGCGGTAGCGTCCGCACGGATGGCATTCCATGATTTGCGCTCGTTCCTCGCCCGCCTGGAGGAAAGCGGCGACCTGCGCCGCGTCGGTTCAGCGGTCAGCTCCGAACTCGAGAGCACTTCCTTCTGTCTGCGCGCGCTCAAGGCCGGTGGCCCGGCGCTGCTGTTCGAGCGGCCCACGGGCTCGCGGCACGCGTTCCTCGGGAATCTGTTCGGGCACCGGCGGCGCATCGACGCGGCCCTCGGCGGGCGGTGCGCCGGAAACCTGCGTCAGCTGGGTGAGCTGCTCGCCGCGCTGAAGGAGCCGCATTGGCCCGCGAGCCTGCGTGAGGCGCTCGCGAGCTGGCCGCAGTTCGCGCAGCTCGCGCACGTGGCGCCGCGGCAGACCCAGTGGGCGGCCTTTCAGGAAAACACCCTCGGGGGCTCGGAGCTCGATCTCGACCGCCTGCCCATCCAGCGCTGCTGGCCCGAGGATGCGGCGCGGCTGATCACGCTCGGCCTGGTCGTCACGCGCGGTCCGCGCAAGGCACGCCAGAATGTGGCCATCTATCGCCAGCAGGTCATCGACCGCAACCGCGTGATCATGCGCTGGCTGGCGCATCGGGGCGGCGCCGGCGACTTCGCCGACTGGCAGCACGACCGGCCCGGCGAGCCCTTCCCCGTGCTGATTGCGATCGGCGCCGATCCGGCGACGCTGCTTGCCGCCGTGGCGCCGATCCCCGACACACTCTCGGAATACGAATTCGCGGGCCTGCTGCGCGGGGAGCGCAGCAGCGTCGTCCACTGCGGGCTGACGGGGCTCGATGCGCCGGCCGGCGCCGAGATCGTCCTGGAGGGCTTCATCCGGCCGGGCGACCGTGCGCTCGAGGGGCCCTTCGGGGATCACACCGGCTACTACAACTCCCGGGCGGAGTTTCCGGTGGTCACCCTCGAGCGGATGCACCTGCGCTCCGGGGCGATCTACCAGGGCAGCTACATGGGCCGCTCGCCCCATGATGAGCCCTCCGTGCTCGCCATGGCGCTCAACGAGCTGTTCGTGCCCATCCTGCGGCGCATCTTCCCCGAGATCGTCGACTTTCACCTGCCGGCGGAAGCCTGCTCCTATCGCATGGCCGTCGTCAGCATCCGCAAGCAGTATCCGGGTCACGCGCGCCGCGTCATGATGGGAATCTGGTCGTATATGCGCCAGTTCACGTACACCAAGTTCGTGATCGTGACCGACGAGGACATCGATGTGCGCAACTGGCAGGAGGTCGTCTGGGCGGTGGCGACGCGCGTCGATCCGGCGCGCGATGCGATGCTCGTGGAAAACACCCCGATCGATTACCTCGATTTCGCAAGCCCCGTTGCCGGACTCGGCTCGAAGCTGGGACTGGATGCGACTCACAAGTGGCCGGGCGAGACCACCCGGGAATGGGGCCGCTCCATCACGCTCGATCCGCAGGTGGAGCGTCGTGTGGATGCCTTGTGGTCGGAGTGCTTCGGCCGTGCCTGAGTCGAACGAACAGAAGCGTCCCCCGATCGAGCTGGTGTGCCCCGCGGGGAGCCTGCCGGCGCTGCGCGCCGCGGTCGACAACGGGGCCGACGCGGTGTACATCGGGTTTCGCGATGGAATCAACGCGCGCAACTTCCCGGGCCTGAATTTTTCCGCCGAGGATGCCCGCTCGGGGATCGAGTATGCGCACCGGCGCGGAGCGCGGGTCTTTGTCGCGCTCAATGTCTATCCGCGGCCGCAGTTGTGGGAGGGGGCGAGGCGAGCGGTGGACGAGGCCGCCCGCCTCGGCGCCGATGCGGTGATTCTTGCCGACGTGGGCCTGCTGCAGTACGCCGATGAGCATCATCCCGGGCTCAACCGCCATCTGTCGGTGCAGGCCTCGGCTACCAACTGGCGGGCCCTGGAGTTCTACGAACGGCAGTTCGGCGTGCGCCGCGCCGTGTTGCCCCGGGTGCTCTCGCTCGCGCAGGTGCGCCAGGTGATCGAGCACACTCACCTCGAGATCGAGGTGTTCGGCTTCGGGAGCCTGTGCATCATGGTGGAAGGGCGTTGCGCTCTCTCGTCCCACCTGACCGGAGAGTCTCCGAATACCCACGGAGTGTGCTCTCCGGCGCATGCCGTGCGCTGGGAGGAGACGGGCGCGGGGCGGCGGGTGCGTTTGAATGGCGTGCTCATCGATGAGTTCGCGCCGGGCGAGGCCGCCGGGTATCCGACGCTGTGCAAGGGGCGGTTCGAGGCGCTCGGAAACGTCGTGCACGCCCTCGAGGAGCCTACCAGTCTCAACGTGCTCGACATCCTGCCGCAGCTGGTGGGCGCCGGCGTGCGCGCGATCAAGGTGGAGGGTCGCCAGCGCAGCCCGGCCTACGTCGCACAGGTCACCCGGACGCTGCGCGCGGAGCTCGATGCCTGCCTGCGCGACCCGGTGCGCTATCGGCCGCAGCCTGCCGCGAGCGCGGCGCTGGAGCGCCTGGCGGAAGGAAGCACCCACACGCTGGGCGCGTACTCCAGGCCATGGCAGTAGGGCGCGCCGGCATGCGTCTCTCGGTCGGTCCGCTGCTTTATCTCTGGGATCGACCCGGGGTGTTCGCGTTCTACCGGGAGCTGGCGGGGCTGCCGGTCGACATCGTCTATCTCGGCGAGGTCGTGTGCTCCAAGCGCCGGCTGTTGCGGCGCGCCGACTGGATCGCCATTGGCCGCGACCTGTCTGCCGCCGGCAAGGAAGTGGTCGTCTGCACTCTGGCGCTCATGGAAGCGGAGTCGGAGCTCTCCTCCCTTGCCCGCACCGTCGCCACGGCCGATCTCATCGAAGCGAACGACATGGCGGCCGTGCAGCTGTTGCGGGACCGGCCGTTCGTCGCCGGACCGCATCTCAATGTGTACAACGCGGCGACGCTCTCGCTGCTCTCGTCTCTTGGCATGCGGCGCTGGGTGGCGCCGGTGGAGCTCGACACCGCCACGCTCTCCGCGCTGCTCAAGCAGCGGCCTCAAGGTCTCGAGGCCGAAGTGTTCGCCTACGGCAGGATGCCGCTTGCGTTCTCCGCCCGGTGCTTCAGCGCCCGCGTGCGCCGCCGGCACAAGGACGACTGCGGCTTCGTTTGTGCCGAGGACGCCGATGGCCTCACGGTGCACACGCGCGAAGGCGAGCCGCTGCTGGCGCTCAATGGGATCCAGACTCAATCGGCGCAGGTGCGCAATCTCATCGGTCGCATCGATGTCCTCGGCCGCGCCGGAGTGGATGTGCTGCGGTTGTCGCCGCATTCGAGCGCGGCAGTGCGGTTCGAGGAAGTGGTCGGCGCGTTCCGCGCGGCGCTTGACTCGGACGCACGCGGCGCGCAGTGTCCGCCGACGGCGTTGCCGGGCGGCTATTGCGAAGAGTATGTGCACACGGCTAGGGTCTCAGGCGCCGACCCAGCGCGATGAGCGCCTCGGCCGCCAGCAGCGGCAACACGGCCCGCACGTGACGGGTCCAGTCCCACTCGAGCGCATCCAGCGCATTCTTCATGGCAAGACCCGTCTCCGTCTCCCCCTCGATGGCAAGCCGGCGCTCGAAGAACAGCGTGTCGGGGTCCTCGGCTCGGGTGGCGAGCCGCCAGAAATCCCGCAGCTGCCCGCGAAAGGTGACGTGTGGGGCAATCTGGGCCGAGGCGGCCTGCAGCCGGCCCGAAGCGATGAGCAGATGCAGCCTCAGCGGCACGTCCGTGACCTGGATGCATATCCGTTTGCCTTCGAGCCCCGCGAGCGAATCGCCCAGGCTTTGCCCAAGCGCCCAGTGATTGAACAGCGGCGTGAAGAGCCGGCTGGGCATGGTCTCGGCGCCGGGCAGCCGCGATGCGAGTGCGAACAGGCGGTTCATGGCGCCCATGGTAGGGGAAGCGGAACCCATGGATTTTGACCCGTGTCAAGTGCCAGTATTGCGGATGGGAGTTGTGCGGCGGATGCGCTAGGGTGACGATTGGCATGAAACATCAACGGTACACCAGCGCTCCCTCAGCCACTGAATCCTGCCGGAACTCGCCTCTGCGGGTCTCGTGCCGCGGCTGTGCGCTCAATACGCTCTGTCTGCCGGCGCGCCTTCCTCCCCAGGAGGCGCGGATCCTCGAGGACGTCGTGGAGCGAGGCCGGCAGCTCCCTGCGGGCGCCAGCCTGATCCATGCCGGCACGCGTATGGACGCTCTGTACGTCGTACGCAGCGGCTCGGCCAAGCGATATGCCGTCAGCATGAGCGGAACGGAACGCGTTCACGGCTTTGTGCTGCCCGGGGAGATCGTGGGGCTGGAGGGTTTCGCAAGCGACCGATATGCGTGCGAGGTCGCGGCGCTCGAGCCCACCAGTTACTGCCGCATTCCCTTGACCCGGCTCGAGCCTCTGCTCGAGCAGCTGTCCGGACTGCGCCGGGAAGTGCTGCGGCTGCTCGGAGAGGCGCTCGATGAGTCCTTGCGGCTGCGGGCGGAGCTTGGCATGTGCGATGCCCGTGGCCGCGTGGCACGCTTCCTGGCGGACCTGTCGCGTCGCCTTGAGCTGCGCGGGCTGTCGCCGACGCAGTTTCGCCTCAGCATGAGCCGCGGGGACATTGCGCGCCATCTCGGCCTCACGCTGGAGACGGTCAGCCGAGCCCTCGGGACGTTCAAGCGCTCGGGCTGGCTGGAGGTGCGAGCGCGCTATATCACCCTGCTGCGGCCGGAGGCGCTCGCATCCATGGGTGGGTACGCGTCCTGATGCAGCTGCGGCCTCATGTGCCCGCCTGAGCGGCCAGCCGCACCTGAAACGGCCAGGCATTGAGTGCGGCCAGGCCCTGAAAGGCCTCGGCCTCGATCGAGACCTTGTCGGCGAAGTGCGCCAGACGGCAGAGGAGCCGCTGCAGGCGAGGCACGTCTGCGGCGCGGACCTCCTCGAAGCGCAGCGTGAGCCGTGCCGGTGTTTCCTTGAGCAGGGAGCGCAGCTGCACTGCCGCGCGCCTCAGCCCGCGTCCCGGCACGGCGCGCAGAGACAGCGCCAGCACCGGTGTGCCGCGCTCGCACACGCCATGGCTGATGGTGACTTTCCCGGCGTCGCAGCGTCGCAGCGCCTGCGCCAGACGCGTCAGGCGCTTGTTCCACACAGCGGGACTTTCGGCCGCATTCCCGGCGAAATGTCGCTTGGCGTAGTCCTGCATCGACAGTCCCACGATCCAGTCGCCGAGCGTGAGCGGGATCTGCCATGGCTTCGCCCAAGGGAAGCTGCGCAGGAAGTGCCAGAGGCGCGCCGGGCCTGCCGGCAGAAGTCCGCGACGGAAAAAGCGCAGCACGATGCGCAGGCTCGCGCCCGCGCCATATTCCAGGACCGGACCGCCCGAGGACCTGCCGAGGACGCGGTTCTTGCTGCGGATGCGCCGGGCGATCGCGGCGTCCGCGAGCAGCCGCTCGTGCAGCCGGCGGTACCCTGCGATCAGGTCCTCGTGGGACATTCCCAGGGGCATGACGTTGGTGGAGAGCTTGGTGTTGTCACCGCCGCTGTCCTGCTCGCGCAGCCGGCCCGCCGCCTGCAGCCGCTCGTAAAGCGGTGTGCGCGGCATGGCGTTGAGCAAGCCGATCATTGCCGTCTGGATGCCCGATTGCACGATGAACTCGTACTGGCGCTCGAAGGTGGCCACCGTGTCGTTGTCGAAGCCGACGATGAAGCCGGCCAGCACCTCGATGCCTTGCGCATGGATCCGCTGCACGGCCGAGAGCGGGTCCACGCGCGTGTTCTGCAGCTTGCGCGTTTCGCGCAGGCTCGCCTCGTCGGGGGACTCGATGCCGATGAAGACCCAGCGGAAGTGCGCGGCGCGAAACAGCTCCATCAGCTCCTCGTCTTGCGCGAGATTGAGCGAGGCCTCGGTGCCGAAGCTGAACATGTAGCGGTGGCGAGCCTGGTAGTCGATGAGGAATCGCAACAGGCTCTTGGCGACCTTCAGGTTGCCGATGAGGTTGTCGTCGACGAAGAACACTTTGTGCACGCCGCGCTCGCGCAGAAGGTCGAGCTCGGCGCCGATCTGCTCCAGACTCTTGTGACGCGGCTTGCGGCCGAACATCACGATGATGTCGCAGAACTCGCACATGTAGGGGCAGCCGCGCGAGAACTGCATGGACGCCATCGTGTAAAGGTCGAGCTTGAGCAGGTCGAAGCGCGGCGCCGGCGAGAGGCGCAGATCGATCGTGCCGGTTTCCCGGTACAGCGCGAGCGGCTTCCCGGCCTCGAAGTCGGCGCAAAACCGCGGCCAGATGTGCTCGGCCTCGCCGCAGATCACCGTGTCGGCGAGGTGCTCAAAGTGCTCCGGGCACAAGGAGGCGTAGCTGCCGCCGGCGACGACCGGGTAGCCCCGGCCGCGGTAGTATTCCAGCAGCTCCCGCTGGCGCGGAAACTGCACGCCCATGCCGCCGATCCCGATGAGGTCCGCCTCGGGCGCGAGCGGCAGAGGCTCGACGTTCTCATCGACGATACGTACCTGCCAGTGCGGCGGGCAGAGTGCGGCGAGGGTGGCGAGTCCGAGCGGCGGATTGACGGCCCGCTTGCCGGGGAGAATCCTGCTCACGGCCCAGTGGAAATTCCAGAAGCTCTCCGGGGCCTTCGGATTGATCAACAGCAGGCGCATGCGGCAGGCCTTCGCGACGGTGTGTTGCACAAGCGTAGCCGCTCTGGGCACGAGCCGTCTGATCTGTGTCAAATGGGCTGTCGTGCGGCGTCGCGAAATGATAAGTTCGCCGGATGCCAACGCATCAGCCCGGCCGGCGGACGTGGACGGACCAGGCGGTCCGGCGGATCGAGGCGGACTTCAACCGCTCCGCCGATACGCATCTCATCCCGATCGAGCTGCCGCATTATCCGGGCATCGAGCTGTATTTCAAGGACGAGTCGAGCCACCCGACCGGGAGCTTGAAGCACAGGCTCGCCCGCTCACTGTTTCTGTATGCGCTCTGCAACGGCTGGATCGGGCCCGGTACCCCCATCGTCGAGGCCTCCAGCGGCTCGACCGCCGTGTCGGAAGCCTACTTTGCGCGCATGCTGGGCCTGCGCTTCATCGCGGTGGTGCCGCGCGCGACCGCGGCCGAGAAGATCGCCGCCATCGAATTTCAGGGCGGGCAGTGCCATTTCACCGACGATCCCGGGGCGGTGTACCAGGAGGCCGAGCAGCTGGCGCGCGAGGTCGGCGGCCATTACATGGACCAGTTCAAGTACGCCGAGCGCGCCACCGACTGGCGCGGCAACAACAACATCGCGGAGTCGATCTTTCATCAGCTCAGGCAGGAGCGCCACACGGTGCCGCGCTGGATCGTGTGCGGGGCGGGCACGGGTGGAACCTCCGCGACACTCGGCCGTTTCGTGCGCTACAACCACTACGCGACCGAGGTCTGTGTCAGCGATCCGGAGGGCTCGATCTTTCACCGCTATTTCGCCGATCGGAGCACCCTGACGCTCGAGCGCTGCGAATGTCTCATCGAGGGCATTGGCCGGCCGCGTCTCGAGCCGTCCTTCATTCCCGAGGCGGTCGATCGCATGATCGTCGTGCGCGATGCCGACAGCATCGCCGCCGCGCGGGTCTTGAGCGAGCGGCTCGGGCGGCGCTGCGGCGGCTCGACCGGCACGAACCTTTGGGCGTGCGCGCAGCTGATCACGGAGATGGCCGCGCAGGGCGAGAGCGGTTCGGTGGTGTCGATTCTCTGCGACCAGGGCGAGCGCTACGCCTCGACGTATTTCAATGACGGATGGGTGGCGAGCAAGGCGCTCGATCTGGCTCCGGGGATGCGCGCGATGCGTGAGTTCTTTGCCGGCCTTGGACTCAGGGTACCCTGAGTCGTGCGCGGGCCGCAGGTGGCCGGATGGCAAGAGACGGGGATGCGATGAGCGATGCGAAGGCCTTGCGCGAGGGCGGCACGGCATGGATTGTGGCGCTGGGCCTGCTCGGGGGGGCGGCGCATGCGGCGCAGGCCCCCTTGACCGTGCGAACCCAATACGGGTGGGTGCGCGGGGCGCGCCGGAACGGTGTCATCGCCTTCAAGGGCATCCCGTATGCCGCGCCTCCGCAAGGTGCGCTGCGCTGGGCCGCCCCGCAGCCGCCGAAGCCTTGGCGCGGCGTGCGTGCGGCGCTCACGTTCGGTCCCGATTGCATGCAGCGGCCCACGCCGGCAGACATGGCGCCGCTGCGGACGCGCCCGAGCGAGAACTGCCTGTACGTCAATGTCTGGCGTCCCGCGCACTCCTCCCGCGAGCCTTCGCCGGTGATGGTGTGGGTGTACGGCGGCTGGTATGTCGATGGCGGCACATCGCCGGCGATATACGACGGCTCCTCATTCGCGCGCCGCGGCGTGGTGCTGGTGAGCTTCAATTACCGGCTCGGAAACTTCGGTTTCTTCTCCTTTCCGGCGCTGGTGCACCATGACTTGCCCGCGGGCGACTTCGGCTTCATGGACCAGATTGCGGCGCTTCAGTGGGTGCAGCACAACATCGCCGCCTTCGGCGGCAATCCGCGCAACGTCACGCTGTTCGGAGAGTCGGCCGGCGGAGCATCGGTTAACGCGCTGCTGATCACGCCACGCGCACGGGGCCTCTTTGAGAAAGCGATCATCGAGTCCGGAGGCGGCGCCGGCTGGCTCGGGCCGGACCGTCCGCTCACCGGCGGCCCGCAGTCCGCGGAGGCGGCCGGCGTGCGTCTCGCGCGGCAGTTCGGCATTACCGGCCAGGGGATGAAAGCGCTCGCGGCGCTGCGCGCCTTGCCGGCGGCCAAGGTGGTCGATGGGGTGAACATGCTGACGCGGGCGAAGATCAGCGGCTACGTCGGCGGTCCGGTGGTCGATGACAGCCTGTACTTCGGACCTCCCGTGCGGCAATACGCCAGAGGCATGGGCGCGCGCGTGCCGGTGATGATAGGCGCCAACAGCGCCGACCTGGGCTGGACGCACGCCAAGACGCTTTCGGCGTTGTTCGCCCGGTTCGGCCCGTATGCCCCCGCGGCGCGGGCGGCCTTCGATCCGAGTGGGACGCTCTCTTTGCAGCAGGTCTCCGCCGAGGTCGGCGGCGCGCTGTGGATGCTCGAGCCGGCGCGCGCCATTGCCAGGATTCTCTCCTCGCGCGGGCAGCCGGTGTACGCGTACCGCTACTCCTACATCCCCACTTCGATGCGCAGGAAGTGGTGGGGTGCCTGGCATGCGACCGAGATCCCCTTCGTCTTCGACACCGTTCGGGCGCGCTACGGCGCACGGACATCGCCCGCCGACGAATCGATGGCCGTCGCGATGCAGCGATACTGGGTGGCGTTCGCGCGCACCGGCCGGCCGGATCCGCGTGGCGAGCCGGCCTGGCCTCGCTACCGCGTCCGATCGGACCGGTTGATGAATTTCACCGATCACGGCCCGGTGCTCGAGCCGGATCCGTATGCCGGGCGGCTCGATCTGCTCTTGCGCGCCGGATTACAGAAGCCCGGAGCCTGACCGTCCGGCGAGCGCCCGAGGGGGCAGGATCTCCCGGGGCGCCTGAGCGCTCAGTCCGCCGTCCGCGCAGGCCAGCCGCAGCGGCCGGCGCTGCGGCAAGGCTCTCAACGCCGTTGCCTCATGGCGCACGTCCGGGTTGCAGGCCCAGGACGGACCGTCTCCTCGCTCGCCGGGGCAGGCTGCCCGGGGAAGCGCCGCGCAGCGACGTCCCCAGGCAGGGCGTGGTGCGCTCAGGCTGCGGCGAGCTGGGCCGCGGCGAACTCGAAATTCGCCAGCTTGGCGAGGAAATTGTCCACGAAGTCCGCGCGGCGGTTGCGGAAGTCCATGTAGTAGGCGTGCTCCCACACGTCGATGACCAGGAGCGCCTTTCCTTCTCTCGTGGCCACCGGTGTGCCGGCATTGCCGGTCTTGGTGATCTTCAGCCGTCCCTCGGTGCCGAGGATCAGCCAAGCCCACCCGGAGCCGAACTGGCCGAGGGCGGCCGCTTTGAACTGCTCCTTGAACTTGTCGACGCCGCCGAAGTCCGCGGCCAATTTTTTCTCCAGGCTGGCGGGAACACCGCCGCCCTCCGGCGACAGGGAGTTCCAGAACAGGCTGTGGTTCCAATGCTGCCCAGCGTTGTTGAACACCGGGACAAGGTCATCACGGCCGTGAGCCAGGCGGATGATGTCCTCCAGGCTTTTGCCTTTGAGGATATCGTTCTTGTCCACCAGCCCGTTGAGCGCGGTGACATAGCCCTGATGGTGCTTGCCGTGGTGCAGCTCCAGGGTCTCCTGGCACATGCCCCGGGCGGCAAGCGCGCCGGGTGAGAAGGGAAGCGAGGGAAGTGAAAAAGTCACGGGGGCTCTCCTACGGTGACGGTGGATCAGCTCTTGCTGGGCGTGGCCGAAGGCTAGGAGACTTTCTGGAATTTGTCTAGCGAGCTTCCGCGGCACTTCGGCGCCGGACTTTCGGCATAATCCTACGCCAAGGACCAAGTCCGCACACCGGGTCGACATGAGATCCAAGCCCCAGGCCGCTCAATCGGCACGCGCCCCGCTGTCGCTGCTGACGCGGCTGCGCGTGATCCTGTTCGGGCACGAGGACCTCGCGAGCGTGATCTTCTGGGCCGCCCTCGTGGGAATCGCCGGGGCTCTGGCGAGTGTGGCGTTCCGTCTCGGCGTCCGCCTCTGTGTCCGGCTGTTCAGCGGCTACTGGCCCCACTCCGAGCACGGCTCGGGGCTGGTGGCCGTGGCGCTGAGACTGCCGTGGTGGCACCGGCTGCTGATGCCCGCGGTCGGGGGAGTGCTCGCCGGGGCAGTGTTGCTGTTCCTCAGGCGCAGACTCGTCTCCTCCAAGGCCGTCGACTACATCGAGGCGGTGAAGGTGGGGGATGGCCGGATCGGCTTCAGCGGCTCGATCCTGAAGAGCCTGGGCTCGATGCTCACCATTTCGTCCGGGGGCTCGATCGGGCGCGAGGGCTCGATGGTGCAGCTCGCCGCCATGCTCGGCTCGAGGATCGGCCTGCTCGCGCGCGCGCCCGTTCCGCGCCTGAGGCTCATGGTGGCCTGCGGCGTGGCCGCCGGCATCGCCGCGGCCTATAACGCGCCCATCTCGGGCGCGTTGTTCGCGTCCGAGATCGTGCTCGGCTCGATGGCGATGGAAAGCTTCGGACCCCTGGTCATCTCCTCGGTGATCTCCAATGCAACCATGCACCGGGTGGTGCACTTCGGGAAGATCTTCGATGTGCCGCACGTGGCCGCGATCACGAACTGGGAGCTGATCCTGTTCGTCCTGCTCGGCGTGATGCTCGGACATCTGGCGCCGCCGTTCCTTGCGCTGCTCGATTTCGCCAAGGCGAAGTTCATCAGGCTGAAACTGCCGCTGTACGGGCAGCTTGCCCTCGGCGGCGTGGCGGTCGGGATCATCTCGGTCTTCATCCCCCAGGTCTGGGGCAACGGCTACAGCGTGGTGAGCCATATCCTGCTCGGGCAGGTGTTCGGCTGGGCGCTGCTCGCGATCCTGCTCGCCAAGGTGCTGGCGACCGCCTCCACCGTGGGCTCCGGCGGCGTGGGCGGCGTGCTGACCCCATCGCTGTTCATCGGGGCGGCGGTCGGCACGCTGTTCGGCGGCGTGCTGCAGGGCATGATGCCGCACATCGTCACCCAGCCCGTCGCCTACGGCGTGATCGGCATGGGCGGGTTTCTGGCGGCGACCACACAGGCGCCGCTCACCTCCATCCTGATGATCTTCGAGATGACGCTCGATTACAACGTAGTGCTGCCGCTGATGCTCACCTGCGTGACCGCGCACTACACCGCCAAGGTCTATCGGCACGGCAAGTCGGTGTATCAGGCCACATTGGATCACGCGATGGCTGCCGAGGACGGCGATGACTGGCGCCTGCACACCGTGCAGGCCCTGGTGAAGCCCGCGGCGGTGGTGGTGCCGCGAGAGACGCCGTTGTCCGGGGTCTTTGGCCAGCTCTCGCGGCGTACGGTGCGGCGGGTCTATGTGACTGAGGGCGGTGAGCTCATCGCCTGGTTCAGGCCACGCGAGGTGCTGCTGCGGCTGCGAAAGGGCGAGGTCGGCTGGGATGTGCCGGTCGGGGACATCGCCCAGCCGGTGAACGAGACGCTCTCGCCGGACATGTCGCTCACCGAGGCGCTCGATGGCTTCCTGCGCGAGAACGTGAGGACGCTGCCTGTCACGCCGGGACAGTGGCGCCATATGATGCTCGGTGAGGTGTCGCGCGACGATGTGCTGCTCGCCATCCGGGACCGCCTGACCATCACGAAATGAGCACGCTGCGTCTTCTGGCGACCGCCCCCCGGGGCCTCGGGGACTTGTTGGCGGCGGAGCTCACCGCGCTGGGTGCCGGGGAGGTCCGTGAGCGCTCGGGCATGGTGTTCTTCAGCGGTACGCTGCAGAGCGCTTATCGCGCCTGCCTGGAATCGCGGCTCGCCAACCGCGTGCTGCTCGAGATCGGGCGGTTCGAGGCGGCGGATACCGCGGCGTTCTACCGGAGCGCACGTTCCATCGACTGGCAGGCGCTGCTGAAGCCGAATGCGACGCTCGCCTGCGAGTTCAGCGGCCGGCACCCGACCATCGTCCACAGCCATTTCGGCGCACTGAAGCTGAAGGACGCCATCGTCGATGCCCTGCGCGAGGCGAGCGGCACGCGGCCCGACGTGGTCCTCGACAGGCCTGGCCTGCGTGTGCACGCCCACGCGCACGGGGCGGCGATCGCCCTGTCGATCGACCTCTCGGGCGAGAGTCTGCATCGGCGCGGCTACCGGGGAGCCGCAGGGGAGGCGCCGCTGAAGGAGAACGTGGCCGCCGGCGTGCTCGAGCGCAGCGGCTGGCCGAGGCTCGCCGCATCCGGGGCGCAATTCCTCGATCCGCTGTGCGGCTCGGGTACCCTGGCGATCGAGGCGGCGTTGATCGCCGCGCACTGCGCACCGGGACTTCACCGGCGCTACTTCGGGTTCTTCGGCTGGCGAGGACACGATGAGGCGCTGTGGCGCAGCGTACGGGAGGCGGCCGAGGCCCGTTGTCTGGCGGGTCGGGCGCCCACGGTGATCATCCGTGGCCAGGATCGCGATCCGGCCGCGGTGCGCGTTGCGCGCGCCAATGCCGAGCGCGCGGGAGTCGGGCAGTGGGTGCGCTTCGAGGTCTGTCCGCTCGCGCAGGCGGCGCCGGCCGAAGGAATCGATCCCCGCCAGGGCCTCATCTGCACCAATCCTCCCTATGGTGTCAGGTTGGGGGACTTGCAAGCGGCCCGTGCGGTGCACCAGGAGCTTGGCGCGGTGCTGCGCGAACGGTTCCACGGTTGGCAGGCGGCGGTGCTGACCGGTGCGCCCCAACTCGGCATGGAGTTGGGTATCCGCGCGGCGCGCACGCACGCGCTGTGGAATGGGGCGATCGAGTGCCGGCTGCTCAGAATGAGCGTCGAGCCCGGGAGCCTGCGCCAGCCGGGCACCCTGGCGAGGCCCGAGAGCTCGCTGCGCGAGACGCCGGGGGCGCGCATGTTCGCGAACCGGCTCGAGAAGAACATGAGGCGCTTGAGAAGCTGGGCGAAGCGCGAGGGTGTCTCGTGCTACCGGCTCTACGACGCGGACATGCCCGAGTACGCCTTCGCCATCGACCTGTACCGGACGGTGCAGCCGCAGGAGGAGGATTGGCTGTACGTGCAGGAATACGCCGCCCCGGCGGATATCGAGCACGAAGCGGTTCGCCGTCGCCGCGCGGAGGCGCTCGCGAGCCTGCCGGAGGCGACCGGCGTACCGCGCGAGCGGATCAAGGTGCGCCTGCGCCGCCGCACCCGTCGCGGCGAGCAGTATGAAAAGCATGCCGGCCACGCCGAGTTCCACGTGGTGGGCGAGGGAGGGTTGAGATTCCTGGTGAACTTCGGCGATTACCTCGACACCGGGCTGTTTCTCGATCACCGGCTCACGCGCGAGCGGCTGCGGCGCCTGGCCTCCGGTGCACGCTTTCTCAACCTGTTCGCCTACACGGGCACGGCCACCGTATATGCCGCTGCGGGCGCGGCGGCCGAGACCACCTCGGTGGACCTGTCGAGGACCTATCTCGAGTGGGCGCGGCGCAACCTCGAGCTCAACTTTCCCATCGGCGGGCCCCACGAGCTCATCCAGGCCGATTGCCTGACGTGGCTGCGGGAGGCCTCGGGGGCTCGCGGGCGCTACGATCTGATCTTTCTCGATCCTCCGACCTTTTCCAATTCCAAGCGCATGGAGGGCGTACTCGACGTACAGCGCGACCATGCCTCGCTGATCGAGGCGTGCATGCGGCTGCTCTCCCCCGCAGGGTTGCTGGTGTTCTCGACCAACGCACAGCGCTTCCGCATGGACGCCTCAGTGCAGCAGCTCTACGCGGTGCATGACGTAACGGCGGCCACGCTGCCCCGCGACTTCGTGCGCAACCCCCGGATTCACCGCTGTTTCGAGGTTCGCCTGCCCTGAGGGGAGCGCCTGCCCCCGCTCTCGGGCGACGGCTCGGCATCCGGGCGCCAGGGCCTGCCCTGCTTCTCCTCGATATAGGAGCGGATCAGCCGTCGCACGACCTGGGAGGGCGTGGCGTCCTCCTCGGCGCACAGCCGCTCGAAGATGGCCTTCTTTCGCGGGTCGATCAGTATCGTCAGTCGGGCGGTACGCGCTTCGAGGGACACGGAGTGCAATCTGCTTCACATTTAAGATGCATGCAATGATAATACGATGCTCTGGCTGCCGCACCCCGTGATCACGACCTCCCCATCGCTTCTGACTGGCTGCGTCGCGCTGCTCTGCGGCTGGGTGCTCGTCGGCCTGGCGGGGCTGCTGCGCCCGGGGAGCGTGCGGTTCGCCGGCCGGACGCTGTTTACGCTGGGGGCGGTGCTCGGGCTGGGGCTGGCGGCTCTCGCCGGGGCGAGCCTGCTCTCGGGCGGCATCGAGCGGCTCACCCTGCCGGTCGGTCTGCCCGAGCTGCCGCTGCATCTGCGGCTCGATCCGCTCTCGAGCCTGTTTCTGTTGCTGCTCGGCGCCTCCTCCTTCGGCATCTCGGTGTTTGCCGGAGGTTATTTCAGGGAGGGGGAGGGAGCCCTCCCCGGGCTCCTTTGCCTGCAATACCACCTGTTTCTCGCCAGCATGGGCGGCGTGCTGCTCGCCAATGATGCTTACGGGTTTCTCGTGGCCTGGGAGGTGATGGCGCTTTCGTCCTACTTTCTGGTGACTACCCAGCACCGGATACCGGAGATCCGCCGCGCGGGCTTTCTTTATCTGCTGATGGCCCATGTGGGCGCGCTTTGCCTGCTGCTTTGCTTCGGGGTGCTGCAGGGGGGGAGCTGGCTCTTCACGTTTCATGCCATGCGCGCGGCGCACCTCTCCCCGGGCTGGGCGGCCGTGGCGTTCCTGCTGGCGCTCGTCGGCTTCGGGGCCAAAGCGGGGCTGGTGCCGCTGCACGTGTGGCTGCCGGAGGCGCACCCGGCGGCGCCCTCGCCGGTCTCCGCGCTCATGAGCGGCGTGATGCTGAAGACCGCCGTCTACGGCATGCTGCGGGTGGGACTCGATCTGCTCGGCCGTCCGGTGTGGTGGTGGGGACTCGCGCCGCTCATTCTCGGGCTGTTCACGGTCTTCTACGGGGTGCTGTTCGCGGCGGTGCAGACGGACATGAAACGCCTGCTCGCCTACTCGTCGGTCGAGAACATCGGCATCGTGTTCGCCGGCATCGGTCTGACGATCGTGTTCGCGGGCTCGGGAATGAAGGCGGTGGCGGCGCTGGCGCTGCTCGCCACGCTCTATCACTGTCTCAACCACTCGTTCATGAAGAGCCTGCTGTTTCTCGGCACGGGCTCGGTGCTGCACGCCACCGGCGAGCGCAATCTCGGTCGCCTGGGGGGGCTGATCCACCGCATGCCCTGGGTGGCGTGGCTGACACTCATCGGGACGCTCGCGATCGCGGGGCTTCCGCCGCTCAACGGCTTCGTGTCGGAGTGGCTGCTGCTGCAGTCGTTCCTGTTCGCCGGGCGCCTGCCGCACCCGTTCGTGAACCTGTTGATCCCGATGGGCATGGCACTGCTCGTGCTCGCAGCCGCGCTTGCCGGTTACGTCATGGTGAAGTTCTACGGGATCATCTTTCTCGGCCAGCCGCGCGAGGCGTCCCTTGTCCGCGCGCACGACTGCGGCCTGCTCGAGCGGTTCGGTCTGCTCTGGCTCGCGCTCGGCTGCCTGGCGCTCGGCCTGTTCCCGCTTCAGGTGATCCGGGCGCTCGGGGCCGTCACGGGACAGTTGATCGGGGCGGTCGTCCCGCAGGGTTCGCCGCACTGGTGGCTGCTCGCTCCCGTGCCCGCCCGACCCGTGTCCTATGGGCCGCTGGTGTTCCTGACAGCCACCGTCGCGGTGGTGCTCCTGACGGCGCTCGTCGTGCGCCTCACCTATCGCCAGCGCGTGCGGCGGGGGCCCGCCTGGGACTGCGGCTTCGGCGCTGTCACGGCGCGCATGCAGGATACCGCGGAGGGCTTCGGGCAGCCGATCCGGCATCTGTTCCAGCCGTTCTTCGAGATCGAGCGGGAGCTGCCCGAGCCGGCCGACCGCGAGCCCCGCTATCGCATCGCCATTCGGGAGCGGATCTGGCGGCTGATCTATGAGCCGATTTCGGGTGCCGTCGGCCGCCTGGCCAACACCGCGGCGCGCGTTCAGCAGGGACGCATCTCGGTGTACCTGCTCTACAGCTTCGCAACCCTGCTGCTGCTGCTGGCGGTGGCGCTGATCTCATGAAGGCGATCGACTGGATCACCCAGGTGCTCGAGATGGCGGTGGCGCTCGCGGCGGCACCCGCATTTCTCGGCTGGTTGAACCAATGCCGCGCATGGCTGCAGAATCGGCGTGCGCCGAGCCTCTGGCTGCCCTACCGGAACCTGCGCAAGCTCTTTCACAAGGAAGCGGTGATTGCCGAGAATGCCTCACCGCTGTTCCGGGTCGCCCCCTATGTGGTCTTCGGCACGATGGTGCTCGCTGCGGGCATCATCCCGTCAATGGGCACACGGCTGCCGCTGGTCGTATCGGCGGACGCCATCGCCCTCGTAGGGCTGTTCGCGGCGGCGCGCATGTTCATGACGCTGGCGGCGATGGATGTCGGCACCGCGTTCGGCACGCTGGGCGCACGCCGCGAGATGATGGTCGGCTTTCTCGCCGAGCCGGCCTTGCTCATGGTGATCTTCGTCGCCTCGCTGATCTCCTCGAGCACGGCGCTTCCGGTGATCACCGGTCACCTCGCCTCCGGGCACCTCGGCCTCTCGCCCAGCCTTGCCTTCAGTGCGGTGGCCTTCATCCTGGTGCTGCTGGCGGAGAACGCGCGCATCCCCGTCGACAATCCCGCCACGCACCTCGAACTCACCATGATCCACGAGGCCATGGTGCTCGAGTACTCGGCCCGCCATCTGGCCCTGATGGAATGGGCCGCGCAGCTGAAGCTGTTCAACTATGTCTGCATCGGCTTCGCGCTGTTCTTCCCCTGGGGGGTGGCGGTGGGGCGCTTCGGGCCGGAACAGCTCTTGGTGGCGATCCCCGCGCTCGCGGTGAAGCTCGCCGCCGCCGGCTTCGCCCTGGCGCTGATCGAGACGATATCGGCCAAGATGCGGGTGATGCGGATCCCGGAGTTCCTCGGCACGGCGTTCCTGTTCGCGGTGCTCGGGCTTCTGGTGCACGTGCTGCTTAGGGCCTGAGCGCAATGACACACCTTCCCCTGGGACAACAGCTGCTCGACACCTGCGCGGCGCTGCTGCTGCTGCTGTCCTTCGCCATGCTCTCGCAGCGGCGCGTGGTCACGCTCGTCAATCTCTACGCCGTGCAGGGTGCAGTGCTCGCCGCGGCAACCCTGCTGCTCGCCTGGCGGACGGGAGAAGAGCATCTGTACGTCTCGGCCGCATTGACTCTGGTGCTCAAGGTGGCGTTCCTGCCGTGGCTGCTGCACAGGCTGATCCGCAGGCTCGGGGTGTATTGGGATACCGAGCCGCTGCTGAAGGTCTCCGGCACCATGCTCGTGGGCCTGGTGATCGTGGTGTTCGCCTTCTCTCTGGCGCAGCCGATCACGCGCCTTGCCAGCACCGACACCCGCAGCGCCATCGGCATTGCGGTGAGCGTCGTGCTGCTCGCCTTCCTGATGATGATCACGCGGCGCAAGGCCATGTCGCAGGTGGTGGGATTCCTGTCGATGGAAAACGGCGTGTTCTTCGGCGCCATGAGCGCAAGCTACGGGATGCCGATGGTGGTCGAGCTCGGCGTTGCGCTCGATGTGCTGGTGGCCGTGCTGGTGCTGGGGGTGTTCTTCTTTCAGATCCGCGAGCGGTTCGACAGCCTGGATCTGCATCATCTCGAGACGCTGAAGGAGCGCGATTAACATGGAGCTTGCGCTGTTGCTCGGGTTTCCCGTCCTGGGGGCCGCCCTGCTCGGGCTCACCGGGGCTCATCGTCGGGCGCCCGAGATCAACGCGGCGCTCAGTCTGGCGACATTCCTCGCCTCGTGCGCGCTCACGGTCCAAGTGATCCGCCACGGCAACCTGCTGCTCGGGGACGAGCAGTTCTTCATCGACCCCTTCAATGTGTTCCTCGTGGCGCTGACGGCGTTCGTCGGCTTGACCACGGCGCTGTTCTCGCGGCCCTACATGCGTGTCGAGCTCGAGCACGGCCGCCTGACGCCGGGAAGGCTGCGCCTCTATCACAGCATGTATCAGCTGTTCATGTTCACCATGCTGCTGGCGCTCACGACCAACAACATGGGATTGATGTGGGTGGCGATGGAGGGCGCAACGCTCTCGACGGTGCTGCTGGTGACCCTGTACCGCACGCCGGAGAGTCTCGAGGCGGGCTGGAAGTACTTCATTCTTTGCGGCGTCGGCATCGCCCAAGCGCTCTTCGGCACCATCCTGCTGTACGTCGCGGCCGAGAAGGCGCTCGGCGCCCAGGGCGTGACGGCGTTGCTGTGGACGCATCTCGATGCCGTCAAAACGCAGCTCGAGCCGACGGTGCTGGCGCTCGCCTTCGTGTTCCTGCTGATCGGCTACGGCACCAAGGTGGGGCTCGTGCCGCTGCACAGCTGGCTGCCGGACGCGCACGCCGAGGGGCCGACGCCGATCTCGGCCGTGCTGTCGGGGCTGCTGCTCAACGTGGCGCTCTACGCGGTCGTGCGCAGCAAGGTGCTGGTGGAAGGCTCGCTGCACTCGCGGCTGCCTTCGGTGCTGCTCATGGGCTTCGGCCTGGTGTCGGTGGTGCTCGCCTCGCTCCTGCTGTGGCGGCAGCGTGACATCAAGCGCCTGTTCGCGTATTCCTCCATCGAGCACATGGGCATTGCGACTTTCGCTTTCGGCATGGGCGGCCCCATCGCCAACTTCGCCGCCCTGCTGCACATGACGGTACATTCGCTCACGAAGTCCTCGATCTTCTTCACGGCCGGCCACGCCTCTCAGAAGGCGGGCACGCAGGTCATGGAGCACATCCGCGGCCTGATCACGCTCTCGCCCACCGTCGGCTGGGGGCTGATGCTCGGCTCGCTCGCCATCCTCGGAGTGCCGCCCTTCGGGGTGTTCACCAGCGAGTTCCTGATCCTGACGACCGCCATGCGCGAGCAGCCCTGGGCGACGCCCATCCTGCTGGCGGCGCTCGCGGTGGCGTTCGCGGGCATCTTTTCCAAGGTGCAGCCCATGGTGTTCGGGGAGACCAACGGGCGCCGTCTGCCGCATGCGCCCGCGCTGCTGCCGGTGTTCGCGCACCTCGCCATCGTGCTGATGCTCGGGCTGTATATCCCACCGTATCTGGCGCATTGGTACCGCGCGGCGGCGCACCTGATCGGGGGCGGGTAGCGATGGCAGTCACTGCGAGCCGCAGCGAGGGTGATCGATGCCTTTGAGGCGTTGGTGGGACAGGGCGCAGGCCGTTGCGGGCGCACCGGGGGTACGGGGCCTTCGCGCCGATCGCGAGGAATGGCTGCTGGCGGCGCGGGACGTGGCCGCCTCGGGCGGCGCTCTGCAGGCTTTGTGGGTCTCGGTGGCGTCGGGCGCGGTGCTGCAGACCACCGTGTGTGGAGCATATCTGACGGACAGGGGGGTGCTGGTCATCGAGCTTGCGCTGCCCGCCGGCGGCGATCCGGACTATCCGGGGCTGCAAGGGATTTTCCCTGCCGCTTCCCGGCTGCAGCGGGCCGCGTCCGACTTGTCGGGCGCCCGCTCGAGCGATCCGGACACGCGGCCCTGGCTGAGCCACGCAAGACCCTACGAGTTCATCCGAGTGGACGGAGAGGGGGTTCATGAGATTGCCGTGGGGCCGGTGCACGCCGGTACCATTGAGCCGGGGCATTTCCGGTTCTCGGTGGTGGGCGAGAAGGTATTGAGGCTCGAGGAGCGGTTCGGCTACGTGCACAAGGGCCTCGAGCGGCGTTTCACCGAGTTGCCCATTCTGCAGGGCCACCGGCTGGCGGCTCGTGTGTCGGGCGACTCGGCGGTGGCGTTTTCCTGGGCATATTGCCAGGCGCTCGAGGGCATGAGCGGCTGTGCGGTCCCGAGGCGAGCCGCCTGGCTTCGCGGAGCGTGCCTCGAGCTCGAGCGCCTGGCCAACCATCTCGGGGACCTGGGAGCGCTCGGCAATGACGCCGGGTTCGCGTTCGGGCTCGCGCAGTTCTCCCGCCTCAAGGAGGATCTGCTGCGGGCGGTAGCGGCCGCATTCGGACGGCGCTATCTGTTCGATACCGTCGTGCCGGGCGGCACGGCGGTAGACCTGCCGGCCGAGGCGGCACGCGCGCTGACCGAAGCGGTGCGCGCCGTCTGCATCGAAACCGCCGAGCTTCGCGGTATCTACGAAGAGCACGAGGGCGTGCGCGATCGATTCACCGGCACCGGCCGCCTGCAACCGGATCTGGCCGCCAGACTCGGCGTGCTCGGGCTCGCCGGGCGCGCGAGCGGACAGGCGCGGGACGCCCGTGTGGATCTGCCGTGCGCGCCATATACCGAAGTGCCGGTTGCGAAGGTTGTGCAGCAGGGAGGGGACGTGGCTGCGCGGGTGGCGGTGCGCTTCGAGGAGGCGCAGGAGGCGGGCCGGCTGTTGGAGCGGCTTTTGTCGAAGCTGCCGGAGGGCGGGCATACCGCAACGGTCGATACGCCGGCCGATGGCGCATTTGGAGTCGGCCTGATCGAGGGCTGGCGGGGACCGGTGCTGGTTGCGCTGCAGGCGGGGCCCGAGGGCTCGATCCGCCGTTGCCACCCTCACGATCCGTCGTGGCAGAACTGGCCGGCGCTGGAGTACGCCATCTTGGGCAACATCGTGCCGGATTTCCCGCTCATCAACAAGTCGTTCAACCTGTCCTACAGCGGCGCGGACCTTTAATCATGCTGAAGACGCTGCGCAAGATCGCATCGGTCGGGGTGGTGTCGGAGCCGGCGCCGGCCCCCGAGGAGTCATTGCGCGTGCGCCGCGCGCTGGATGAGAGGGTTGCCGCGGTGCTCGGCAGGGCGCTGTGCATCCGCCACGTGGATGCCGGCTCCTGCAACGGCTGCGAGCTCGAGATCCAGGCGCTCGGCAACCCCTATTACAACCTGGAGGGCCGAAACATCCGCTTCGTCGCCAGTCCGCGGCACGCAGACCTGCTGCTGGTCACCGGGCCGGTGGTGAGGAACATGGAAGCGCCGTTGAAGCGTGTCTACGCGGCCACGCCGGACCCGAAGCTGGTCGTGGCGCTCGGGGACTGCGGGTGTGCCGGGGGTCTCCTCGGCGAATGCCCGGCCTCCCTCGGGCGGGTGTCGAACGTCATCCCGGTGGACGTGGCGGTGCCGGGGTGTCCGCCGAGTCCCACGCGCATCCTGCAGGGGATACTGACGGCGATATCGCCGCCGGCGTGAATTTTCCGTTTCCCGCCTGCCGCGCCCGGGCCTTCACTTGGCGCCGCACAGCACCGCTTTACAGGCCACGGCGCTTCCGGTAGCTTCAGCTCACCATGTTCCCGAAAAAGCGCACGATTGCCCTCAAGAAGCCCGGCGGCGGGGCTCTGGGGGATCGCGTGCGCTGAGAGGCGTCCGGGAAGTCCGAAGACCCAGAGGCCCCGCCGGCACTGCCGCGGGGCCTTTTTTCTGCCTGAGAAACCTTGCCTGAGAATCGGAGCTCGCACATGTCATCTGGTCGTTCCGCCGGCGCTTCGCCGGTCGTCGCGGTCGTCGGCGCCACCGGGGCCGTCGGCGTTGAGCTGATCCGCTGCCTCGAGGAGCGGCGCTTCCCGCTCTCGAAGCTGCGCCTTCTCGCCTCGGCGCGCTCGGCCGGCAGGACGCTGCCCTTCCGTGGCCAGGAGCTTCCCGTGGAAGAGCTGCGGGAGGACAGCTTCCCGGGGGTGGACATCGCGCTGTTCTCGGCCGGAAGCGGCATCTCCAAGCGCTTTGCGCCCCTTGCGGTCGGGCAGGGTGCTGTGGTGGTGGACAACTCCTCGGCCTTCAGGGGCGATCCGGCCGTGCCGCTGGTGGTGCCCGAGATCAACCCGCAGACGATCGGGACCCACAAGGGCATCATCGCCAACCCCAACTGCTCGACCATCATCTCCATCACGCCGCTGTGGCCGGTGCACCGCAGGAACCCGATCCGGCGCATGATCGTCTCGACGTACCAGGCGGCCTCCGGGGCGGGGGCGGCGGCGATGGAGGAGCTGCGCGAATCGACCCGCGCGTATCTCGAGGAGCGCCCCTACCCGCCCACCGTGCTGCCGCACCCTTATGCCTTCAATCTCTTCAGCCACAACTCCAAGATCGACCCGCAGAACGGCTACAACGAGGAGGAGATGAAGGTCGTGCACGAGACACACAAGATCTTCGGCGATGCAGGCATCCGCATCGCCGCCACCTGCGTGCGCGTGCCGGTGCTGCGCGCACACTCCATCGCCGTCAATTTCGAGTGCGAGCGGCCGATCACCCCGGCCGAGGTGCGCGACATCATGGGCGGTGCGCCGGGCGTGAAGCTGGTCGATGATCCCGAGCGCAACTATTTCCCGATGCCCCGGGATGCCTCCGGCGGCGATCCCATCCTCGTCGGACGCATCCGTCGCGACATCTCGGACCCGAGCGGCCGATCGATTGCGATGTTCGTGGCCGGGGACCAGCTTCTGAAGGGCGCGGCGCTCAACGCGGTGCAGATCGCCGAGCTGCTCTAAAGAAGGTCCCTCAGCCGGTAATAGAGCATCGCCAGCACGAGCAGCGGGCGGCGCGCGAGCGCGCCGCCCGGAAAGTCGCGGTGCGGGATGCGCGCGAAGACATCGAATCGCTCGGCTTCGCCCGCGACCGCTTCGGCGATCAGCTTGCCGGCGATGCCGGTGAGCGCGATGCCGTGTCCCGAGAAGCCCTGAAGGAAGTACACATTGGGCATCAGCCGGCCGAAATGCGGCGCGCGGTTCATGGTGATGTCGACGTAGCCGCCCCAGGTGTATTCGATTCCCACGTCCTCGAGCTGCGGGAACACCCTCAGCATGCGCGCGCGCGTGGCCCGGCGCGCATCGAAGTTGCCGAGCCCGGAATAGCTTACCCGCCCGCCAAACAGCAGCCGGTGATCGGCCGACAGCCGGAAGTAGTCGAGCACCCAGTTCATGTCGCTCACCGCTGCGTTGTTGACGATCAGGGAGCGGGCACGGCGCTCGCCAAGCGGCGCGGTGGCCACGATATGGGTGCCGACCGCCATGATCTTCGAGGAGATCTGCGGGGCGGTCTTGCCCAGGTAGACATTGCCGCACAGGACCAGGTGGCGGGCATCGACTTCCCCATGCTCGGTGCGCACGTGCGCCGCAGTGAAGCCCGCGGCGCGCGTCTCCTCGTGGATGCGTACGCCCTGGCTCTCGGCCGCAGCGGCCAGGCCGAGCGTGTAGTTGAGCGGGTGAAGGTGGCCGCTGTTGGTGTCGTACAGCGCGCCGAGGTAGCGCGTCGTGGCGAGGGTCGCGCATACCTCATCCCGGCCCATGTGCCGCACGCTGTGATAGCCCAGCCGCGCCCTCAGCTCCTCGACCTCCTCGTGCAGCTCCCGGTCGTGCCGGGACTTGATGGCGGTGAGCATGTATCCGTCGGCCCAGTCGCATTCGATGCGGTAGCGGCTGATCAGCTGCCGCGTCAGAGCCAGCGCTTCTGTGGAGACGTCCCAGACGGCGCGGGAAGCCTGCCCGCCGATCAGCCGCTCGAGCCGGGTCTGTCCGCAGGCGATGCCATGGATGACCTGGCCGCCGCTGCGGCCAGAGGCGCCCCACCCGATGCGGTGCTGCTCGAGCAGCACCACGGAATACCCCCGCTCGGCGAGGTGCAGGGCGGCCGAGCAGCCGGCGATGCCCCCCCCGATGACGCACACATCGCAGCTCACCGAGCCGGCGAGCGGCGCCCGGCGGGGGGCGGGATGCGCCGAGGCGGCGTAGTACGAAGCGGCGTGGGCGGCAGGCATGGTGCTCCCCCTATAATAGCCCCCACTTCCATGGCATCGACGCGCCCCCTCATTGGCCTTCCCGCCGACCGCCGCATGATCGGGCGGCATCCCTTTCATGTGGTGGGGGAGAAATATTCCCGGGCGCTGCTGGATGCCGCGGACGCCCTGCCGCTGCTGATCCCCGCTCTGGCCGAGGAGCTGCGCTTCGATGAGCTGGTCGAGCGGCTGGATGGCCTGCTCTTCACCGGCAGCCCTTCCAATGTCGAGCCGCATCGCTATTCGGGTCCTCCCAGCGTCCCCGGCACCCTGCACGATCCGGCCCGCGATGCCACGACGCTGCCGCTCATCCGCAAGGCCGTAGAGAAAGGCGTGCCGGTGCTCGGCATCTGCCGCGGGTTCCAGGAGGTCAATGTCGCCTTCGGCGGCAGCCTCCATCAGAGGGTCCATGAGGTGCCGGGGCACATGGATCATCGCGACGACGACAGCCAGCCCCTGGAGGTGCAATACGGGCCGGCGCACGAAGTCACCCTGGAGCCCGGGGGTATGTTGCGTGCTCTTGCGGGCACCGGACAGGTGCGGGTCAATTCCCTGCACTGGCAGGGCATCGAGCGCCTGGGTCACGGCCTTGCCGTCGAAGCCCGGGCGCCGGATGGCCTGATCGAGGCATTTCGCGTGGAGGGGGCCGCGCGGTTTGCGCTGGCGGTGCAATGGCATCCGGAATGGAAGGTCATGGGGAATCGATTTTCCCGCGCGCTGTTCGCAACGTTCGGCGCCGCGTGCAGGGACCGTGCGCGCGCACGGTGAAAGGTCGGCCAATGGTGAGCGAGATCGGACAATTCTTCCGCGACAACAGCATCTCCGAGGTCGAGGCCATCATCCCGGACATGGCCGGTATCGCGCGCGGCAAGATCATGCCGGCGGAGAAGTTCGCCGAGGACGGGGGAATGCGCCTGCCCGAGAGCGTCTTCCTGCAGACCGTCACGGGCGATTATCCGCCCGACACCACCGCCGCCATGAGCCAGGCGGAGATCGACATCATTCTCAAGGCCGACGCCAAGACCGTGCGGCGCGTGCCCTGGGCCGCCGAGCCCACCGCCCAGGTCATCCACGACTGCTTTTACGCCGACGGCCGGCGAGTGACGATGGCGCCGCGCCACGTGCTGCGCCACATCCTTGAGCTTTATGCGCAGCGCGGCTGGGAGCCCGTGGTGGCCCCGGAGCTCGAGTTCTATCTCGTCGAGCAGAACAAGGACGCCGACTATCCGCTGCGTCCCCCGGTGGGCCGCTCGGGACGCGCCGAGCCCGGCCGCCAGTCCTACAGCATCGCCGCCGTCAACGAGTTCGATCCGCTGTTCGACGACATCTACCAGTTCTGCGAGGAACAGGACATCGAGATCGATACCCTGATCCACGAGGACGGCCCGGCGCAGATGGAGATCAACCTCATCCACGGTCACCCGATGGACCTGGCCGACCAGGCGTTTCTCTTCAAGCGCACGGCGCGCGAGGCGGCGTTGCGGCACAAAATATACGCCACTTTCATGGCCAAGCCCCATGCCAAGGAACCGGGCAGCGCCATGCACATCCACCAGAGCGTGGTGGATGTCGAGACACGCCGCAACGTGTTCAGCAGCGCCGACGGCACGCCCTCGCCGCTGTTCTTCTCGCACATCGGCGGCTTGCAGAAGTACCTGCCTGCGGCGATGGCGCTGTTCTGCGCCAATGTCAATTCCTACCGTCGTCTCACCCGCTATCTGTCCTCGCCGATCAACGTGCACTGGGGGTACGACAACCGCACCGCGGGGCTGCGCGTGCCGATGTCGGACCCCGAGGACCGGCGAGTGGAGAATCGCGTGAGCGGCGCCGACGCCAACCCCTACATTGCGATCGCCGCATCGCTCGCCTGCGGCTACCTCGGCATGGTGCAGGGCCTGCAGCCCTCCGATCCCGTCACCGGCAGCGCGCATGAGTTGCCCTTCGGTCTGCCGCGCTCGCTCGATGAGGCGTTGCGCGAGCTCAGACGCTGCGAGCCGCTGGTCGAGGTGCTCGGCGAGGCGTTCGTCTCGGCGTTCACCATCGTCAAGGAGGCCGAATACGAGGTCTTCCTGCAGGTCATCAGCTCCTGGGAGCGCGAGCATCTGCTGCTGAACGTCTGACGAGTCGAATTCGGATGTCGGAGTCGGGTCGCTCGTCTCGCTTCGGCCCTACGGACTTCTCTGCACGAATGGCTGGGATCAAGAGACTGAAGTCATGACAGGAAAAATGCTGGGCATCGATGTGGGCGGATCCTCGATCAAGGCGGGTGTGGTGGACGTCGGCGCCGGAGAGCTGCTGGGCGAGCTGATCGCCGCCCCGACCCCCCGGCCGGCCACGCCGGATGCGATGATGCCGGTGATCGCGGCGCTTGCGGGGCGGCTGCCCGAGGCCACCGGCCGGATCGGACTCGCCTTCCCGAGCGTGGTCAAGCACGGCAGGGCACGCACCGCCGCCAATGTCGATCACGCGTGGATCGGCGCCGACGGAGCGGCGCTGGTGCGGCGCACGCTCGACCGACCGGCCCTCTTTCTCAACGATGCCGATGCCGCCGGCCTCGCCGAGATGCGCCTCGGCGCCGGCCGGGGCGTGAACGGCACCGTCATCATGCTCACCTTCGGCACGGGCATCGGCACGGCGCTGTTCACCGACGGGCGGCTGTTCCCCAACGCCGAGCTCGGGCACATGGAGCTCAACGGGATGGATGCGGAGAAATGGGCCTCGGCGCACGTCAAGACGGTGGAAGGCCTGGACTGGCACGCCTGGATCGAGCGGGTGAACGTGTACCTGGAGCGCATGCACGCGATGCTGTGGCCGGACCTCTTCATCCTGGGCGGAGCGATCAGCGAGCGCTTCGCGGACTTCGAGCCGCTGCTGCGCTCCGAGGCCGAGATCCGCCCGGCGCAATTCGCCGGCCAGGCCGGCGTGATCGGCGCGGCGCTCGCGGCGGCGGAAAGCGAGTCGTGACCGCGGGCAACCGCCGATGATGCCGCGGCGCAGCAAGCTTCCCGATGTCGGCACGACGATCTTCACCGTCATGTCGCGCCGGTCCCGCGAGCTCGGCGCGCTCAATCTCGGCCAGGGGTTCCCGGACTACGACATCGACCCGAGGCTGGCGGAGCTCGTGGGGCAGGCCATGCGCGAGGGGCACAACCAGTACGCGCCCATGGAGGGCCTCACGGAGCTGCGGGAAGGCATCGCGCGCAAGCTCGCGCGGAGTTACGGACTCACCTTCGATCCGCACTGCGAGATCACGGTGACGCTCGGGGCCACCGAGGCCATCTATTCCGCCATCCAGGCGGTCGCGGGACCCGGCGACGAAGTGATCGTGTTCGATCCGGCGTATGACTCCTACGAGCCCGCCGTGCGCCTCGCCGGCGCACGGTGCGTCCGCCTGCCGCTCACGCCGCCGCGGTTCCGCTATGACTGGGACCGCGTGCGCGCGGCCATCAACGCGCGCACGCGCTTGATCCTGTTCAACTCGCCGCACAATCCGGCGTGCACGACCGCCACGGCCGAGGATCTGGATGAGCTGGCCGCAGCGACCCGCGGGCACGACATCGCCGTGTTGTCGGACGAGGTCTATGAGCACATGGTGTTCGACGGCCGCGCTCACGCGTCCGTACTCACCCACACGGAGCTGCGCGAGAGGAGCCTCGCCGTATTCTCCTTCGGCAAGACGCTGCATGCTACGGGACTGCGGGTCGGCTACTGCGTCGCCCCGGCGCCCCTGAGCGCAGAGCTGCGCAAGATCCACCAATTCAACACGTTCAGCATCGCCAATCCGCTGCAACACGCGATTGCTGCGTATCTTGCCGAGAGGCCCGACACCGGGCGGGATCTGCCCGGATTCTTTCAGGCCAAGCGCGACCGGCTGCGCGCGGGGCTTGCGGACTGCGGCTTCTCGCTGCCGCCGGCGCAAGGGACGTTCTTTCAGCTCCTCGAGTTCGGCGAGCTGTGCCCGCCGGGGGATGTGGAGTTCGCCGAGCGCACGCTGACCGAGGCCAAGGTCGCCACCATCCCGCTCTCGCCCTTCTACGCCGAGCCGCCCGAGCTCTCGGTGGTGCGGCTGTGCATCGCCAAGCGCGATGACACGCTCGACCGGGCCGCTGAGCGGCTCGCGCAGCTCGCCGAACGGCTGGGCCGGGCCTGAGCCGCGCGCGGCGAGGCGGATCGAGTCCCGGGCGAGCCCCCGGCCGAGAGGCGGATCAGCGCCGGAAGATCCACGCGAGGACCGAGATCACCAGGCTGAGCAGCAGCATGGTGGTGATCGGGAAGAAGAACTGAAACCCGGGCCGGTCGATGACGATGTCACCCGGCAGCTTGAACAGCGGCAGGCGCCTGACCCATGGCCAGGCGAGGCCGATCAGGATCAGCGCGGCGCCGAGAACGATGAGGATGCGGCTCATGGGCGGCAGTCTACCTGCTGGCGGTCGGCGAACACAAAATCGCCCGGAGCGATCCTCGAGCGCGAGGCACGGGCCCGGCCGGATTTCGGCCCGCGGGCAATTCCCATCACGCCGCGCCGCTCGCCATGCGGACGCGGTAGGGGTGATAGGGCAGCACTTCGAGCACTTCCCCGTCGGCGAGGCGCTGCTGCACCCTGCGCCAGTAGGCGGCGGTGAAGATCTCCCCGTGCGTGCGCAACAGGCAGGCGCGCTGGGATTCGTCGAAGGCGAGGAAGTTGAGGAAGGTCTCGGGGAAGATGTCGTGCTCGCCCACGTAGAACCAGGCTTCGGCGCGCATCTCGTCCTCGGGATTGGTCGGCTGCGGCAGATCGCGGAAGCGGCAGTCCGTCACCCGGCAGAGCTCGTCGTAGTCGTAGAAGATGACTCGTCCGTGGCGGGTGACGCCGAAGTTCTTCGGCAGCAGATCGCCCGGGAAGATGTTGGTGTTGGCAAGATCGCGGATGCACTGGCCGTAATCGAGCGCGGCCTGCTCGGCCGCCGCCGGCGAAGCCGTGCGCAGGTACAGATTGAGCGGGATCATCCGCCGCTCGATGTACAGATGGTCGAAGTCGAGGTACTCGCCATCCTCGCGCACCGTGAGCGCCGTCTCCCCGAGCAGCTCCTCGAGCAGCTCCGGGGCGAACAGACGCTTGGGCAGGCGCAGCCGGCGGAACTCCTGGGCATCGACCAGCCGTCCGGCGCGATCGTGCTTGTACACGAGCTGATATTTCGCGAGCACATCCTCGCGTGCCACGCTCTTGGGATACGGGAACCGATCGCGAATGACCTTGAAGACGACCGCGAGCGACGGCAGGGTGAAGCACACCATGACCAGTCCCTTCTCGCCGGGGGCGGGGACGAAGCGATCCTCGGTCCTCTCCAGGTGGCGCATGATCTCGCGGTAGCGCTCGGTCTTGCCCTGCTTGGCCCGGCCCAGCATGGTGAACAGCTCGCTCACCGGCTTGCCGGGCAGCAGGGATTTCAGGAATGCGACCGCCTCATCGACGCGGTCGAGGTCCGCGTGGAAATAGGATCGTGAGACGCTGAAGACGATACTGACGTCACCCTCGGCCATCATCACGGCATCGACCATCAGGCCGCCGTCGGAATTCTTCAGCGCCATGACCAGCGGGATGCACGCCCCGGGGCCGATGATCCGCCCGACGATGTAGGCGCGGGATAACTGGTAGAACACCGGCCGGATCACCTCGATCCGGTGGACGCCGTCGTTCCCGCCCAGGCCTGCCAGGTGGCGCCGCACCTCGGCGGTGACGTGGCGGATGCTGCCGTCGAGGTCCTTCCACGGTGTGCGGAAGCGCACGTCGCCCAGGAGGTCCTCGATCAGCAGTGGCAGGGATCCGTGGTTGATGTAGGTGTTGGTGACGACAGTCGAGGTGGCGTTCGCCAAAGGATCGAGATCGGTGCCGACGAACTCTATGTCGGGCGCGACGCCTATGGTGCCGGAGAGCCGGCGGCTGACGGAGCTGAAATAGGTCTTGGGGAACTCCGCGTCCGGGAGCCGTGCGACGCGTGTGGCGAAGGCGGCGCGGATCTCGCGCCACAGGGCGCGCTCGCTCGCGCGCTCGCCGAGCAGGTCACGAATCTCCGTGACGGTGTGGTCGACGAAAAGATCGTAGAGCTCGATGCGCTCGACGATGTCCTGCAGGCTGCCTTTCCAGTCGCGGTTGTCGAAGCGCAGCGGCGCCCGGCGGGTGATGGCCCGGAATTCCGCGTTGTACCGCGCGAACGCCTCGGCGATGCGGCGGGCGCAGTCCTGCGCCGCCGCACGCCGAAGGCCGTCATCGGCTGCGATACGTCCCTCAGAGATTGCGGATGAGTGCGTCACCGAAGGCTGAGGTCTTCACCTCGGTCGCGCCCTCCATCAGCCGGGCGAAGTCGTAGGTCACGACCTTCTGGCCGATCGTGCGGTCCATCGCGGCGATGATGGCATCGGCCGCCTCGGTCCAGCCCATGTAGCGCAGCATCATCTCGCCGGAGAGCAGCACCGAGCCGGGGTTCACCTTGTCCAGGTTGGCGTACTTGGGCGCGGTCCCGTGCGTCGCCTCGAACACCGCGTGTCCGGTCAGGTAGTTGATGTTGCCGCCCGGGGCGATGCCGATGCCGCCGACCTGCGCGGCGAGCGCGTCGGAGAGGTAGTCCCCGTTCAGGTTGCACGTGGCGATGACGTCGAACTCGTCCGGCCGGGTCAGTACCTGCTGCAGAGTGATGTCGGCAATCGCATCCTTGATGATGATCTTGCCGGCGCCCTTGGCCGCGTCCATCTCGGCGTTGGCGGCCTTCTCGCCCTGCGCCGCCTTGGTGCGCTCCCACTGCTCCCAGGTGTAGACCGCGCCCGGGAACTCCCGCTCGGCGAGCTGGTAGCCCCAGTTGCGGAATGCGCCCTCGGTGAACTTCTGGATGTTGCCCTTGTGCACGATGGTGACACTGCGGCGCCGGTTCGCCACGGCGTACTCGATCGCCGAGCGGATGAGACGCTCCGAGCCTTCCTTCGAGACCGGCTTGATGCCGATGCCGGAGCTGTCCGGAAAGCGGATCTTTCCATAGGCTTTGGGGAAGTGCTGCTTGAAGAGCTCGAGGAACTCGCGATTCTCGGGCGTGCCGGCCTCGAACTCGATGCCGGTGTAGATGTCCTCGGTATTCTCGCGGAAGATCACCATGTCCACCTTCTCGGGGTGCTTGACCGGGGAGGGCACGCCCTTGAACCAGCGCACCGGGCGCAGGCACACGTACAGGTCGAGCAGCTGGCGCAGCGCCACGTTCAGCGAGCGGATACCGCCGCCCACCGGGGTGGTGAGGGGGCCCTTGATGGACACCAGGTAGTCCCGGCAGGCCGTCACGGTCTCCTCGGGCAGCCAGCTGTTGAATTGACGGTGAGCCTTCTCGCCGGCATAGACCTCCATCCAGTGGATCCTGCGCCTGCCGCCGTAGGCTCTCTGCACCGCTGCGTCCATCACGCGCACGCTGGCGCGCCAGATGTCCGGCCCCGTGCCATCACCCTCGATGAAGGGAATGACGGGATTGTCCGGGACGAGGAGCTTGCCGTCCCGGATGGTGATTTTCGCCCCGGAGGCGGGCGGGTTGACCTGTGGCGCTGCGGCGCTGGACATTGCGGACTCCTTAAGTGTCGAGAGGGATTCGCTGCGGCGTGAATCTGAGCGGATCAATAATCCTAGCATGCGCCTTTCTCTGGCGGGGCCGGGAAACTGAGCCGGATCAGGTCATGCGCGTGAATCGCGCGAGCACTGCAAGCACGGCATCCCGAGAGAGCCGACAGGCCGGCTGCGCAATGCGCCGCAGGCGAGCTGCAAGCCCGGCCGGCACATGCGTCATGCATGGCCGGCCGCCCGAAGCCAAGACACCGGGCCGGCCGCCCAAAGCGCCGAAGGCGTCTTTGGGCCAATGTATGAGACACTTGCCCGCATAACCATCTTTCTGGGGGTTCCCCGAATCATGAATGATGTCACCGAGAGGGAGGTTCCGGAGGCGGCGGCCGGGAATTCCTTGCTACGCAAGCTTTTTGCGGTGCACCCGGTCGTGGCCCCCGAGCGCTCGGGGGCCGAGCGCCTTCGCCAGACACTGTCCGTCTGGGCGCTGATGGCGATCGGGATCGGAGCCACCATCGGTACCGGAATTTTCGTCCTCACGGGAACCGTGGCGGCCAACGAGTCCGGACCCGCCATCACCCTCTCGCTGATGATCGCGGCCTTTGGCAGCGGGCTGGCGGCGCTGTGCTATGCGGAGTTCGCCGCGTTCCTGCCTGTGCCGGGCAGCGCCTACAGCTACACCTACGCCACGCTTGGGGAAGTGGTGGCATGGTTCATTGGGTGGAATCTGCTGCTCGAGTACGGCATCTCGGCCTCGGCGGTGGCGGTGAGCTGGTCGGCATACGTGGTGAACTTGCTGGCCGAGGTGCACATCCATTTGCCGGCCGACTGGATCAATGCCCCGTTCGCGCAGAACGCCGCCGGGCACCTGGTGGCCACCGGGGCGATCATCAATGTGCCCGCGATGCTGATCGTGTTGGCATTGAGCGCGTTGTGCTATGTCGGCATCCAGGAGACCGCCCGTGCCACCAATTTCATGGTGGCACTGAAGGTGGCGGTGATCGTGATCTTCATCGTGGCGGGGTTGAAGTTCGTGAACCCCGCGAACTGGCATCCCTACATTCCGCCCAACACGGGAACCTTCGGGCACTTCGGCTGGACCGGCGTGCTGCAGGGGGCGGGGATCATCTTCTTCTCCTACGTGGGGTTCGACACGGCCTCGACGACAGCGCTCGAGGCTCGCAATCCCCAGCGCGACCTGCCGCTCGGAATCATCGGCACGCTGGTGATCTCCACGCTGCTCTACGTGGCGATGGCGGCGGCGATCACCGGGATGGTGCCGTATTTCAAGCTCAACGTCGCCGAGCCGGTGGCGGCGGCGCTCGATGCGCATCCGGCGCTCTCGTGGCTGGGGGTGTTTCTGAAGCTCGGCATCATCGCCGGGATGACCTCGGTGATTCTCACCTCGATCCTGGGGCAACCGAGGATCCTGCTGTCGATGGCCGATGACGGGCTGTTGCCGCCGGCGATGAGCCGCTGCCACCGGCGCTTCAAGACCCCGCACGTGGCTACCGCGATCACCGGGATCGGGGCGGCGCTCATCGCCGGGGTGTTTCCGCTCGATGTGCTCGCGGACCTGATCTCCATCGGAATCCTGCTCGCTTTCGCGGTGGTATGCATCGGGGTGCTGGTGATGCGCCACACCCGGCCGGAGGTGCACCGTCCGTTTCGCGTGCCCGCGGCCAGGCTCCTTTGTCCGTTGGGGGGAGTGGTGTGCCTCGGCATGACGTATTTTCTGTCCGACGCCACCTGGATTCGCCTGGTCGTCTGGACCGCGGTGGGCGGAGCCATCTACGTCTTCTATGGCTTCAAGCACAGCAAGCAGCGGTCCTGAGCATGACCTGCGAGACCGGCGCCCTGCCGGGCACCCCCGCCGCCGACGGCTGGTGGATGCCGGCGGAATTCGAGCCGCATGCCGGATGTTGGATGTTGTGGCCGGAGCGGCCGGACAACTGGCGCGAGGGGGCGCGTCCGGCCCAGGCAGCCTTCCTCGCCGTGGCCGAGGCCATTGGCCGATTCGAGAAAGTCAGCGTCGGCGTCTCGGCCGGGCACCGGGAGACGGCCCGCGCGATGCTGCCATCGCACGTGGACGTGCTGACACTGCCGCACGATGACTGTTGGATGAGGGACGTCGGACCGACCTACGTGGTGAGCGAGCGGCCGGGGTTGCGGGGCGTGCACTGGCGATTCAACGCCTGGGGAGGTCTGGAGGAAGGGCTCTATCACCCCTGGGATCGCGATGAGCGTGTCGGGGCCGAGGTCCTCGCGTGCGAGCGGCGGGAGCGCTACCGTGCGCCCATCGTCCTCGAGGGCGGCGCCGTCCACGTGGACGGTGAAGGCACGGCGCTGCTCGTGAAACAGTGCGTCCTCAACCCCAATCGCAACCCCGGCATGACCGGAGAGCGCATGGAGATGCTGTTGCGGGAGTATCTCGGCGTGAGCTGCTTCATCTGGCTCGACCGAGGCGTATTCAACGACGAGACCGACGGGCACATCGACAACCTGGCCTGCTTCGTCGCGCCCGGCAAGGTGTGCCTCACCTGGACCGATGACGCTGCGGATCCCCAACACGCTGTTTCGTGCGCGGCGTGGGAGCGGTTGACCGAGGCGCGTGATGCGCGGGGCCGCAGGCTGGAGGTCACGAAGCTGCCCATGCCGGGGCCGCTGCACATGACGGAGCAAGAGGCGCGGGGTCTCGCGCCCGCCGAGAGCTGCAAGCCGCGCAGGGCCGGTGACCGGATGGCCGGCAGCTACGTGAATTTCTACTTCGCCAACGGGGGCCTCGTCATGCCGCTGTTGGATCCGCGTACCGATGCGCTCGCGGCGGATCGCCTGAAGCGGCTCTGTCCGGGGCGGCATGTGGTCGGGGTGCCGGCGCGTGAGATCCTGCTGGGCGGGGGCGGCATTCACTGCATCACCCAGCAGGTGCCGGACCCGCTGGCGAAGCGGGTGAATCCCAAGCATCCGGCGAAGGCGTGATCCGGCTCGCGGCCGGCGCTCGCCCTCAGGACTGCGCCGGAGCCGCCCTGCCGGTGCGCTGAATCAGTTCCGCGAAGCGTGCCGGATCGACATTGCCGCCCGAAACCACGATCCCCACGCGCTTGCCTCGGACGGGTACCCGGGCGGCGAAGGCCGCAGCCGCGGCCAGTGCGCCGGTGGCCTCAACGATGATTTTCAGGCGACCGGCGAAAAAGGCCATGGCCTCGATGAGCTCCGCGTCGCTCACCGTGACGATGTCGCGGACCAGGTCGCGGATCACGGGGAAAGTGAATTGTCCCAGGTGCTGTGTCTGGGCGCCGTCCGCGATGGTGTCGGGCGTGTCGATGTGCACGATATGCCCGGCGCGCAGGCTTCGTTGCCCGTCGTTCCCCGCCTGCGGCTCCACTCCGATCACTGCGCACCCGGGGCACAGGGCCTGCGCCGCCACCGCGCACCCCGCCAGCAGCCCTCCGCCACCGAGCGGTACCAGCAGCAGCTCGAGGCCGCCCGAGTCCTCGAAGAGTTCCTTGGCGGTCGTGCCCTGGCCGGCCATGACCTCGGGATGGTCGTAGGGAGGGATCAGGGCGAGTCCCCGCTCCTCGGCGAGGCGCCGGCCGATCGCCTCGCGATCCTCGCTGTAGCGGTCATAGAGCACCACCTCCCCGCCGTAGCCGCGGGTGGCCGCTGCTTTGATCTGCGGCGCATCTCGCGGCATGACAATCACCGCGCGGGTGCCGAGCAGGCGCGCAGCCAGGGCGATCGCCTGGGCATGATTCCCGGAGGAGAAGGCGACGACCCCGGCGGTGCGGCGGTCGGCATCCAGCCTGGCGATCGCGTTATATGCCCCGCGCAGCTTGAACGCGCCCGCGCGCTGGAAATTCTCGCACTTGAAGAACAGGCGCGCGCCGGTCATCGCATCGGCGCTGGCCGAGGTCAGCACCGGTGTGCGGTGCGCGACGCCCGAGAGCCGCATGTGTGCGGCCTCGATGTCGGCGAAGGAGAGGGCGAGCTCGCTCATGAGGTGCGGCGGATCGATGGTAACACGGTTGGTAGATATACCGATGGCGGCTCGTGTGGCGCAGGCGGTACGCTTTGTCCAGCGCGGGGCCGGCCGATGTCTCGTTCCGCGCCGACGGAGGTTACGCTGCGCCGCTCGTTGCGCTGTGCCCGTTCCGTGGCCTACCGGGGCTCGCCCCGCTCGCCGGCCTGCCCTGCTGCGCGCAAGCCCGCGGTGTCCACCCGGGGACACTCGCTTGGTGCAGCGGTGCGAAGCCTCGCTGAATGACACCGCCTCGCTTGCGCGCAGAAGATCCGGGGCGGCAAGGGCAGGAGACGCTCTCTCGAAAGTGGGGTACGGCCCGCTCCGCTGGAGGGAGGAGGGCTGTAAATCCCTGAGCGTACACACATTTCACCTGTCGTGAGCATTCAAAGACGTAAGGAGAAGGGCGCTATGCGACGCATGAGCTATGCTGAGAAGGCACGTGAGTGGGTGGTCGATTACAGCGCAGCCAGAGCGAAGGCGATCGAGTGGCTCGGCGACCGTTATCTGCTCGCCCGGCCGATCAAGCGCAGGAGCGCCGGCCAGAGCTATGGCATGGCAAGCCGGCCGGAGCAGGATCATGCGAGGCGGCTGCCCGGCCACATCTGATCACGGACGGCGCGGTGCGGCTTGAGGGCTCGCCGCCGGTCCGCTCTGACGACAGGTTGTTTTGGCGCTGGGGCGTGCGGGCGGCCGTGGCAGAATGGGTGCCGGTCCGCCACCCCATGCCATGAATCTCAAACAACTCGAATACTTCGTGCGGGTTGCCGAGCTCGGCAGCTTCAGCCGCGCGGCCATGATTCTCGATGTTGCGCAGCCGGCGCTCAGCCGCCAGGTGAGGCTCCTCGAAACCGATCTGCGTTGCGCGCTTTTGCAGCGCACGGGCCGCGGAGTGGTGCTGACCGAGGCGGGCAGGCGGCTGTTCGAGCGCAGCGTGGGCATCCTGCAGCTCGTACAACAGGCGCGCGAGGACCTGGAGGCGGGTCGGGAGGAGCCGGCGGGTCGCGTGACGATCGGCCTGCCGCCGAGCCTCGGGCGTCTGCTCACCCTGCCGCTCGCCGAGCGCTTCCGCGATCATCTGCCCAAGGCGCGTCTGGTCATCGTCGAGGGCCTCTCCACGCACCTCATCGAGTGGATCGCCACCGGACGGGTGGATCTCGCCCTGGCGCACAACCCGGAGGCCCAGCCCGCCATCGAAATCCAGCCCCTCCTCGATGAGCCGCTGTGCCTGATCAGTCCGGCTCGCGGCCGGCCGCGCCGCGCGGGGTTGCGAATCGAGCCGGCGGTGGCGTTTACCGATCTGGCGCATCATCCCCTCGTGATCCCGGATCACACCCAGGCCATCCGCAGGCTGGTCGAGGCTCAGGCGGCTCTCTCGGGCCTGAAGCTCGCGATAGCCCTGGAAGTCTCGGGCGTGCCCGCGATTCTCGAGTTGGTGCGCGCCGGGTTCGGGTATGCGGTGCTCGGCGCCGGCGCCGTGCGGGCGGCTGCCGAGCCGCAAGCCTTCGTCATCCGCCCGATCGAGCGCCCTCGGCTGCTGAGCAAGCTGTGCCTGGCGGTGTCGGCGCACAAGCCGGCCACGCCGCTCATTCGCCACGCCATGCGCATGCTCGATGAACTGACACGCCGGTGCGGCGGTCTACCCGATACCGGTCCCTGATATCAGCTAGTGCGCGCGGCACTCTTCCCGAGGAGCCCGGTGCCGGCGAGAATCACATATTTCCCCCGCATTATGCCGATGGACAACCCTGCGTTTCGCCGGCGCCAGATCGGACCCTTGACGGTCACCGCAATCGGGCTCGGCTGCATGAATCTCAACCACGCCTATGGAATGCCGCCCTCGCCCCGCGACGCGGAGCGATTGCTGCTCAGCGCGCTCGACCTCGGTGTGGATTACTTCGATACCGCCGCGCTCTACGGATTCGGCGCCAATGAGGCGCTGATCGGGCGGGTGCTGTCGCCGCATCGCGCACGATTGGTTCTCGCCACGAAGGGCGGCATGGCCGGGGTGCTCGGCAAGCGGGTCATCGACGGCCGTCCCGAGGCCATCCGCGGCAACTGCGAGGACAGCCTGAGGAGGCTGCGCACGGAGACGATCGACCTCTACTACCTGCACCGGTGGGACCGGCGGGTTCCCATCGAGGAGAGCGTCGGTGCGCTCGCCGACCTCAAGCGCCAGGGCAAGGTCCGCGCGATCGGCCTGTCCGAAGTCTCGGCGGCGACGCTTCTCAAGGCGAACGCAATCCATCCCATCGCCGCGCTTCAGAACGAGTACTCCCTCTGGACGCGCAATCCCGAGATCGCCTCGCTGGCCGCATGCCGGCGGATCGGCGCGGCTCTGGTGGCGTTTTCTCCTCTGGCGCGGGGCTTCCTGACGGACACGCTGCATGACGTGTCGGTCCTGCCGCCGCAGGACCTGCGGCGGGCGATGCCGCGCTTCTCGCCCGAGAGCTACCCGCGCAATCTCGCCCTGCTTGCCGGTTACACCGCTCTTGCAAGGGAGGCCGGCTGCACGCCCGCGCAGCTGGCGCTCACCTGGCTGCTGTCCAGGGCGGAGCACGTCGTGCCGATCCCCGGCACCACCCGGATCGAGCACTTGCGCGAGAACATGAGCGCTCTCGAAGCGCACCCGACAGCGGAGGTGCTGGCGCGGGTGGACGGGCTGATCAATCAGTGCACCGTGAGCGGCGCACGGTACAATGCCGCCGCGCAGGCCGATATCGATACCGAAGAGTTTTAACCCGCTGCCCGCGGCGCACGGTGATCGCGGAAGATGAGCGGGTGCTCGCCGTCGGCTTCCGACGCGGCCTGCTCCACGATGCGCGTCACCAGGTGATGATGGGGCGAGAGTGCGCAGACCGGATCGGCGTTTGCAGCATCACCGGTGAGCAGGAAGGCCTGGCAGCGGCACCCGCCGAAGTCCTGCGACCGCTGCGGGCAGCTGCGGCAGGGCTCCTTCATCCATTCCTCGCCGCGGTAGTAGTTGAACGCCGGCGAGTCGTACCAGATCGAGCCGATGCTCGCCTCGCGCACGCTCGGGAGGGAGAGTCCCGGCAGCATGCGCGCCGCGTGGCACGGCAGCGCCACCCCATCGGGCGAGATGGCGAGAAAGATCCGGCCGAGCCCCTTCATGCACGGCTTGGGCCGGGTCTCGAAGTAATCCGGTACCACGAAGAAGATCCGCATGCGCGACCCGAGGCGCTCGCGAAAGCGCCGCGTGCTCTCCTCGGCCCGGCGCAGCTGCTCGCGGCTCGGCAGCAGGCGGGCGCGGTTGAGCCACGCCCAGCCGTAGTACTGGGTGTTGGCGAGCTCGACGTACTCGGCCCCCAAGCGCTCGGCCATCGCGAGGATTTCCTCCACGTGATCGATGTTGAGCCGGTGGATGACCACGTTGAGCACCATGGGATAGCGGTATTTCCTGATCAGCGCCGCCACCCTCGATTTGACATCGAATGTGCGGGTGCTGCTCAGGAAATCGTTCATCGCCCGCGTGCTGTCCTGGAAGGAGAGCTGGATGTGATCGAGCCCGGCTTCCTTGAGGGCCGCGAGGCGCTCCTCGGTAAGCCCGATCCCCGAGGTGGTGAGATTCGTATAGAAGCCGAGCCGGTGCGCCTCGGCGACGATCGCCGTCAGGTCGTCCCGCACCAGCGGCTCGCCGCCGGAAAGCCCGAGCTGCACGGCTCCGAGCGCGCGCGCTTCCCGCAAAACCCGCAGCCACTCGCCGGTGTCGAGCTCTCTCCCGAGGTGTGACATATCCGTCGGGTTGTAACAGAACACACAATGCAGCGGGCAGCGGTAGGTCAGCTCGAGAAGCAGCCACAGCGGCGGACCGGGCCGTCCGGGCGGGGCTCCATGCGCGGCGATGCTCATTGCCGCAGCTCCAGCCAATTCCGCTCCAGTGCCAATCTGACGAAGGCGAGGACGTCCTCGCCGAGCCCTTCGGCCGAATACGTCCGCTCGAGATCCGAGATGATGTCGGCGAGCATTCTGAGGCCATCACACCGGGTGAGGATCGCCGCGGCGCTCGGGTTGAGCTTGACCATTCCTTCGGGGTAGAGAAGAACGTGCGCATCCTGCACGCTCTCCCACTGCAGCCTGAAGCCGTGCCCGATCGCGGGGCGGGAGGTCTCGCTCAAGCCCTCCATCATTGCACCCCGTAGTGCTGCTGCATCGCATCGTTCATCTGCCACAGCACGTCGAGCTTGAACTGCAGGATCTCGAGGGCGCGCTTTTGCGCGGTGGGGGTCGCGAACAGATCCAGCGTCGTGGCGAGTCCGAACTCGACGTCCCGCCGGGCCTGGCTCACCCGGTTCTGGAAATAGCGCAGCCCTTCGGGCTCGATCCACGGATAGTGCTGCGGCCAGCCGGCGAGCCGCTGCTCGTGTATCTGCGGCGCGAACATCTCGGTGAGCGAGGAACAGATGGCCTCGGGCCAGGGCGCGCGCCGCGCGAAGTTTACGTACGCGTCGACAGCGAAGCGCACTCCCGGTAAGACGTCCTTCAGACTCTCGGTCCGCGCACGCTCCAGCCCCACCGCCTCGGCGAGCCGCAGCCAGGCCTCGATGCCGCCGGGATCGTCGCCGCAGCCATCGTGATCGTGAATGCGCCGAATCCACTCGCGCCGCACGGCCCGGTCGTCGCAGTTGCTCAGAATGGCCGCGTCCTTGATCGGGATGCTGATCTGGTAGTAGAAACGGTTGGCCACCCAGCCGCGAATCTGCGCCGGGCTCGCGCGCCCGGAATTCAGCATCAGGTTGAAGGGATGATGGATGTGGTAGGCGCCGCCTTTCTCCCGCAGCTTCGCCTCGAACTGCGCTCGGCTCCAGGGGGCGTCGCTCACAACGCGATTTCCAGCCCATCCCAGGCGACTTCGATCCCGTGGCGCTCGAGCTCGGCGCGCTGAGGGGAGTCCTCGTCCAGAATGGGGTTGGTATTGTTGATGTGGATCAGGATCTTGCGCGTGCCTGCCGGCAGACGCTCGAGCCACTCGATCATCCCTCCCTCGCCGCTTTGCGCAAGATGGCCGATGTCGCGCGCCCGATGGCCCGAGAGGCCGAGACGGACCATCTCATCGTCGGTCCAGAACGTACCATCCACCAGCACGCAATCGCAGGAGCGCATGGCGAGCCACACCGGCTCATCGATCGCCGCCAGGCCGGGCGCATAGAATACCTTGCCGCCCGTGCGCGCATCCTCGATGAGGAGCGCCACGTTGTCGCCTGGCAGCGAAGCGGCGCGGTTGGGCGAGTAGGGAGCCGGCTTGCCGGCCACCGCCAGCGCGCGCCAGCGCAGTTGCGGCACCGCCTCGATGACGAATTCCCCGCAAGCGAGCGGTACGGATCGGCGGTCGACGCCGCAGTAATGGGACAACACATCGAGGACGGGGTTGCCGCGGGTCAGATCCGCGTACACCGAGTCGGTGCACCACAGTGCCCATGGGCGCGAGGCTTCCCGGAGCATGTACAGCCCCGTGCTGTGGTCCAGCTGTCCGTCGACGAGCACGATGGCGGCGAGCCCCGTGTCGCGCACCGTCCGCGCCGGTTGCAGCGCCGGACTGTCGCGCAGTTGAGACAGGATGTCGGGTGAGGCATTGACCAGCACCCAAGGCACGGCCTCGCTCCTGATCGGGCCGTCCCCGCCCGGGCCGCCGGTGACGACGATCGAGGATTGGGTGCGCGGCCGTGCGCGCACCGTGCCGTTGCGGACGCCTGCGCAATTGCGGCAGTTGCAGTTCCACTGCGGAAAGCCTCCGCCGGCGGAAGAGCCCAGGACGCGGATTCTCATGATCGCGCGGCCCGCGGGCACCGGCGTGGGCAGGTGCCCGCGGGCGGATCGCTTTCAATCAGCGGCTGGCGACGTACATCGTGATTTCCATGCCGAGTCGGAAGTCGATCGCTTGCGGAGTCACCCACTTCATGACGAGCACCTCAGGTCGGTTGGACGGACATGGGGACGGCAGAGCCGGCCCGTTGCCCAGGCAACGTGCCGGGTCGCCCCCACGGATATGCTCGCCGACGGCGGACCATCCGCAAAAGTGGGACATCATGAATCGGGCCTCATGAATATCATGAGCCGTGGCTCATTGCGAAGCGCCGCAGCCGGGCATCGTGCCCGGGCCCGCGCGGCGGCGAGCGGCGCCGAGGCGGCCAAGGGGTGGGTTTGGGCAGGACGCCGTGCCCGCCCCGGCTCACCGGCGCCACGCGCCCATGGAACACCCGCCCGGCGAAGCGAAGCACAGTGTCGATGAAAGGCACGCCTCGACCCGGTGCGCATGCCGTGCCTGCGCTGCATTCCAAGGGGTCCCCTGTGGGTGACGGGCAGCTGCTAGGATGGCACCGGGGTGAGCTCGGGCTTGGCCCCGGGATGGAATGATGAAGCTGCGTACGCGTCTGCACCTGGTAGTGACGGGCTTGACGGCCGTGTTCGTGATTTTGCTCGTCACCGCGCAGCTGATCGCCACGCGCGCCCGGGTTCGCGAAGACATCGACGGCTCGCATGTGGTGGCGACCCAGTTTCTGAGCCGGCTGGTGAACATCTACTGGGGGTTCGGGGGCCCGCAGGTCGTGCTCGGGTTTCTCGTGCAGCTCGGACACGTCCGCTCAAATGCCATCACCCTGCGGTATGCCCACGGCGCGGTGATCTACCGCTCGCCGCCTTCCACATACAAGGCGGGGCGGCGAGCGCCGGAGTGGTTCTCGCACTTGCTCGCACCGAGGATTCCCCGCTATACGCTTCGTATGCCGGGCAATCTCGAGCTCGTCATCCGCTCGGTGGTTCGCCCGGCCATTCTGGACGGTTGGGACGCCATCACCCGGCTGCTCGCCCTGGCCGTGATACTGCTCATCGCCGCGAACGCCGTGGCGTTTTGGATCATCGAGCGCGCCCTCTCCCCCTTTCCGATCATCGTGACGGGGCTCGAGCGCTTGAAAAGAGGGGATCTGACCTTCCGACTGCCCCTCCTGAAGGGAATGGAGGCGCAGGCCATCGGCGGCGCCTTCAACCGCATGGCCCAGGCCATCGAGGACAATGTCGCGGCGCAGCGCAAGGCGCGCGAAGCGGAGGCTCGGCTCGAGGAGCGCCGGGAGATGGCCCGGCTTGTCGAGCAGCGCCTGGAGGAAGAGCGCCGCCTCATCGCGCACGAATTGCATGATGAATTCGGCCAGTCTGTCACGGCCATACGCAGCCTTGCACAGGCGATCAACACCCGCTCGAGCGAGCCGCCGATGCAGGAGGCGGCGCGGCTGATCTCCCGCGAGGCCGCCGGGCTCTACGATGCCATGCACGGGCTGATCCCGCGCCTCTCGCCCCTGACGCTCGACACGCTGGGATTGGCCGGAACCCTGGAGAACCTGTCGCGGGACTTGCAGAAGCGTCACCTGCCGGTGAAGCTTTCCCTCCGGCACGATCTGCGCGCGGAGCTCGGCCCGAGCGTGACGCTTGCGGCTTATCGCCTCGTGCAGGAGGGTCTCATCAATGCGCTGCGGCATGCGCATGCCTCGTCCATCGACGTCGAATTGCGTGCCGACGCGAGGAGTCTGTTCGTGAGCGTGACGGACGACGGCTCGGGCCTGCCCGAGGAGTGGGCGCGCCCGGGTCATTTCGGACTGCGCGGGCTGAAAGATCGCATCGAGCACCTCGGCGGGCGCTTCGACGTGCGCAACCGTGAGCGCGGCGGGGTGTTGCTCGCCGCTGAGATTCCACTGGATGCAACGCCGGAGCGCGCATGATCCGCGTGCTGCTCGTCGATGATCACGCCGTGGTGCGCACCGGCTTTCGGCTGTTGCTGGAATCGAGCGCGAACGTCAGGGTCGCCGGCGAGGCGGAATCCGGCGAGGCCGCGTATCAGCGCTACCTCGAGATCGATCCCGATGTGGTCGTGATGGACATCGCGATGCCTGGCATGGGAGGGATCGAAGCATTGCGACGGATCCGCTCGCATCATCCCCAGGCCCGCGTGCTCGCGCTGTCCGCCCATGACGATCCCGTACACGCGCGGCGGGCGCTGCGCGAGGGAGCGTTCGGGTTCCTGTCCAAGCGCAGCGCTCCAGAGGCGCTGCTCGAGGCGATTACCACCATCGCCGCGGGAAGACGCTACATCGATGCGGGGGTGGCGCAGCGCCTGGCCCTGGCCGACACCGATGCGAAGGCCCCGGCCGAGCGGCTCTCGGAACGGGAGTTCGAGGTGTTCATCCGGCTCGCCCACGGCGAGTCGGTGCAGCGCATCGCCGAGGATCTGCGCCTTGCGCCCTCGACGATCGGGACGCACCTGTACAACATCAAGCAGAAGCTCGGGGTCTCCAACCAGTCCGAACTCACGCTGTTCGCGATCCGCCACGGCCTGATCGAGCCGTAGGCGCCGCCGCGAGGTCCGGGGCGACCGATCGAAGAGCCTCATGGCACTCATGAGCGGCGCACGGTTTATCTTCGCCCCGACCTGTGAATACTTGGATTCATACCAGGACCCGGTCCAATACGCGCCATCCCGAGGAGAGTCCCCATGTCCGGCCCGCGGAACATTCCCGGCACCACGCTCTTCGATGGCGCCCAGGCCATCAAGGGCTACGCCCTGAACAAGATGTGCTATTCGTTCAACTCCGCCGTCAACCGCGAGGAGTTCAAGCGCGACGAGGACGCGTATTGCGCCCGCTATGACCTCACCGCTGAGCAGCGCGAGGCCCTCCGGCGGCGCAATGTCCTCGATCTGATCGCCGCCGGTGGCAACGTCTACTACCTCGCCAAGTTCGCCGGCATTCTCGGGCTGGATGTGCAGGATCTCGGCGCGCAGCAGACCGGCATGACCAAGGAAGCGTTCAAGGCCAGGCTCGTGGCGGCCGGGAGGTGAGCCATGGCCAGAATCGTCGGCGCCGTCACCACCTCTCACATTCCCGCCATCGGCAAGGCCATCGCCCGCAATCTTCACGAGGATCCGTACTGGAAGCCGTTCTTCGACGGGTACCCGCCGGTGCACCGGTGGCTTGCGAAGGTGCGGCCGGATGTGGCGGTGATCTTCTACAACGACCACGGACTCAATTTCTTTCTCGACCAGATGCCGACCTTCGCCGTCGGCGCCGCACCCGAGTACCGCAACGCCGACGAGGGCTGGGGTATCCCCACTCTGGCGCCCGCTCCCGGGGATCAGCGCCTGTCCTGGCATGTCATCGAGCAACTGGTGAGCGAGGATTTCGACGTCACCACCTGCCAGGAGATGCTGGTGGACCACGCCTTTACGATTCCCATGGCGCTGCTGTGGCCGGGCGAGGGCGCCTGGCCGGTGCGCACGGTGCCGATCTGCATCAACACGGTGCAGCATCCGCTGCCCTCGGCCGCGCGCTGCTACAAGCTGGGCCAGGCGGTCGGGCGCGCGGTCGAGTCCTACGATGAGGATCTGCGGGTCGTCGTGATCGGTACCGGGGGATTGAGCCATCAGCTCGACGGCGAGCGCGCCGGGTTCATCAATAGAGCTTTCGATACGCAGTTCATGGAAAAGCTCCCCGGGGACCCGCAGTGGGCGACGCGGTACTCGGTTGCCGAGCTGATCGAGCTCACGGGCACGCAGGGCATCGAGCTGCTGATGTGGCTGGCCGCCCGCGGTGCGCTCGGCCGCCACGCGAGCGCGGTCCACTCCAACTACCACATTCCCATCTCCAACACGGCGGCGGGGCTGATGGTGATGGAGAGCCGGGCCGCCTGATGGGGCGCGCGGGCGGCGAGGATGGCCGCAGCGGGCTTGGGCGCAGCCTGCGTGCCAGGCATCTCTCTATCAGGGACGGACCGGAGTCTCGCCCGGAGCGCCGCGCGGCGAGCGGGGCGGCGCAACGGCCCCGCAGAACGGGACAAACCTGATTCGGCTCTGCGGCCGGGTTCCGCTGTGCCACAATGGTCGCGCCCGCCACGCGGCCGGGATCCACGGGCGCGGTGGGCGAGAGCCCATGAGTGAGTTGCATTCCCCGCCAGCGCATCTGCTCGAGATCGACGGCCGCATGCTGCGGACCTTCCTCGCCGTGCTCGAGGCAGGCTCGGTCACCGCGGCGGCCGAGCGGCTCGGCCTTACCCAATCTGCGGTGAGCCACGCGCTCGAGCGGTTGCGTGAGGTGCTCGGCGATCCGCTGTTCGTCAAATCGGGGCGCGGCATCGCGGCCACGGCCCGCGCCGAGGCGCTGGCCACCCCTGCCAGGCGGCTGCTGGAGGATATCGAGCAGCTCGGCCGCCGTCCCCGGTTCGCTCCTGAGGACACGGAGCTGGTATTGACCGTGGCGGCCAACGATTTTCAACGTGACTTGCTGTTGCCGGCGCTTCAGAAGAGATTGGCCGGGCGGCTGAGGAGTCTGCGTCTGATCGTCATCCCGTCGCGGGCGCCCACGGCGCAGATGCTGCGCGAAGGCCGCTGCGATCTGATCGTCACGCCGCGCCCGCCGGCAGGCTCGGACATCCTGCAAAAGCGCCTGCTGGCCGACCGCTACGTCTGCTTTTTTGATTCCCGCAAGCGGAGCGCGCCGGTCACATTGGAGGTCTATCTCGCCGCCCGCCACGTCACCGTGGCGTACGAGGATGGCCGGCGGCTGGAATTCGATGAGTTGCTGGAAGCGCGCGGCCTGCCGCGCGTGGTCGGTGTGGCGGTGCCGAATTTCGGGGGAATCGCCGCTTTCCTGAGCGGCACGGACATGCTGGCGAGCCTGCCCTCGCTCATGCGTCTAGGACCGCTCGAAGGCTTCGCCACCGCGCCGTTGCCGATCAGCGCGCCCGAATTGTCGATGTACGCGGTATGGCATCGCCGCCGCCACGAGGATCCGGCGCACGCCTGGCTGCGTGATCAGCTCGAGGAAGTTGCCGGCGAAATCACCGGCGCGGCGCAGGGGTAATCGCCCGCCTACTTCAGGACCACCGTCTTGCGGCCGTTGCGGAACACGCGCCGCTCGGCGTGCCACTTGATGGCGCGATTGAGGGCCACGGTCTCGAGCTCGCTGCCGAGCACCGTCAGGTCCTCGGCCGACTGGGA
>JAJZDX010000070.1 GCA_021805865.1 Pseudomonadota bacterium
GCGGCGCGCCAATCGTCGAGGCTTGCATAAGCGGCCTCCTGCGGCGAGATCACCGCGCCGTCAGGACACAGCACACCCCACCAGCCGAAAGGCTCATCAGGACACACGGGCTCCGCGCTGAGCGCGCCAGGTGCGACCCGCCACGCGATCACCGGCATGCGGCAGACGGTGCCATCCTCGAGCATCGTGACAGTGAAGTACCCAGGCGCGGCCGGGATAGGCGCCACCAGTCGCGCCGGATCGAAGTCCACGTCTGTCGCAGTCGTGACGCGAGCGTCACCTGCCGCGTCGATGTACTCGATTTCCGTCCGCGTGCCCCGGGGCGTCTCGTTCGTCCAGCGCTGACGGATTCGCACCACGCGGGCGGCGGCGATGTGCCCGGCGCGGGTTTCGATGAATGTGCTCATCGCCCGGCCCTCCTCGCGTGGCGCTGGCTCGTCAGCAGCCGCAGGGAGCGCATGAGCCACCAGGCGGACACGACCACCAGAAGGATCCCGATTACTCGCTCGATCATGACAACCTCGCTTCGGCGGCTTCCCGCCAGTATTCGCAGAAAGGGGTCAGTCCCGGCCAGCGGTCAGCCGGCACGCGGAGCTCGCCGGCGACGATGGCGCCCGTTGAGTCGCGCAGCGCCAGGACTACCGAGACGGAGCCGCTCGCCGGGCCGCTTGGGGTCGCGCCTTGAACGTCGAATGCGTACCGCAGCGTAGGGTCCGCCTCGAGCTGCTTGGCCACCGCGTGGCGTCGACGAGCCAAGGCGACGAGAACCGGGTCGGCCGGTCGGTAGGTCCGGCACTCGAATAGCGGTTCGGCCCAGGCCTCGACCTGGTGCCGGGTGCACCAGCCGTCCGGGGTCTCGCCGGCTCTCGGCTGGAAGTGCGTGCAGGCCGAGCAGCGGGCCATGCCGGGGGGTGGGAGCTCGCCGGTCACAGTGGGGCCTCCCCGAGCTGCAGGGGGTGGGGGCTTTCCAATTCGGCAGGAAGGAACCTCAAGGGGAAGCCCCTCCGGATCAGCAACGCGACGCACAGGTTTTGAAGCAGTGCGGTACCGGACCACACCTGTGCTGTGCGTCTATAGGAAATAGACGCACGCACAGGTGGTCCTGTGTGTCCAAAGCTGTGCGAGTAACAGGTGAGTAACAGGTCAACGCACAGGTTCACGCACAGGGGCATGGTCACGACTGCGCGCCTCCCTCGAAGTCAATCTCTGCGCCCTTGCCATTGCGTGCCGCCGGGCGAATCACAATGCGCGTGAAGCGCCCTTCATGCCGGGTGCCCAGGCCGGCGCCGATCATCCCGGGCAGCCGCTGGCGCACCGTGAACTCACTCAGGGTGCCCCCCTTCTTGCCGGCGACCAGTTCGGGCGAATTCGCGATCAGCCATAAAGCTGCGGCGTTCGCCGATCGTGGTCGCTGCTCGGTGAGCATGCGCGTCAGTACAGCGGCCAGCCGTTCCTTGCCGGCCCTCTCGATCGCCGCCTTGCGCTCCTCGCCCTCGGCTCGCACGAGGTCCATCTCCTGCTCGACGAGCACCCCGACGCTTTCGCCATTGGCGATCGTGACCGACTCGACCCGCAGCAGGCGCATTTCGTCATCGTCCGGCGCGTAGGACTGCTTGAGCTGATCGAGGCGCCGGTATCGCCGGCGGCTGTCCTCGGGGATGCCGTAGCTGGCGGCCGTGGTGGCGTTGAGCTTGGCCATCGTGAAGGCCCACCGGATATCGGCTCCGATCACTCCGGCGCCGCGCAGGGCGGCCAGATTGTTCACGTGGCCCTCTGAGTCGTTCATCGTCACTTTGGTGACGTGATGGTCAATCCCGACGTGGCGCTGACCTTGCACGGCTACGGCGCGGAGCGCGCTGAACAGGAGCTGGAGGGCCTCGTTCGAGTTTTCGACCAGCCTGTGCCAGGCCATGAGGGGGTCCACGAAGACCGCCACGATGTCCGGGAACTCCCGCAGCCACCCGGCCATGTTCGTGTTCAGCATCGCCATATCCGCGGCCATGTTCGCCAGCGTGTAATTGATCGCATCCACTTCGCCGAGGTAGAGAACATGGAGCCTGTCGCCGAGCTCGGCCGGCTGGATGTCGTAGAACTCGAGGATGCCGGCGATTCTCGCCTCGACATCCCGGCGTGCGTCCTCGCCCGCGAGGAACAGCACCGAGCCACGCTCATGAACTTCATCGGCGAGGATCTTGCGGCCCGTCGCGATAGCCACTGCATCGGTGAGCATGAGGGTGGACTTGTTCGTGCCCGGGGGTCCGGCATCTACAGTCACCTCGCCGACCGAGCGGCGGTTGCCGAGCAACCAGCGCCGGAGCGGGATCTTCGCCGGGTCGAAGCTGGCGCCATAGGTGGCGAAGCTCGGCGGTGTCCACTCGGGGGCGTCCGGCGGTGGCGCGTTGCCGTTCGCCTTGCGGCGCGGCTCCTCGGGAGGTGGTCCGTCGTTCAGATAGGCGGGCGGCTCTGGTGTCGGATCAGTGAACTGGATGTCCTGGAACTGGCCGTCGATATCGTCGGCGCTCATGCTGCCACCCCGCTTAATACGTCGGCCGCATCTGCGCCTGCCGCTCTAGGTGCGCGGATATGCACCTCGCGGCCCGCGTCATGCCATCGCCTGGCACATTCCTTCGCGGCCTTCAGACCGGCCTCGTCATGGTCGGCGTAGATCGTCAGCGCCTCGATGCCAGGCAGTACGGGGAGTTGCGCCATGTTTCCGGCGTCTACTGCCGCCCACACTGGTTGGAATAGGTGCGCCGCAGCGAGGGCGGACTCGATCCCCTCGGCGAGCGCGAGGCCGTGCGTCACGCATTCGTCAGGCCATAGCCTTACAACGCCTCCCTTCTTGCGGTGGCCGCCGAGCAAGAGCTTGTCGCAGTCGGTCCCGGCCTTGCCGCGGCCATCGCTCGCAAGTCTCGTAAAATGCAGGCTCAACGGCGCGTTGGTTTCCGCATTGGTCACTCGCGCGCACAAACTCGGCGGGTACTTGTCACTCCCCGGCAGGAAGCGCAGGTCAGAATCTGCAGGCGGTAACATGCAGCCGCGGTGCTCTAGGTAGATCTGCCCGACGGTGCCACGCAGCGGTTGCGTACGTCTCCATATCGACTCAGCGCGGTCGGACCATTCGGCAGGTTGCTCAGACTTAACAGGCGCTGAGCGCACCGGCTCGAGCGGGCGGCGTTCGTAATTCTCGGCCTTGGTGTAGCCGCAACGGTGGCAGTACTCGACAACGCCACGCTCGTCTTCCGTGCGAGCGAGCGCGCGATCTCGAGGGCCACGGTCGCAGACCGGGCACGGTGCGCGGGTCGTGCTCACGGCGGACCTCGGCGCGAAACGATGACTTGTGCTATTTTTTGCACGTTGAAGCCCTCAGCGAGAGCCGGTTTCCTTGGTCGGGGCCGGCTTTCGCGTTTCTGGGATGGAGTCAGGCTGCCGCGGGATTCGGCCGGCGCGGACGGCCGGATGCAAGGAGGCGCTCGCGGGCCGCGAGGTAATCGCTGAGTCGCCACCGGGCGCGACCGCCGAGATAACCGATAGGCTGTGGCAGGTCGCCGCGCTTGATCATGTTGCGGCGCGTGCGGTCGACGATGTTTAAGTCGCGGTCAATGTATCCGCCGTCGATCAGGCGGTCCGGATCGGGCTGTACGGCGCGGCTCGCGGGTTGCATCTTTCAACTCCCGTCCGGTTGATTCCGGACTTGATGGGAGCGAGCTTGCCGTCTTTGCCTTTGGACATCCCGCGCGATGTCCAACTATTTGCGGTGCTATTTCAGGGACGCGAGGATGCGGCCGGCCTGCTTCGGGCTCATCTGGGCCCACTCGCCGACCTTGCGCTTGATAACGGCTGCCTTCAGGTTCGGATTCTTGCGCTTCAATCCCTGCGCATGCTCGCGGATGAGCCGATTGCGTTCGGGGATATCGACGGCCGCCTTGAGCGGATGACCATCCGGCAGCTTCGCGAGCTCTCCCATTGCCTGCGCGTCATTGCCTGCCTTCGAGCGCTTGTTGTGAATCTCACCTTGCGCCACAAGCCCCTGCTGCGCGTGGTGTTCCTCAAGTAGAGCGCCGGCCCGCGCCGCGTTTCCGCGGAGCAGCAGATCTAGAGCCCTTGCGGGCGCCAGATTGTCGAGCTGATCGAAATCGAGCCGCTGGAAGGCCACGCGGAACTTCGCCCGCATGCGCTCATATAGCGTTGCGTCAGGTTCCTTACTCTGCGGATGGTCGGCGCGGTAGACCTCCATCATCTGCCGGACGAATTCGTGCTCGAGCATCCGGACCGCTTCGGCGCCGGTGCTGTCGGCCGTGAGCGTTTTGGGCCTCTTGACCATCAGCCCGCCGCCTTTGCCAACGGCACAACGGCCAGCTCACGCCCCTCGACGATCGCCCGCAGGTGCTCGCCCCAACGCTCAAGTGCCGCGCGCTTCTCGGGCAGGTAGTCGTGCCGGTCGTACACCTCGGCGATGTCGCCCGTGCTGTGATTGAGCACCTTCTCGACGTGCAGGCGCGGAATGCCGAGCTTGGTCATGAAGCTGGCCGCGGTGCGCCGCAGATCGTGCGGGGTCCACTCCGGTATGCCGAAATGCTCGCGATTCTGACGGACGGCGCGGCTCAGGACCGCATCGCTGTAGGACTGCGCATGCTGTGCGCTCGCATGCGCCGGCAGCACGTAGGGACTCGTGCCGGTGAGCGCCTTCAGCTTGCCGAGCAGCTCGAGCGCCAAGCCCGACAGGGGCACCACGTGCGGCTCCGGCCGGTCGCGCCGGCTGTGCGCGGTCTTGAGCAGCTCAACGGGAATCGTCCACAGCTTGCCGGCGAGGTCGAAGTGATCCCACCGGGCGTGCGTCAGTTCGCCGCGGCGCTGTCCCGTCACGAGCAGCAGCCTCAGCGCCAGGCGCGTCGGCTCGGCCATCTCGGCCGTGTCGAGCTTCGCCCATACCGTGCGGATTTCGTCGGCAGTCAGGATGCGATCGCGCGGGCGCTCGATCCCGCCGGGCGGCTTAACGCCGGCCATCGGTGAGGCCGGTATCAGATCCTTCGCGGCTGCCCACTCGAAGAATTGCTTGAGCAGAGCGTAGGTGCGGTTGGCCGCCACTGGCGCGCCGCGATCAACGATGCTGTCGAGAAACTCGATGATCCGCCGCTTGGTGAGGTCCGGTGCCTTCAGGTGGCCGAGCTCGCTCAGGAACGTCGGCACGGTCTTGACTCCGCGCTTGTGGCGCCGCGCCGGCGCATCCGGCGGCCGGTAGCCGAGGAGGGCGGCCGCAGCATCGGGGCGTTTGCGCCCTTCGGTGCGCGTCTTGACCCACTGGCCGCGTGCCTCGTCCCAGCGCTCGGCCCGCAGCTCGCGGTGCACGAACTGCTCGACGAGCTTGGCGATCGTGTCGGCACCGTCGCGGTCAGCCCGGGCACGTTCGGCACTCCGCATGCGCTTCTCGCGTTCCTCGAGCGGGTCGAGGCCCTTCTCGAGCTCGCGCTGCGCCTGGTGGTGCAGCTCGTGGGCTTCCGCGAGCGTGAGGCCACCCTTGCCGAAGTTCCCGAGCACCATCACGCGGCGCTCGCCGCCGGGCGCGGTGTACCGGAATCGGAAGCTCACGGCGCCGGTCGGGAACACGCGGACCATCAGGCCCTCGCGGCCATCAACGGTCACGTCGTAGCGCCGCTCGGGGCGATTCTTGGGCTCGTGGCGGGCTTCGAGCCATGTGGTGGTGATCTTCATCGGCCCACCGCTGAGCGCCGCTGGTACCCCGCTACAAGGGGTTTGAGCGGGTATACAAGGGGTGCGCTTGGGGTACCAGCGGGGGTACCAGGAGCAGCTCGAAATGCGCCGGGGTACCAGCCGGGGTACCAGAAACTCGCGTCTCGCGATTTCCTACCCGTTCCTAACGGTGCCGTGCTAAAGTGCCGGCGTTTGCAGGGTTTCGTGGCTTGGTTGCGAACCATGCGCTAGGAATACACCGGAACGCTCAGGAAAGCAATATCTGCATGGGGTGCAAGGGGTCCCGAGTTCGAATCTCGGCGCTCCGACCATCAAAAACGAGCGGTAACGATGTGGGCTGTGTCCGCGTTTGTGTCCGCCTTTGATTTTCCCAGGTATTCCAGCGT
>JAJZDX010000037.1 GCA_021805865.1 Pseudomonadota bacterium
ACGACGTGAAGAACAACGCCGTCGGCCGCTCAAAACTCGACGGTCCAAAGGACCTGCACCGCGCTGTCGTCGGCCGGCTGCGCTTCTTGCAGAAACGCTCCGATCGAGTCCGCAGCTTCTTCAGGTCTCCCGACACTCGCTACGCTGCGGCGTAACTCAAGATACTTACGTACTGGTTAGTAATTCGGATCGATGAAGGGCGGTTTCTGGCCGCCAGCGGGAATTCAGTCCCATCGTTGACCGCACTGTGTTGCTTTGTGGCGAGTTGAAGGAAAGCGCTCGCGGCCTCTGATTCGCACTTGAAATTTGCGGTCCGAGTCAGGTGCGACTGCTGGGGCAATGCCCGGCAATCCGCGGCAATGACACGGGCGAGCCCGATCGGGCTCTGGCCATGAATTTCCCAAGCAATCAGAAATTTTCCGCCGCGCGTTGCCGCAGGTTGCCCGGCATTGCCTGGGAATGGAGCGGGTGATGGGAATCGAACCCACGTTAGCAGCTTGGGAAGCTGCAGTTCTACCATTGAACTACACCCGCGCGCCCAGGGTGAGATTGTACGAGAGACGCCGCCCGTCAGGCAATCCGCGCGCTTCAGTGCGCGGAGGGGGCGGGTGAGGATCCTTGCACTTGCCCGAGGGCCGCTCAGGCAGGCGCGGCCCGGAGCGCCTCGGCCGCGCGTCGCACGGCGGCATCCCGCTTCGCACGGACCGCATCCAGGCGTTTCTTCGCCGCTGCGGGGATTTCCGGCCTGGCCGGCTCCGCTCGCCCGAGTCGAACGGCGGCGCGGGCGCGTACTCGATGGCAAGCTGCACGGTCTCGGCGTAATCCGGTCCGGCGATTTCCCCCATCACGGTGAGCGCCATATCGATGCCGGCCGTGACGCCACCGCCGGTGATCACATTGCCGTCACGGACCACGCGCGCCGGCTCGTGAGCAGGCCCGCCGCCGCAAGCCGCAGCGATCCTGTGCACACGGAAGTGACATATCGGGCCGTGCGAGAGAGGCGCCGCACCTCATCGAGGTAGTGCGCATCGGTCAGTGCGGCGATGGTGCCGCGCCCGCCGGGCACGCACAGCAGGCTGCAATGCCCGATGTCGCCCAGGCGCCGCACCTCTTCGAACACCATGCCCCCGGCCGTGATCCTGCCGCCGCCGACCGAGGCCAGCAAGCACCGGGCATCGGGCAGCCGGGAGAAGACCTCATCCGCTCCGGTGAAATCCAGCTGAGTGACTCCCGGATAAAGCGCGAACACCACGGAAAACTCTGCACTCACGGCCGACCTCGCGCCCGTCGCAACGCTTTGACCGCAGGCAGCGTGCCAGGTTGGCATGGCGGCATAAATGACATGATTACCTCATTTCATGCCATGAAGCGCCGCATCGCGTTCCTCATCTTCCCCGGGTTTCAGATACTGGACGTCACCGGGCCCATCGCCGCCTTCGAGATTGCGGAGCGCGACCGGCCGGGTGCGCATTCGCTGAGCGTCATCGCCGCCCGGCCGGGACTGGTCGGTAGCTCCGCCGGCGTGTGCCTGCAGGCCGGACCGCTTGGTGGCGTGGCCCCAATCGATACCCTGATCGCGTCGGGTGGGGAGGGAGCGCGAGCCGCGGCCGAATGCCCGCCGACCACGCGATTCGCGCGTGCTTGCGGAAAACGCTCGCGCAGAGTCGCAAGCGTCTGCACCGGAACATACGTCACGGCCGCGGCAGGACTGCTCGAAGGCAAGCGGGCGACGACTCACTGGAGTCGCACATCGGAATTCGCGCAGCGGTTTCCAGCGGTTCGCCTCGATGCCGACCGCATCTTCGTCAAGGACGGCAGGATCTGCAGCCCGGCAGGAATCACCGCCGGCATCGATCTGGCGCTGGCACTGATCGGTGAGGACCTCGGCGAAGATCCGGCACGGCGTACCGCGCAGCAGCTGCTCGTCTATTTCCGCAGGCCCGGCGGCCAATCGCAATCCTCGCCCCTGATGCAAATGGAACACGCCGATGGGCGGTTCGCCGGGCTGTTGGATCATGTGCGCACGCGTTTACGCGACCGGCTCGATGTCGATCAGCTGGCTCACCTGAGCTGCATCAGTCCGAGGCATTTCTCCCGCCTCTTCAAGGCAGAGACGGGCCTCGGACCGGCGAAGGCCGTCGAGCGACTTCGAGTGGACGCGGCGCGTGCGGCGTTGGAAAGCGGCGCCATCTCGGTGCAGCAGGTGGCGGTATCGTGCGGTTTCGGCGATCCGGAGCGCATGCGCAGGAGTTTCCTGCGCGTATTGGGAGAGCCGCCGTCGGTGCTGAAGCAGCGGCGAGGAGGAAGAGCAGGTGACGCTGAGTCCGAGCGTGCTGCACGCTCTCGCACTGCCGATACGGCAGTGCAGGGGGCCCGAGGCGATTCCGCCGGGCGAGCCAGCTCTCGTCCAGTCCGGCGATAGCCCGCCATTTCGTACGTGCGCCCATGAGAGCGCGCCGCGGGCAATCCGCGACCACCCGGAACTGAACAACATCACCGCGGATAGGCAGTCCGCGATGGTGCCGCGATCGGCTGGCCCACCATCGCCGCGCGGCTGGGACTGGTGTTCGCCGGCCGCCATGACCGACACCTGTACGTTTTCGATCTCGCCGCCGGCGCGTTGCGCTGGCGTCCGGCCGCGCGCGACTCCCGGGTGGTGGGCGCACCGGCGTATCAGCACGGTATCGTCTATGCCTCGACGTCCGACACGCGCACGCTGCAGACGGTCGATGCGCGCACCGGCAAGGTGCTCTGGCAGGAGCAGGGCATGGGCGATGCCTTCCCGGCCCCGGCGGTGTACGAGGCGTTCTGGAGCGCGATCCTCATGCAGTACGCGAAGGCGCGCGGTACCCCATCGCGCGCAACGGCGGCGAGGGGCCATTCTTCTCCTCCCCGGTAATCGTCGATCACGTGCTCTACATCGGCTGCGATGACGGCTACAGATACGCCTTCGGCCGATTTGCTTGTCGGGCATGCTCGCGCCCGGGGGAGGACGGTGTCGCGGGGATGGGTGAAGGCTTCAGGGGGTCTGACGGCAGACTCATCTGCAGGCCGCTTATGACGGCCGCGCTCGTTATGACAAGTCCATCGCCGGACCGAGCCGCCGGATCGAGACGGCGGAGTATTCTGATCTGAAGTGGGCGGGGCCGGATGAATGCCGGATCAGCAAGTCGATTGCAGGCGCCTGTCGCGCTCAACCGACATCAACGCGGTGGGCGTCGAGCGCCCATTGGAACTTGCTCACGGCCGATGCTAGTCTCTGCGCCCGGTTGTGCCGTCTGTCTAAGGGGTCGAAGAATGAAGGTGCGTGGATTGGCGTTCGCGGTCCTGGTCGTCGGGGCGATGATGAGTCCGGCATTCGGGCAAGTGCGTTTCGGCGGCGGACTGAACGACGCGACCCCGTATGTAGGGGCGAACGTGGGACTGCTCCGCTATGACGAAAGCGGTCTCAACACGCTTACCCCGAGCGTCATCTTCGCGCGGATCGGCGTTCCGCTGTCCCCGTATTTCGCCATCGAAGGACGGTTGGGCACCGGGCTCGCGAGCGGCCGATCGCGCGGCGCCTCGGTGAGCGACAGCGTCTTCGGCGGTGGTTACGTCAAGGGCTCTGTCGCAATTGCGCCGACCGTTTCCCTGTATGCGGTTGCCGGTATCGCGGCCGTCTCGCTGCATCGAAACTTTGGCGGGGGGAACACGACCGATACGGGGTTCTCCGCCGGCCTCGGAGGCGACATCCAGCTTGCGCCGAATATCTGGCTCAATCTCGAATGGACGCATCTGCCGGGGGGCGCGAATGCCGGCGCCTCGTACAGCTCAAATCTCTTTTCCGCGGGAGTCACCTTCCCCATTTGAGAATCCGGCCGGGAACGGCCTCATCGGGTCGGCCTTTGGTCGATCCGAAGCGCACGCGAGCGGTATTGGCGGCTCACCCCGGCTGTCCGGCAGTGCCGCGGGATCCGGGCGCCTCGTAAGACCCCATCCGGTAGTCCCGCCGATCGGCGTTCGGCGCTCGGGAGCCGAGGTCTTGCAAAAAAATGCCTTTATATACAGCTTGCCATGCCCGGCATACCCTTAGGGGGCACAAGAGCCCCGAGCGGCTTGCAGCACGAGCACTGCCTGAGCCATGGAATTCGCAATTCCGGGGATCAGGCGGGTGACGATAGTCGAGCCCGCATTGGCAAAGACCTTGTCTGATCGCCGACAATGGGCCTTGAGCCCATGGGCACGAAACTCTTCATCATCGATCCCCAGAACGACTTCTGCGATATCGAGGCGGCGGCACTGCCGGTGCCGGGAGCGAGCGCGGATCTCGAGCGTCTGAGCGTGCTCGTCGCGCAATCGGGCGATGCGGTCACGGAAATCACCGTGACGCTCGATTCCCACCCGTACGTGGCGATCGAGCGGGTGACCTTCTGGCGGCGGGGGGACGGAGGGCCCGTCGCGCCCTTCACGGAAATCACCTCAGATGGGGTGCGGCAGGGACGATACCTGCCACGCAACGGCAAGCTGCTGCCCGAGGTCGTCGAATATCTGCGCCGGCTCGAGGCGCAGGGCCGCTACCGGCTCATGATCTGGCCGGTGCATTGTGTACTTGGCACCCCGGGGCACAACATCTATGCCCCATTGGCCCGGGCGCTTGCCGATTGGGAGGTGCTCACTCAACGCCAGGTCGCAAAGGTGCTGAAAGGCTCCAATCCCCTCACCGAGCATTACAGCGCGATCCGTGCCGAGGTTGCGCGCCACGACGACCCCGGCACTGGCGTCAATGACAGGCTGATCGAGCGTGCACGGCCGGCGGCGGGGGAGCGGCTGCTCGTGGCGGGAGAGGCCTCGAGCCACTGTGTGCGCGCCACCGTTGTCGATCTTCTCGAGGCGTTTTCCGATGCGGAGCGGTCACGGACGGTGCTGCTGGCCGACTGTATGAGTCCAGTGCCAGGATTCGAGGCGCAGGCCCGCGCTTTCCTCACCGACGCGTGCGCGGCCGGCGCCAGGTTGATGAGCTGCGAAGCGGCGCTCGCCGCGCTCGAGCGGGACGGGCCGATCCGGTGAGCACGTTCGTCCCGGTGGTCCGCTCGCTTCTCGACACGGACCTGTACAAATTCACCATGTGGCAGCCCTTTCTGCATTCCTTTCCGGGCAACCACGCCGTTTATCGCTTCGTCTGTCGCAACCGGCCCGGATATCCGCTCGCCTCACTCGAGCGCGCGGTGAGGGGGCAGCTCGACCACTTCTGCAGCCTCACCTTCAGCGAGGAGGAGCTCGAGTACCTTTCGACCTTGCGCTACCTGAAACCCGACTTCATAGACTTTCTGCGCATCTTCCGGTTTCAGCCCCGTTACCTGCGGGTCGGCGTCGATGGCGATCGGCTGACGATCGAGGCGCGTGGTCCGCAGATTCACGTGATGGGCTTCGAGATCCACATGCTCTCGATCGTGAATGAGCTCTACTTTCGAGCCCTCGATGAGCGCTCGGCTCTCGAGGAGGGGCGAAAGCGCCTCGTGCGCAAGATCGAGAGGCTGAAGGAGCTCGATCGGACCGGTATCGCGCGCCGTCATCCCTTCCTGTTTTTCGATTTCGGCACGCGCCGGCGATTCTCGCGCCTCTGGCACGAGGAAGTCGTCGCCGTCCTGGCGCGCGAGGTGCCGCAGTACTTCCGGGGCACTTCCAACGTCGACCTCGCCAGGCGGTACGGTTTGACGGCCATCGGCACCATGGCCCACGAGTATCTGCAGACCTTCCAGGCCGTGGGCGTGCAGCTGCGGCATTTCCAGCAGGCGGCGCTCGAGAACTGGGTGCAGGAATATCGGGGCGATCTTGGTATCGCGCTGACCGATGTCGTAGGCATGGATGCTTTTCTCGCCGACTTCGACCTGTATTTCGCCAAGCTTTTCGACGGGCTGCGCCATGATTCCGGCGACCCCGTGGCGTGGGGCGAGAAGGCCCTGGCGCACTATGAGCGCCTGCGGATCGATGCGCATACCAAGCGCCTGGTGTTTTCCGACAGCCTGACGCTGCAGAAGGCGCTCTCGCTGCATGAGCGCTTTGCCGACCGGGTGTCCTGCGCCTTCGGGATCGGCACTCACCTGACCAATGATGTGGGAATCGCGCCGATCGACATCGTGATGAAGCTGGCGGAGTGCAACGGCCAGCCGGTGGCGAAGCTCTCCGACTCGCCCGGCAAGACGCTCTGCGACGATGAGACCTTTCTGGCCTACCTTCGGCAGGTGTTCGCGCATCACGACGCCTGAGCGACGCGCCCATCGTTTCCCGAGCCTTGCACGCTGGCACGGCCGTGGTTGATCCGGAACTTGCCTCGCGGTGCACGGTCGGCGGATGATTCCGTGCATGAGCGTCACCACCGAGCAGACGATCACCCGGTCGGTCTGCGTCTACTGCGCCTCGAGCCGCACCGCCCACCCGGAATATCGCCGGGCGGCGTTCAGGCTCGGCGAGGTCCTGGCCACCCACGGCATTGCCGTCATCTACGGCGGCGGGGCCGTCGGCTCCATGGGGGCATTGGCCGATGGGGCGCTGAACCGGGGCGGGCGCGTGGTCGGCATACTGCCGCGCTTCATGGCCGATCTGGAATGGGGCCATTCGGGGCTCACGGAGCTGAAGCTCGTCGAGGACATGCGCAGCCGCAAGCACCTGATGCTCACCGGTGCACAGGCTGCGATCGCGCTGCCCGGCGGCAGCGGGACGCTGGAGGAGCTGCTGGAGGCCGTCACGCTCAAGCGCCTGGGGCTGTACCTCGGTCCCATCGTGCTGGTGAACACCCGCGGCTATTTCGAGCCGCTGTTGGCGCTGCTCGAGCACACAGTGGCGGAGCGGTTCATGGACGAGCGACACCTGGCAATGTGGCAGGTGGTCGCGCAGCCCGAGGAAGTGCCTGCGGCGCTCGAGAGCGCACCCGCCTGGAGCGAGGCATTCCGCAGCTTCGCGGCGATATAGCGCCCGCGACGTCGATCAGGCCTTCTGCTCTCGGCGCGCCGCCGCGAGATCGAACGGGAGCTTGCGCAGGCGGATGCCCGTCGCTGCGCGCACCGCGTTGGCGACAGCAGGGGCGATCGGCGGGGTGCCCGGCTCACCGACGCCGGTTGGCGCGTCCGTGGAGGGCACGATGTAGACCTCGATCTTCGGCATCTCGTTGATCCGCACGACCCGATAATTGTCGAAGTTCGATTGATCGACGCGGCCATCGGTGAGCGTGATGGCTCCCCAGAGCGCCGCGGACAGCCCGTAGCCGATGCCGCTTTGCATCTGCGCCTCGATCACCCCGGGCGTCACAGCGATCCCGCAGTCGACCGCGCACACCACCCGATCGACGGTGATGGTGTTTCCGGACACGGTGACTTCGGCCACCTGAGCCACCACGGAGTTGAAGGATTTGTGAACGGCCACGCCGCGCCCGCGGCCCTTCCCCAGCGGGAAAGGCCGATCCCAGCCCGCCTTTTCCGCAGCCAGCTCGAGCACCGCCGCCTGTCGCGGATGCGTGCCGAGGAGCGCCAGCCGGAAGGCCACGGGGTCCTTGCCCGCCGCCTCGGCGAGCTCATCGATGATGACTTCCTTGGAGAACGCCATGTGGGAGTGGCCGACGGAGCGCCACCACAGCACGGGAATGCCCACCTTGGGGTCGCTCCAGGTGATGCGGACATTCTCCAGATCGTATTCGTCGCCGGCGTTGCCCTCCACCGCCGTGGGGTCGACGCCGCGCGGGGCGCCCCAGGGAGCGCCGGCCATGATGGACTGGCCGACCACGCGCTGGCTGAAAGCGACCTTGCCCTCGGGGCCGAGGCCGGCCGCGATGCGGTGCAGATTGAGCGGGCGGTATCTGCCGTGCTCGATGTCGTCCTGCCGTGTCCAGATGAGTCGCACGGGATAGCGGCCGCCGGTCGCCTTGGCGATGGAGGCGACCTCGACGATGTAGTCCGACTCGAAGTTGGCGCGGCGGCCGAAGGTGCCGCCGGCGGCCAGGGTGTTGATGGCAACCTGATGGGGTTTCAGGCCCGTCGCCTTGGCGGCATTCGCCTGGTCGATGGTCTGGAACTGGCAGCCGGCCCAGATCTCGCAATGATCCGGACTCAAGCGGCACACTGCCGTGAGCGTCTCCATGGGCGCATGCGCCAGATACGGAAACTCGAAATCCGCCTCGATCCGCTTGTGCGCGTGCTCGAGCGCCGCCTCCACGTCGCCGCGCGCGACCGCAGTCAGCGCGTCCCTGCTTGCCGCCAGGCCCCGGAAGTACTCGAGCAGCTGCGCGGTGCCGCGCTTCTCGGCCCCCGCCTCGTCCCAATCGACTTTCAGCAGATCCCGCCCCTTCCATGCCGACCAGGTGTCCTGGGCGACGACCGCCACGCCGCTTGGAATCTCGACGACATCCACTACACCGGGATGCGCCTTGGCCTTGGATGCGTCGAACGAAGCCACCTTCTCTCCGAAGCGCCGCGGCCGCAGGACCACCGCCGTCATCATGCCCGGCAGCATCACGTCGATTGCGTAGCGTTCCTTGCCGTAGGATTTGGCGCGGGCATCGAGACGCGGCAGATGCTTGCGGCCGATGAGAGTGAACTGGCTCGGATCCTTCAATTTGACCCGCGAGGGCACCGACACCTGTGCGGCGTCGCCGGCCAGCGCTCCGAAGGAAGCTGTGCGGCCCGAGGCCTGATGTGACACCACGCCGTTGCGGACGGTAATCTCGCCCGCGGCCACCTTCCAGCGCCTGGCGGCCGCCGCCACCAGCATGGCGCGCGCGGTCGCCCCGGCGCGGCGCAGCTGCATCCAGGAGTTGGCGACCGAGGTCGAGCCGCCGGTGCCCTGGATGAGACCCTTGGGGTTGAAGGCCAGGTTGCCGTACATCGGAACTTTGGCGGGGGCATCGAGCACGCGCATCTGGCTCCACGCCGCATCGAGCTCCTCCGCGACGATCGCCGGCAGGCCGGTCCACACGCCCTGGCCGGCCTCCAGCTGCTTGCAGATCATGGTGACCGTATCGTCGGGGTCGATGTGCACGAAAGGCATCACGAGCCCGCCGCTCGCCGTGCCGCCGGGCTTCGAGCTGCACCCGGGCAGGACCACGCCCAGCGTCAGCCCGGTTCCGGCGAGCGCCGTCAGCTTCACGAACTGACGACGGGTCAACTCCGGCGCCGACAGCGCGCGGCGAAACGTGGTCAATGGCTCGATGTCGCGGAAGTCCATGATGTCCTCCGGCTGATGATGAAGAGCGCTTCAGCCGGCGCCGGATGCGGCGAGGCTGGCCGCAGCCCGGTGGATGGCTTTGCGGATGCGCACATAGGTGGCGCAGCGGCAGATGTTGCCCGCCATCGCGCCATCTATGTCGGAATCGGTGGGGTGTGGGTTGGTCGTCAGCAGCGCCGCGGCGGACATGATCTGGCCGGACTGGCAATAGCCGCATTGGGGCACGTTGAGATCCACCCAGGCCTGCTGGACAGCCCGGCCGGCGGGCGTCGACAGGCCTTCGATCGTCGTGATGTGCGCCCCGACGACCGCGGCAACCGGCGTGATACAGGACCTCGTGGGCTGGCCGTCGACATGCACGGTGCAGGCGCCGCACAGCGACATCCCGCAGCCGAACTTCGTGCCGGTGAGCCCCAGGTGGTCGCGCAGCGTCCACAACAGCGGCGTGTCCGGTGCGACTTCGAGGCGGTGGAGCTGCCCGTTCACGGTGAGCTCTATGCTCATGAGAGACCCTCCCCTATGCGCGGAATTCCGCGAGTGCCCGTTGCCCAATGCTTGCCGGCGGTCCCGAGGCACAGGTACAGCCGCCCTGCCCGGGTCTGGCCTCCTGCGCGCCGCCCGCTTGGGGCGCGCAGGTGCCCGCCCCGAGCTTCCAATTACCGTGCCGGAAGATGTTTGTCATCCCTCGTTTGAGGGAGTATGAGCCGGCAGGGGCTCGGGAGCCTGTCGGTCAGGCCGTCTCGGCCAGCACCCTGCCGAAGCGCCGCTGGCGCCGGGAGAAGTCGGCAAGCGCCTCGCGCAGCTCGGTCTCGCCGAAATCCGGCCAAAGATGGCCGGTGAAATACAGCTCCGCGTAGGCGCAGTCCCACAGCAGGAAGTCCGACAGGCGCTGTTCCCCGCCGGTGCGGATCAGCAGGTCCACGGGGCCGCACTCGGGCAGCGAATGATCGACCTGGGCGAGCAGATCCTGAAAGCCTTGAGCGGAGATGCCTGCAGTCGGCGCCCGGCGAGCCGCCTCCAGAATGCTGTGCTTTGAGGAATAATCCACCGCGATCCGCAGGCGCATGCGCGAGCAGCCCGCGGTGAGCCGCTCGCTGTCCTCGATGGCGCTCACCAGGCCGCCCGGCAGGCGGTCGCGGCGGCCGATGACGTTGATCCGGATGGAGTGCCGGCGGCAGCGACGGGTCTCGGTGCTGAGGTAGCACCGCAGCAGCTTCAGGAGCGACTCCACTTCCGGGCCCGGGCGGCGCCAGTTGTCCGATGAGAATGCGTACAGCGTCAGCGTGCGGATGCCGGCGTGCGCGCACGCCTCGACGATGCGTCGTACCGCCTTGACGCCCTGGATGTGCCCCGCGCTGCGTGGCATGCCGCGCCGCTGCGCCCAGCGGCCGTTGCCGTCCATGATGATGGCGATATGCAGGCTCCCTCCGGCGCTCACGATCGCCTCGTCGCCTTGATGACCGCTTCGATGTGATCCAGGTAGCGGAACAGCGCCTGGCGGCCGGCCGCGGTGAGCCGGTACTCCGACTTTGGCCGCCGGTCGGCAAAGGATTTCTCGCAGGCGATGTAGCCGGCTTCCTCCAGCTTGCGAGCGTGCGCGCTCAGATTGCCGTCGCTCACCTCGAACAGCGCTTTGAGCTCGTTGAACGTAAGCGGCTCGTTGACGGCCAGCGCGCTCATGATCCCGAGTCGCACCCGCTCGTATACCAAGCGGTCGAACTTCGAGTCCTCGGCGCCGGCGCCGGCGCCGGCCGAGAGCCGCCGGACCGTCCTCGCGGTATCAGGTGAGCGCATCGGCGCCTCATGCCTCCTGGTGTTGGTTTTCATGTGTGGACCCGCGCCCTGGCATCGATGCGCCCGATGAGCAGGCCGAACGCCAGATGCAGCACCCCGAAGCCGGCTCCGAGGACGAAGTTGTGCCAGCGCAGGGGCAGCTCGAAAGCCACCGCTCCCCAGAGCACGAACAATGCGCCCATGATGCCGATGAGGCGCATCATGGCCGGTGCGGTGAGCAGGGTCGCGGACAGCACGGCGCTGCCGTAGAGCAGCAGCCACATTCCGGGCAGGAGCCGGCTCTCGCCGGCCTGCCAGAGTACGGCGGTGAGCACCCCTCCGGCGAGCAGTGCCGGGCACAGGCACATCACGAAGCGGCGCGCGGGCCCCCGGTAAAGCGTCAGCCCGTGGCCGGCACGGTGGCGCGCAATGAGCACGATCCCGAGTCCCGAGGCCAGGATGCTTGCGGACAGCCAGATCCCGATCCAATGGCCCGAAAGGGCCGGCACGCAGGCGAGCCCCGTCGCGGCGAGTCCGACCGCCCCCATCGCGACCCCCGCAGTGCCGGGCACCGCGAAAGCTCCCGCCGCTTCGATCGAGGAGCGTATGTAGTTGAGCGTCCCGAGTGCGTGGCTATCGATCGCAACCGGGGCGCTCGATCGCATCGGTGGGGCAGGGCCGTCCATCAGGGGCCGACTCTAGGGTCGGTCGATCGTTCCGTCAAGTACTCTGCATCACAGAGCTGAAATGCGGCGAGTCGCAAAAAAAGGACGTCCGACACCCGGCGCCGGTCTCCCGACTGGGGCAGGATGGCGGTACCGCTTGTACGATATGCTTGCAGGCTATGGAATCGGATTCACTCGACTCCCGCGCCTTGCGGTCCGACTCGCCGGCACCCGGCGGGCAACCCACCCTGACAGAGGAGCCCGAGGCGGCCGCAGGTGCCGTCACGGGAAGTCCGATGTCCGCCGGAAAGCGGCGGCCGCGCAGGCGCCTGCTGCTCGTCGCTCTGGCGGTTGTGGCGCTGCTCGTGATCGGCGGGGCCTACGCCTGGTGGTACGAGAGCCATTTCGTCGGCACCGACGATGCGTTCATCGACACCCGGGTCGCCGCAGTCTCGCCCCGGGTGCCCGGGCGGGTGATCGCAGTGCCGGTCATCGACAATGAGAAGGTGGCTGCCGGCCAGGTCCTGGTCAAGATCGATCCGGCCACCTACCGGGTGGCGCTGCAGCAGGCCTTGGCGGCCGAGCAGCTTGCGAAGACCGGCCTCGGAGAGGCGCGCGCGAACGTTGCGGTGGCTCGCGCCGCGCTCGAGCAGGCGCGCGCCTCACTCATCAGCACGCAAGCCCAGACGGCGAACGCATTGGCGAACTTGCACCGGTACCTGTTCCTGCGCCACCGCAACATCAGGGCGCTGGCCCGCACGCAGCTCGATCAAGTGGAGGCGGCCGCGCGCAGCGCGAGGGCCGAGCTGCGCGCGGCGCGCCAGCGGGTGGTCGGTGCGCAGGCGCAGCTCGGGGCATCCCAGGCAGCCGTCGCCGGCGCTTCCGCCCGCGTGGCGAGCGCCCGTGCGCAAGTCGCGGCGGCCAGGCTCGACCTCAACTACACGACCGTCAGGGCCGCCCAGGCCGGCCATGTCGCGCAGAAGTCCGTGGCCCTCGGCAACTATGTCTCCCCGGGCCAAGAACTGATGGCGCTCGTGCCGCTCAAGGTATGGGTGACCGCGAACTTCAAAGAGACCGACCTGTACCTCATCCACCCGGGTCAGCGCGTGAGCATCCACATCGACGCCTGTCCTCAGGCCGATGTCCGCGGTCACGTCCAATCGATCCAACGCGGCTCCGGGGAGGCGTTCGACCTGCTGCCGCCGCAGAACGCCACCGGCAACTACGTCAAGATCGTGCAGCGCGTGCCGGTACGGATCGATTTCGATGCCTTGCCTCGCGCCTGCGTACTCGGCCCGGGCATGTCGGTGGAACCGGACATCAGGCTCAACTGACATGGCTTCGCCTGCTGGCCGGGACGCCGCTGCCCACGACTGGACGCCAGCCCGCTCGGCCGCGGGGCGGCACAGCCCCTGGCTGATCGCCATGATCATCTCCATCTCGGCTTTCATGGAGGTCCTGGATACGGCGATCGCCAACGTGTCGCTGCGGCACATCGCGGGGTCGCTCGCCGTCAGCTACGATCAGGCGACCTGGGTGCTGACGACCTACCTGGTGGCCAACGCCATCGTCATACCCATGAGCAGCTGGTTGAGCGACGTGTTCGGGCGTAAGCGCTACTACATGTTCAGCGTGGCCCTCTTCACGATCTCATCGTTGTGCTGTGGAATCGCCTCATCGCTCACCATGCTGATCGTGTCGCGCGTCGCGCAGGGACTCGGCGGCGGCGGCCTGCAGCCGAACACGCAGGCGATGCTGGTCGATTCATTTCCACCGGCGTCCCGGGGCAAGGCGATGGCGGTCTACGGCTTCACCGTCATCCTGGCGCCGATGCTCGGCCCGCTGCTCGGCGGCGTGATTACCGACCGGTTTTCCTGGCACTGGATCTTTCTCATCAACGTGCCGATTGGCCTTTTGTCGCTCAGCCTGGTCAGCGTCTTCGTGGACGAGCCGCCGCTGCTTGTCAAGGAGCGGCGCGAGCGTTGGCGCCGCGGCATTCATTTCGATTTTCCGGGCGCTCTGCTCATTGCGCTGGGCCTGGCCTTTCTCGAGATCATGACCGATCGCGGAGTTCAGGACGATTGGTTCGGCAGTCCGCTGATCCGCATTGCAGCCCTGATCGCCGCCGCCTGCATCGCGGGGTTCGTGATCTGGGAGTTGTGGACTCCAAGGCCGCTGCTGGACATGCATCTGTTCAAGAATCGTAATTTTTCGGCAGGCTCGGTCATTGTCATGGTGATTGGGGTCATTCTGTTCGGTACGACCCAGTTTGTGCCGCAGCTGGTTCAACAGGTATATGGCTATACCGCAACGGACGCCGGTCTGGTGCTGACGTTCGGTGGCATGATCACCATCGTCACCATGCCGCTCGCCGGCGTGCTCACCGGGCGCGTGCAGCCGCGCGTTCTCATGGGAATTGCGCTGCTCGTCATCGCCGTTTCCCTGTGGATGATGGCTCATTTCACCGTTGACCAGACCTTTGCCGACATCGCGATCGCCCGCACCTGGCAATCGGGCGCCATCCCGTTTCTGTTCGTGCCGCTGATGAGCGCCGCCTACATCGGTGTGCCACCGCAGCGTACGGGAAATGCGACTGCAATCATCAATGTGGCGCGCAACCTCGGCGGCAGCATCGGCATCGGCATGGTGCAGGCATTGTTTGCGCGCCGCGAGCAATTTCATCAGGAGCGCCTGGTGAGCCGACTGCAGCCGCTCAACGCGGCCTATGTCCACGCCGTGCACGTGCTCACGCGGATGTTCGCCAGTCGCGGCGCGGCGCCCGCGGCCGCCGCGCACATGGCCATGGGGCAGATCTATGCGCTCATGCAGCGCCAGGTGCTGATGATGTCGTTCGATGACGTATTCTGGGCGCTGATGATATTCGTCATCGTGATTTCGCCGATGCTGCTGTTGCTGAAGGCGCCTCCAGCCCGCCACGGGCGCGGTGGCGAGGCGACGGCTAAAGCCGAGAGCGTGACCGAAGTGCCCTTCTGAGTTGAAGCGCCGGATCCGGCGTTCCGGCCCGGTCCGGCGCGACGGCGGGCACATCCCGTGTCCGACCCGCGGAGTCGCGCCGCTTCACGATTCAGGGTCGAGATGTGCCGATGGGTAATGAGTTTCGCTTACGGCGTGTCGGGTGAGGGTGAGCTATGGCGTTGACCCTGAAGAGCGCGCTCGAGGCAGACGCCGCGGATCCCCTGGCGCCGCTGCGTGAGCGCTTCGGGATACCGCGGACGGCGCAGGGCGGGCGTTGCATCTACCTCTGCGGCCATTCGCTGGGGTTGATGCCCCTCGCCGCGCGCGCCGAGATCGCCCAGGAGCTCGATGACTGGGAGCATCTGGCGGTGCTCGGCCACGAGCACGCACGCAGACCTTGGATTCCCTATCACGATGCGCTGGCGGGGCATGTGGCGCAGCTGCTCGGGTGCCGGGCGGACGAAGTCGCGGTCATGAACTCGCTCACGGTCAATCTGCAGCTGATGCTCGCGAGCTTCTATCGTCCCGAGGGTGGGCGGCGTGCGATCCTCATCGAGGCCGGGGCGTTCCCGTCCGATCGCTACGCGGTGACGACCCACCTTCAGTGGCGCGGCCTCGATCCGCGGGAGTGCCTCATCGAGCTCGCCCCGCGCGAGGGTGAGGATCTGATCGGCGAGACGGATCTGGAGGCCGTACTCGAGCGCCGCGGCGAGCAGATCGCACTCGTGCTCTGGCCCGGGGTGCAGTACCTGACGGGCCAGGTGTTCGATCTGGTGCGTATCGAGCGCGCGGCACATGCCGCCGGTGCGCTCGTTGGATTCGATCTCGCGCACTCCGTGGGCAACATGCCATTCCCGCTGCGCGACAGCGCGGCGGATTTTGCCGTCTGGTGCAGTTACAAGTATCTCAATGCCGGTCCGGGCGCGATCGGCGGCTGTTTCGTGCACCGGCGGCATTTCGATCCGGCGCGGCCGCGGCTCGCCGGCTGGTGGGGTCACGAGCACGCCACCCGCTTTGACATGCCGCGCGAGTTTCGGCCCGCTTCAGGCGCGGCCGGCTTTCAATTGAGCAATCAATCCGTGCTTGCCGCCGCACCCCTCATTGCCTCCCTGGAGCTGTTTCGGGAGGCCGGCATGCGGCGCTTGCGCGAGAAGTCGGTCGCCCTTACCGCGTTTCTCGATCAGCTCATTGCCGAGCGCACCCCGCAGGTGCGCTCGATCACGCCGCGGGCCACCGCCGCGCGCGGCGCGCAGCTCTCATTGCGGCTGAACGGAGGACCGGAGCGCGGCCGGCGGGTGTTCCAGTGGCTCGCCGCGCACGGTACGATATGCGACTGGAGGGAGCCGGACATCATCCGGGCCGCTCCCGTACCGCTTTACAACGGGTTCGAGGACGTCTTCAACTTCGTCGTGCGCCTCGAGGAAGCACTGCGGTCGAACGACTGATGAAGCCGCAGCAGGTGACGATCGTCGGGGCGGGCCTCACCGGGCCACTGCTGGCGCTGATGCTGGCGCGACGGGGATTTTCGGTGACGCTCTACGAGCGCAGGCCGGACCCGCGGATCGGCCGCATCGAGGCGGGCCGGTCGATCAACCTGGCGCTGTCCGCCCGCGGTATCCGGCCACTCGAGCGCGCCGGGGTGTACGGTGAAATCGAGCCCCTCCTGATTCCGATGCGTGGACGCCTGGTGCACGAGCGCTCCGGTGAGCCCGCGTTTCAGCCGTATGGGCAGCGGGCGTGGGAGGTCAATTACTCGGTCGGGCGCGCGGCGCTCAATCGCGTCCTCACCGAGGCGGCCGGGCGGGCCGGCGCCGAATTGCGCTTTGCCCAGCGATGCCTTGGTCTCGATCCAGACGGGGGACGTCTGCTGCTGCAGGACGAGCAGTCCGGGCGCAAATACGAGACGGCACCCGGTGCCGTGATCGCGGCCGACGGTGCCGGGTCGGCGCTTCGCGGCGCGCTCGAGGCGGCCGGCACCGCGGTGGTCCGGATCGAGCCGCTCGAGCACGACTACAAGGAGATGACGCTGCCGGCCGTGGCCGGCCGGCACGTGCTCGAGCCGGGCGCACTGCACATCTGGCCGCGGGGCGGGTTCATGCTGATCGCGCTCCCGAACCCCGACGGCAGTTTCACGGTGACGCTGTTTCTGGCACGCGAGGGCGTGCAGAGTTTCACCGCGTTGGCCGAGGATTTCGCGGCGGAGCGGTTTTTCGCGGAGCAATTCCCGGACCTGCGGGCGTACCTGCCGCACTTGCTCGGCGACTTTCGCCGCAACCCGGAAGGAAGGCTCGCCACGGTGCACACCGCCGGCTGGCATCTCGGCGGCAAGGCGTTGCTGCTCGGTGATGCCGCCCACGCCATCGTCCCGTTCCATGGTCAGGGGATGAATGCGGGCTTCGAGGACTGCGCGGTGCTCGATGATCTGATTGCGCAGTGCGATGACTGGGATGAGCTGTTCAGGCAGTTCGAGCGGCTGCGCCGGCCCAACACCGAGGCCATCGCGCAGATGGCGCTCGAGAACTATCTCGAGATGCGCGACAGTGTGCGCGATCCGGGCTTTCTGCGGCGCAAGCAGCTCGCGTTCGCGCTGGAGAAGCGCTTCCCGGACCGGTTCATTCCGCGCTACTCGATGGTGATGTTCCACCCCGAGATCTCCTACCTCGAGGCGCTGCGGCGCGGGCAGCTTCAGCTGGCGATCCTCGAGGAACTCGATGGTCGGCGCGAGCAATCGGGCGGGATCGACTTCGAGCTTGCGCAAGCGCTGGTGCGCGAGCGACTGCCGGCGCTGAAGTCATGACCCGACCCGGGTCTTCCGGTCCGGAACTCGGACTTACCGCACTTCATCAACCGATCACGCTAGAATCAATGCCATGAACCGAGTTACCACCGATGGGGTCATCGAGTACGGCCCCCACGACGTGCAGACCCTGCTTGCCGAGGGTCGCATCCTGCTGATCGATGTGCGGGAGCCGGACGAGTATGCCATGGAGCGGATCCCCGGCGCGTTGCTCTATCCGCTGTCCACGTTCGATGCCGAGCACCTGCCCGCCGAGGGTCAGCGTGTGGTGGTGTTCCACTGCGCCGCCGACGGCCGCTCGCTCACCGCCGCGCGGTTGCGCAAGGCCGCGGGTCAGCCGGCCGCGCACATGGCCGGTGGTATCACGGCCTGGAAGTCTTTGGGCCTGCCTACCGTCAGTTAGGTATCGGGGTTGAGTCACGCCGAGCGCCCGCGTGGCGTCCGCTCGTTCGTAACCCGCGCTGGACGCATCACGCCCGCGCAGGAGCGGGCGCTCGAGACGCTTTGGCCGAAATACGGCCTCGATCTGAACGGTCCGATCGACCTCGATGCACGGTTCGGCCGAAGGGCGGCCCGCGTGGCCGAGATCGGCTTCGGCAACGGCGACCATCTTCTCGCCCAGGCGCAGGCCCATCCCGAGCAGGATTTTCTCGGCATCGAAGTGCACCGGCCCGGGGTGGGGCGGTTGCTGCTGCGGCTCGAGGAGCAGGGCGTGGGCAATGTCCGGGTGGTCTGCCACGACGCGGTGGAGGTACTCGAGCGGCACCTCCCCGGACCGTGCCTGGACGAGATCCTGATCCTCTTCCCGGATCCCTGGCCGAAGAAGCGCCATCACAAACGGCGCCTCATTCAACCGGCCTTCGTCGCCCTTCTGGCCGAGCGGCTGAAGAGCGGGGGCACGGTGCGCCTCGCGACGGACTGGGCGCCCTACGCGGAGGAAATGTTGACCCACCTGTCGGCTGAGCCGCGCCTGCGCAACCTGGCGCCGGAGGGGGGGTATGTCCCGCGTCCCGGGGAGCGCCAAGCCACCCGTTTCGAGCGCCGGGGCGAGCGCCTGGGACACGCCGTGTGGGACTTGGCTTTCAGCAGAGTTTAAGGCCTAGCTTCCACGTAGGAAGGCGGACCGGAAGCCGTCAACCACGAATTGCACGGCGAGCGCCCCCAGCACCACACCGAAGAGCCGGCCGGCCACATTGACTCCGGTCACGCCGATGATCCGCATCAGCGGCTCGGCCAGCCACATGATGATCAGCGCGATCGCCAGCACGAACATCGCCGCCACGAACAGGAACAGGAATTGCAACGGCTCTTGCAGCAGATGCAGCGGTCCGAACCACAAGAGCACCGTGGCGAGCGCTCCGGGTCCGGTAATGAACGGGAAGGCCAGCGGGACCACCGAGATGTCGGCGCGCCGGTGGCTCTCGGCCTGCTCGTCCCTCGAGGTGCGGCTGCCGGACTCCCGCGCAAACACCATCTCGAGCGCCAGCAGGAACAGCAGCACCCCGCCGAAGATGCGGAAAGCGCCGAGACTGATGCCCATGAGGGCGAGGAACGGTGCCCCGCCCAGCGCGAATAAGGCCAGGATCACCGCCGCGACAACCGTGGCCTTCAAGGCCATGCGGTGACGGTATTCGCGGGTGGCTCCCTGGGTAAGGCTGCTGAAGACCGGCAGCAGCGAGATCGGCTCGACCACCGCGATGAAGACCACGAAGAACTTCAGGGGCTGCTCGAGCAGGGATGGCATCCGTCGTTTCTCGTTCTTGAAAGCGGCGCAGGCGAGGCGCAACATGGTCGCACGTTCCTCGCTCGGCGGGCGCAGGATACCAGCTCCGCAACCCTCCGGGCGCTGTCATGCGCAACTGCCGGGACGCGTGATTCGAGGCGTCTGGGGACGGCGTCGCGGAGAGGGCTCACCATGGTGGCTCCACAACCAAGAATCGGTGACTGGTACCGCTCGAACGGCGGCGAGCTGTTTGAAGTGGTCGCGGTCGACGAAGACGATGGCACGATCGATATCCAGTACTTCGACGGTACGGTCGAGGAGATGGACCGCGAGGACTGGGAGGCGCAGTGGGAGGAGGGCCTGATCGAGGTCGCCGAGCCTCCGGAGGACTGGAGCGGCTCGGTCGATGTGGAGACCGGCGACGAAGAGCCCCGGGTCGGGGAGTCATTCGGCGAGGACACGACCCAGCGGGCAGGCTCGCTCGACGGTCTTGACCTGTTCGAATGAGCCGCCGGGAGCGATGAGGCGGGTTCGGTCCCCCCCGTGCCGCGGCCTTCGGGCCCGCCGGCGGCGTTAGTTGCTACGGGTCATGCCTGGTCCCGGAAAGACCCGGGGCGAGGCTCGGGATGAGTTCGCCGGCGTACCGCTCGTCATTGCGCGCGCCTTGCAGCGGCTGCCGCTCCGGCCGGCACCGTGAGATCGGCCAACAGCACCAGGTCGGCCACCACCACCAGCGGGATCGGGGTGAGCGCCTGCCCGGGGCAGGGCCCCGCCAGGCACTGGCCGCTTTCCTTCTCGAACAGCGCCCCGTGCGAGGAACACAGGATCAACGCCCGGTCCGGTGTCAGGAATCGATGGGGAAGAAGGTTCAGCGGATGGCCCGCGTGCGGGCAGCTGTTGATGTAGCCGCGCACCCCGTCGCCGGCGCGCACCACGAACCCGCGCATCGGCCAGTCGCCGCCACTGACCGTGAACGCGCGTGCGCCGTGCTCTTCCAGGTCGGCCAGGCTGCAGACCACCCGTTCGAGGTCGATTTCAACCGGCGCCGGCATCGATCCGCTCCGACTCCAACATGCCCGCCTCGCCCGGCGACGCGGCACCTTCCGGAATCCTCCGCCACAGCCATGCGAGCAGCAGCAGGCCCGGGATGCTCAAGCTCGCCGTGTATAGAAAGAAATGGTGATAGCCGATGTGCTCGACCACGAAGCCGGAGGTGCCCTCGAGAAGCTTCCCGGGCAGAGCGTAGAACGAGGCGAACAGCGCGTACTGGGTGGCGGTGTATTTGGGACTGGTGAGGCTCGACATGAACGCGATCAGCGCCACGCCCTGGACCGAGAGCGCGAGATTGTCGAGCGCGTTGACCAGCCCGAGGCCGAGCAGGGTGGGTGTGTGGGTGGTGGCGAGCAGCGAGTAGCTCAGGTTCGAGGCGATCGCCAGTGCGGCGCCGATCGCAAGCGAGCGCGCCAGCCCGATCCGCGCCACCAGCATGCCGGCGAGAAACACCCCGGCGATCGACAGGGAAAAGCCGTAGACCTTCACCACCATGGCGATCTGGTCGAGGGTGTAGTGATGATCGATATAGAAGGGATTGGCCATCGAGCCCATGGTGAACTCGGTGATCTGATACAAGCCGATGAACGCCAGGCAGACCAGCGCGAAGCGCGTGCCATATCGACCGAAGAAATCCGTCAGCGGGCAGACCACCGCGCCGATGAACCATTCGCCGACCCTTCTCATCGAGGCGGGCCAGTGGGCGCGTTGCTCCAGCCACTCGATCACCCGCGCTTCGCGCTCCTGTTCCTCCCGCGTGGCGGCGGCGCTCGGCTCTTTGACCAGCAAGGTGGTGATGAGGCCGACTCCCATCAGCGCCGCCATCGCCCCGTAGCTCATGCGCCAGCCGAAGCCCGAGGCAATCGTGAGGGCACCGGCGCTGGCGGCGATCATCGCTACGCGGTAGCCGACCGAGTAGGCTGCCGCCATGGCACCCTGCATCTGCGCCGGGGCGGATTCGATGCGCCAGGCATTCATGGCGACGTCCTGCGCCGCCGAGCAGCAGGCCACGAACAGCGCCGCGAGCGCGACCGGTCCCACGCCCGTGGAGGGATCGGTCGCGGCGAGCCGTGAGAGGCCCACCGCGATGCCGATCTGCGCAAGCAGCATCCACGAGCGGCGCCGGCCGAGGAGCCGGTGCAGCAGCGGGAGCTTCCATCGGTCGATGAGTGGCGAGAAGACGAACTCGAACGAGTAGGCAAAGCCCACCCAGGCGAGCATGCCGATGGTCGAGCGCTCGATGCCGGCCTGGCGCAGCCAGACCGACAGCGTCGAGAACACCAGCAGGAAGGGCAGTCCGCTCGAGAAGCCGAGGAACAGCATCGCGACCATGTTTCTCTGGCGGTACACGGCGAGCGCGGCCCGCCATCTGGCGAGCACGCCGGCGCCCCTGGGGCGCGAGCCCCGGCTCACGGCCTGCGCGCCCTGCGCTTTGCCGAGTGATCGAGACAAAGATTGACGGGCCGGGTGTACATCGGGCCATGATAGTGCCATGCAGGACTATCAGCTTGGCTTCATCGAATTGGCGCTCTCGCGCCAGGCGCTGCGCTTCGGACGGTTTACCCTCAAGTCCGGCCGCGAAAGCCCGTACTTCTTCAACGCCGGCCTGTTCAGCGACGGCGAGGCGATTGCGGTGCTCGGCCGGTGCTACGCCGCCGCGATCGTGCGCTCCGGTATCGGCTTCGACATGCTGTTCGGGCCGGCATACAAGGGCATCCCGCTGGCGGCGGCGACGGCGGCAGCGCTATTCGAGCACCACGGCCGCAGTGTGCCCTATGCCTTCAATCGGAAGGAGGCCAAGGCCCATGGCGAGGGCGGCAGGCTGATCGGCGCATCGCTCGCCGGGCGAGTGCTCGTGATCGATGACGTGGTCACGGCGGGCACGGCGGTGCGAGAGTCGCTGTCCATGATCCGGGAGGCGGGCGCCGAGCCCGTGGGCTGCGTGTTCGCGCTCGACCGCCAGGAAAAAGGCCAGGGCACGTTCAGTGCCACGCAGGAGCTCGAGCGCGAGCACGGCGTGAAGACTGTGAGCGTGCTCACCCTGGCGGATCTCATCGAAGCGCTGTCCCGGCCCGGGGGACCAGCCATCTCGGAGGCACAGCTCGCCGCGCTGCGCGCCTACCGCGAGCGCTACGGCGTGGCCTGACTGGAAATATGTCATCATAGCGGCCACGTCCGGTCACCCCCCCGCGGCGGGGTGTTGGCCCACTGCCTCAAGTCGCCTCGCGCCGGACGGACAGGGGGGGCCTGGAGTAGCTCGAATGACGAACTTGCTGATGCATGATTCGAGGCGTCTGGTCCTGCCGCTGGACACCACGGTCGATGCGCTCATCGAGTTCGATCGCGCGCACAAGCGCTGGCCCGAGCGCGTCACATTGGACAGCGCCCGCCTCGGCCCGAGCGGCGTCGTGGTCTCGGTGAGGCACCCCGGACAGGGGGGGGCGATCGAGCGAACCTATTCGCTGGCGATCGTCGCCGCGGCCATCATCCACTATTGCGCCAAGATGCGGGTGCCTGTGCCGAAGAACGCCAGCAAGAGCGTCAGTGTCACTCAGGACGGCATCACCATGGTTCTCGAAGGCACGCTGTTCCTGCAGAGGCAGCACGATGCGCTGCCGGACCGGATGGGCGCGGGCCAGCAGGTCAAAGAAAGCTCACAGGCCGGGGAGCAGGCAGCAGTGCAGGCCGGGCAGGCCCCGAGTCCCGTACCGTCCGACCTCTCGCCCACAGCCGAACCGGATGTGGCCGCTCTCGATGCGGCCGTGGAAGGGCAGCAGGCCGAAAACAGCGCTGCCTGAGGCCGGGCTCTTGCTTCCTCATGGGTAGAGCGGCGCCAGACCTCGGTCGCGGCGCGGCTTGTGGTTGCGCGGGGGCAACTCGGTCAATGCCGCAGCGAGCGGCGGACCGCGCCACCCGCCCCTGCCATAGCACGCCCGATCGAGTTCGCGCACCAGATCTGCCGCCCCGCTCTTCCCGAGCGCGGCGGCGAGCGCATTGAGCCCCGCAGGTGGCGAGCCCCACACGGCTTGCGCCCAGGCGAGCAGATGACGTCGCGCGGCTGCGGCGTCATCGCTGGCGCAAGCGGCCCGGAACGCCGCCTGCGCTTTTGATGGATCCGGAGGGGTGGGTTGCCGCGCTGAGGGCGCCGGCGGTGAGTGCGGCTTGTGCGCACGCGCGCGCCGCCGTGACCATAGCCAGCCACCGAGTGTGGCCACCCACAAGAGAGCCAATCCCGCGCTCAGCCACTCCCACGGGGAGAGTGTGCCCGTTTCCCCCTCGGTGGCGGAGCGGGCAGCTCGCGGCGGGGCGCTCGATGGCGCACTTGTCCGGACCGGTGGCACCTGGGGCGTCCGCGCCGCAGCGGAGGCGGTCATGCCGCCGGAGGCGGGCAGGACGGTCAGCGTCCGCCGGGGCAGGGTGGCCACCCGCGGCTGGTCGGTTTGGGTATCCCACCAGCGTACCTTGAGTCCGGTCAGGGTATAGCGTCCGGGCCGGTCGGCGATGAGCGCGATGGTCTGATCGCGGCTGCCGACGATCAGGCTCCCCTGAGTCGTGTTGTAGAGCTTCGCCTGATCCGGATAGGCCGTGAGGCCCGCGGGCAGGCGCAGCAGCGCGGAGAGGTTCGGCAACTGAGCGGCTGTCAGCCCGACCGCCTGCAGATCGAGGTGGAGGGCGAGCGGATCGCCGGCCTGTGTCTGCCTGCCGGGATTCCATTGGGCGGTGAGCGTCACGTTCTCCGCCGGCAGCCAGTAGCTGCCCCGGGCGGCGGCCGGCCGCGGCCGTACCGACAGGGCGAGCGGATCGCCGTACACGCGAATGGGGCGGGTGGTCTGCACCAGTCCGCCGAAGAAGTTGCCGAAGGGACTCCAGGAGGACCGGCTCCGGGTGGCGACCTCGGCTTCGAGCACGGGGCCGGGCAGCGAAAGCCTGCCACTCTGCATGGGAAACAACACGTAGCGGCGCGTGATGACCTGGTAAGGCTCGCCGTTGCGGACCACGCTGCCGTAGGTATCGGCGCCGGTTTTCCGCACGAGGGCCGCACCGCTGCCGGAGAAGCCGAGACTGCCGTGATACAGCTGCTCAGACGTGTAGATCCTGACGGCGACCTGCACGGCCTGCTGCACATATGGGTGTCTTGGCTCGACGCTCGTCCGGATGAACACCTTGCCGGCGGCCGCGGCCGCTCCCGGCCCGCTGGCCGGCGGCGCGCTCGCTCCGGTCACCGTGAGCGACAGTGGCGCGCTGCGCTCGCCATCCCACGCGATGGAGGGAATCGTCAAGCGCCCCGTGCGTTTCGGCGAGAGCGTCAACACCACCTCCGTGCTCTCGGATGAGCCGCCGGTGCCGATCTGAATGCTGGTGCTGGTGCTGGTGCCGAGGACGTCGAAATTCCGGTGCAGCGGCGTGAGATCGGGCCCGCTCGTGGTGATGCCGTCGTATTCCAGAGTCAGTTGAACGGAGTTTCCCGAGCCGACTTGCGTGTGATCGAGCCATGCCCGGATGGCGGCATGGGCCGGGGTCATCGCGGCGCCCAGCCCGAGCGCGAGCAGGACGCCAGGCAAGCGCGCGCTCATGGGTTCTCTCCCCGGTGTCGCATCATGTATTCAATCAGGAACTTGCGGCGCAGCAGGCCCGCCGGATTGTCCGGAATCTGCCGCAGCCACTGCTCGAGCGCCAGCGTCTTCTCACTCGAGGGCTTAGGCCGAGGCCTGTAGGTCCCGCCGCCGGGGAGAGTGGGTCTCGGGTGGGCGCCGGAGGGTGGCTCGCCGCCGGCACGCGCGCCCGCCCCGAGTCCCGTGCGTTCTCGCTGTGCCGTGTTGCGCGCGATCGCGGCGGCGCGTGCCGCATCTCGTTGCTCCTGACCCGGACTCCGTTTCGGCGAACCGGTGCCGGATCCCGGTGGGGTCTTGCCGACTTCGCCAGTGCGACCGGATTGCGCTTCGCCGCGATGAGCGCTGCGGCTGCCCGTCTGGCTTCTCGATGCGCCCGCCGCGGACCCGGTGGAGCCGCTGTGGCCGGCTTTGCGCCGGCCGGCCCCGCTCGCACCGCGTCCCGAATGGCCACCCGAGGATTGAGACCCGTTGCCAGGCCGTTGCGCTCCCGCGCCACCGCCGGAGCCCCCTTTCTGGCTCTTGCCCACGCCCTTGTGCCCGCCCGGCTTGCCATGCCCGCCCTGTGGCGGGCTCTTCGGCGGATGCCGCCTCAGCATCCGGGCCACCAGATCGCGGTTGTGCCGGATATCCTTGTCGTGTGGTGTCTGTTTGAGCGCCGCATCGTAGGCGGCTAGCGCCGCGTGCAGATGACCACTGCGGGCCAGGGCATTGCCACGGTTATATTCGGAGGTGGGATCCTTGAACGGAGCCAGCAGCTTCGCCGCCTCGGGGTAGTGGCTGGATTCGAGGTCCGCATACGCCTTCAGCCGCGGGTTGGCGAACCGGGCCGCCGCCCGGGCCGGATGGCCGGCCGCGAGCAGCGCCTCGCCCTGTTGATCCGGCGTGCGCCACAGGCTCGACCAGGTGCCGGCGAGCGCCGGGGCACTCAGCAGGCAGCCGAGCACCAGCCATGCCAGCGCGCGCATCTAGATCCACCCTCGACGGCTGAGCAACGCGGCGCACAACAGCAGCGGCGGCAGCAGCCAGATGCCGCCGTCCAGCCAGCTCGCCAGGCGCACACCCGGCGCTGCCGCGGCCGAGCCGAGAGAGCGCAGCCCCCGGGCATGCAGATCCGCGATCAATTGCGGCAGTTGATCCAACGTGACGAAGGTGCCGCCGCCGGCGGCGGCGATGCGCCGCAGGATGCCGGCCTGCAGGCGTGTCATCACGATCTGGCCCTGGGCGTTGTGCCGGAAACCGCCCTTGCCGTTCGGTGCCGGAGCGCCCGCCGCAGTGCCCACACCCACGATGCTCACCTTCATGCCCTCTCGGCGGAGCCGCTCGGCCGCGAGCAGCGCACGCGCCGGGTCGGTGAGCCCGTCCGCGAGCACGATGACCTGCCGGTCCTTGCCGTGCCAGGAGCGCAGCAGCCGCGCGGCGGCCCGCAGTGCCGGCGCGAGTCGCTTGCCGTGCTCCGGCATCAGGCCGGGCGAGAGCGCCCGGCTCAAGTTCTGGACGGTGGCAACGTCGGTGGTCAGGGGAGCGACGGTGTAGGCATCGCCGGCGAACGCGACCAGTCCCACACGCGCATCGTGCGCCGCCGACAACAGGTCATCGATCGCAAAGCGTGCGCGTGCGACCCGGCTGGGTGGAACGTCCGTCGCATTCATGGAGGGCGAGAGCTCGAGGGCCAGCACCCAGGCGGCCGGCAGCCGGTAGGCTGCGGTCACCTGCCGCTGCCAGCTCGGGCCTGCGAGCGCCAGCACCGCGAGCGTCCAGGCCGAGGCCAGCAGCGGCCACGGCGAGCGGCCGCGTCCCGCCTCCTCCAGGCGCAACGCCGGCAGCAACTCCCCATCCATCACGCGGGGCCAGGCCCCATCGCGCGCGCGACGGCGAGCCAGCCACGCGGCGAAGGCGAGCAGCGGCGGCAGCGCGAGCAGCCGCAGAGGATGAAGAAAGTGCAGGTGGCTCAGCATCGTCTCAGCCGCGCTCCGCCATCAGCCAGGCCGCAGGCAGGCTCAGCAGCAGTGCGAGCGAGAGCGGCAAGGCGAACCATTCCGTGGCGGGCCGCAACCACTGCTTGTCTCCTGCCACCGGCTCCAGGCGGTTGATCCTCCGGTAGACAGCCGAGAGCGCGTCCGGATCGGTGGCGCGGAAATATTCCCCGCCGGTGATCCTGGCGATGCGCTTCAGCAGCTTTACGTTCAGGCTGGTGTTGCCGCTTACCCCGAAGAAGGTCCGGTGCACGGCCGCGCCCACGCCGATGGTGAAGATGCGCAGCCCTGTCTGCGCCGCGAGCCGGGCCGCCTCGATTGGCGGCATGACTCCGGTGTTGTTGCCGCCGTCGGTGAGCAGGATCATCACCGGCTGGCGGTGGCGGCCGGGCCCCATGTGCCGGTCGTTCTGCCGCAGGGTCTTGATCGCGAGTCCGATGGCGTCCCCGATGGCGGTCTCGGGGCCCGCGATGCCCACCACGGCCTCATCGAGGAATCGGTGCACCGTCCCCAGGTCCGTGGTCAGTGGCGCCTGCAGGTAGGGCCGGGTGCCGAACAGAATCAGGCCGATCTGGTCGCCCTTGCGCGCGTCGATGAACTGTCCGGCTACGCGCTGCACCACCTGCAGCCGGCTCTCGCCCCCGGCCATGTCCTGGGTGGCCATGGAGCCCGAGCAGTCGATCGCCAGGATGATCTGCCGGCCGCTGGTGGGCAGCGGCAGCGGCGCGCCCAGCCACTGTGGCCGCATGGCCGCGAGCACCAGCAGCACCCACACGCCCCCGAGCAGCACTGTGTTGGCGCGTGAGGCCGTGGCGGCGCCTGCGCCGGCATCGGCCACTTCGGCGGCGAAGGGCAGGTACAGCGCCGAGCCGCGCGGCTCGGCCGCGCGGCGCAGTCTGTAGAGCGCCCAGGGGAGCGGTATCAGCAGCGCCGCCCAGGGCCACGCGAAATGAAACATCAACGCCTCCGCTTCACCGGCGCGTGCCGCACGAAAGCGTCGGCGCCCGCGAGCCAGCTTTCCCGCTCGTCGCTCGCCCCGCCGCCGAAGGCCGCCGCCAGCATCGAGCGGCCGGCCTGCGTCTCCAGCGTGCCGCCTTCGGCGGCCACGAACTCGAGCCACGCCTTGCCGGTGAGGCGCGCCACCCGCTCGCCGCCGAACACGGCCATGGCATAGCGGCGCAGCACGCTCTCGATGGCGCGCGCGATCGAGCGTGGATCGGACTCCTCCTCGCGGATGCGTCTGAGCTCCTTCAGGGCCGCCCGCCGGCTCGTGCGGTGCGGATCGTGCCACCACCATGCCGCAACGGCGGCGGCGAGCAGCGCGAGCGCGGTCAATATCCACCAACCCGGTGCCGGCGGCCACCATCCCGGAGGCGGCGGCGCATGCGCAGGAGCGAGTTGTGTCAGCCAGGTGGGGGTCATGCCGCCGATGGGCCGCGCAGCAGCATCGGGCGCAGCACCGATTCCACGGAATCCGAGGTGTCGAGCCGCGCCACCGGCGCGGAGCAGCGCTGCGCCAGGCGCATCAAGCGCGCCTCACGCTCGCCCCAGGCCGCGAGCCAGCGCGCGCGAACCCGTGCGCCGTCGAGCAGGCTCAGGCGATGGGGCAGCCCGGCGCGAAAACGCCCGTCGGGCAGACCCTGGGCTTCCAGCGGATCGGTCAGCCAATACAGCCTGATGTCGCTGTGCGCGGCGAGTCCCGCCCACAAGCTTTCCTGCTGCGCGCTCACCGCGGCAAAGTCGCTCAGCGCCAGGACCAGGCTGCCGGGGCGGATCAGGGAGGCGCTCGCACGCAGGATCGCCTCAAGCGTTCCGGGAGCGGGTTGCGCAGGGGCGATCGGCTGAGCGGCGAGCAGCGCCTCGATGAGCGGCAGCACGCCGGCGAGCCTTGCGCGAGCCGGCAGGATGCGCCTCTGGTCGGTGCCAGTCCCGATCACCCCGCCGATGCGGTCGCCGCCGAGCGCGGCGGTCCAGGCGAGCAGTGCCGCCGCGCGCACCGCCACGGCGGATTTCAGCTGGCGCCGGCTGCCGAAGAACAGCCCGGGCTGCAGATCGACGAGCAGCCATACCGGACGCTCGCGCTCCTCCTGAAACAGCTTGGTATGCGGCCGGCCGCGCCTGGCCGTGACGCGCCAGTCGATAGTGCGAGGATCGTCTCCCGCCACGTACGGCCGTACCTCCTGAAACTCCAGGCCCCGCCCGCGCTGCGGGCTGGAATGTGCGCCCAGGAGCGACGCGCGCGCGAGCCTGCGGCCCTTGAGCGTCAAATCGTGCGCTGCGCCACGCAGGGCGAGCAGCTCCTCCAGAGTGGGAATCGACATCGCGCTACGGCGCCGGTACCCGGCGCAACAGCTCCTCGACGCAGCCCTGGGCGGTCACGCCGCGGGCCTGGGCGGTGTAATCGACCAGGAGCCGGTGGCGCAGCGCATCGGACGCAATGACCTGCACGTCCTCGGGGCTGACGAAATCGCGGCCGTCCAGCCAGGCGATCGCGCGGGCGCCGCGCTCGATGGCGATCGCCGCGCGCGGGCTCGCTCCCCAACGCAGCCACTCGCGCAACTGAGCGCTGTAGGGCTCCGGCCGGCGTGTTGCATCGACCAGCGCCGCGATGTACTCGGCCACGGGCTCCGCAAGCGTGAGTCCCAACACCTCGCGGCGCGCCGCGAACACCGTCTCCTGTGCCATCCGCCGCTCAGGAGGCGGCAGCTCGCGCTGCGTGATCGCCTCGTTTCGCGCCAGGGCCATCACCTTGAGCGTCGTCGCCCGGTCCGGGTAGTCGACGCGGGTGTGCAGCATGAAGCGATCGAGCTGCGCCTCCGGCAGCGGGTAGGTGCCTTCCTGCTCGATGGGGTTCTGCGTGGCCATCACCAGGAACAGCGGCGGCAGGGGGTAGGTCGCCGTGCCGACGCTGATCTGGCGCTCGGCCATGGCCTCGAGCAGCGCCGATTGCACCTTGGCGGGCGCGCGGTTCACCTCGTCGGCGAGGATCAGGTTGTGGAACAGGGGACCGCGCTGGAAGCGGAAAGTGCCCTCCTCGGGCCGATAGATGTCCGAGCCCGTCAGGTCCGCCGGCAGCAGGTCGGGGGTGAACTGCACGCGCTGGAAGTCGGCCTCGAGCGCGTGCGCCAGCGCTTTGATCGCGCGTGTCTTGGCAAGGCCGGGCGGTCCCTCGACCAGCAGGTGGCCGTCCGAGAGCAGAGCGATCAGCAGCCGCTCGACGAGGGTCTCCTGCCCCAGGATCTGGCTGCGCAGGTAATCGCGCAGCCGGGTGAAGGCGATGTGCGCAGGACTGTCCGTCCGGGCGGCGCCGGCGGGAGGGGTCTGGGCGAGCGGGCCGATGGCGGTCATCGCAGATCTTCTCCAAAGTTTTCCCGAGAGCCGGATTGACCGGCGCGCGCACGCGCAGGTTCCGCGGCGCCGCGGTCTCAAACGACCGGGCTCCCGGCTCGAATGGCAAAGAGCCATTTTACAGGGAGTGCCGGTCGGTCCCCCCTTCCCTTTGCCAGGACGGCCACTCTGCCGCGAGTGACGCTTCCTGCGCCACCGGGTGAGCCGTCCCAGGGGGGCGAGGCGCGAAGTGACGGCCGGGGGCGGGGGAGCCTGCCCCGGACGGATCATGTGGCGAGGCGACATACTGCCCCGAGCAGCCGGGGAAGCCAAGGCACGCGTAGCGGGACGGGTGAGCCCGCATCGGGATCCGGGGAAGATCGGTTGCCAAGGTGCGGCAGATGACGCGGCCCGGCCGGCTTGATGGTACCTAAGTACCTTGGTAACATGAGCCGATGAAGACAGTGACCCGCGTCCAGACCGGTGTACGCCTCGAGAGCCGGCTGCTGAAGGTGCTGAAGGCGCTCGCCGCAGAGCTCGAGATGTCACTCGGCGATCTGCTCGAGGGCATTGTGCTGCACGCCTTCGAAGGCAGGCCGCCGTTCTCCGCCGCAACGCTGCGCAAGATCAAGGCGCTCAAAGGCGTATACGGCCTCGATCTCACGGCCGAGGACTCGCACCGACTGCGCGAGAGGGAAGGCGATGACTGATGTTCCCCTGGATGTCCTGCAATTCGTGCGCGGCGAAACCGACCCCGCCACATTCCCTCATCGGGAGCATGTCCGCATGACCTTCGAGATGCTGCGGCGGCACGAGTTCGTCGAAACCGCGCTGCATTGCTCGCGTGCGCTGACCGCGAAGACCGGCCAGCCGGGGAAATTCCATCAAACGGCGCCATGCCATTCCCCTGTCACGCCACGTATGCTCTTGCGCGGCATCGGCTGCTGCGCCGACATCGCAGATCACGCGCCGGCGGCGGCCTCGATGATCGGCACGATGGCGGCGAGATTGGCAGCGAGGGCGGCTTCCATGCCGTAGCGCCGCACGATGTATTGCGGATCGTTGTAGGCTACCCAGACCTTTGCTCCGGCGTCTTCCCACGCGAGCGCCTTGAGCGGCAGATCGAGCCCGACGGCGGGCACTTGCAGCATCAAGGGCGTACCGACTTTGGGATTGCCGAAGATCAGCAACTGCTCCGGCTGCATGCGCAGCCCGGCTCGAGCGGCATCACCGCCGAAGTCGATGCGGGCGAACACCAAGACATTGCGCCGCCTCAGGCTCGCCTCGAGCCGATCGATCGTTACCGTGACGGAATGCCGTGAAGGCAGTCTGAGGAATCCCGGGATTCCACTATCGGCATTCATGTTGATACTCCGGCTCGGTCATCCGCGGCGGCGAGCAACGCGGATCCCTTCCCGTCGACGGAAGCTCTCCCTCCGATCTCGGGGAAACCCGTGCTTACGGCCGATGGCCCGCCGCGAGGAAAATCGGGTAGCGGCGCTGTTCACCCTCCCGCTCCCGCTCGACCGTGTGCGCCGTGCGAATGCTCACCGCGGTGAAACCCGCCGCGCCGAGCCAACCCTCCAGGGTCTTGCGGTCGAATCCGTGATGCGCCACCCCCGGCACATCAGGACTGTGGAAGCTGCCGTCCTCGGCGTCAAGGTCGGCCAGGGCCACCCAGCCGCCCGGGACCAGCATCGAGAAGAACGTGCGCAGGAGCGCAGCGACATCCGGGATATGGTGGAGCGCCATGCTGCTGAAGATCAGATCGAAACGCGCCGCGGGCGGCGGGCTCGTGGTCAGATCGAGCACCCGGGTCTCGATCTTGTCGAGCCCGGCGGCGCGCGCTTTCTCACCGAGCACGGCCAGCATGCCGGGCGAGAGATCGGTCTCGAGCAGATGACCCACATGCGCCAGCAGCCGCAGCCCAACGAGCCCGGTACCGCATCCGTACTCGAGCGCATGCCAGTTCGGCGCCAACGGCACCGCCTCCGCGATCGCATCGGCCACCGCCTTCGCCATCTCGGTACGCATCGGCGAATCGTCCCATTGGGCAGCGATCACATCGAATCGCGACCGGTTCTCGTCTTGAACTGGGCTCGTCATGGGTGTGCTCATCCACGTTGAAGGGGAAAGCAGAAAAGGTAGCGGTTATGCGCGCGGCGCACAATCCGGGCGCGGGCGCGAGCAGATGCGCCGCCGACGACTATGCCAGCAGCCTCTTCGGTCGGTCTCGATTCCCGGAGGGCTCAGTGGCTGATGCCCTTGAGGCAGTCCCGGACATCCGATCGGCGCAGATAGGCATAGGGCGCGAACGCAGACTGAGCGGCGGCGAGCCGGTCCTGGACCGCTCTGAGGGCGCTCATCCGTGCGCACAGGTCCTTCAGGCGGGCCTCGAGGCGCCTCTGTTGGGAGCGTGTGGTGTGGTCAACGATGGCGGAGTTGTCGTGCCACAGGGCCGAGAACAGCGAGCCGATCACCTTCAGCCCCATCCCGCCGCCCGCCTTGCCCACCGCCGCGCCCGCGGCCGCAACGGTGTGCGCATCGAGGTAGTAGCGCAGGGTCAGAATGCGCTGCGCCGGCGTGAGCGCCACCGGATTGCCCCCGATGAGCAGATTGCCGTTGCGCAGGATGTCGGCCCTCGGCTCGCCCCGGGCGCAGATCCGCACCGCATGATGGCGCAGCTCGATGGATCCGTGGCCGGTGTCCCTGTCCGAGGCGTGAACTACCGCGAAGTTCCCCAGAACCGTGACGCTCAGCGCCCACGCAGCCACCGTCTTATTCATCTGACTTCCCCGCGCCTTGTTCGTGAGTCGATCGCCCTCATCCGCAATCAAGGTTCCTGCCCCGGCCTGCGAGCGCCTCAGACCGGCTGCCCAGCAGGCTCCCCGGCCGGCGCGGGCCCGGCCGCGCCCGCAGGTCCCGGCACCGCGGGCTCCGCGATGATCACCCTGGCGATCCTGGGCCCGATCCAGCGCTCGACGTCATCGACCACGGTGAAGCCGGCCGGCACGACCACGAGCGTCAGCGCGGTGGAGGCGATCAGGCCGCCGATCACCGAGATCGCCATGGGTGCACGGAATGCATCGCCGATGGTCAGCGCCACCGGCAGCATGCCCGCCACCATGGCGATGGTCGTCATCACGATCGGCCGTGCACGCTTGTGGCCGGCCTCGAGGAGCGCAGTGAGCCGATCCTTGCCGGTGCGCATTTCCTCGATAGCGAAGTCGACGAGCAGGATCGAGTTCTTGGCCACGATGCCCATGAGCATCAGAAATCCGATCATCACGCCGAGGGACAGCGGCTTGTGGGTGATGTAGAGCGCCGCCACCGCCCCGCCGATCGACAGCGGCAGCGCCGACAGAATCGTCACCGGTTGCAGCACCCGGGTGAACAGCAGTACCAGCACCGCGAACACCATCAGGATGCCGGTGCCCATGGCGATCGCGAAGTCGGTGAATAATTCCGACATCAGGCGCGCGTTGCCGGTGTCGGCCAGGTGCACCCCGGGCGGCAGGCGCCTGAGCGTCGGCAGCGCGTGAATCTCCTTCATCGCCTTGCCGAGCTGAATGCCGTTGAGGTCGGCGTTGATGGCGATGCGCAGACGCTGGTCGCGGCTGTGGATCTGCGTCGGGCCCTCGCCGAAGCTGAATGCGGCGACCGCCTTCAGCGGCACGGTGCCGCCGCCGCGGGTCGGCACGGGCAGATTCTCCAGCGCGGTCAGGTCGCTGCGCGCCGAGCGCTTCAGGTTGACCAGAATGGGCACCTGCCGGTCGGGGAGGGTGAATTTTGCATCGTTTTGCAGCAGATCGCCGATCGTGGCGATGCGGATCGTCTGGCTGATGTCGGCGACCGTGACGCCGAGCTGGGCGGACAGGTCGAAGCGCGGCCGGATGCGGATCTCCGGCCGCGGCAGTCCGTCCTCGGAGCTGACATCGCGCAGGCCCGGCAGGGCCGCCATCTGGCGCATCACCTTGCGGGCCGTGCGCTCGAGCAGCGTCAGGTCATCGCCGGTGAGATCGATGGTGATGTCGTGGCCGTTGCTGTCGCCGTTGAAGTTCTGGAAATACATCTGCGCGTTGGGAATGGAGCGCAGTTTGGTGAGCATCAGGTTCTGCCACTGCTCCTGGCTCAGCTTTCGCCGGGCGGGCGGAACCAGAGTGATGTACAGATTCGCCGTGCGCACGCTGCCGTTGCCGCCGACCGACTCGTCGATCGCGGTCACCTCGGGCTGGCGGGCGAGGATGCGATAGGCGGCACTCGCCACCGCCTCGGTATCGGCGAGCCGCACGCCCGGCGGTAGCTGGATCTCGAGCGCCGCGCTGCTGGTATCGGACTGTTGGATGAACGTCTTCGGCATCACCGCCAGTCCCGCCACCGAGGCCGCGAAGAACAGCGCTCCCAGCCCGATGGTCTTCCAGCGATGGTGCACGCACCAGCTCAGGACGCGCATGTACCACGCCATGACCGGTCCGTCGCGGTGCTCCGGCTCCGGCTCGGACTTCAGGGTGTAGGCGGCGATCACCGGCGTCAGCATGCGGGCGACCATCAAGGAGAAGAACACGGCGGCGGCGACCGTGAGGCCGAACTGCCTGAAGTACTGGCCGATGATGCCGCCCATGAAGCTCACCGGCACGAACACCGCGATGATGGTGAAGGAGGTCGCGACGACCGCGAGCGCGATCTGGTCGGCCGCATCGAGCGCCGCCTGAAAGGCGCTCTTGCCCATGCGCTTGTGCCGTACGATGTTCTCGATCTCGACGATGGCGTCATCGACGAGCACCCCCGATACCATCGAGAGCGCAAGCAGGCTCACTTGGTTGAGCGTGAAACCCATCATCTTCATGAATGCGAACGTCGGGATCGCCGACAGCGGGATCGCCAGCGCCGAGATCAGCGTCGCACGCGTATCGCGCAGAAACAGCCAGACCACCAGCACCGAGAGGATGGAGCCCTCGATCAGCGCCTCGAGCGCCGAGTGGTACTGCTGCTCGGTGTAGGCGACTGTCGTGAAGGTCTGATTGATGTTGACGTCGGGGTATTCCTTGCGGATCCCGGCGAGCGCGCGCCGCACGCCACGCAGCACCGTGACGTCCGAGGTGTCCGGAGCGCGCTGCACCCCGAAGGAGATGGCGGGCCGTCCGTTGAACAGCTCGACGCTGCGCACCTGCGCGGCGCCATCGCGGACCGTGGCGATGTTGCCGAGCTTGGCGAACCGCCCGCCGGGCAGCGCGATCTGTGTCTGCGCCAACTGCCACGCGGTGCGCGCGCCGCCGAGCACGCGAATGGTCTGCTCGCCGTCGCCGAGATCGGCGCGGCCACCGGGCAGGTCGGTGTTGAGGCTGGCCAGCTGCTGGTTGACCTGCGAGGCGGTGATGCCGAGGGCTTGCATGCGCGCCGGATCCAGCTCGACGCGGATCTCACGGTTGACGCCGCCGGAACGGGAGACCTGCGCCACCCCGGGAACTCTGAGCAGCGTCTTGGTGATGGTGTTGTCGATGAACCAGGATATCGCCCGGTCGCTCATGTCAGTGGAGCTGACGGCGTAGTATACGATCGGCCCGCCGTCGACTTTGACCCGTTGTACCATCGGCGGCAGGATGTCGCTTGGCAGGTCGGGCTGGACCTGGGTGACGGCGTCGCGGACGTCGGTCAGGGCGCGATCGGTCGGCGTGCCGATCCGGAATTCGATGTCGGTCTCCTCGCCGCCCTGATAGGCGTCGGAGTAGATCCGGTGGATGTTGCTGATGCCGGCCACCGCCGCCTCGATCCGGCGGACGATCTGGATCTGCACCTCTTCCGGCGCCGCGCCCGGCTCGGTGACCACCACCGACACGATGGGATAGGAGAGGTGCGGGTGGAGTGTCACCGGCAGCCGTACGAAGGACACCACGCCGACGAACAGCAGCACCACGAACAATACGAGCGGCGGCAGGGGGTGGCGGATCGCCCAGGCCGACAGGCGCCTCATGAGCGTGCCCCATTCACGGGAGCGACCCGCACCCGCTCGCCATTTTGCAGGAACCCGCCCGCCAACGTGACGACGCGCTCCCTTCCCGTCAGACCGCGCGCGATGACCACGCCCGAAGCGATCACGCCGCCGAGCTGCACCCGATGCTGCAGTGCGATGCCCTTGCGGTTGACGATGAAGACATACGAGCCGGCGGAGTCGGTCATGACCGCGGTCTGCGGCAGCACGGGACGCTCGGCATGGCTCTCGGTGATCAAGGCGCGCGCAAACGCGCCGGGGCGCAGCGCAGGGTCGGGGCTGAGCGCGATACGAACCTGCCCGAGACGGGTCTGCGGATCGACGGTTGCCCCGAGCAGCCAGATGCGCCCGGGGAAGGGCCGCGGATAGCCGATCAGATGCACTTTGGCCGGCTGGCCGACCCTGAGCGAGGCAAGATCCTGCTCGGCCACCTGACCAATGAGCTCCACCCGACTCTTGTCCTCCAGGGTGAACAATGGAGGGCCGCCGGGGCTCGCCACCTGGCCGACCTCGGCGTCGCGAGTGAGCACGGTACCGGCGACGGGCGCGATGATGCGGGTCAGCGCGAGCTGTGCCCGCTTCTGCTGCAGTTGTGCCGCCACCATCTTCACGTCGGCGGCGTCCATGACAGCCGTCGCCTGGTTCTGCTCGATATTCTGCACTGACAGCCCGCCGTCCGGACCGATCGCCAGCGCCCGGCGATAGTCGGCCGCGGAAAGCCTGGCTTGGGCGCGCGCTCTGGCAAGGGCAGCGACGAGCTCGGCCACCTGCGGCTTGAGTACCGAATCATCGAGCTGGGCCAGGACCTGGCCCCGTCTCACCCCAGCGCCCACCTGCACGTAGACCGCGACGATGCGTCCGGCCTGCCCGCCATCGCCGATCGGCAGATCGTGACGGGCCGAGATCGAGCCGGTCACGAGGACCTGGGTATTCACCGGCTGCACGCCCGGGACCAGCGTCGAGACGAGGGGGATGTTGCGCTGGTCGGCGAGCGGGATGAGCGCCGGCGTCATCGAGGTGAGGCGCATCCACAGGCCCGCCCCGAGCGCAGCGGCCAGCAGCCCCGCGGCGATGACCCACCACCGTTTGCGCCGCAGGCCGGCCGCCAGCGTGGGCCACCCTGTCGTGGGCGGCGTGTACGCGGGGACTTCGCGGCCGATCCAGGTGACGGTCTCGCTATGCTCCGCGTCCACGGCGGCCGGATCGACCTGCCCTGTGGCAGAGGTTTCGGATCCCGTATGGACCGCCAGCGCGGTGTCAGCGTGATGTTCCGGAAAGTGTCCCATGGCTATACGAGCCCCCTTGATTTCGGAACCAGCACCACCACGGTGCCGGCGATCTTGTCGTGCCAGGCCTGATGCTCGCGGTCGAAGGCGATCCAGAAGAAGCCGAGTCCCGCGGCCACGAGCGACAGGAAACATCCCAGAGCGCGCAGGATCGCGGTCTCCCAGCCGATCGGCCGCCCGTCGAGGCGCACCACCTTGAGGTTGCAGATGATGCCGCCGACGGTGGTGCCGTTGAGCCTCCACATCACCGCGCCGTAGCCGGCCAGCACCAGCAGCGTCCCGTCGGAGCCGTGGTGACCGATCATGGCGAGCGCAAACCCGACGAGCACCAGGTCGATCAGCAGCGCGGCCATGCGCAACCAGAACCCCGCCCGCGGCGATGTCGTCAGGTCCAGTCCGGCCGCCGTGGCGGCCGGACCGCTCGAAGCGGAACCGCTCGAAGGGGAGCCCTCTGCGGTGCGGGTGTCGTCGGTCCCGGTGCTCTGCGCCCGGGTCTGCGACGCGGCGGAATCCATTCCGGGCGATGCGGGGCCCGCGGACGCATCCGGCCCGGGTGCGAAGCCCGGCTGAGATCTCGCGCCCGTGCCGCGGGCGCCGCGGACGGTGAGCAGCGTGGCGTAGCTGAGGGCACCGAACCCGAGCAGACCGACCAGCGCCCAGACGATGAAGCCGAGCACGGGCACCATGTACAGCAACAGCACCACGACGCCTCCAGCCAGCACGTGGACCACGGGCGGCGCGGCGCCCGCCCGGGTCGCCCGCAGCAGCCGCCCGCCCAGCCAGCCGAGCGTCACCACACGCCCGAAAATCCCGGCGCAGAACAGCGCGATCCAGAACAGGGGAACGACGGCGATGCCCACGACGGTCATCACCAGCGCCAACATCACGATCGGCGTCAGCAGCACCATGGCGAGGGCCGCGAGGATCGACGGTCCCGGGTGCTCCTCGAGCGTGAGAACGCAGTGCTGTAGTCCTTCGTGAAACAGCGCCGCCAGCAGCAGGTAGAACGCCAGCAGCGCAAGCGCCACGCCCCACGCCCAGCCGACGTCCAGGCGCGGCGCGAGCAGGCGGCCGAAGATCAGGCAATGGGCGCTCCACGCCTGAAGGCCCGGCAGGGCGTGCGCGAACCCCGACAGCAGGTTGACGGTGCCGCCCCGGATCACAGTGGTGGAAGTGCTGGTGGTCGTACCCAGGATGTTCACCACCTGGCCGCCGACCACCGCATGCGGTCCGAGATGCACGTTGCCCAGCACCGCAACCGCGCTCTGGGCGACAGCGCTGTCGATGTGGGTATTGCCAAGTATGGATACCACGCTGTTGCCGACATCGCCGTCCACGTGTGAGCTGCCGAACACGGTGACCACCGAATCGGACACGGTGCCGTGGACCACGGCATTGCCGAAGATCGCCACGACGTCGCAGGCGGTCCGGTCCGCCGGCAGCGTGGCGTTGTGGCCGATGGCGACGATCTCATTGCCGTCATGGCAGTGGATGTGTCCCGTGCGCCCGACCTCGAGGTGGATGCGCGGGATGGGCGCATCGACCCGAATCGACTTCGAGCCGGTGGTGATGCGGATGCCGCCGTTGCCGATGCGGATCTGCCTGGAGCCGTTGGTGATGTTGATTCCGCCGTCTCCGATCCGCATCTGTTGCGAGCCGCCTGCGCCGGCATTGACCGTCACGGGCGCGGCGGCCAGGGCCGTTGCGCTCTCCCTGGCCTGGGTGGGCACGCAGGTGAGGCTCAGGCAGGCGAGCAGCGCGCCGGGCAGGAAACGGTGGGAGGGGTTCATACCTGATGCGCCTTGGAATGCGGCAAGGTGGGGTGGAAAAGGAGGTAGCCCATCGCCGCCAGCACCGCATACACGACGCCGGTGACGATCAGGCCGCCGAACAGCCACTCGTGCGGAATCAGCTGCACGAGATGCACGGTGAGCTCGGCTAGCGACAGCAGGGTGAGACCGGTGTTGCGAGCATCCGTGACCCAGGGCGCGACGCCCGGGGCGGCCAGGGCCGCCGTCAGGTGGGTCCACAGACTTCTGCCCAGCACCCACACCAGCGGCACGCACGCGGCGCAAGCGCCGATCAGCGCCACGCGGGCGGCCGCCGGCCACTGCGCGATCCCCGATCGCCAGCGCGGCAGCACGGCGCGCCGCTCGATCTCTCGCAGAACGCGCGCTTCGAGTGAGGCGGGCGCTCGGTGCGCCGGCAGCCGCCGCAACGCCTCGTGTGTCAGGCGCTCCAGGCTCTCTTCACGGGGATCTTGGTGTCTCATGGTGGGCAGCTCTGGCCGGGCTCCGGCGCGAGACCACTCTGCGTCAGGACCTTGGCCAGGGCCAGTCGGCCGCGCAGGATGTCGGTCTTGATCTTGGCGAGAGAGTGCCCCAGGCGAGCGGCGATGTCCTGGTACGGCATGTCCTCGAAATGGTAGAGCACCAGTGGTACGCGCTGATGCTCGGGCAGGCCTTGCAGGGCCTGCTCGATGAGCTCGCGGCGCCGCTCATCGTCCATCTGGAGCAGGGCGCCCTCGAAGGCGGCGGCGGCGGACTCGATGTCCTCCTCCTGCTCGTCCTCGGCGAAGACTTCCGAGAAGAGCCGCCAGCGCTTGCGATGGCGAGTCAGGTGGTTCAGCGTCAGATGGGTGGCGACCGTCTTCAGCCACCCGCCGGCCGTGGGGCTCGATCTCAGGCGATCGAAGTGCTCGTACGCCTTGAGGAACACGTCCTGGCTGATGTCCTCGGCCTGCGCGGCGTTGCCCGTCAGGCGCACGGCCGTGGAGAAGACCATATCTTGATAGGCGCGCATAAACGCTGCGAACTCTTGCGAATCAGGCCTTGAGCTTGCCAGGTGCACGGGTATTTCATCGTTTCATGCAAGAACACGACGCGCGCCGAAAAGTTGCAGGGCAAGCCGCGCGGCAGGGGACGCCGGGGCGGGCGCCGCCGGCCAGCGTACGCCACCGCCCGTTCCGGGCCTATCCGCTTCGTCGAACACGTAGGGCGACTGAGCGAAATCCGCCGCGCCCGCACTGCGGAGCCTGGAACCCGGCGGGTATTGGCCTAGGCTGGCGTTCCCGCGCCCGTAGCGCGGTAGACCATGTAGACATCCGCCCGCTCGTAATGGGATTCGAATGGGCGTGGGGCGTGCACGAACCCGGCGGACTCGTACAGGGTGAGGGCGGACTTGAGACGGCTATTGCTCTCGAGGAACAGCTCCCGGCCGCCGCTCGCTTGGTATTTCTCGATGGCAGCCCGCAGCAGCTTCCGGCCGATGCCAAGTCCCTGGGAGCCGGCGGTGACGGCCATCTTGGCTACCGTCCTTCCCCGGCGGGGAGCAGTGTGCATGTGCCGGCGATTTTCTCCTGGTCGTGAGCGAGGAAAATAGTACCGCCCGCGCTCAAGATTTCCAGGGGGTCTGGACAGGACGTCCTCGTCCACGGGCTCGACGCGGAAATACCGGTTCAGCCATTCCCGGTTCAGCCGCTTGAATTCGCCGGCATAGCGGGTCTCGAAAGAGATGATCTCCGTGGCGGTTTCGGTCCGCCGGCGGGTGCCTGGAGGCGATGCGGCCGGGTCGTGCGGGGGATGTTGTTACGTCCCGCGATAAAAGCGGCCGGTTGGCCCGAGCTGTTCCAGAGAGACGAGCGGCGTGATGGGAAGCGGATTCGGGCGGTTTGAGCCGCGACACGTTCCCGGCGGATAGCGGGATATCCCG